>PHEE01000054.1 GCA_002842855.1 Alphaproteobacteria bacterium HGW-Alphaproteobacteria-4 | reverse complement strand
GGATCGGCCGTGCCGACAGCTACCGCTTTTCCTTCACTGCCCGCGAGGCGCTATGAACCGCGATCTGACCTTGGCGTTTGCCGCCGCCCTCGCCGAGGCAGAGCTGCGGCCGGCGCTCTTTTTCGAGGGCCAGTTCGCCACCGGCTGGCTGCGGCTCTGGTCGGGCCTCGACGAGATCGCCTGGAACGGCCGCACCTGGGCCGGGGCCGGGTCGCTGCTTGGCATCGGCGGCATCGACGAGCGCGGCGAGGTGGTGGCCTCGGGCACCACGATCTCGCTCTCGGGCGTGCCGCTCGACATGGTGCAACTGGCGATCGGCGAGGCCCGCCAAGGCCTGCCCGGCCGCATCTGGCTCGCACTGCTGGCCCCCGACGGCACCATCATCGCCGACCCGGTGCAAGCCTTCGCCGGCCGCCTCGATGTGCCGCAGATCACCGACGATGCTGCGACCTGCACAATTGCGCTCAGCTACGAGTCCCGCCTGATCGACCTCACCACCCCGCGAAGCTGGCGCTACACGCATGAAAGCCAGCAGGCGCTGCACCCGGGCGACAGGGGCTTCGAATACGTCACCGCGATCCAGGACAAGGAGGTGACCTGGGGGCGGGGGTGAAGGAGGACAGCTTTCGCCGCTAAATTGCACTTTGAGACTACTTTGCGGAGGTGTACCTATTTCGGGCCAACCATGTCGAGAGGTCTAACTAATGAAATTCCCCTCCAAAGCCTTTGCGGTCCTTGTATTTCTTATTTTGAACCTTGTCAGTTCGGGCGCGATCGCTGACCAGGAAGCGTCTGCAAATGAGCTCTTCATCAAATCGGCATTGATGATGAAAAAATATGACACGTTGCCCGCTGATGACCCAACGCAATATCAGGCGCGGCTCGAAATTCTGCTGGAGGTGCAAGCGGCCCTGGAACGAATTGTCAGTGACTATCCCGGGAGTTCCTTGGCCGTCGAATTGGTTAGCGACGGGAAGGCGAGGAATTTAGTTGAGACTAATATAGAGGAAGAAATACTCTCGCTTTTGGACGATATGGAGTGCGCAGTAAGCGTCGCATCGTGTGCGATTTCCGGCGCACTAAAGGCAGCAGAGAGCATTGAAAACGCCCGTTCCCGCTCCCGAGCGCTTTCCCGGGTGGCCGAGGCGCAGGCTGCGATTGGAGACATAGCCGGTGCGCAGGAAACGGCGAAGAACATCGAGAGCCCTTTTTCCCGCGCATACGCACTTTCGAGCGTTGCCGAAGCCCAGGCTGGGTTTGGAGACGTGGCAAATGCGCTGAAGACGGCAGAGAGTATCGAAGACGCCTCCGAACGGCTCTCGGCGTTAGCGCGGGTAGCCCAAGCAATGGCTAAGTCTGGAGACGTAGAAGGTGCGTTGAAAATCGCTGAGAGCATCGGAGACGACTTGTACCGCGCCCCGGTGCTTTTCACTGTGGCCGAGACACAGGCTGGGTTTGGAGACGTGGCGGGCGCGCTGAAAACCGCGGAAAGCATCGAGAGCGCCTCGTACCGCGCCTCGGCGCTTGCTAAAGTTGCCGAGGCACAGGCTAGGTCTGGCGACGTGCCAAATGCGCTGAAAACAGTGGAAAGCATCGAGAGCTCTACCTCCCGCGCAGTTGCTCTCTCTCGGATAGCTCAGGCGCAGGCTCGATCTGGAGATTTCACGGGCGCGTTCGATACGGCTGCGGGCATAGAGGACACCTACTTCCGCGCTTATGCGTTCGCAGAGGTAGCTAAGGCGCAGATTAGGTTTGGAGACATGGATGGCGCGCAAGGCACATTTTCCGCTGCTCTGACTACGGCAGAGAGCATCGAGACCGCCCTGCGCCGCGCACCGGCGCTTTCACAGGTGGCAGAGGCTATGGCAGTGTCTGGGGACGTGGCGAGTGCGTTGAAAACTGCCCGCAGCATCGATGACGCATTGCCTCGCGCCTATGCGCTTTCCCGGGTGGCCGCAGCACAGGCCGTGTCTGGTGATGTGGTTGGCGCGCTGATTACGGCGGAGAGCATTTCGAGCGCCCTACACAGCGCCTCAGCGCTTTCTCTGGTTGCCGAGGCGCAGGCAAATTCTGGAGACACGGCAGGCGCACTAGTCACCTTTTCCGCTGCACTAAGAGCAGCAAAGAGCATTGAGGACGCCTCTGGCCGCGCCTCGGCGCTTGTATTGGTCGCCAATGCCGCCGCAAAATTGAAATAGAAATGGTGGCCTCCGGATTGGTAAAACCGTCAAATCTATGACGTTTCCGTTGGCGGTGCCGTCAACGGAAACGTTTGCATTCCGATTTTTTCTTTCCCATGTCCCGCCCCCCCGACTGGTCCCACCGCCTTGCCGCAGCGATCGGGGCTGCCCGCACCACCCCCTTCGCCTGGAGCCAGCACGACTGCCCGACCTTCGCTTTCGATTGCCGCCGCGATCTGACGGGTGAGGATGCGGCAGCGCTGTGGCGGGGGCGGTACCGCACTTACCGCGGCGGGCTGCAGCTAATGCGGCGGCTGGGATGGGCGTCACTCGCGGCGATGGGCGATGCCCTGCTCGGCGCACCACTCGCCACCCCCTTGCTCGCACAACGCGGCGATATCGTGCTGTCCGCCGACGGCCGAGGCTTCGGCGTCTGTATCGGCGCATCTGCCGTCGGAATGGCCCCCGCGGGCCTGATCGCACTGCCGCTTGCCACCTGCACCCGGGCCTGGAGGGTCTGACCGATGCCGTTTCTTGCGCCGATCGTCACCGCCGTGGCGGGCTGGGTTGGCACGACACTCGCGGCGGGCGGAATTGGCGCAATGCTGCTGCGGCTTGGGGGCTCGCTGCTCTTGAGTTACGCCTCGCAAGCGCTGATGCCAAAGCCGAAGACGCCCGCGCGCACGGTGACGGTGCGCGCCCCGGTGATGCCGCGCGACATGGTCTATGGCCGCGCCCGCAAGGGCGGGGTGATCGTGTTTCTGCATGCCTCGGGCGCCAAGAGCCAGTTCGTGCATCTGGTGGTGGTGCTCGCCGCACACCGCGTGAAGGCGATTGGCGCGGTCTGGTTCGAGGGCGAGATGGCGGTGAATGCCGCAGGTGTCGCGCAGGGGCGCTGGGCGGGCAAGGTCACGCTCGAGAAGCGGCTCGGGGGTGAGGATCAGACCGCGTTCGCGTCCCTCATGGCAAACCTGCCGGAGATGTGGACTGCCGAGCACCGGCTTGCAGGCTGTGCCGCGATCTACCTGCGGCTTGCCTATGACCAGGACGCCTTCCCGGGCGGCATCCCCAATATCGCGGTCGATATCGAAGGCAAGGACGACATTCTCGACCCGCGCACCGGGATACGCGGCTACAGCGAGAACGCCGCCCTTTGCCTTGCCGATTACATGGCGCATCCGCGTTTCGGCATCGGGGCTGCGATTGGCGCGGGCGACGGTATCGACGCCGCGGCGCTGATCGAGGGGCTCACCGGCAGCGGCTGGATCTGGCAGAGCCTGTTCGGCGCACCACCCGGCACCGAACCGCCGCCCGAAGAGGTGGCAGATGGCGGCATCGAGCCACGCTATGCCTGCAATGGCGTGGTGTCGCTGGCGCAAGACCCGAAGACCGTGATCGAAGCGATGCTGAGTGCCATGGCGGGGCGCGTGGCACATGCGGGTGGTGCCTGGCGGTTGATGGCTGGCGCCTATCGTCTGCCCGAGATCACGCTCACCGCCGATGACGTGCGCGCGGGCGGCATGGTGCTCGCGACGCGCGTGAGCCGCGCCGCGAGCTTCAACGCCGTGCGCGGCCAGTTCGTCAGCCCCGAGAACGACTGGCAGGCGGATGACTTCCCGGCGGTGACCAGCGAGGTCTACCGCGCCGAGGATGGCGGTGAGGAGGTCTGGCGCGATCTCTCGCTGCCCTTCACGATCTCGTCTTCCGCGGCACAGCGCCTCGCCAAGATCGAGCTTGAACGCGCGCGCCGCCAGATGAGCCTGCGCATTGCAGGCAAGCTTTCCGCCTGGGCTGCGGCGGTGGGCGAGACCGTGATGCTGGACTATGCCCGCTGGGGCTTTGCCGCAAAACCCTTCGAGGTGCAAAGCGTCAGCCTTGATCTCACCGCCGCGGGCGATGGCGCGGCACTGCTGCCCGAGCTCGTGCTGCGCGAGACCTCGCCGCTGGTCTATGACTGGGATGCCTCCGAAGAGGCAATCTATGCGGCGGCACCGCGCACCACGCTGCCCTCGGCCTTCGATGTGCCGCCACCCGGCGTGCCGCAGGTACAGGAGGAGCTTTACGTCACCCGCGACGGCGCCGGGGTAAAGGCGCTCGCGCGGCTGGAGTGGACCGCCGCCGCCTCGGGCTTTGTCAGCCAATACCAGATCGAGGCGCGGCGCGCGGGCGCGGGCGCCGACGACTGGGCGCTACAGGCGCGCACCGATGCCACATCGCTCGAGATCCGCGACATCGCGCCGGGGGCGTGGGAGTTTCGCGTCAAGGCGCTCTCGGTGCTTGGGGTCTCGTCCGAATGGCGCACCACCTCGGCCGAGATCCTCGGGCTTTCGGCGCCGCCCGCCGCGCTCACTGGTCTCACGCTGCAGACCGCGGGCGGCCTTGCCATTCTCAAATGGCAGCGCAGCCCCGATGCCGATGTGCGGCTTGGCGGCAATATCGTGATCCGGCATTCGGGCGAAGCCACCCCAAGCTGGGCCGCGAGCTATTCGATGGACCGGGTTTCCGGCAACGAGGCGATCGCGGTGCTGCCGCTGAAGCCCGGCGCCTATCTTCTGCGCGCCGAGGATAGCGGCGGGCGGCTGGGGCCCATGGTTTCGGTCGCCACCGCCGGCGCGCAGGCGCTTGCCTTCGCGCCACTGACCCACCTCGAGGCGGCGCCGCAGTTCAGCGGCACGCATGCAGGTACCGCGACGCGCGATGGCGCGCTCACCCTCGGGGCGGCGGCGATGCTCGATGACTGGTCCGATCTCGATGCGGTGGCGAGTTTTGACTGGGAAGGCGGCGTGGTGGCCGAGGGCATCTACAGCTTCGCGGCGGGCATCGATTTTGGCGCCGTCACCCGGGCGCGGCTCAGGAGCGTCATCGCGGTCGCAGGCTTTGCCGTCTTCGACCGGATCGACGCCCGCGCGGCCCTGCTCGATGCCTGGGAGGATTTCGACGGGGCGGAAGGCGCCGAGGTCGATGTGGTGCTGGAATTCCGCGAGACCGATGATGACCCGGGTGGGCCTGGCCCCGCCTGGAGCGGCTGGAGCCGGATCGACGGCCACGAGATCGAAGCGCGGGCGGTGCAAGCCCGCGCCATCTTGCGCACCGCTGACGCCGCCTTTGCACCGCGCGTCAGCGCACTTGGACTTCACGCAGACGGGGTTTCCTGATGGCACAGGCGACAAGCTTTGCAATCGCCAACGACAGCGGCGTTGCCGTGCGCGCGCGCCTCAACGAGGTGCTGGCAGCGCTCGCCTCGAGCAACGCCGGGCCCGTGGCCCCCACCACCACCGCGCCCGGCATGCTCTGGTTCGATACCGGGGTGACACCGCCCACGCTGCGCCGACGCAATGCCGCCAATGACGGCTGGCAGGCCGAGCGCGACCCGGTCCGCATGTATCTCGACAGCGCCCGCGTGACCCTGCGCAGTGCCGATGGCGCCGAGACGCTCGCGGATTTTCTGGCCGGGGGTGGGGCCTACCTGCGCCACGCCAACGTCAACCGCGTCTGGACCACCGCGACGGGCGCCGAGATCTACGGCGCGCTCGAGGTCGATACCATCAATGGCGCGGCACTGGCGGGCGGGTTCACCGCCGCCGTGGTCAACGACGGCAACTCCGGCGGCGCCTACCGGCCGACCCCCGAGGGCGGCAATATTCGCAAGGTGGCGAAC
>PHEE01000007.1:92306-175194 GCA_002842855.1 Alphaproteobacteria bacterium HGW-Alphaproteobacteria-4 | reverse complement strand
TTCGGCAGCGCTTCCAGCCCGTTGCCGTCGGGCATTACGACATCGGAGATGACCAGATCGCCCTTGCCCTCTTCGACCCAACGCATCAGCGTGGTCAGGCTTGATGTCGCGTGCACCTTGCACCCCGCGCGGGTCAAGGCCTGCGTCAACACGGTGCGAATGGTGCGGTCGTCGTCAGCGACAAGAACGGTGCCGTCCATCAATCGGTCTCCAGATGCTTGGGTGCCAGCGGCAATGAAACGCGGAAAACCGTGCGGCCCGGCGCCGATTCAACGCCGATCCAGCCGCCCTGTTCCGACAGGATCTTGGACACCAGAGCCAGACCAAGCCCGGTGCCGTTCTCGCGCCCCGATACGAACGGTTCAAAGATTTCGCTGGCAATGGCAGGCGGAATGCCGGGGCCATCGTCGATGATTTCCACCTGCAACGGCAGCGCCGAGCCACTGCCATCGGGGCGGCGCAGGCGCAACGAGCGGTCGTAAAAGCTGCGAATCCGGATCGTGCCGCGCCCGCCCTTGGCGGCTTCGGCGGCGTTCTTGAGCAAGTTCAGAAACACCTGCGTCAGCTGATCGGCATCGGCAAATGCTGCCGGCAGCGAGGGGTCATACTCTTCAATCACCGCCATTTGCGCGGCAAACCCCACCACCGCCGAGCGCCGCGCGCGGTTGAGCACGTCATGAATGTTGACCGCGCGCAATTCTGGCGGGCGCACATTGCCGAACTGCTCGACCTGTTCGAGCAGCTTCACCACACGGCGGGTTTCAGCGACGATCAGATCGGTCAATTCCAGATCTTCGCCGCTGAGGTTCATGCTCAGCAATTGCGCGGCGCCGGAAATGCCTGCCAGCGGGTTCTTGATTTCATGCGCCAGCATTTCGGCCATGCCCACTGCCGAGCGCGCCGCCGATTTCACCTGTGCCGCGCGTTCCAGCCGGTCGGCCAGTTCGCGCGGGTGGATCAGCAGCAGCACGCATTCGGCGTCGTCGCCCAGGGGCGCGGCCTGAAGGTTGCACAGCATCGGCGCGCGCTCGCCTGTGCCGACATCGACATCATTGACGAAAAGTGCGGCCCGCCCGGCCCGCACCCGCGCAAGAATCTCTTCGATCGGTGCCGCAATCGCGATCCGCTCATCCAGCGGCAGACCCCTGAGCGCGCGGGCCGAGATGTTGAGGAATAGCTCGGCCGCAGGGTTGACCTCAAGCACCCGGTCGCCGCCGCCGATCAGCAGCGCTGGTGTCGGCAGGCTGGACCAGATGATGCCAGGGGCGGGCAGGCCGCTCATGCAGCCACCCTCTCGCCCGAGGCAAAGGCCCGGCGGATCAGCGCCAGCGTGGCGGCGGGGGTTTCGGCCACCATCATTTCGGCGCGCAAGGGGGCAGCGGCCACCTCGGCGTACCAACTCAGATGCTTGCGCGCGAGGCGGCGGCCGATCTCGACCCCATAAAAGCTTAACATCGCCTCGTAATGCTCGGAAATCACATCGCAAAGCGTATCACCGGTTGGCACGTCCGGCGCCGTGCTGCCGTGCAGCGCATGGGCAATTTCGGCCAGCGCCCAAGGCCGCCCCTGCGCCCCGCGCCCCACCATCACCGCATCGGCCCCCGAAGCGGAAAGCGCCGCGCGCGCACTGGCGGCATCGGTGATATCTCCATTGGCCACCACCGGCACCCGCACAGCCGCCTTGACGTCCGCAATTGCTGCCCAGTCGGCGGCGCCCTTGTAGAACTGCATCCGGGTGCGGCCGTGAATGGTGATCATCGCCACCCCCGCGTCTTGCGCCCGCCGTGCGATATCGGCGGCGTTCAGGCAATCGGCATCCCATCCCAGCCGCATCTTCAGCGTGACCGGCACCGTCACCGCGCCCAGCACCGCCTCGATCAGCCGCAGCGCATGGTCGGGCGCGCGCATCAGGGCCGAACCCGATAGCCCCCCCGTCACCTTCTTGGCCGGGCAGCCCATGTTGATGTCAATGATCCGCGCGCCCATGTCGGCCACCATCCGCGCCGCTTCGGCCATGGGCGCCGCTTCGCGCCCGGCGAGCTGCACCGAGGTCATGCCATCGCCCAGCCCCAGATCGACCCGAGCACGCGCCCGAACCGAGGGTTTCGCGGTCAGCATTTCACCCGAGGCAACCATTTCGCTGACCACCAGCCCGGCCCCGAACCGCGCCACAAGGCGACGAAACGGCAAATCGGTAATGCCCGCCATCGGCGCCAGAAACACCGGCGGGTCAATCGTCATGTTTGCCAGCGCGATACCCAAATGCCCGTTCCTTGTGCGATCACGCCCCAGCTAACGTCTTGAGAGGCGAATCTCAACGCCGGGCTGGCCAGACAAGGGGCAAAATCGCGGCATTTGCCTATTTTTTGTGCATATTGGCGCGCAAACGCGCCGATTGCGCATGCATCGGGCTTGGCCTAAGCAAGCCATGACAGGCAGTGGGGGCACCATGACGGTTGCGGTCATCATCGTGGCGGCGGGGCGCGGAACGCGGGCGGGCGCAGGCGAGCCGAAGCAATGGCGTGATCTTGGCGGGCAAAGCGTGCTGGCGCGCAGCCTGGGCGCCTTTGCAGGTGTCGGGCGCATGGTGCTGGTGCTTCACCCCGACGACATGGCGCGCGGCGTGGCCGAGTTTGGCGGGAAGGTTACGCTGGTCGCGGGCGGAGAAACCCGGTCGCAAAGCGTTAGGAATGCACTCGAACTGCTTGATCAATCTGATGTTTCTCGCGTTCTAATCCACGATGGCGCGCGCCCTCTTGTGTCGCGCGCGCTCATTACCCGGGTGCTGACAGCGCTCGGCACCGCGCCCGCCGCCGCACCTGCGCTGGCGGTCACCGATGCGCTTTGGCAGGGTGCTGCGGGCGCGGTAACCGGCACCCAAAACCGCCACGGCCTATACCGCGCGCAAACCCCGCAGGGCTTCCATTTTGACGCGATTCTTGCCGCGCACCGCGCCCACCCCGAAGGCGGGGCCGATGATGTGGAACTGGCCCGTCGCGCCGGGCTTGCGGTTGCCATCGTGGCGGGCGAGGAAGACAATCTGAAACTGACCTTCGCGGCGGATTTCGCGCGGGCCGAACGGATTTTGGGGGCGAAAATGGATGTGCGCACCGGCAACGGCTATGACGTGCACGCCTTTTGTGCGGGCGATCACGTCTGGCTTTGCGGCGTCAGGGTGCCGCACGGGCGGGGCCTTCTGGGCCATTCCGATGCCGATGTGGGCATGCACGCGCTGACCGATGCGCTTTACGGCGCGCTTGCGGCAGGCGATATCGGGCGCCACTTTCCGCCATCCGACCCGCAATGGAAGGGTGCCGCCTCGCATATCTTCCTCTCACACGCCGCCGCATTGGTGCGCGAACGCGGCTATCGCATTGCCAATGCTGATGTGACATTGGTATGCGAGCACCCGAAGATCGCCCCGCATGCGCCTGAAATGGCTGATGTTTTGGCAAATATCATGGGTATCTGCCGGGACCGCGTTTCGGTCAAGGCCACCACTTCGGAACGCTTGGGCTTCACCGGTCGCGAAGAAGGCATTGCCGCGCTCGCGACTGCAACACTGGTATCTGCATGACCCGTTTCATCACGACCTTCGGCTTTGTCGGCCTGCTGCGCCCCGCCCCCGGCACCTGGGGTTCGGCGGTGGCGGTAGTGCTTGCGATTGCCATCGACTACCTTCTGGGCTTCTGGGTGCTGGTTGCCGCCACCGCTGGCGTGACCGCCCTAGGGTTTTGGGCCTGCGGGCAGGAACTGCGCGACCGCCCCGGCGAAGACCCCGGCGAGATCGTCATTGACGAGGTGGCGGGGCAATGGCTGGCGCTCTTGTTCCCTGCCGCCGCATTCTGGAACATGGGGTTGCACGACTGGGCGCTGGTCGCCTACCCCGGCTGGGTTGCGGCCTTCGTATTCTTCCGGCTGTTCGACATCTGGAAGCCCTGGGTGATCGGGCGCGCCGACCGGCGGGGCGACGCGGCGGGGGTGATGCTCGATGACCTCTGGGCGGGGCTTTTCGCAGGTATCGCCACGGTTATCGCCGCAGGCGTCTCGCACGGGCTGTTGATGTGAGCGCAGCGGTGCTTATCGCTGCCGCCCGCACAGCGGGTATGCGCCTCGCCACCGCCGAAAGCTGCACCGGCGGGCTGGTGGCGGTCGCACTCACCGATATTGCCGGCGCATCGGACGTGTTCGATCGCGGCTTTGTCACCTACTCCAACGCCGCCAAGGTAGAAATGCTGGGGGTGCGCCTCGATACCCTCGCCCGGCACGGCGCGGTCAGCGAAGAGGTGGCGCGCGAAATGGCCCAGGGCGCTTTGGCGCATTCCGCCGCCAGCCTTGCGGTTGCGATCACGGGTATCGCCGGGCCGGGCGGATCGGAACACAAGCCCGAGGGGCGCGTGTGTTTTGCGCTTGCCCGTGCGGGCGCAGAAATTCGTTGTGAAACCATCGAATTCGGGCGGCTGGGCCGCGCCGCCGTGCGCACGGCAGCCACCGCGCACGCGTTGGAAATGCTTGCGGGCGCGGTCGGGCCCTGATCGCACGCGCGCCAGAACGGCGCGGGCGGCCCGCGCCGGCGGCCCAGGCATCAGGCGGCCAGAAGCACGCTGACCTCATGCGCCTTCAGGCTCAGCCGCGCCGCCGCAAAGCCGCGGCAAGCTTCGGGAAAGCGCAGTTCCGGGAAAATCGCGAACAGTTCGGCGCGCTGGCCCGCTTCCAGCCCCGAGAGCGACCGCTCGCCGGGATGAAAACTTTCGGTCCAGGCGCCATCGGCCAGAATGATTTCATGCGCGTCAAACATCAGGTGCAGGTAGGTGACGCTGTCGCAGGGCGCGCGCTCGACGCCCGGCTGACCGACCAGATGCAGCGCCGCCGCCAGCACCTCGGTCTCGCCAAACAACAGGTCGGCGCGCGCGCCCGTCAGCAGCATGCGGTGCTGTGGCGAAACACGCATGTCGGCCGAAGGCAGCCCGCCGCCCAGCGCGCCCTTGCGGATCAGCACCGGCTGCAGCGCGGGGTTGGCGGCCAGATCGGCGCGCACCAGTTGCCGCCGCCCGATCCAGCGAATGCGCTGAAAGCCGTTGTCACGGGTCAGCACCTTGTGCCCAACACGCAGCAATTCCACCGGCACCGGGCCTGATTTCGTCTCAATCAGCGTGCCGGGGGTGAAGCAGGGCACCTGCGTGATCGATTCGATGTTGGAAAAGGTGGTGGTTTCGCCGTTCGCCCAACGGATGGTGCCGTTTTCGGGGTTGGTGTCGTAAAGTATCTTCGCGCGGCCATTGATGATCAACACGTCAACGTCGCTGTTGTCGGCATCTTCCGAGCCGTCGATCACATCGCCGGCGCTCTCGTTCCAGTTCAGCGTGAACGTGTCAGACCCGGTGCCGCCGACCATCGAATCGACACCGGCCCCGCCGTAAATCTGGTCATTGCCCGCACCACCCAGAATGGTGTCGTTGCCCGCATCGCCGTAGAGCGTGTCGTTGCCGTTGCCGCCATCGATGTAGTCGGCACCGTCGCCGCCGTGAATCTCGTCGTTGCCACCGGTCTCGGCCGCGACGTTGTTGGGCTGGGTGTTGACGTGGTATTCGTAATAAAGCCCTGCCGAGGTGCCGGTGGTGGTGCCGGTCACCGATAGCGCCGCCGAGGTATGGGGCACATTGATCGTAAGCGTACCAACGGTGGTCGTATTCGAGCCGCCGCCGATGCGGATGATCTGCCCTGCGCCGTTGATGGCATAGCGCGAGGCACCGTCGAAGCTGACGGTGCCATTGGCAAGGGCGGTGTTCAGGTTCTGCACCACCCCGTCGAGGGTGATGGTCAGGGTTTCGTTCGAATTGATCGCGTTAAAGCGGATTTGCCCGCCCGACACCTGGCTTGAGGCGGTATGGGTATGGGTTTCGGTCGAATCGCCGTTGCCCAGCCGAAAGCCTGTGATCGAGCCGTTTGATCCCGTGGTCAGGTCATTGTCATTCGACACGGTTCTGACCGAAAAATCCGGGCGCCCGCTGCTGCCGGTCACGGTTTGGGTGGCGGTGGTGATCTTGGTATAGCTGGGGGTATAGTTGACCGCTGCGGCATCGGCGCCGCCAAAGATCGTGTCGTTGCCGTCGCCGCCATAGATCGTGTCGTTGCCCGATCCGCCGTCGATGCTGTCGTTGCCGGCCTCGCCATGGATCAGGTCATTGCCCTGCCCGCCGTAGATGACATCGTTGCCGCCGCCGCCAAAGACCTGATCATTACCGAGGCCCGCATAAACCGTGTCATTGCCCAGTCCGGCGCGAATATAATCGTCATTGCCGCTGGTGCCGGCATACCCGGTGGCATCGAGGTGATCGATGCGGTCGCCGTTCGGATCGCCGGTATAGGCGAGGTCGATCAGGTCGTCACCGGCGGTGCCATCAACAATGCCATCGCCCAGGAAGGGTTGGCCGCCGTCAAATGCCATCGCATAGACGCCAAGCGGTTGCTCGACGTCAAAATCATTGTTTGCATAGGTCGACAGGAAGGCGCCGTCGCCCGACCCCTCAAGCAGGATCTGGCTGCTGGTGCCATTAGACATGCCGACCGTCGCCTGACCGAAGCCGCCATTGGTAAAGCCGACGCTGCCATAAATGTATTCGATGCCGACATCGCCGCCACCGAGGCTGGTCAACACCACCTGAAAGCTGTTGGTCCCCGGCCCGGAATAGGCGCGCACGTTAAGCCAGGTTATGGTAACTTTTCCGGTCGAGGGATCGAGATCCCAGTAGATCTCACCACCCTTCGAAATGTCGATGTCGGTCCAGAAAGGGGCGATGTTGGGTTGGCCGAGCGAGGTCAGCGCGGTGGGCGTATAGCTGGCTTGCGCCGAGTTGAAAGTGATCAGGCCGTTGGTATTGAGGTAGATCGATGTATAGGCGGTGCCGTAAAGATTGATGCCATCGGCGCCAAAGACCGACGTGATGTTGATCTGCGTGGAGCCGTCATCAAGATTGCCGGTATAGCTTGATGTACGGAACGACTGTTCGCCGTATCCCGCCGCGCCGCCGAGCCCTGAAACAAGCGTGGCCACAGGTCAGACTCCGCAAAATGGATGCACGGCAGCCCTTGCGCGATAGCTGACGGCGGAACAACTCGGAAACTTGCGCATGGCAACACCACTTCTCTTGACCAAGCTCCGATTAGCCTCGGAACTGGGCGCAATTGAGGCAAATTCGGGGTTTGGAGCAGATCTGGAAATTATGCTGCGAACCGTGCGCACGCATGACGGCCGCACCCAACGCGGTGCGATTTGGCGCAAGTGCACTGCCTCTGGCGCCCGGAATCGCCTCGAAAGGCTTACAACACTTCGTCGCGAACCAGCGCGAAAGCGGGCGCCGCATCGGCGGCCAGATCGGGCAGCTGCGCCACAAGGTCGTCCCGCGCTTCGGGTGCCAGCGCAGCCAGGCGTGGCCCTGAGGGCTGGAAGCTTTCGCTCCAGCAACCTTCCGCCAGCACCAGCTCGTGCCGGTCCAAAAGCACCTGCACATAGTCGACCGCGCGGCAGTCGGCACGCGCAATTCCCGCCTGCCCCACCAACCTTCGTGCCTGCCAAAGGCGCTCGGTCGCGTCGTTCAGTGCCTGCCCCGGCGCGGCCGCCAGAAAGCGGTGGTTTGGTGAAACCAGCATGTCGGCGGCGGGCATACCGTCGCCCAAGGCACCTGCGGCAATGCGCACCGGGCGCAAGGCGGGGTTCAGCCCCAACGCGCGCCAGTCAAAACTGCGGCGTCCGACCCAGCGCACCTCTTGCAGGCCGTGATCCCGGGTCATCACCCGCTGGCCGGGCTTCAGCGCCCCGGCAAAGCAGGGGCCCGCCTCGGTTGCCAGCGCCACGAATGGCGTGAAACAGGGAATTGCCGCAATAAAATCAGCCATGCGGTGGCTTTGCCGCACCACGCCATCGGCCCCGGCGATGCGCAGCCAACCGTCGCTGCGTTGGTGCGATGAAAACTCAAAGCGCAGCACTGCGGGCGCAGCGTCCAGTGGCGCGCTTTCCGCTTCCTCACGCCCATCTTGTCCCGCTGGCAGGCGGGAATCATGCGCAGTCATCAATCACCCTTTCCCCACGCCACCGGCGCAGGCCAAGTGTGCCCCCATCGCGCAGTCTAGGCCCGGCGCCGCATTTGACAAAGACAAAATGCCGCAGTTTCGCCCTAATTGCCGTCACCAATCGGTTTCGCCCCCGGAAACGCGAAACGGGGCGTCACCGCCCCGTCCGCGCGCCCGGTGCCGGGCCGCCCCCCCAGGTGGTGGTGCCGGGTCAGCGACCCAGCAGCGCCGCCTCGTGCCGTTTGAGCGTGCGCCGCGCCGAGGTATATTTCTCAACCCCTTCGCGGGTCGTCAATTCAGGGAACAGCTCGAAAATCTCGCTGCGTTGCGCATTGCCCATGCCGCCAAGTGTCTGATCGCCCGGCTGGAAGCTTTCGGTCCAGGCGCCGTTGGCCAGCAGCACCTCGTGCCGGTCGAACATGAAGTGCAGGTAGGTGGTGCCCAGCACCTCAACAGGCAATACGCCTTTGTTGTCAATCAGATGCTTGGCCGCTACCAGAACCTCGTGCTCTTCGAAGTATAGCGCGGTGCGGTCATTCGCAACCAGCATGCGGTGGTTCGGGCTGACCAGCATATCGCGTTCCGGCAGGCCGTTGCCAAGGCTGCCCGCGCGGATCAGCACCGGGCGCAGATGCGGCGCCGCGGCCAGTTCGGCGCGGTTGAGCGCGCGCTTGCCCACCCAGCGGATTTCCTGAATGCCGTTGTCGCGGGTTATCACCCGGTCGCCCGCGCGCAGCTCTTCTACCGCCAGCTCACCCCGCAGCGTTGCGACCCGGGTGCCCGGCGTGAAGCAGGGGATGACGTTCTCGATGTTCGTGAAGGTCAGCGTGCCCTTGACCGGACCGCCGATACCATCAAGAAACTCGACGGTGCCGTTTTCCGCATTGAGCGGGCTGTCGGCACCTTCGCCACCGATGATGGTGTCGTTACCGGTGCCACCATAGATCGTGTCTTCGTCGATACCGCCGTCGAGATAATCATCGCCCGCATCGCCGGTAATCAGGTCGTCATCATCCTGCCCGAAGATCACGTCATTGCCATCGCCGCCGTGGATGGTGTCGCGGCCGTTGTCGTGCACGAGGTCGATGTTGTCGGGCACGTTCAGCGCGTCGGGGAACGAGGGGTCAAGCCCGCCGTAGATGGTATCGTCGCCCGCGCCCGCGTCGATGCTGTCGGAGCCTTCGCCGCCGACGATGAAATCGTTGCCTTCGCCGCCGAACACGGTATCGCGGTCAAAGCCCGCGTCGATCACGTCATTGCCGCTGCCGCCATCGATCCAGTCGGCGTCATCGCCGGTGATGATGGTATCGTTGCCCGCGCCGCCAAAGACGGTGTCGAGGTCATTGGTCGGGTTGGCATCGGCCGGGAACAGGCCGGGGTAGCCGAGGTCGGGCAAGGGTGCCGCACCGCCGCCCGAGGTGTTGATGTAATCGTCGCCATCGCCGCCGTCGGCATAATCGTTGCCATCGCCGCCGATGATCGAGTCGTCGCCGGTGCCGCCCAATAGCGTGTCGTTGCCCGCTCCGCCATCGAGCGTGTCAGCGCCGTCACCGCCGTCAAGCAGGTCATTACCCGCCTCGCCGTGCAATTCGTCGTCGCCGTCTTCGCCATAGACATCATCATTGCCGAGCCCGGCATAGACGGTGTCGTTGCCGTCGCCCGCAAGCACGATGTCGTCTTGCGGCGCCTCGCCGGGCAAGAGCGCGTCCGAATTGTCGATCATGTCGCCTTCGGGGTCGCCGGTATAGGCGAGGTCGATCAGATCGTCGCCTGCGGTGCCCTCGACAATGCCATCACCCTGATCGGTAATGATTTTCTCGATATTCACGAAGCTCAGCGTGCCGGTCACGTTGCCGTCGCCGTCAAGGAACTGCACGGTGCCGTTTTCCGGGTTCAGCGGGTCGTAAAGAATGTTGAGCGGCCCCGCGCCGGTCAGGTCAAGCACGTCATAATCGTCGCCGCCCTCGCCGCCGTCGATGAAGTCGCCACTGCCATCGGCGCCAAGACCGACGATGAAAGTGTCGCGGTCATCGCCGCCCGCAAGCGTATCGGCGCCGCCGCCGCCGGTCAGCACGTCATTGCCCGCGCCGCCATCAACCTTGTCACCGCCGCCCGAGCCGATCACCGTATCGTTGCCCGAGCCAAGCGTGAACTCTTCAATCTCGACGAAGTTGGCGGTGTCGGTGCCATCCGAGATGGTGCCGGTTTCAGGCGCCGACAGGATCAGCGTCAGATCATCGGTAACGGCGCTCGCATCAAGCACATCGCCGCGCACTTCCTCGGTTTCGCCGCCGATGATGGTGTCGTTGCCGAAGCCGTTTTCGAGCACGATGTCATCATCGCCCGCGCCGCCGTCCATCAGGTCGTCGGCGCCCTTGCCGTTGAGCGTGTCATTGCCGCCCATGCCGAACAGATGGTTGGTGTAGGTGTCGGCGGGGTCGGTGCCCTGATGGTCAAAGCCAGTCAGCGCGTCGTCAAATTGCGAGCCGATGACGCCGTCGATGCCACCCTCGATCACATCGCCCTGCGCATCGCCCCCGGCCAGATAGCTGGTAGAAAGGTCAACCGTGACGCCTGCGCCGGAAGCGGAATAGTCGATGATGTCCAGCCCGGCGTTGCCCTGGAAGGTGTCGTTGCCCGCGCCACCGATGAAGGTGTCGTCGCCGGTGCCGCCCGAAAGGTAATCGTCGCCCGCGCCGCCATCGAGCAGGTCGTTGCCCGCCTCGCCGTAAACCTTGTCATTGCCAAGGCCCGCGCGCACGGTGTCATTGCCCGCGCCCGCCTTCACGATGTCGTCCTGCGGCGCCTCGCCGGGCAGGATCGCGTCGTTGTGGTCGATCAGGTCGCCTTCCGGGTCGCCGGTATAGTCGAAGTCGATCAGGTCATCGCCCGCGGTGCCCGACACGATGCCATCCAGCAGCGGCCCGCCGTTGAGGACCACGTTTTCGATGTTGACAAAAGTCAGCGTCTGGCCGCCCGCAAAATAGACAGTGCCGTTCTCGTGGTTCGACGGGTCGTAGGCCACCGTGGCAGGGTCGGAAATGATCAGCGTGTCGTAATCGTCGCCACCCTCGTTGCCATCGACATGGTCGCCCGGCCCGCCATAGATCACATCGCGGTCATCGCCGCCGTAGATGCGGTCGGCACCGGCGCCGCCGGTCAGCACGTCATTGCCGGCCTCGCCATAGATGGTGTCGTCGCCGTCGCCGCCGTTGATGGTATCATTGCCGGGGTGCAGATCGACGATCACCGGCTGCTCTATCACCGCGCCATTGAGCGTGAAGCCCGAATTGACCTCGCGCGTGGTCAGGGTGAACTCGATAAAGCCGCGGTCTTCAAACGCCGCCGAGAACCAGGCATCCTGATCGGAGGGGTCGTTTTCTTCGGTGCCCTTGGCGGTAATGGTGCCGCCGCCGGTGGTGAGGGCAAGCGAGCTGTCGGCGGTCAGGCCATAGGTGGTGAACTGGTCGGCGGGAATCCCGACCTTTTCGGAATAGGCGGTCTTGTCGAGGTCGCCAAAGGTGGCGATCGACGAAATCGAGATCGGCAGGCCAGTGACCTGGTCATAGAATTCGAGCCGGAAGCTTGCGGTCTTGCCCGCGTCCGAGGAATCGTTGTTGCCGTTAAGCAGGATTTCCTTTCCCTCGCCACCGGTCAGATCGACGTTGAGGCCGCTCGAACGGTCGGTCAGAATCAGCTTGGCCATCACCACGCGGCCGTCTTCGGTGACCGCGACGTTCTTGTAGAAAACGCTGTCGCCCGCGTTCGCCGCACCATCGGTGCCGGTCTGCGAACCTGCCTTGACGTTGGCGGCTGAAAGCGTCAGCGGATTGGCGAGGTTGCCGGGGGTGCTGTCGCCCGCACCCGCAGAATCGCCCCAGAGCACGTCATTGCCGGTGCCGCCGTCGATGCTGTCATCGCCCGAGCCGCCCAAAATCGTGTCGTTGCCCGCTTCTCCCCAGATGGTGTCGTTGCCCGCGCCGCCCAATGCGCTGTCGTTGCCGTCGCCGCCGCGGATGCTGTCGGCGCCATCGCCGCCCATGAGCACATCGTCGCCCGCGCCGCCATAAAGCGAATCGTCGCCCGCGCCGCCATCGAGCGTGTCGTTGCCCGCCTCGCCATAAAGCTTGTCGTTGCCGGCTTCGCCCTTGACGTTGTCGTTGCCTTCACCGGCATAGACGGTGTCATTGCCCGCGCCAGCCAGCACGATATCGTCCTGCGCGGCCTGGCCGGGCAAGATCGCATCATTGTGGTCGATGCGGTCGCCCTGCGGGTCGCCGGTATAGTTGTAATCGATCAGGTCCGCCCCGGCGGTGCCCTGCACGATGCCGTCAAGCACCGGCAGCGGCGGCAGCGCGGTGGTGGCAAGGTCGGCGTATTTCACCGACGGGCAATTGGTCAGCAGGCTTTGCACGGTGTAGGTCTGGCCCGGCTGCATCGGCTTGTTGCTGACAAAACCCATCACGTCACTGCCCATCTTGATGGCATAGACGGTGATGTTGTCAGCCGGGTCGGTAGAACCGGCGGGGCGCACGACATAGGCATATTCGGGCTGAATGTCGCCCGCCGTGTGGTTCTTGCCGTCCATGTAAACAGCCGCGGTCGCATCCTGGCTGGTGTCGCCATCGGCGAAATAGCTGTCGTTGTCGCTGACCGTGATCTTGGCCAGCGTGGCGGTGTTGGCGAGCGTGAATTTGATGCCCGCGGGCGACGATTTCCCATCTGATCCGTCAGGAAAAATTGTTCCCGTGCTGGTGACAGACGCCAGATCCCAAGCATAAACTGCGTAATTGTTATTGGTATACGTCATAGCACCCTCTCCAAACCGCCTTGCGAGCCCGGCCATCGCGCCTTTGCGCACCCCTGCCCGCAATCCTCAACGCAAGGGAATGTCCCTTCCGCGCCGTCACATGCGGGGCCTCGGGTGCGGCGATGACGTTGGAAACAGCTTCGACACTGCCAAAACCGGCAGACCATGACACATTGGATTGTCGAAGTTCTTCGAGGCGGCAGATCGCCCCATCCCAGCAGCACCGTTTCAACCAAACCCGGCATCCGAGGATGCCCCACATTTCTGGCCACCCCCATGGCCATTTGCCCCCCAGTTGGGCACCCAAGAGATACCCTCATACCCCCCCGGCGCGGAAGGGGAAAAAGCGGCAATCATGGCGCAACTGTGGCGGCAAGTGGGCGCGGCGCGCCACTATTCTTCCCCTTCCCGCCACATTTGCAGAGCTATTGTTTCCCGGCTTTTGCGGCATTTGACCGGCAAACTTCATTTTTGATTAATTATAATAGTCCATTACCCGACGCCGCATTCCCGGACCCGATGCAAGCGGACGCGTGTCGCGGCTACGATTGTTTCGCAAATGGAAACGTGTCCAATTTGCGCTGTCCACCTCGGCGCCCTGAAAAAGTCGCATTCTGGTTAACGTCGATTGTTCCCGCAACACCACCAAAGCGCGCGTTTCGCGGGCACTGTTCCTGCGGGCGTTGTTTCGCCCCGAATCACCGCGGACAAGTCGTCCGGCTGGGCCAAAGCGTGGATCCACCTTGACGCTGCGGCAAATAGGCACAGCGGCCGCGGCGCAGCGGCGCCCGCGCAGATGATCATGAAAGGCCATGGTGCCCAAGGTCGGACTCGAACCGACACGCCTCGCGGCGGGGGATTTTGAGTCCCCTGCGTCTACCATTTCGCCACTTGGGCCCGGCCCCCGCATTAACGCCGCAGCGGCGCGGGTGCAAGTGTCTCGCGCGCTTGACGGCGCGCGCGCGTCGCGCGATGGGGGGCGCAGGCGAAACACGAGGTGCGACAGTGAAGATGTTACGCGGGCTTTATGATTGGGTGATTGCGCTTGCGGGGCACCGCCACGCGCTCTGGGCGCTTGCGGCGATTGCCTTCATCGAAAGCTCGGTGTTTCCGATTCCGCCCGATGTGCTGATGATCCCGATGATCGTGGCGCGGCCTTCGCGCGCGTTCCTGATCGCGGCGGTCGCAACACTCGCCTCGGTAACGGGCGGCATGCTCGGCTACTACATCGGTTGGGGGCTGATGGATGCCGTCGGGCGCCCGGTGCTGGAATTCTATGGCGCGCAGGGCAGCTTTGACGATCTTGCGCGGCGGTTCAACGAATACGGCGCCTGGGCGGTGCTGGTAGCGGGGGTAACGCCCTTTCCCTATAAGGTCATCACCATCTTTTCGGGCGCCACGCACCTTAACCTTGCGCTGTTTGTCACGGTTTCGTTTATCGCGCGGAGCTTGCGCTTCTTCCTGATCGCGGCTTTGTTGTGGCGGTTCGGCGCGCCGATGCGCGATTTCATCGAGCGCCGCCTCGGAATCGTGTTCACTGTGTTCGTGGTGCTACTTTTCGGCAGCTTCTATTTCGTGAGATACCTATGACCAGCATCCGGCAAATGATCCTGTGGCTTACTGCGACGCGTCTGCGGCTGATGCTTCTGGCAGCGGCGGGTTCGGCCGGGTTGCTGGTGGCGGTGCAGGTGTTTCAGGCCCTTGGCATCGAGCCGTGCAAGCTGTGCTGGTGGCAACGCTATCCGCACTACACTGCGGTTGGCGTGGGGGTGCTGGCGCTGATCATCGGGCCGCGGCTGCCGCTGGCGTTGCTTGGGGCGCTTGCGGTTCTGGCAAGCGCGCTGATCGGGGTCTATCATACCGGGGTCGAGCGGCACTGGTGGGCGGGCCCCGACACCTGCACCTCGGGCGCGATCGGCGGGCAAAGCGCGCAAGACCTGCTCAGCCAGATCATGACCGCGCCGCTGGTGCGCTGCGACGAGGTGCTTTTCAGCTTTCTGGGCCTGTCGCTGGCCAGTTGGAACGTGGTCTTTGCGCTTGCGTTGTTCGCCATCTGGGTCGCCGCCGCGCGCCGCGCCTGACGCTGCGCCTGACGCTGCGGCAACGGCCACAATCGCCGCCGACGCGCCCTTTTTGCGCCCGAATCTGCGCGCACTCAGGGCACATAGCTGCGATGGAGTAACCACGATGCCGTCATTTGATACCCTCGCCCTTAGCCTTATCGCGCTTGCGATTGTTGCCGAATGTGTGCGCCTGGCGCTCTGGCTTCGGCCCGAAACCGTGACGGCCTCTGAAACCGATGACCCCGGCGCGCAAGACGCCGCCGAAGCCTGACCCCGGCCATCGTTACGCTTTTGTCAGCATTTCCCGCTAGAGTTGGCATTCGTGGGGTAATGATGTCTGGCGCGGGTGGCAGGTCCATCCGCGCTGTTACCCCTCGGCCCCCGCCTCAGCCCCGCAGCAAGACCGCGAGATCGGCCACATTGGTGCCCGTCGCGCCGGTCACCAGCAGCGCCCCGGCTGATGCCAGCGCGGGGTAGGAATCGTTGTCCGCCAGCCGCGCCAACGGGTCGATCCCCGCCGCTCGCATCGCCGCCAAAGTGCCAGGACCGACCACCGCGCCCGCCGCATCGGTCGGCCCGTCGCGCCCGTCGCTGCCGCCCGCCAGAAACGCCCAAGTGCCTGCCAGCCCAGCCGCCTCAACCGCCAGCGCCACCCGCAGCGCCAGTTCCTGATTGCGCCCGCCAAGGCCGTGCCCGACCAGCCGCACCGTGGTTTCGCCGCCCGCCACCAGCACCTGCCCCGGCGCCATCGCCGCCAGCGTGGTGGCTATCTGCGCCGCCACCGCCCCCACATCGCCCGCAAGCGCAAAGGGCGCCAGCCCCGCCCCCGCCGCCTGCATCGCCGCAAGCGACAGCGCGTTCGACCCGATCAGAATGTTGTGCGCCGCGGGCAGCGGCGGCAGGCCGCCCTCAGGCGTCGACAGATGCGCGCGCACCGATGCCGGCAAACTATCCCATATCGCCAGCGCGTGGCACTGTGCCGCCGCATCGGCACGATTGCCCAAGGGCGCCACGGTCGGACCGGACGCGATCACCCGCAGATCGTCGCCCGGCACATCCGACAGGATCAGCGCCGAGATCGGTGCGGCACTGGCGCGCAGCCAGCCGCCGCCCTTCAACCGCGAAAGCGCCTGCCGCACGAGGTTCATCTGGCCGATGTCAGCGCCCGAGCCGAGCAGCAGGCGGTTGACCGTGGCCTTGTCGGGCAGGCTCACCCCCGCGACCGGGGCAGGCAGCAGCGCCGATCCGCCGCCCGAAATCAGTGCCAGAACCCGATCCTGTGGCAAGGTCGCGGCCAGCGCCGCCTCTACCGCGCGCGCCGCCGCTTCGCCCGCTGCGTCGGGCACCGGATGCCCCGCTGCCAGCACCACCGCGCCGGCAACCGTGCGCGCGCTCTCGCGCGTCGTCACCACCAGCGCCGGGCTGCCGGCCGGCAACGCGGCAAGTGCTGCCGCGGCCATCGCCGGGGCGGCCTTTCCGAGCGCGATCAGATGCCAGCGTCCGCCCGGCCCCGGCGCATCGGCCAGAGCCTGCGGCAGATGCCGCGCCACCGCCGCCGCCGGGTCCGCCGCTGCCACGCCCGCCGCGAACATCTCGCGTGCCCTTGTCTGCAAATCCTGCATCCGCCCCGCTCCCGCCGCCGCTTGCATGCTTTTGGCATGAATCACCTGCCACTGGAATAACCGCAGTGGTGACTTGCCTGCCCAGTCTGGCATATCATGGCTCGAACATGCGCCGCGCGCATGCTAACGGCACGCCAAGCGCGGGCATATTCGGGTCGCAAACAGGGCAGGACGGGACATGGCAGCAGACGCGAGCGGCAAACCCACGACGGTGTCGGAAACAACCGACCCCGGCTGCGTTTCTGTTGCCCCGACCGAAATGATCGGGCGGGCCCAGGCCGCTTCTGCCTTTCTCAAGGCGCTCGCGCACGAAGGCCGGCTGATGATCCTGTGCTACCTATCGGCCGGCGAGAAGTCGGTTACCGAGCTTGAAAACCTGCTCGAATCCCGGCAGGCGGCGGTCAGCCAGCAGCTTGCGCGGTTGCGACTTGATGGTTTGGTTTCCTGCCGCCGCGAAGGCAAGGTCATGTACTATTCGCTGTCCGACCCCAAGGCCGCGCGCGTCGTCGGGCTGGTTTATGAGCTGTTCTGCAAGACACCCTGATTTGCGCCGGAACCGACCGCCCGGCAGGTGCCGGCAGCTTTATTACCCGGCCTTTTCGTGCCCGCCGCAATAGGCTAAAGCGGCGCCAGACCCAAGCTACGAGGCCCGCCATGCACGACATCCGCGCCATCCGCGAAAATCCCGCCGCCTTCGATGCCGCGCTTGCGCGGCGCGGGCTGGCAGCGGCCTCACCCGGCATTCTGGCGCTGGACGAGGACCGGCGAGGCAAGATCCTTGCGGCCGAAACCGCCGCCGCCGAACAGAACCGGGCCAGCAAGGAGGTGGGCGCCGCCAAGGCACGCGGCGATGACGCCGAGTTCGAGCGGCTGCGCGCCCTGGTGGCCGAGAAAAAGGCCGAAGTGGCGCGGCTGAATGCCGAGGCGAGCGCCGAGGATGCCGCCCTGCGCGACATGCTTATGTGGCTTCCCAACCTGCCGCTGGCCGAGGTGCCCGACGGCGTCGACGAGCATGACAATGTCGAAATTCGCCGCTGGGGCAGCCCGCGCGCCTTCGACTTCAAGCCGGTCGAGCACTATCAGATCACCGGCGTGGCGCAGGCGATGGATTTTGAAACCGCCGCCAAACTTTCGGGCGCCCGCTTCGTGGTGCTGTCGCGCGGGGTGGCGCGCGTCCACCGCGCGCTTGGGCAGTTCATGCTCGATCTGCACACCGACGAACACGGGCTGACCGAAATGATCACCCCGGTGCTGGTGCGAGACGAGGCGATGTTTGGCACCGGCAACCTGCCCAAGTTCGCCGAAGACAGCTATCAGACCACCAACGGCTGGTGGCTCATTCCCACCGCCGAGGTGACGCTGACCAACACCGTCGCGGGCGAATTGCTCGATGAGGGCGCGCTGCCGATCCGCATGACCGCGCTGACCCAGTGCTTCCGCTCGGAAGCGGGCTCGGCGGGCAAGGACACGGCGGGAATGTTGCGCCAGCACCAGTTCGAAAAGGCCGAGATGGTCACGATCTGCACCCCCGAAACCGCGCTTGCCGAACATGACCGCATGACCGCCTGCGCACAAACCGTGCTGGAACGGCTGGGCCTGCCCTATCGCACGATCGTGCTTTGCACCGGCGACATGGGTTTTGGCAGCCAGAAAACCCACGATCTCGAGGTCTGGCTGCCGGGGCAGAACACCTACCGCGAAATCAGCTCGGTTTCTACCTGTGGCAGCTTTCAGGCCCGCCGGATGAACGCCCGCTATCGGGCGCCGGGCGGCAAGCCCGAATTCGTGGCCACGCTCAACGGCTCGGGCCTTGCGGTGGGGCGCTGCCTGATCGCGGTGCTGGAAAACGGGCAAGAGGCCGATGGCTCGGTCACCCTGCCCGCCGCGCTGCACCCCTACCTTGGCGGCAAGACCCGGCTGACGGCACAAGGCGTGCTGGCCTGAATGATCCGCCACGCCACGCGCCGCGTAGTCAGGGCATGAACACGCTCAAATCCCCGCTGCTGCTCGCCGTGACGCTGGCCTTCGTGCTGTCGCCGCTTTTTGTAACCTCGTTCCGGGGCTACGACCCGGCGGCCTTTCCGGTGCCGGTGTTCGAACCGCCGGTGCAGCCCGCCGGCTGGGCCTTCTCGATCTGGGGGCTGATCTATGCCTGGCTGATCGCCCATGCCGCCTACGGCCTCTGGCGCCACCGGTCCGATCCGCTTTGGGATGCGCCGCGCTGGCCGCTGATCGCATCGCTGGCGCTAGGCGCAAGCTGGCTTGAGGTGGCCAACCGCGCCCCGATCTTGGCCACGGTGCAGATCGTGGCAATGCTGGGCCTCGCGCTCTGGGCGCTGGCGCGCAGTCCGCGCGGGCCGGGGCGGTGGTGGCGCATCGCGCCGGTGGCGCTTTATGCCGGCTGGCTGACCGCCGCTTCAGGCGTTTCGGCGGGGGTGGTGCTGATCGGCCACGGCGTGCTGGGCGCCACCGCAGCAACGCTTGCGATGCTGGTGCTGGTGCTGGCGGTTGCTCTGATCGTGCAACGCCGCAACCGCCACGCGCCGGAATATGCGCTGGCGGTGGCCTGGGCGCTTGCCGGCATCGTCGCGGCCAATCTTGGCGCCGATGGCCTGATCGCCGGGGCGGCGGGCGCAGGCATCATGGCATTGGCCGCAAACGGGGTCTGGCGGGGAGCAGCGGGCTGACACCACCGCCCGCGCCGCGCCGCGCCGCGCCAACAAAAAAGGCCCCCGGTCGGGGGCCTTTTTCGGGTCACGGAACAGCCCAATCAGTCCGTCGGATGCATCCAGCTTGCGGCCTGGAAGGCCGCCATCGGGGTGCGCAGCGCGCTGGTCGGGCGGGCGCCAAGCGGCACCCGGATGCCCACGAACACATCCATCGAGGTGGCGTGGGTGGCCTTGGCGTTGGTGGTGACATGCGCGTAATCGATGGTGCCGACCAGATCGATCCGGTCGGTCAGGCGGCGCACCCCCTCAAGCCCGAACACCACGTTGCGGCCCAGATCGCCGCAATCCTGAAAGCACTGGCTTGAAATCGCGTGCTCGGCGCTGATCTCGACGGTGGATTTCGCGTTCACCGGAAAAAGCGCCCCGATCTTGTAGTCGATGCCGTCAAATTCGTTGTCCGCGGCATCCGAGCCGATCGCCCGCGCCTGCCCCAGTTGCGCATAAAGCGAGCCGCCGCCGGGCAGGAAATACTCGGTCTCGATGCCGTAGATCGAGCCGCGCATCGGCTGGTCCGAATCGCGGCCATCAAAGAACCCGATCCCCGCGAAGGCGCCGACGTAGATGTTGCCAAGGCGCGTGCCCGCCCGCGCGCCGACCACGCCTGTATGCAGCGGCCCGGTTGCCAGCACATTGTCGTAGCCGCGGTCATAGGTGAACTCGCCCCGGCCATCAAAGGCCAGCGCCACGCGGCCCAGCCCAAGGCTGCCGTATCCGGCCAGATAGCCGCCGAAATAAGGGCTGTTGACGATGTTGTTGGCGGTGTTGGTGCGGTCGGTCATCTGGAAACCGCCTTCAACCGACCCCGCAAAGCCCTGCGCCTGCGCACCCGATACGGCGGCGAACCCGGCCAGTGCGAGCGCCAGCGATGCATTCTTCAAAATGGTCATGCGAGGTTCCTTTGCAGCGGCGCCCTCTGCGTTGGCGCGCAATAACATCAACCCGCCCTCGATACCGCCGGGCACAGTTGCGGGCAAGTTCGCGGCGATAAATATTCGCGGCTGTTGCCCAAATTAGACGCGGCCCAACCGCGCGCACCGGCCTGTGCCCTGCCTTGGAAACAAATATCCCCGCCGGAGGCCTGCGCCGCCTCAAAGCGCGATGCGGGCAAAGCCGTCGCGCAGCGCCTGGGACCAGGCCTCGCTCATCGCGGCAAAATCGGCGTCGCCCGCCTCGATCCGGCGCCGCATGGTAACACGGCAGGCATCGCGTTCGATCACCGCCAGATCAAGCGGCATGCCCACCGACAGGTTCGAGCGCAGCGTGCTGTCCATTGACAGCAGCACCGCCTTTTGCGCGTCGGCAAGGCTGGTTGCAGGGTTCACCACGCGGTCGAGTATCGGCTTGCCATACTTGTGCTCACCGATTTGCAGGAACGGCGTATCTTCGGTTGCCTCGATGAAATTGCCCTCGGGGTAGATCAGGAACAGCCGCATGGTGCCACCCGCGCGCTGCCCCGCCAGGATCATCGAGGCGGTGGCGGTAACCTTGGCCGCGTTCATCTTGCCCTCGATGTCGCTGCGCACCCCCGCCAGGGTGTTGCCCACGATTTCGGCCACCTTGAGCATGGTTGGGGCCAGCATGATCGAGCTTTCCGCGCTCGCCTCGGGCGCCTCGATCGCCTCGCGCAGCCGCGCCATGGTGGTTTGCGTGACCGAAAGGCTGCCAGCGGTCAGAATCGTCACCACCCGCTCGCCCGGCTTTTCAAAGGCGAACATCTTGGTGTAGGTGGCGATATTGTCGAGCCCGGCATTGGTGCGCGTGTCCGATAGCAGCACCATGCCTGCATCCAGCAACAGCCCCACGCAATAGGTCATCCGATACCTCCCGGCTCCGGTGTCGCGTGACGTTATTGCTGCGCCTGCCCGACTGCAACCGCAACGTCGAGGCTTTCAAGCCCCTCGCCCAGCGCCAGCCCCCGAATGGGGGCCGCGTCGCGCGCATCGAACCCCGAACCAAGCCGGATGTAGCGTGCATCGGGGCAGCAGGCATTGGCGGCATCGAACCCGACCCAGCCGAGGCCCTCGACCCACAGCTCGGCCCAGGCGTGGGCGGCTTCGTGCGCCGCCCCCTGCGCATCCGAAAAGAGATAGCCCGAAACATAGCGCGCCGGCATGTCGAGCACATGCGCCGCCGCGATCAGTGCATGCGCGTGGTCCTGGCAGACACCTTCGCCCAGCGCCAGCGCCTCGGCTGCCGTGGTGTGTTCATGGGTCACACCGGGGCGGTAGACGATTGCCGCCGTCACCGCCGCCGCAAGCCGGTGCGCGCGGTCGAGCAAATCCTGTGCCCCCGCCCCTGCGGCAACCGCCAAATCGCTCAAAGCGGCGTCGGCCTCGGTCGGCGGGCTGGTGCGCAGGTAGGCGGCGGCGGGCACCACCTCGCGGTGGCCGCGCAAAACCCCGTGCAGATCTTGCGTTTCGACCCGGCCCGAAACATGCACGCTGACCTCGGTGATCGGCCCGCGCAGCGACCAACCCTCGATCTTGTCACCCGCGCCATCGCGAAAACTGCCGCCGCGAATACCGCTGGGCACCTCAACCTGCCAGTCGAGCACATTCTGCCCCTCGAACCGGGCCGGAAACAGGCGCAGGCTTTGCACCGCGCCGCGCATTGGCGCCGAGTAGCGGTAGGTGGTGGCATGGCTGACGGTCAGGATCATCGCGCCTCTCCGCTCAGATAACTTGCCTGCACCATCACCGCGAGGCCCGAGACATCCCGCACAAAACGGGTCAGAAACTCGTGCAGGCCTTCCTCGAACACCTCTTCGACCGTGGTTTTTTCCAGTGCCTCGTGCAGCGCACGGGCTCGGGTCTGCACCGGACCTGCGCGCCCGTAGGCGCGCGCCAGCCCATCGAGATGGGTCACCGCGGCGCCCGTTGCGGTGACCAGCGAGCGCGGGCTCTGGCGGTTAAGGATCAGGAAATGCGCGATCTTGCCCGCGGTAATCTCGCCGCCATAAGCCCAGTGAAAGGCGCGGTGCGAGGAAAGCGCGCGCAAGAGCGTCTGCCATTGGTAGTTGTCGAGGCCTGAACCGACAAAATCGACCCGCGGCAGCAACACATAGTATTTCACATCCAAAAGCCGCGCGGTGTTATCGGCGCGTTCGAGCGCAAAGCCGAGGCCAAGATATTCGTAGCCGTCGTTGCGCAAAAGCGAGGCGTCGATGGCGCCACGCAGCATCGCGGTATGGCGCAGGGTCCATTCGGTCAGGCGGCTCAGTTCCAGTTCAGATCGCGGCACACGTTCCAGCCCGCGCATTTCCTGAAACGCGGTGTTAAGCGCATCCCATACCTGCGTGGTCAGTGCGGT
The DNA here is from genome assembly GCA_002842855.1 of Alphaproteobacteria bacterium HGW-Alphaproteobacteria-4. Lineage (GTDB taxonomy): Bacteria > Pseudomonadota > Alphaproteobacteria > Rhodobacterales > Rhodobacteraceae > UBA6213. The sequence continues at coordinate 152,591 of PHEE01000007.1, read as the reverse complement.
GCGCACAATACGGCCATTTTCGCGCGCGCGCTCAAGACACGAGGCGACTGACGAGGGGTTGTCGCGGTCAAAGAACAGAAAGCTCTCGATATTGCGCTGCACCGGGTCGCCGTATTTGAGCGCAAACCCCGAGGCGGTGCCCGAGGCACGCAGCAGGCTTTCCCATTCGTTGCGGTAGCCGTGCCCGGCCTGCGGCATCAACGCAATGCGCGCCCCCACCTCAAGCAGCCGCGCCATGGTTTCGGCGCGCTCGATATAGCGCGCGATCCAGAACAGGTTTTCCGCCGTGCGGCTCAGCATCGCGTCACTCCGCCAGAACCCAGGTGTCTTTCACGCCGCCCCCTTGTGACGAGTTCACGACCAGCGAGCCTTCGGTCAGCGCCACCCGTGTCAGGCCGCCCGGCACCAGCTCGATGCGCTCGCCTACCAGGCAGTAGGGGCGCAGATCGACATGGCGCGGCGCGATGCCCTCGTTGACGAAAGTGGGTGTGGTCGAAAGCGCCAGTGTCGGCTGGGCGATGTAGCCTGCGGGGTTGGCGACCAGCCGCGCCCGAAACGCCTCGATCTGTGCCTTGCTGGCGCGCGGCCCCACCAGCATGCCGTAGCCGCCCGAACCGTGCACCTCTTTCACCACCAGCTCGCTCAGTTGATCGAGCACATAGTTCAGGTCATCCGCCTTGGCACATTGCCAGGTCGGCACGTTTAGCAGCACCGGCTCTTCGCCAAGGTAAAAGCGGATCATCTCGGGCACAAAGGTGTAGATCGCCTTGTCATCCGCCACCCCTGCCCCCGGTGCCGAGGCAATGGTCACGCCGCCCGAGCGATAGACATCCATCAGCCCCGGCACGCCCAGCATCGAATCGGGGCGAAAGCACAACGGGTCAAGATAGGCGTCGTCGATGCGGCGGTAAATGACATCCACCCGCTTCGGCCCCTCGGTGGTGCGCATCCAGACAAAGCCGCCTTCCACGAACAGGTCGGCGCCCTCGACCAGTTCCACCCCCATCAGATCGGCAAGAAACGAATGCTCGTAATAAGCGCTGTTGAAATGCCCCGGGGTCAATATCGCCACCACCGGTTCGCCCTCGCATTTCGCCGGGGCGACCGATGCCAGCGTGCGGCGCAACAGGCCGGGGTAGCCATCAACCGGTTCGATCCGGTTTTCACGAAACAGCGCGGGGAACATCCGCATCATGATCTCGCGGTTTTCCAGCATGTAGCTGACCCCTGATGGGGTGCGGCAGTTATCTTCCAGCACAAAAAAATCGTCCGGCCCGGTGCGCACGAGGTCGATACCAACAATATGGCTGTAGACCCCGCGCGGCGGGGTAAAGCCCGCCACGGCGCGCTCATAAGCGGCGTTCTGGTAGACGAGGCGGGCGGGCACCCGGCCCGCGCGGATGATCTCGCCGCGCCCGTAGACATCGAGCAGAAAGGCGTTGAGTGCACGGGCCCGCTGCTTGATGCCGCGTTCCAGCCGGCGCCATTCGGACTGGGTGAAGACGCGCGGGAACATGTCGAAGGGGATCAGGCGGTCGGGGTCGCCGCCCTCGCCGTAAACCGCGAAGGTTATGCCGATGCGGCGAAACAGCGCCTCGGCCTCGGCCTGTTTCATGGCGCGAAACTCGGCGGGCATGGCGCGCATCCAGTCTTCCAGCCGTGCATAGGGCGGGCGCACCTGATCGCCGTGATACATCTCGTTGAAATATTCGGTCGCCATGATGGCTGATTCCCCCGGCCGCTGGGCAAAGTCTAGGCAACGCCACCGAACAGGGGAAGCACACAGCCGAGGCGGGCATCGCGACCAGGCATCCGACCGGCGATACTTGGGGCGCTTGCACAAAAAAGCGGCGGCCAGCACAGCATCGGTCGATTTGCACCTGCCGCCTCACCCCTTGCGCGCCCCCGCGCCAAGCGCCTATCTGGGCCGAACAAACTTTACGAGGACGCCATGCCCCTGCCCCGCCCTGTCCACGCCGCAACCCTGGCCACCGGTCACAACACCTTTGGAGCCTTGCCCGAGTGGGATCTGTCAGATCTCTACACGGCCCCTGACGCCCCCGAGATCGCCCGCGACATGGGCTGGCTTGAAACTGCCTGCGCCAGCTTTGCCGCAGATTACGAAGGCAAGCTTGCCACGCTTGACGCGGCGGGCATGGCCGACTGCATCGCCCGCAACGAGGCGATCGAAAACATCGCCGGGCGGCTGATGTCTTATGCGGGGCTGCGCTACTACCAGAACACGCTTGATCCGGCCCGCGCCAAGCAGATGGCCGACCTGCAAGACCGTATCACCGATTTCACCACCCCGTTGGTGTTCTTCGGGCTCGAATTCAACCGGATCGACGAGGCGCGCTATCAATCGGTCTTTGCCGACCCCGCCGTGGCGCGCTTCAAGCCCGCCTTCGACCGCCTGCGCGCGATGCGCCCCTATCAGCTTTCCGATGAGCTGGAGCATTTCCTGCACGACCAGTCGGTGGTGGGTGCCGCCGCGTGGAACCGGCTGTTCGACGAACAACTGGCGGGCATGACCTTTGACGTGGCAGGCGAAAGCCTGAGCCTTGAGGCAACGCTTGACCTTTTGACCGACCATGACCGCGCCCGCCGCGAGGCCGGGGCGCGGGCGCTGGCGGCGGGTTTCGGCGCCGAGCTGAAGCTTTTTTCGCGGGTTCACAATACGCTCGCCAAGGAAAAGCAGATCGAAGACCGCTGGCGCAAGATGCCCAGCCCGCAGTTTTCCCGCCACCTTTCCAACCATGTCGAACCCGAGGTGGTCGAGGCGCTGCGCAACGCCGTGGTCGCGGCCTATCCGAAGCTTTCGCACCGCTATTACGCGCTCAAGGCCCGGTGGCTGGGGCTTGAAAAGCTGCAGATCTGGGATCGCAACGCACCGCTGCCGACCGAGGCACCGCGGGTGATCGGCTGGGAAGAAGCGCGCGCAACCGTGCTTGGCGCCTACGCGGGCTTTTCGCCGGAAATGGCGAAGATCGCGGAACCGTTCTTTGACCGCGGCTGGATCGACGCGGGGGTGAAGCCCGGCAAGGCACCCGGCGCCTTTGCCCACCCCACGGTGACCAACGTGCACCCCTATGTGCTGCTCAACTACCTTGGCAAGCCGCGCGATGTGATGACGCTGGCGCATGAACTGGGGCATGGCGTGCATCAGGTGCTGGCCGCGCCGCAGGGCGAAACGCTGGCCGCCACGCCGCTGACCGTGGCCGAAACCGCCAGCGTCTTTGGCGAGATGCTGACCTTCCAGCGCCTGCTCGACGCCGCGAAATCGCCCGCCGAGCGCAAGCAACTGCTGGCGGGCAAGGTGGAAGACATGATCAACACCGTGGTCCGCCAGATCGCCTTCTACGATTTCGAATGCAAGCTGCATGCCGCCCGCGCCGAGGGCGAGCTGACGCCCGACGACATCAACGCGCTCTGGATGAACGTGCAGGCCGAAAGCCTCGGGCCGGTGTTCGAGTTCATGCCGGGGTATGAAACCTTCTGGGCTTATATTCCGCATTTCGTGCACTCGCCATTTTACGTTTACGCCTATGCCTTCGGCGACGGCCTGGTGAACGCGCTCTATGCGGCCTATGCCGAGGGGCTGCCCGATTTTCAGAGCAAGTATTTCGATATGCTCAAGGCGGGTGGGTCAAAACACCACCGCGACCTGCTGGCCCCGTTTGGGCTAGATGCCTCGGACCCGGCCTTTTGGAACAAGGGGCTGGGCATGATCGCGTCGATGATCGACGAGTTGGAAGCGTTGGAGGGTTAAGGCATGCGCATCTGGCGGTGGGTGCTTGGCGGCGCGGTGGTGCTGGTGGCGGCGGGTGCTGTCGCGTTCTTCACGCTGGCGCCGGGTATTGCCGAGCGCGGCATGAACACCACGCTCAGCTACCCGTGGGAAGTGGCGCCCGAGGGGCAGGCGTTTCACGACGGTCTGGTGATCGGCGATTGGCACTCGGACTCGCTCTTGTGGGACCGCGACCTGCGCCAGCACTGGGACCGTGGGCATATGGACCTGCCGCGCCTGCGGATCGGCAACGTTGCGGTGCAGGTGTTTACCACCGTCACCAAAAGCCCGCGCGGCCTGAACTACGAAACCAACGCCGCCGACGCGCCCGACGACATCACGCTGCTGATGATCGGTGAACTCAGGCCCCTGCGCACCTGGTTCAGCCTGGTCGAACGCGCGCTTGACCAAGCGGCACGGCTCAACGCCACCGCCGCCGCCGCCCCCGATGAACTGCGGGTGATCCGCACCAAGGCCGACCTTGCGGCAGTTCTGGCGGCGCGCGACGCGGGCAGCAAGATCGTTGGCGGCATTCTGGGCGCCGAAGGCGGGCACGCGCTCGAAGGCAGGATCGAGAACCTCGACCGGCTTTACGACGCGGGCTTCCGGCTGATGGGGCTGACGCATTTCTTCGACAACGAGCTTGGCGGGTCTTTGCACGGCGAGGGTGGGCAGGGCGCGGGGCTGACCGAATTTGGCCGCGAAGTGGTGGCCGAGATGGTCGCCAAGGGCATGATCATCGACCTTGCCCACGCCAGCCCGCAGATGGTTGAAGACGTGCTGGCGATCGAGGGCACCCGCCCGATCGTGTCGCACACTGGCATCCGCAGCCATTGCGAAACCCCGCGCAACATCGACGACGACCTGCTGCGCGCGGTGGTGGCCAAGGGTGGCATTGTGGGCATCGGGTTCTGGGGCGAGGCCACCTGCGATGCAACCCCGGCGGGCGTTGCGCACGCAATCTTTTCGGCCGTGATCGAGCTTGGCGAGGACAACGTGGCGCTCGGGTCCGATTTTGATGGTGCGGTGCTGACCGGGTTCGATGTTTCGCGGCTGGCCGTGCTGACGCAGGCGCTGATCGACAGCGGCCTGCATCGCCGCGTCATCGCCAAGGTTATGGGCGGCAACATGATGCGCTGGCTTGCGGAAAACCTGCCACAGTAGCCGAAAAATCACAGCGGGTGCGCGACAGGGGCGCGCATGAGTGCTAGAATTTCCGCGATTCGTCATCGGGAGTAGCTGGTATGAAAATGCTGAAAACCGCAGTCGCCTCTGCCATCGCAGTAAGCAGCCTTGCTGGCGCCGCAGCGGCGCAGGGCTGGAACGGCGCCTATGTCGGCGCTGCATTCGGTGCTTCGCATGGCGATTACGGCCAGAACCCGGCCGAAGGCCAGTTCAACGGCACCAATGGCCAGTTGTTCGCCGGTTACAACTACCAGTTCGGCAGCCTTGCGGTGGGCGGCGAAATTGCCACCTTCCTTGGCGAGGTCACGGTGGACAATCCCTCCAACTACCTGCGCAGCCTTACCGACGTGAAGCTGCGCTTCGGCACCACCTTTGGCAGCGCGCTGGTCTATGCGCTGGCGGGCTACAGCTTTGGCGGTTCGCGCAGCTACGGCGTCGACTACGATTTCCACGGCCTGAACTATGGCGTCGGCATCGACTATTCGGTCAACCGCAACTTCTTCGTCGGTGCCGAACTGCTGGCACGCAATATCGATGACGGCTCGAATACTTACCTCGACACCCGCCCGATGACCACCGCCTCGATCCGCGCGGGCTTCCGCTTCTGATAGACGCAATATCTCGGCATGGCCCGACCCGCCCCCGTGGGGCGGGTCTTGTCGTTTCTGCGCCCTGCGCTCAGCGCAGCCGGATTGCGCGTTCAGGGTCAAGCCGGATGAAGCCCTGGCGGCCTTCGGGCAGCGGCTGGTCACCGGCGATCCGCACCAGAAACCGGCCCTGGCCCGGCGCCAGCACCACAAGATCTGTCGAACTGCCGCTGTAATCGGCGCCCAGAACCTGACACGGCAGCCAGTCATCGCCCGGGGTTGCGGTGGTTGAAAAGCCGATGTCCTCGGGGCGATAGAGCACGGGCGCCCCGGCGCCATCCTGCACCACGGTGCCGTTGCCGATGAACTCGGCCACAAACGCATTGGCGGGGGCGCGGTAGATCTGGCGCGGGGTGCCGATCTGCTCGATCCGCCCCGCCCGCATCACCGCCACCCGGTGCGACATCGCGAGCGCTTCGCCCTGGTCGTGGGTGACGAACACGAAGGTCAGGCCAAGACTTTCCTGCAACGCCTTCAACTCGCGCCGCAGATGTTCGCGCAGCTTGGCATCGAGGCTGCTCATCGGCTCGTCGAGCAGGATCAGCTTCGGCTCGGCCACTAGCGCGCGCGCCAGCGCAAGCCGCTGTTTCTGGCCGCCGCTCAGGTCCGAGGCGCGGCGCGACTCGATGCCGCCCAAGGCCACCGCTTCCAGCGTTGCCAATACGCGTGCCGATATTTCGGCGGGGCGCAGGCGGCTGCGCCAGGGCCGGGTGCTGAGCGCAAAGGCCACGTTTTCGAACACCGTCATATGCGGCCAGACCGTGTAGGACTGGAACACCATGCCCAGACCCCGCGATGCCGCAGCCACATCGATGCCCTGCCCCGCATCGAACACCCGGCGCCCGCCAATGTCGATGTGGCCCGCATCGGGCCGTTCCAGCCCCGCGATCATCCGCAAAAGCGTGGTCTTGCCACAGCCGCTTGGCCCGAGCAGCGTGAAAAATTCGCCCGCTGCAATGTCAAGATCGACCGCAGCGACCGCGTGCAGCCGTTCCGCCCCCAGCGCGAAGGCCCGGCCAAGGCCGCGCAGCGCAAGCATCGGCGCGCCGCTCATCGCCAGCCCCCGACCCGGCGCGCCATCTGGAATGCCAGCGCCGAAACCGCCAGCGAGGCCAAAGCAACCACGGTACCGATCACGCTCGCCGCTTCGAAGTCGCCGTTCAGGCTGTGTTTGAAGGCCAGCAGTGACAAGGTCTGCACCCCCGGTGGCGCAATCAGCACGATGGTGCTGATGTCACGCAGAACCAGCGTGAAGATCAGCAGGAATACCACCATGAGCGCGGGCATGTTCAGCGGCAACACAATGCGCATAAGAATGCGCACACCGCCCGCCCCGGTCAACCGCGCCGCATCGACCAACTCGCGGCCGGTCTGCGCGAACGAGGCGCGCAGCATGCTTACCCCCAGCGGCATTTCGCGCAGCAAGAGCGCGTAGATCAGCGGGTAGAAGGTGCCATGCAGCGGCCCGAGCGCTGGCACCGAAAGCGTGACCTCGATCAGCCCGGCGCCCAGAATGATGCCCGGCAGCGCCCATGGCAACCACACGAAGGTTGCCGCCAGCGATTGCCGCCAACCGCGCAGGCCAGCCAGCGCCCAGGCGATACCCGCGAATATCAGCGTGCCGGGCAGCGCACAAAGCAGCGCAAGGCCTAACGTCGAGGTGGCCGCGCGGCGAAAATCGATACTGAACAGCGCCTTTTGCCAATGCGCAGTGGTCCAGGGCGCGGGCAGATCGAAAAACCCGTAAAGCCGCATGAAAGACCCTGCAATCAACATTGCGAAAGGCAGCACGATGGCCACCAGCGCATAGACCGCAAGTGCCGCCGTTCCCGCCCAGCGCACGCCTGCCGGATATGCCGGGCGCACCCCGCCGCGTGCGCCTTCACTGAGCGACGGGGGCACCGCGCGGCGCCGCGCGTAGCGTTGATAGCCAAGGCTCGCGGCAAGCAGCAACAGCACCAGCACCGCGCTCATCGCCATCGCCTCGGGCAGGCGCGGCGTCATCTGGTTGAGCAGGTAATAGATCCGGTTGGAATAGACGAAGATATCGGCAGGCGCGCCGAGGATCTGTTCGGTTTCAAAGGATTCGAACGATTTCACCCCGGCGGCGATGCCCGCCACCGCAAGTGCGGGCACCATCAACGGCACAATCACCCGCCGCAGAATGCGCCACGCGCCTGCCCCGGCCAAAATTGCGGCCTCATCCATTGCGCGGTCAATCATCCGCATCGCGGGCGCAATCAGAATGACCATGACCGGCACCGTCTGCCCGGCAAGGTGGGTCCAGATAATGCCACCCGCCGAATAGATGTTGAACGGCGCCTCGGAAAACAGGCCGGTGGCGACTGCCAGCCGGTTCAGCAACCCGTAATCCGGGTCGAGCAGCAGAATCCAGCCGGTAAGGACGGGCAAGCCAGGCAGAAAATAGGCGAACCAGAACAGGTATTCAAACAGCCGCGCCCCCGGCGCATCGAGCCGCACGATAATCCAGACCGCGATCAGCGCCATGAACAAGCCAATCGGCACCCGGATGGCCAGCACCAGCGTATAGCCAAGCGCCCGGAGGTTTGCTGCATCGGAAAACAGCGCGCGCCATGCGGCGGTGCCAGCGCGATAGGGCTCGGTCAGGGTCGATGTGTCAAAGCTCATCACCACGATGGCGATGATCGGCGCCAGCGCGACCACCCCGATAACGGCGACGAACAGCAGCTCCAGCGCCGTGCGCGCCGAGGGCAGGGCGCGATGCCGGGCTGCGGCACGGCCCACGCTCATGCGCCGCCCCTGCACCGTGCGCTACCCCCTGCCCGGCCCGACTGGCTCATCGCGGCAACAGCGCCTGCACCCGGCTGGCGATGCCGCCAAGCGTGCCGCGCACCCAGGCCTCGGCATATTGGTTGAGGTAGTCGCCCCCCGCTTGCGGCACGATGAAATCCGGCCACGGCCCCCCGGTAACATCGAGGCGGTCGGAGGGCAGCGTGTAGATGTCAGTATAGGCCTTCTGGCCGCGCTCTGAGAGATACCAGTTGGCAAACACCATCGCCGCCTTGGGGTGCGGCGCGCTTGAGGGCACGGCGATCACCGCGCCGCCGCCGACCAGATAGCCCGAATGATCGGTCGGGGTGACCACCTGAAGGTGGGTAAGGCCCTCGCGGCGATATTTCACGATGTCGCGGAAATGCGCGCCCAAACCCACCGCGTGGGTGCCGCGCGCCACGGAATCGGTGACCTGGCGATACTCGGTCACCAGGCGCACCTGCTGCCCGCGATAAAGCCGATCGACAAAATCCAGCCCCAGCACATGCGCGACATAGTTCGCAATCCCCTCGCCCGCCCCCACCACGCGTGGATCGTGCGAAATGATCCGGCCTTGCAACTCGGGGGCCAGCAAATCGGCCCAGCTTTGCACCCGCGCCGGGTCGATCACATTGGTATTGACCAGAAACAGGCCCGAAACATATTGCACCGGGGTCGGAAGGTAGGTCGCGGTATCATCGATGTAATGCAGCGCGCCTTCGCGCCAGTTCGCGCCATCCGTGACCTCGGGCAGCACAAGCGAGGGCGCAATCGGCAGCAAATAGCCGTTGCGCGCCAGTTCCAGCCCTTCGTAGGCGGTGAAGAACACATCGAACGTCGCCGCCCGCGCTTCGGTTTCGCGCAAAAAACGCAGCTTCTTGTCGTTTTGCGTGCCCGACATGAAGACCACCCGAATGCCGGTGTCGCGCTCGAACGCGCGCGAAAAATCCTCGGCCAGCAGCGGGTCGCCGAACAGCACCACCTCGCCCTCGGCCCGCGCTTCGGCCAGAAGCGCCTCGTATGCGGGCGTTGTGGCGGTCGGCCAATCCTGCGCCGCAGCGGTAAGCGGCACAAGCAGCGAAAGCGCCGTGAATGCCGAGGCAGCAAGGCGAAGGGGCCGAAGCAATGACATGGTGTAACCTCGTGACTGGGAAAGTTTCAGGGCAGTTCCGCGCGCAGCGCCATCACGTCGATCTTGCCGCTGGGGCCGATCGGAAGTGCCGATTTGCGCAATACTCGGTCAAGCTGCAACGGCGCAAAGCGCGCATCAAGCAGCGCCTGCACCGCCTCCGGGGCAATGTCGTCGGCTGCGGCATAGACCACCGCCAGCTTTTCCAGCCCCAATTCGTCGGTCACCGAAAGGCAGGCAATGGCGCTTACCGCGAGCGCGTCTTCCAGCACCGTCTGCACCGCGTCGAGCGAAATCTTGTTGCCGCCGACATTGATGATGTTCTTGACGCGCCCGATCAGAAACAGGCTTTGCCCCTCGCGCCGCATGATGTCGCCGGGAAAGAAATAGCCGCCAATATAGCCGGTGCGGCTATCGCCTTCGTCCGGGTTCAAATACGCCCTGCCGGCAGCCGGCCTGGTGTCACGAAACCCCACGATGCCTTCGGTCGCGTCCGGTTTCGGCTGCATCCGCTCATCGAAAAAGGCGATCTCGAAATCGGGGCGGCTTATTTCGCCGATGTAGCCCTCGCGGATTTCCCCGGAAGGGTCGAGCGTTGCCGTGCAAAGCTCACCGAACTCGGCCGCACCATAGCCCACCACGATACGCGCGGCACTTAGCCCCATCAATTGCCGCAATAGCTCGGGGCTACAGGCGGCACCGCCAATGCGCACCGCGCGCAGCGATGTCAGATATTGGGCAGCATTTGCAACCTCAAGCATCTGCCGCGCCACCGCCGGCGTGGTCATGAAAAAGGTCACGCGGTAGAGGTCGATGTATTGCAGCGGCCGGTTGCGATGTTCGGCCAGCGCCACCGCCGAACCACCTGCGACCAGAACCCTGAGAATGGTCAGCAGCGCCCAGCTGATCCGTGCCGATACCGAGGTGAGCATACGCATGCTTGTCAGCGCCTCGCCATCGAGCACCGGGCCGCGCCCGACAATGCTGCGCAACTGGCGCGCCTCATCCGAGATGATGAACTTGGGCCGCCCGGTGGTGCCTGAACTGGAATGGACAAAATGCCCACCGGCGCCGAATGCCTCTGAAAAATCGCTCGCGTCGCCGGTGCCAAGTTCCGCAAACCAATCCGCATCAATCACGATCTGCTGCTCGGGCGCCACCAGAGCAGAAGGTACGGCGCAAACCAGCAGATCAAACGCGACGCCAGCCTCGATCGCCTGCGCGACGGGGGCAAAAATGACCGTCAGCGAGCGTCGGCTGAGCACCAGCGCAAAAGCCACCAAAAACTCGGGCCGGTCGGTTTCCAGCACCACCCGCATGCCCTGCCGCAGCCCGCGCGCCATCAGGCGGGCTTCCAGAATACGCGCGATGCCAAGCACCTCGGCGAAACTCAGTTGGCTCTTTTCAGTGATCAGCGCGGTCTTTTCCGGGCTACGCACAACGGTTTCGCAAAAAAGCTGGATCAGCCGCATCTCTACCCCCGCACGGTCCCGGTGCACTGGCGCCAATTCCTGAACACCCGGATTTTCACCATATCGGCCGGCCAAAGGCAATGACGCTGGCCGTGCCCGCGGTTGCTCAGACCTCGCTGGCAAAGACCATTTCGATCATCGCCTGCGTGCCGCGCGCATCTTCGAGCGTCCACGGATAGCGCGCGCCTTCCCGCACCGTCCGCCCGAAGGCCTCAACCTGCAACACATACTGGCGCGCGCCGGGAAAGCGCTCGACCAGATCGGGCTGGCCAGAGCGCGACATTTCAATGCGCGCCTCGCCAAAAACCAGCGGGTTGAAAGGCGCGGTCAGCCGGATCAGCCCGCGCTCGCCCTGAAACACCACCTCCTGGCGCGGGAAAAGGCGCATCGAGGTGCGGCCCGTGTAGGTAAATCGCCCGCCCGGCCCGGCAAACTCGCCCGCCACCTCGGCCCAGACATCCACCCCGTTCTCGCGCCGGATCCGCGAGGTCAAACCCACCGGCTCGGCGCCGGTGGCAAACCGCACCGAACTATAAGTGTAAACGCCAACGTCGCGGATACCGCCGCCGCCCATTTCAACCTTGTTGCGCACGTTGCCGGGGTCGGCGCGGTTGTCGTAGCTGAAATGCGCGTCGGCATGCTCGATCCGCCCGATCTCGCCCGCCGCGATCCAGTCGCGCACGCGCTGCCACTGCGGGTGATGCACGATCATGTAGGCCTCGGCGGCAAGCAACCCCGAGGCATCGCGCGCCGCGATCAGCGCATCGACCTCGGCCAGCGTCATCGCCAGCGGTTTTTCGCACAGCACATGCTTGCCCGCCGCCAGCGCCTTCAGCGCCCATGGCACATGCAGATGGTTTGGCAGCGGAATATAGACCGCGTCGATCGCCGGGTCGGCCAAAAGCGCTTCGTAGCTGCCATGCACCACCAGATCGGGGCAAAAATCCCGGAACGGCTCGGCCTTGGCGGCATCCGAAGTTGCCAGCGCACCCAGCCGCGCGCCCCGCGCCGCGTGGATCGCGGGCCCCATCTGCTCGCGCGCAAATTTCGCCGCGCCAAGGATGCCCCAATTTACTGGTTTCATGGCTCGTCCCTCCCGTTACCGCTCGCGGCAAGGCTAGCGCGAGGGGGGCGGAATGGAAAGCGGGCTTGCCGCCTTGCAAGGCAAAGCCCGCCCAAGCGACCGCGCGGGCGGGATGAACCGGTCACAACACACGGCAACCAGACCGTTCAGGCGGGCACCAGCATGCCCTTTTCGCGCGCCAGGACCCGCATCCGGTCTTGCAGCTTTTCAAACGCGCGGACCTCGATCTGGCGGATCCGTTCGCGCGAAACCTCGTATTGCGTCGAAAGCTGTTCCAAGGTCACCGGATCGTCGCGCAGCCGCCGCTGCGCCAGAATATCGCGCTCGCGTTCATTGAGCACATCCATCGCCGCCACCAGCATCGCGCGGCGCGCGCCAAGCTCATCGGCTTCGGCGTAGTCGTCGGCGGTGTTGGCGCTTTCGTCCTCAAGCCAGTCCTGCCACTGGGTCGCACTTTCGCCATCAGCCGAACCGACCTGTGCGTTCAGCGAGGCGTCGCCCCCCGACAGGCGCCGGTTCATCGCCACCACTTCGGCTTCGGTCACGCTCAGATCATGCGCGATACGGGCGACGTGTTCGGGGCGCAGATCGCCCTCTTCCAGCGCGCCGATGCGGCTTTTCGCCTTGCGCAGGTTGAAGAACAGCTTTTTCTGCGCGCTGGTGGTTCCCAGCTTCACCAGGCTCCAGCTGCGCAGGATGTATTCCTGAATGCTGGCGCGTATCCACCACATCGCGTAGGTGGCAAGGCGAAAGCCGCGCTCGGGGTCAAAGCGCTTGACAGCCTGCATCAGGCCCACGTTGGCCTCGGAAATCACCTCGGCCTGCGGCAAGCCATAGCCGCGATAGCCCATCGCGATTTTCGCGGCAAGCCGCAGGTGGCTGGTCACCATGCGGTGCGCGGCCTGCGCATCCTGATGGTCCACCCAACGCTTGGCGAGCATGTATTCCTCTTCCGGCTCCAGCAAGGGAAACTTGCGGATTTCTTGCAGATAGCGGTTCATGCCCTGTTCGGGGCTTGGTGCCGGAAGGCTCGTGTAACTCGTCATCGCAAAATTCTCCCTGAACAAGGATCAAGCAACATGGGGCACCACCCGCGTCGGGTCAAGACCCCGGTCTGGCGCAGGCGCATACCATGGGCTGTTAAACGCACGATGAACGCCCGTTCCGTCGTGCAACAGCGAAAACCGCCCCGCTCACGCGGTTATGATGCGCCGAGCGCCACCAAAAGCGCCGCCATGTCAGCCGGCAGGGGGGCGGCAAACTCCAGCAATTCGCCGGTGACGGGGTGCGCAAAACCCAAACTCGCTGCGTGCAGCGCCTGACGCGGAAAGGCGTCGAGTGCCGCCGCAGCCGCAGGCCCCAGCGCGCGTGCCGCCACCTTGCGCGCGCCGCCATACGTCGGGTCGCCCACCAACCCATGCCCGGCATAGGCCATATGCACCCGGATCTGGTGCGTGCGCCCGGTTTCGAGCCAGCATTCCAGCAGCGATACTGCGGGCGGCGCGCCAAATGTTTCCAACACCCGCGCCCGCGTCACCGCATGGCGCCCGGCCTCCCAGACCACGGCCTGACGCTGGCGGTCGGTCTTGTGGCGGGCAAGGTTGGTGGCAATGCACAGCACATTGGCGGCTTCGAATCCGACCCCGCGCAACCCGCGCAACCGGGGGTCGGCGGCGGACGGCACGCCATGCACCAGCGCCAGATAGCGGCGGTGCATCGTATGCGCCTCGAACTGCGCCGCCAGCCCATGATGCGCGCGGTCCGATTTTGCCACCACCAGCAAGCCCGAGGTTTCCTTGTCGATCCGGTGCACGATGCCGGGCCGCGCTTCGCCGCCCACCCCTGAAAGCCGCCCGCCAAAGTGGTGCAGCAGGGCATTGACCAACGTTCCATCTGGCGACCCCGGCGCCGGATGCACGACAAGCCCGGCGGGCTTGTCGATCACGATCAGGTCGTCATCCTCCCAGACGATACTTAGCGCGATGTCCTCGGCTTGCGCTTCGACCGCGCGCGGCGCCTCTAGCGTGATTTCGTAAACTTCGCCCTTGGCCACCCGCGCCTTGAGGTCGCGCACCAGGCGGCCCGCGCACGAAACCGCGCCCTCGTCGATCAGCCGCGCCAACCGCGAACGCGAAAGTGCGGCCTCCTCTGGCACAAACCGCGCCAGCGCCTTATCAAGACGCTCAGGCGGGGCCTCGCCGATCACCACCTCAAGGATGCGCGCTTCCATGTCCGACTTGCCTTCCGAGCCAACCCCGACCGGCCCGCCGCCGCCCGAGTTGCGCTTTATCAAACGACTGGTGACGGTGCTCACCGCCACCATGATTGCGGGCCTTCTAACGATCATCGTGCTGCTTGTCATCCGCCTCGCGGCACCGCCGCCCCGGCTTCCCGCCCTGCCCGCCAATATCGCGCTGCCGGCGGGCGCCGAAGTCGCCGCGCTCACCTTTGGTGACGGGTTCATTGTGGTTGTCACCAAAGCGGGCGAGGTGCTGATCTACGCTGCCAACGGAACGCTGCGCCAGAGCCTCAAGCCCTGAATTCGACTGCGTCAGTTCAAATATCCCCCGCCGAGCGCCCTTTGCGAACAAAAGCCTCCGGCGGGGATATTTTGCCTAAAGCAGATATCGGCGCTCAGGCTTTTGGTTTGGCAGTTTTCGCGGGCTTGGCTTCAAGCGCGTCGAGCCGGGCTTTCAGCGCCTCGTTTTCCTCGCGCGCTTTTGTGGCCATCGCCTTTACCGCGTCGAACTCTTCGCGGGTGACAAAGTCGCGGTCGGCCAGCCAACGGTCCATCCAGCCTTTCAGCGCGGTTTCCGCTTCGGTCTTGGCGCCCTGCGCGACGCCGACCGCGTTGGTCATCAGTTTGGACATTTCATCGAAGAACTTGTTGGGCGCTTGCATGGCGGGCTCCTGCATCCGGGTTTGGCCCTATATGGGCGGGCGGGCGCGAAACCTCAAGGTTGACTTCGCGCCGTGCCCGGGGTCTTTCTCGGCCCCAAAGGAGCCGCCATGCCCGCTGCCATCACCTTTCCCAACCTCAGCCCCGATGTGTTTTCGATCTCATTCTGGGGGTTCGAATTCGCGCTGCGGTGGTATGCACTGGCCTATATCGCGGGGCTGCTGGTTGCCTGGCGCATTCTGCTGGCGCTGATGCGGCGGCCCGCGCTTTGGGGTGGCACGGCGCCAATGGCGCCGGAGGCGGTGGAGGAGCTGATCACCGCCATCGTGCTTGGGGTTGTGGTGGGGGGGCGGCTTGGCTTTGTGCTGTTGTATCAGCCGGGCTATTATCTGGCGCATCCTTTCGAGATTCTGAAGGTCTGGCAGGGCGGGATGTCGTTTCACGGCGGCTTTCTGGGGGTCGTGGTGGCGGGGCTGTGGTATTGCCGCCGCCATGGCGTTGCGCCTTTGCCGCTGGCCGATGCCTTCGCGCTTGCAACCCCGGTAGGGCTGATGCTGGGGCGGATCGCCAACTTCATCAACGCCGAGCTTTGGGGCCGCCCGACCACGATGCCCTGGGGGGTGATCTTTCCGGGTGCCGAGGCGCAGAATTGCCCCGGCATCATCGGCGCTTGCGCGCGCCACCCCTCGCAACTTTACGAAGCCGGGCTGGAGGGGCTGGTGCTGGGCCTTGTGCTGCTGGTCTTGCTGCGGCGCGGGGCATTGCGGGCGCCGGGGCGGATTTTGGGCACCTTTCTTGCGGGCTATGGCGCGGCGCGGTTTTTTGTCGAATTATTCCGCCAAGCCGACGCGCAATATATCACGCCCGACAATCCGTTGGGTCATGTGATCGGGCTTGCGGGCTGGGGTTTGAGCATGGGGCAACTCTTGTCTCTGCCGATGCTGGCGGCGGGCCTGTGGTTCGTGTGGCGGGCACGGAGCGCGCGGTGACGCGGCTGAAGCAGATACTGGCGCGCCGGATCGCGGCGACCGGGCCGATGACCCTGGCCGAGTATATGGCGACCTGCCTTTTGCACCCCGTTCACGGCTATTACACCACGCGCGACCCTTTGGGGGTGGCGGGCGACTTTACCACGGCACCCGAGATCAGCCAGATGTTCGGCGAGCTTCTGGGCCTGGGGCTGGCGCAGGCGTGGCGCGATCAGGGCGCGGCGGCGCGCATCGTGCTGGCCGAACCGGGGCCGGGGCGCGGTACGCTGATGGCCGACATCCTGCGCGCGACGGCGCGGGTGCCAGGGTTTGCAGCGGCAGCCGGGGTGCATCTGGTCGAGGCATCGCCTACCCTGCGCGCCATGCAGGCCGCCAAACTGGCCGCCTATGGCGCACGCTGGCACGACACCCTTTCCGACCTTCCCGAAGCGCCGCTGTTTCTGATCGCCAACGAGTTTTTCGATGCCTTGCCGATCCGCCAGTTCGTACGGGCGGGCGATGGATGGGCCGAACGGCAGGTCGGGCTGGCGGGCGAGGCGCTGGCCTTTGGGCTGGCGCCGCCCATGCCGCTTGCGGCATTGGCGCATCGGCTGGCCGATACCCGGCCCGGCGATGTGGTCGAAACCTGCGCCCCCGCCGAGGCAATGGTCACCGAGATCGCGCGACGCATCGCGGCGCATGGGGGTGTTGCGATCTTCATCGACTATGGTGGCTGGCAAAGCCTTGGCGACACCTTTCAGGCGCTGCGCAGCCACGCGCCCTGCGACCCGCTGGAAACGCCCGGTGAAGCGGACCTGACCGCGCATGTGGCCTTCGCGCCGTTGGCGGCGGCAGCGCGGGCGGCAGGGGCCGAGGCCAGTGCGCTGACCCCGCAAGGGGTGTTGCTGGAGCGACTTGGCATTACCGATCGCGCCCGTGCGCTGTCGCGTAGCCTTAAGGGCGCCGCACTTGAAAGCCACATTGCCGCGCACCGGCGCTTGACCCACCCACAGGAAATGGGGAACCTGTTCAAGGCGCTTGCGATTCACCCCTTGGGCGCCCCACCGCCGCCCGGATTTGACCAGGACCTGCCAAAGGCACCCGATGCCCACCACGCTTGAGTTTCTGACATCGCCAACGCTTGCGCCGCTGCGCCACGGGTTTTTCACCCGCCGGGGCGGTGCCTCATCGGGCATTTTTGCCGGGCTGAACTGTGGCCCGGGGTCGAGCGACCAGAGCGAGGCGGTGGCTATCAACCGTGCCCGCGCCGCCACGGCGATGGGCACGGGGGTTGCGGCGCTGGCGGGTGTCAATCAGGTGCATTCGGCCGATGTCATTGCGGTCACATTGCCGCCGCCCGCGCCACTGCCAAACGCCGATGCGCTGGTCACGGCAACGCCGGGGGTGGTGCTGAGTGTGCTGACCGCCGATTGCCAGCCGGTGCTGTTTGCCGATGTAACCGCCGGGGTGATAGGTGCTGCGCATGCAGGCTGGAAAGGCACCCTGGGCGGCGTGCTGGAGGCAACCCTCGACGCAATGGAGGGGCTTGGCGCGCTGCGCGAGAACACAGTGGCGGTGATTGGTCCCTGCATCAGCCAACGCGCCTACGAGGTAGGCCATGACTTTTTGGAAACATTTCTTGCCGAAGATGACGGTTACGGGCGCTTTTTTGCAGCCGGGCCTAATGGCAGGCCGATGTTCGATCTGCCCGCGCTGGCGCTTTATCGGCTCCGCGCGGCGGGTATCGGGCATGCCGAGTGGACGCGCCATTGCACCTACTCCGACCCTGATCGGTTCTATTCCTATCGCCGCGCCACCCACCTTGGCGAGGCTGACTATGGCCGCCTGATTTCGACTATCCGGCTCTGATCCGCGCCGCAATGCTGCCACATTTGGCAGGCCGGGCGCGGGTGCCGATGCACAATCGTGATGATTTGCTGCAAATTTTGAAACAATCCGGCGCAGTCATGCCCGGCGCCAGTTCACAGCAATTACCCGGTAATGCCGTATAGCCGCCGCAAATCATTGCGAAAAAGGGGCATCCGGGCAGCAAGACCCGACCCGACACGCCGAACACCGGCACATGGCAGGAGCAGAGAAATGACCCCCAAGAAACCCCGCCGCTGGCTGCAATCCGCCATCGCCGAAGCCGCCAAATGCGAAGTCGCGATGCCGTGGCAGCGTGGCGCAGTGCGGGCACAAACCATTGCCCGGCGCACCGAAGCGGCTGACCCGCGCGCCACCGGCCTGCGTGCGGTCTTGCGGCGCGCCTGATCGGCACCCGATTCGCCCGCCTCGCGGCAATTGTGGCGAGGCTATTCAGAACATAGAAACAGTCGTGGGGCGCGGGGCCGGATTGGCCCGGCGCCCCACGACAATTTCGCGCAGGATTTGACAGCCGGGCGGTGATGCCCGCATTCTGTGCGCCTGTTTGTCTGTACTCGGTGGGGGCCGCTGCAGACCTGATGAAACCGGAAGGTTGATCATGTCCTATCCCCACCGCCCCGCCGCATCACTTGCGGTGCAAGGGCAGCGCCCTGTAGCCAGTTCGCTCTCGACCCGCAAATTGCAGGCTCCGCTACCGGATGCCCGGCCACAACAGGCGCGCGCGCTGACGCGCCGCTATGAAACCGCCTGGTTGACCGCTGCGGGCAATGTGGAAAGCTCGACCCGCATCGCCCCGGCGACGGCACTTTTTGAAGAGGCGTTTTCGGCGTTGGCACGCGGCGCGCTGGTGGCGACCGAAGCGGGGCCAGTGGCGGTCGAAGACCTCGTGCCCGGCATGCGGGCGCTGACCGCCGAAGGGCGGGCCGAAACCATCACCTGGATCGGTTCGATGACGATCTACCCCAACGCCGCCGGTGAAAGTGACGGGACCCTGACGCGCATCACCGCCGAAGCCTTTGGCGCCAATCGCCCGATCCACGATCTGGTGCTAGGCCCGCGCGCGCGGCTTTTGCTGCGCGATGCGCGCTGCCGTGCGGTGGCGGGCAGTGACACCGCCTATGTGCCCGCCCGTGCCGTGGTCGATGGCGTGAGCGTGATCGAACTGCGGCCGGTCGTGCCGATAAACGTCTTTCATCTGGTATTGGCGCGGCAATCGAGCCTGCGGGTAATGGGGCTGGAAGTGGAAAGCTACCACCCCGGCACTGGCATCGAGGCGATGGTCGAGCCGCGCATGCTGGCGCTGTTTTCCGCATTCTTTCCGCAACTGGCGCGGCTGGCCGATTTCGGGCCGCATGCACACCCAAGGCTGACGCGGTTCGAGGTCGAGCAGTTGCTGGAAGGCTGACCCCGGCCCTGCCGCGCTCCGCGGGGGGATATTTGGCCCAAGGCAAGGGCGCCTGCCTTGGGGCAGATATCCGGGCCTTGGGCGCAGGATCAGGGGTGGCGGGCAAGGCGCGCTTCAAGCACATCGAACGGCACGCCCGGCTGATCCTTGGCGCAGCGGATCACCAGCGAGGTCTTCACCGACGCGACATTCGCCGCCGATGTAAGCTCCTCGGTCAGAAAGCGCTGAAAGCTGGAAAGGTCAGGCGCCACGCATTTGAGAATGAAGTCGATCTCGCCATTGAGCATGTGGCATTCACGCACCAGAGGCCAGGCGCGGCAGAGCGCCTCAAACGCGCTCAGGTCGGTTTCAGCCTGACTTTGCAGCCGCACCATGGCGAAAACCCCAACCTCAAACCCCAACTCGCGCGGGTTCACGTCGGCATGGTAGCCGCGAATATAGCCCGCCTCTTCAAGTGTGCGGACCCTGCGCAGGCAGGGCGGCGCCGAAATGCCGACCCGCTTGGCAAGTTCGACATTGGTCATACGCCCGTCGGCCTGCAATTCCGCCAGGATCTTGCGGTCGATCTCGTCAAGCTTGGTGCCAGACATCCTGCGCCTCCAAAGGTTTCGCGGAACTTATCGCCGTGGCGAAGGTTGCGCAATATTCTTTCGCAAAACCCCGCGCAAGAGCAATCTTGCCACAGGCCTCAGGGGGTTTAAACCGGACCGAGGGGCAGATATATGCGGGTAACACCATGATGGGGGCGGATATGGGCGAGACGCGGCACACGAAGGTTTTGATCATCGGTTCGGGGCCTGCAGGCTATACCGCCGCCGTTTATGCCGCGCGCGCGATGCTTTCGCCCCTGCTCGTTCAGGGGATGCAGCCGGGCGGGCAGTTGACGATCACCACCGAGGTTGAAAACTGGCCGGGCGAAACCACGGTGATGGGGCCCGAACTGATGGTCAAGATGGAGGCGCACGCCGCCGCGATGGGCGCCGAGATCATCTCGGACCTGATCACCTCGCTTGATCTGCAAAAGCGCCCATTCACGGCGATCGGCGACTCTGGCACCACCTACACCGCCGATGCGGTGATCTTGGCCACCGGGGCGCAGGCGCGCTGGCTGGGGCTGCCTTCGGAAGAGAAATACAAGGGCTTCGGCGCCTCGGCCTGCGCCACCTGCGACGGTTTCTTTTACCGTGGCAAAGAGGTTGTGGTGGCGGGTGGCGGCAACTCGGCGGTGGAAGAGGCGCTCTATCTGACCAACTTCGCCACCAAGGTTACGCTCATTCACCGCCGCGACAGCCTGCGGGCCGAAAAGATCCTGCAAAACCGCCTGTTCAAGCACCCGAAAATCGAAGTGCGCTGGAACCACACGATCGAAGAAGTGCTTGGCGACGAGAACCCGCTGGGGGTAACCGGGGTGCGGGTGCGCGATGTGAAAACCGGCGCCGAAAGCGTGGTTCCCTGCGACGGCTTCTTTGTGGCGATCGGTCACGCGCCTGCCTCGGAGCTTGTAAAAGACCAGCTGGAAATGCACCACGGCGGCTATGTGAAGGTGCAGCCCGGCACCACGTTGACCTCGATCCCCGGCGTGTTCGCGGCGGGCGACCTGACCGATCCGGTCTATCGCCAGGCGGTGACCAGCGCGGGCATGGGCTGCATGGCGGCGCTTGATGCCGAGCGGTTTCTGGCAAGCGAAGACGCCTGATCCCGCGCGCAGGCGGCAGGCGGAACAGTTTTCGGCAAAGGCAGATCAGGGCGGCAAAACCGCCCGATCTTTGCATAAACCTCAATGATCGCTTGAATTGTGCCACAATGGCGCGCTATGCCCCGCGCGAATGTGGCGGCGCCAATGCCGCAACCCGGCAAACCTGAACAGGCAATTAGCGAGCCCATACCGATGTCCCTTTCCAATCTCGCTCCGGTCCCGGAGCTCTATGTTTCGCATGAATCCGCATTGAAGCTCAAAGTCGAGGCGGGCAACCTGCCCTCGTGGGATCTGACGCCGCGCCAGACCTGCGACCTTGAATTGCTGATGAACGGCGGTTTCAACCCGCTGAAGGGGTTTCTGGGGCAGGCCGATTACGAAAGCGTGGTTGAAACCATGCGCCTTGCCGATGGCACGCTCTGGCCGATGCCGATCACGCTCGACGTTTCCGAGGCGTTTGCCGCGAAGATCGAGCCGGGGCAGGATATTGCGCTGCGCGATCAGGAAGGGGTGATCCTTGCGATCCTTTCGGTCACCGACAAATGGGTGCCCAACAAGGCCAACGAGGCCGCCAAGGTATTTGGCGCCGATGACCTTGCGCATCCGGCGGTGAACTACCTGCACCATCAGGCCGGGCCGGTTTATCTTGGCGGCCCGATCACCGGCATCCAGCAGCCGGTGCATTACGATTTCAAGGGCCGCCGCGATACCCCCAACGAGTTGCGCGCCTTCTTCCGCAAGATGGGCTGGCGTCGCGTGGTGGCCTTCCAGACCCGCAACCCCTTGCACCGTGCGCATCAGGAACTGACCTTCCGCGCCGCGCGCGAGGCGCAGGCGAACCTGCTTATCCACCCGGTCGTGGGCATGACCAAGCCGGGCGATGTGGACCATTTCACCCGCGTGCGCTGCTACGAGGCGGTGCTTGACCAATACCCGTCATCGACCACCACCATGAGCCTATTGAACCTTGCGATGCGCATGGCGGGCCCGCGCGAGGCGGTCTGGCACGGCCTGATCCGGCGCAACCACGGCTGCACCCATTTCATTGTCGGGCGCGACCACGCCGGGCCGGGCAAGAACAGCGCCGGGCAGGATTTTTACGGGCCATACGACGCGCAGGTGATGTTCAAGGAATACGAATCCGAAATCGGGCTGGAAATGGTCGATTTCAAGCACATGGTCTATGTGCAGGAAAAGGCGCAGTATTACCCCGCGAACGAGGTGCCGGAAGGTTCCACCGTGCTTGATATTTCGGGCACAGAACTGCGCCGCCGCCTGCGCGAAGGGCTTGAAATTCCCGAGTGGTTCAGCTTTCCGCAAGTGGTCACCG
The DNA here is from genome assembly GCA_002842855.1 of Alphaproteobacteria bacterium HGW-Alphaproteobacteria-4. Lineage (GTDB taxonomy): Bacteria > Pseudomonadota > Alphaproteobacteria > Rhodobacterales > Rhodobacteraceae > UBA6213. The sequence continues at coordinate 130,309 of PHEE01000007.1, read as the reverse complement.
AACTGCGCCGCACCAGCCCGGCGCGGTCAAAACAGGGCTTCACGGTGTTCTTCACCGGGCTTTCAGGCAGCGGCAAATCGACCATCGCCAACGCGCTGATGGTGAAACTGATGGAAATGGGCGGCCGCCCGGTAACCCTGCTTGATGGCGACGTGGTGCGCAAGCATCTCTCATCAGAACTGGGATTCTCGAAAGAGCACCGCGATCTTAACATCAAGCGGATCGGCTATGTCGCCAGCGAGATCACCAAGAACGGCGGCATCGCCATTTGCGCCCCCATCGCCCCCTACACCGCCACGCGGCGGGCTGTGCGCGAGATGATCGAGGCTTTCGGCGCCTTTGTCGAAGTGCATGTGGCCACCTCGATCGAGGAATGCGAGCGGCGCGACCGCAAGGGCCTTTACAAGCTGGCGCGCGAAGGCAAGATCAAGGAATTCACCGGCATTTCCGACCCCTACGAGGCCCCGACCAAGGCCGAACTGGTGGTCGATACCGAAAACGTCGATGTCGATCACTGCGCACATCAGGTGGTATTGAAGCTTGAAAGCATGGGCCTGATCGGGCACTGAGGCATAATCGGCGCGAGGGAGGGTGAATGCGGATCGCGACATTCTGGCACTCGGGCCGCCTACGCAATATGGAAACACTCTGCCTTGCCTCCTGGCTTGAAGCCGGGTTTGAGGTTGATCTTTACAGCTACGGCACCGTCGAGGGCGTTCCCGAGGGCGTGGCAAGGCACGCGGCCGATCCGGTTCTGCCCGAAAGCCTGCTGCAACGCCTGCTGCCGGTGCTGCGCAAGGAGCGGCGTGCCTTCCAGCCGATGATGAACTTTTCGGACCTCTTCCGCGTCAAGTTGCAGGAACGCGGGGCGGGTCTCTGGCTTGATTGCGATGTGCTGCTGTTTCGGCACTTCGCGGTTGATCCGGGAAAACCGTTCTTCGCCTGGGAAGACCGACACCGCATCGGCAGCCCGGTTTTCTATCTGCCGCCGGACAACCCGATGATTGCCGATTATCTGCGGGTGCTAGAGTCGCCCGATCTGATGCCGCACTGGCTTGGTTTTCGGCGTGGGGTGCTACGCCCGACCTTCTGGCGGCTGCTCGGCCGCCCGTTTTCGCCCGCCGATCTGGGCATCACGGTCTATGGCAACGACGCCTTTACGCGACTGGCGCGCAAGCACGATTTGCTGCGGCACGCGCTCGGGGTGCGCGTCTTTTATGGCTGGAACGGCAAAGAGACGCTGCGCTTTTACGATGCCGACGAAACCGAACGGCTTGAAGATGATCCCGCCGTGTTCGGGTTGCACCTCCACCACAAGCTGCACCCGACCCCGCGCCCCGCAGCAGCCAGCCTCTATGGCCGGATGCTGGATCGGCTGGGCAAGCGCTTGCCGCCGCTTGCGTGGTTGCCCGAGGGTGGCCGAACCGGCCCACTGATTGCACCGAATTTGACGAAAACCTTTCCCATCCGCCGCCCGTGAACCGGGCGGCGGTTTGCGTTATGTTCACCGATTAACCGCGATGCTCCGTGCAGACCTATTCTCGCGGGCACTGCATGACGATTCTGACGCAAAGCTGGATGTGGGTTTCCACGGCCAAGTGGCCGGGGTACTCCCCGTTCGATCAGGACAATCTCGATGCCATCGGCAACGGGCTGAACATTTCGCCCTCGACATATCAAACCGTCACGCTGTCGGATGCCTCGGGCGACGGGGTGATATCGGATACCGATACCGACGATGCTTCGATAACGACCGGCGACCGCATCATCGTGGGCGGCGTAAGCCATTCGGTTCGCGAGGTGGCGGCCTATGTCGGCAGCACCGTTACTGTCGGTGGCACCACTTACACCAATGTCAAATTGGCAGTGACGCTTTTTGATGATGGCACCTACGCGGTTCGGATCCACGACGATTCCTTTCTCGCGGGCGCGAACTACAATAATGTCACCCAGATCACCCTCGGCACCTTTGACGGGGTCGAATATGCCTCGGTCACGGTCGCCAATATCGATGATGCCTTCGTCTGCTTCGCCGCCGGAACATTGATCGACACGGCGGCGGGGCCCCGCCCGGTGGAATCCCTCATGCCGGGCGATCTGGTGCCTACGCTCGACCACGGGCTGCAACCGCTGCGCTGGGTCGGTCAGCGCCGGGTTTCGGGGCGCGGCAAGATGGCTCCGGTGCGCTTTGCCATTGGCGCCATGGGCAATGCCCGCGCTCTGCGACTGTCACCGCAGCACCGGGTGCTGCTGGGCGGCTGGCGGGCGGAACTGCTGTTCGGCTCCACACAGGTTCTGGTGCCCGCGCTGCACCTGATCAATGATACCAGCATCCGCCGCGCGCCCTGCGATGCGGTCACCTATGCGCACCTGCTGTTCGACCGGCACGAAATCATCCGCGCATCCGGCATGCTGAGCGAAAGCTTTTACCCCGCCGCCTGTGGCATGGCCCTGCTCGATGAACCGACGCGCGCCGAAGTGCTGGACCTGTTCCCCGAACTTGGCGCCGATTTCAAAGGCTACGGGCCAACCGCCCGCCCCTGCCTCAAGCGATGGGAAACCCGGTTGCTGCTTGCCGGCTGAACCCGCCTAGGGCACATGCGCCGGCGTGCGGTTGTGTTGGCGGGCCAGCAATGCGTCAGACATCAAGCTTTGCCGCTCTCCGCGCGCCAGACGCCGACAAGCATGGCATTCCCCGCGCTGATTTGCTAAGTTGGCCGTGATAAGTCGAAGCGGTAATATGCCAAAGTTCATCATCTCGCTTACCACCATTCCGACGCGCTTTGGCAAGATCGGCCCGACCTTGCGCGATCTGCTTGCGCAAGATGTGAAGGTTGATGAGATCCGGCTTAATCTTGCGCGCCACTACAGGCGGTTTCCCGGCGAAGTGATCTCGGTGCCCGATTTGCCCGAGGGGGTCACGGTGCATTGGTCCGATGTAGACTATGGCCCGGCAACCAAGGTTCTACCTACCGTCAGGGACCACAGGTGCGAAGATGTCGACATCCTGTTTTGCGATGACGACCAGCCTTATGACCGCGGCTGGGCCGGGCGGTTTCTGGCGGCGCGGCGCGACCACCCAGAAGCGGCGATCGCCGGACAGGGCTATGACCTGACCTCCCGCAAGCCCGGCCATCGCTATGACCGCAGCTTCGAACGTTTTCCGCGCGCGCAAAAGCGGGTGAAGGGTCCGGGCTACCGGCTTTGGCGGACCCTGACCCTGACCATGCACAAGCCCCAAGGCTATGTCGAAGAAGGCTATGTGGATGTTCTGGAAGGCTATCGCGGCGCCTTAGTGCGGCCCGCGTTTTTCGGCCCCGAAGTCTATGAAATTCCTGATGTACTGTGGACGGTAGACGACCCGTGGCTGTCGGGTCATCTGGAGAGCCGCGGCGTGCCGATCTGGTTCATGATCTCGGGCCAGACCGCGCGGCGCCCCTACGGCGCGCATTTCTCGGATCGTTTGTCGAAATTCGTTTACCGTGACCACGGGCGGCTCGAGGCAGACAGTGCCTGCATCAACTACTACCGCGCGCGAATCCACATTTGGCCCGGCCGCATGGAATTGCCCGAGGAAGCGCCGAAGGTTAGCCTGCGGCATTTTTTCGGCGCACAGGTGCCATTTACCGTCACGGAAGAAGGCTGAAGTCTACCGCGCCCCTCGCCCGGCCAAGTCAGTGCACATGCACCGGGGTGCGGTCATGCTGGCGCGCGAGCGCGAAGGCCAGTTTGCAGTCCGCCACCAGCGCCAGCCGCTCGCCATCGGCGCCGTGCACTGCGTAAAGCGTTTGCAGACCTGCGGCTTGTACGCGGATTTCATCGGGCAGGTCAGCCACGGCCACCGGGCGCACATAGACGATGTTGGCCTCAGGCTCGGCGCCGAAATCATATTTCGTGTTCATGGCGTTTCCCTTCAGCCGCGGGTGATCGGAATGTTTCGCACAACCGGCTCGGGCTGGGCGCGGCGCAGATCGATGTGCAGAAGCCCGTTTTCCAACGCGGCCGCCGCCACCTCGACCCCTTCGGCCAGAACGAAGCTGCGCTGAAAGGCGCGCGCCGCAATGCCCCGGTGCAGGAATACCCGGCCACCATCATCTTCACCCTGCCGCCCACGGATGACCAGTTGCCGATCCTCCAGCGCAATCGCCAGATCAGCCTCGGCAAACCCCGCCACCGCCAGCGTGATGCGAAAGGCATCGGCAGAGGATTGCTCGATATTGTAGGGGGGGTAGCCATCGCCACCGGCCTTGGCAGTGCGCTCGACCAGCCGTTCAAGCTGATCGAAGCCCAACAGGAACGGGTGCGCGGCAAAGCTGAGTTTCGTCATCGGGCAGGCCCTTTTGATAAGCGACATGCAGGTTGGCGGGCCCCTTGCGGCAACCCGTGCACCCGATATGGGCGCAGGGCGCGCCCACCGCAAGATGCGGCAACGTGACTGCACAGTTTGGTTCCCGCAAATGCGCCCGCACGCTATAGTCAAGCACGCCCGGCAGGCGACTCGGGCAGATCGGTCAACTCCTATTAGCGGCAGGCAGACCTGATGAACGCACACAACGAGATGAACACCGATGAGGTGATGCGGGTGAAGCTGGAGGTGCTCAAGCGCGAGCACCGCGACCTTGATGAGGCCATCGACGCGCTTGGCGGCACGTTGCGCGCCGACCAGCTCACCCTTCGGCGGCTGAAAAAGCAGAAACTGGCTCTGAAAGACCAGATCGCGCGGCTGGAAGACAGGCTGACCCCCGACATCATCGCCTGACCCTGCCCGCCGCCTTGCGCGGGGCGGCCCCGCAGCTATAGTGCGCCGCGCAAGACAGGCGGGGGTTCAGATGGGCGTGGACGTGGGAATCATCATGGGCAGCCAGTCCGACTGGCCGACCCTGCGCGAGGCTGCGACCTTGCTTGATGAATTGGGCGTTTCCTATGAGGCGCGCATTGTCTCGGCGCACCGCACCCCCGACCGGCTTTGGGATTACGGCAAGGGCGCGGTCGGGCGCGGGTTGAAGGTGATTATCGCGGGGGCGGGCGGGGCGGCGCATCTGCCCGGCATGATGGCCTCGAAAACCCGGCTGCCGGTGATCGGCGTGCCAGTGCAAAGCAAGGCGTTGTCGGGCCTCGACAGCCTTTATTCGATCGTGCAGATGCCGCGCGGGTTTCCGGTGGCGACAATGGCGATCGGGGCAGCGGGGGCAGCCAATGCGGCGCTGATGGCTGCGGCGATACTGGCGCTGTCCGACCCCGCGCTGGCGGCCCGGCTGGAAAGCTGGCGGGCGGCGCTTTCGGCGGCGGTGCCCGAGGAGCCAATGAATGACTGAGATGCTGGCGCCGGGCGGCTGCATCGGCATTCTCGGCGGCGGCCAGTTGGGGCGGATGCTTGCCGTGGCCGCCGCGCGGCTGGGGCTGCGTGCGCATGTTTATGAGCCGGGCGAAAACCCGCCCGCCGGGCAGGTCGCGTGGCGGGTGACGCGCGCGGGGTATGATGACGGCGCCGCGCTGCGGGCGTTTGCCGCATCGGTCGATGTCATCACCTATGAGTTCGAGAACATCCCGACCTCGGCGCTCGACCTTCTGGAAAGCCTGCGCCCGATCCGCCCCGGTCGCCGTGCGTTGGCGATCAGTCAGGACCGGGTCGCGGAAAAGACCTTTCTGGGGGGGATCGGCCTTGCCACCGCGCCCTGGGCCGAGGTGACCGACCCGGCGAGCCTTGACGCCGCGCTGGCGCGGATCGGCATGCCTGCGGTTTTGAAAACCACGCGGCTCGGCTATGACGGCAAGGGCCAGGCGCGGATCAATGCGCCCGCCGATGCGGGCCCGGCGCTGGCGGCCATGGGCGGGGCCGGCGCGGTGCTGGAGGGGTTCATCAGCTTTTCCCGCGAGGTTTCGGTGATTGCGGCGCGGGGGCTGACGGGCGAGATTGCCGCCTACGACCCCGGCGAGAACGTGCACCGGGGCGGGATCTTGCACACCACGACCGTTCCGGCGCGGCTGACCCCTTCGGAGCGGTCGGATGCGGTGCTGATCGCGGCGCGGATATTGAATGCGCTCGATTATGTGGGGGTGCTGGGGGTGGAGCTGTTCGTGACCCCCGAAGGTTTGCTCGTCAACGAGATCGCGCCACGGGTGCACAATTCGGGGCACTGGACGCAAGCTGGCTGCGCGGTCGATCAGTTCGAGCAGCATATTCGCGCGGTGGCGGGTTGGCCGCTGGGCGATGGCAGCCGGTATGCCGATGTCGAGATGACGAACCTGATTGGCGACGATGTGGCAATGGTGCCTGAATTGGCGCGCGAGGCCGGGGCCTCGATCCACCTCTACGGCAAGGCCGAGGCACGGCCGGGGCGCAAGATGGGGCATGTGAACCGGGTGGCAAGGCGGGGCTGAGGCCGTGTTAACACGCGTGTCATGGCTGCTATGCCATTGTTTAATAAACGCATTACCAAATACGTTAAGCTGCCGTTAAGGGTTTTCTGCGGGCCGGGCGGCGCTAGCGCACTGCGCCCTGCCCTACAGTTCCGGCGCGGCAAGACCAAGCTGCGCGGCGAGTGCCGCCAGCCGCGCGGCGCGGCCATTGCCCCAATCGGCGGCGCGGGCGGCGAAAAGCGTCGCCTGGCTCTGGTGGATCAACGCGCCATCGAGGATTTTCAGATGGTTGGCGCGCAGGGTTTCGCCCGACGAGGTGATGTCGGCCACCGCTTCGGCGGTCAGGTTCTTGACCGTGCCTTCGGTCGCGCCCTGGCTATCGACAAGCTGGTAATCGGCCACGCCCTGATCGCGCAGAAACTCGCGCACGAGGCGGTGGTATTTGGTGGCGATGCGCAGCCGGAACCCGTGCTGCGCGCGGAATGCGGCGGCGACGGCATCAAGATCATCAAGGGTTTCCACATCGGCCCAGGCGGCGGGCACGGCGATGATGAGGTTGGCATGGCCAAAGCCCATTGGCGCCAGTTCCACCACCTGCGTCGGCCAATCGGCGAGCTTTTCGCGCACGAGATCAGACCCGGTGACGCCAAGGTGAATGCGCCCCGCCGCCAATTCACGCGGAATTTCGCCTGCCGAGAGCAGCACCAGTTCCACCCCGTCGGCGCCATCGACCGCGCCCGCATATTCGCGCGCATTGCCATTGCGGCGGAGCGCCACACCGCGCGCGGCGAACCATGCAAAGGTATCGTCCATCAGGCGGCCCTTCGAGGGCACCCCAAGCTTGAGGCTCATGCCGCGCCCTCCAGTTCGGCCACAAGGCCGGGGCGGATGACGCCGCCCACGGCGGGGATCGAGCGCCCTGCCCCGAGCACGGCGGTCAGCGCGTCATAGCGCCCGCCCGAGGCGACGGGCGGCAGGCCGGGCGCGGCGGCGGTGAAGGAGAACACAAAACCGTCGTAATATTCCATCGTGCCAAGGCCGTGGCTGGCCTGATAGGTAACCCTGTCAAGGTTGACCCCGCGCGCCGCAAGTGCCGCAAGGCGGCGCGCAAGGCGGGCGACAGCCGGGGCGATGGCAGGGATTTCGGTGCTAAGTGCAGTGAGGTCTGCCAGCGCCTGTGGTGCCGGGGCGCGCACGGCAAAGAGGCGCGCAAGGCCTGCCACCTCGGCGGCGGCGATTGGCGGGGCGGCGGCATCGGCGCGCAGGGCGGCAAGGCGCGCGGCCATATCGGCGGCACTGCGCAAGCCGACCCAATGCGCGCGCGGCGGGGTGCCCGCGAGCAGTGCTGCGCGGCTGGCGGTGGGCGCGGGCGGGGCGGCATACCGCGCGAGCAGCGCCTGAAACCGCGCCGGGCGCCAGATGTGGCGCAAAAGTGCTGCGCGGCGGGCGGGAAGGGTGTCGAGGCCGCGCACGGCATCCATCAAAAGGCCGATGTCGCCGATGGCGGCGGTAAGGTTCAGCGGTGCGAGCAGGCGGGAAAAAAGCGCAAAGACCTCGGCATCGGCGGCCTCTGGGTCGGCGCGGTCAAACACCTCGTAGCCGGCCTGAAAATATTCGGGGGCGCGGCTGGAGCGGTGTTCCTGCGCGCGAAACACCTCGCCCAGGTAGCAATAGCGCGCCGGGTCGGCGCCGTTCGCCATATGCGCCTGCACCACCGGCACGGTAAAATCTGGCCGCAGCATCAATTCGCCCCGCAGCGGGTCAGAGGTGACATAGGCACGGGCGCGGATGTCTTCGCCGTAAAGATCAAGAAGCGCCTCGGCGGGTTGCAGAATGTCGGCCTCGACTTCCTGGGCGCCCGCCGCGCGGAAGGCCGCGAGCAGCCGCGCGCCAGCGGCGCGGGCGGCGGCTTTGGCCGCCATCAGCCGCGCCCCAGCATGGCGCGGACGGCGGCCACGAGGGTTTCGCGCGGCACCTCGGTTTGCGCGGGCTGGGCCTTCCATTCCTCAAGCGTGGCAGCGGCGGCGATGCGGGCGCCAAGGATCAGGTCCTTGAGCAGCACGACACCGCGCGCGGCCTCATCACCGCCCTGGATGATGGCGATGGGGCTGGCGCGTTTGTCGGCGTATTGCAACTGCTTGCCGAATTGCTTGGGGTTGCCGAGGTAAACCTCGGCGCGGATCCCGGCGCGGCGCAGATCGTTGGCCATGGCGAGGTAATCGGCCATGCGGTCGCGGTCCATCACCGTCACGATCACCGGGCCGGTGGCGGTGTCGGCAAGGCGGCCTTTTTCGCGCAAGGCGGCAAGCAGGCGGTCAACGCCGATCGAAACCCCGGTGGCGGGCACTTTTTGCCCGGTGAAGCGCTCGACAAGGCCATCGTAGCGCCCGCCGCCCGCGACCGAACCGAATTGCCGCTTGCGGCCCTTTTCGTCAAGAATTTCAAAGGTAAGCTCGGCCTCGAACACCGGGCCGGTGTAATAGCCAAGGCCGCGCACCACGGATGGGTCGATGATGATGCGGTCGGGGCCGTAGCCCTGAGCGGCGAGCAGGGCGGCGATTTCTTCGAGTTCGGCCACGCCTTCGAGACCTATTTCGGAGCCTGCCACAAGGTCGGCGAGGCGGGCGCAGGTGGCGGCACCGGTTTCGCGCCCGGCCAGCATGAAGCCCATCACCACGTCGGCCTGCGCATCGGAAAGGCCGGCGCCCTTGGTGAAATCGCCCGACTCGTCCTTGCGACCAGCGCCCATCAGCGCGCGCACGCCCGGCTCGCCGAACTTGTCGAACTTGTCGATGGCGCGCAGCACGGTGCCGCGCGCGTCTTCAAAGGCGTCGCCCGCAATGCCGATCACCTCCATCACCCCGTTCAGCACCTTGCGGTTGTTCACCCGCACCACATAATCGCCGCGCGCGATGCCCACGGCCTCCAGCGCATCGGCCAGCATGGCGCAGATTTCGGCGTCGGCGGCGACGGTGGCGGCGCCCACGGTATCGGCATCGCATTGGTAAAACTGGCGGTAGCGGCCCGGCCCCGGTTTCTCATTGCGCCAGACCGGGCCCATGGCGTACCGGCGGTAGGGGCTGGGCAGATCGTTGCGGTATTGCGCGGCGACACGGGCAAGGGGGGCGGTCAGGTCATAGCGCAGGGCCAGCCAGTCACCCGCGCGGCTTGCGCCTTCCTCGTCTTCCTGCCAGGCGAAGACGCCGGCATTGGGGCGGTCAACGTCGGGCAGGAACTTGCCCAATGCCTCGACCGTTTCGACCGCCGCAGTTTCAAGCGCGTCATAGCCGTAGCGGTGATAGACCCCGGCGATGGTATCGAGCATCGCCTTGCGCTCGGTCACCTCGGCGCCGAAATAGTCGCGGAAACCCTTGGGGGTTTCGGCGCGGGGTCGACGGGTGGGCTTGTCCTTGGCCATCGGGGTTCTCTCGCGTAAGGTTTGGCGCGCGTAAGGTCTGGCGCGGTCATAGCGAATGGCCGCAGGGCGGGCAAGCAGCGAGGGGGGCAGATGGAGCGGATCGAGAAGACCGAAGAGCTGATTGCGCATCTGGCGCGGGTGGTTGACGACCTTTCAGACGTGGTGGCGCGGCAAGAGGCGCAACTGGCGCGGATCGAGCGGCGGCTGGGCATGTTGATCGAGCGCGAGGCGGAACGCGAGGCCGAGGCGGGCGGCGGCGTGCCGCTGGCCGATCAGCGCCCACCGCACTGGTAGGGCCGCGCGATGTGGCGCGGGCCATGGCCGAGGCGGCTGCTGGAGGGGTTTGCGCTTGCGCAAGCCGTGCTTTTTGGCCTGCTGGCGCTTTGGCCCTGGGTGGGCAACCCGCTGGCGGCGCAGCAAACGGTCGAATTGCGCGGCGAGGTCTGGCTGAACTCGGGCTTTGTGATGTTGGCGCTGATGGCGCTGCCGCTGTTTGCGGTGCGGGCGATCACGGCGCAAGGGCCGCTTGCGCGGGGGCTGGTGTTGCTGGCGCTGGCGGCGAGCGTGCTGGTGAACTGGCAGATGGCGGGGGAATATGCGCGGCTTTTGCCGCTGCGCGAGGCGCCGCTGGAACTGGCGCGGGCACTGGTGACGGCGCGGGTGCAGAGCGTGGCGCTGGCACTTTTGGCGCTTGCCACGCTGATCGCGGCGCGGCGCGCCGAGGCGCTGGCCTGAGCACGGCTTGCGCCCGAGCGGGGGCGGTGCGAGGGTCGCCACGCTGAACCCTGCGAGTCTCGCCCATGCGCCTGTCATTGCCCGAGGGCACCCACCTGCCCACGCTTGCGCTGACATTGGCGCTTGGCACCGTCGGGGGCTTTGTGGCGCGAGCGCTGCACCTGCCACTGCCGATGCTGCTTGGGTCGCTGCTGGCGGTGGCGGCGGCGGCGCTGGCGGGGCTGAAGCCGTTCGGGCGGCTGCCGCAGTTTCCGCCCGGCTTGCGGCTTTTCTTCGTGCCAATCATCGGGGTGGCAATTGGCGGCAATTTCACGCCGCAGATTCTGGCCGAGGCGCGGCTGTGGTGGCCATCGCTGGTGGCGCTGTGCCTGTTCATCCCGACCGCGCATCTGCTGGGCTACCGGGCGTTGCGCGCCACTGGCGCTCTGGACCCGATCACCGCGTTTTTCGGCGCCGCCCCCGGCGGGCTCACCGAAACCGTGCTGATGGGCGAGGAGATGGGCGCCGATGTGGCGATGCTGACGATGCTGCAATTTCTGCGGCTGATCCTGACGATCATCGTGGTGCCGCTGGGGTTCACCATTGCCACCGGGCATGCGGTCGGCTCGGCCGGGGGCGCCTCGCTCGTGGTGGCGCACCATCTGAGCCTTGCCGACTGGGGCTGGATTGCCGGGGCCGCGGCCTTGGGGCTGGTGCTGGGGCGCGCCTCGCGGCTGCCTGCCGGGGTGATTACCGGGCCAATTCTTGTTTCCGCCGCCATGCACCTTGCGGGGCTGAGCGATGCCAGCCCGCCCGGCTGGTCGATCATGGCAACGCAGATCGTGATCGGCACCTCGCTCGGGGTGCGCTTTGCCGGGATGCCGGCGCGCAATTTCGTGCTGGCACTGCGGCTGGCGGGGGTGAACGTGGCGATCTTCATTGCGCTTGCCGCCGGGTTTTCGTTCGCGCTGGCGACGTTCGTGCATGAGCCGGTGGCGGCGGTGTTTCTGGCCTTCGCGCCGGGCGGCCTGACCGAAATGGCGCTGATCGCGCTGAGTTTGCAGATGAGCGTGATCTATGTGACCGCGCACCATGTGCTGCGCATCGTGCTGGCGGTGGCGCTGGCGCGGGCCTTTGCCGGGCGGGTGCGGCGGTAAACGCAACCCCGCGGGCACGAACCCGCGGGGCCATCGAATAGCGTCGGGCAGGCTCAGCCTTCGGACTTGCCAAGCTTCAGGAAGGCGAGGCCGAGTATTACCACCGCGACCCCGAGCATGAGCCAGATCGTACCGTCAGGCACATAGAAGGTGGAATATACCTCCCATCCGGCCAGGCGCAGCCATTCGGCAACCTCGGTGTAGCTGCCGTGCAAATGCCCGCCAAGCGTGCCGGTGATGCCCACCAGGATCACCCCGATCAGCGCCATGAGGCCCATGATCCAGCGCGATGCACCCTGCCAGATGCGATCACCCTGCAGGAACCGCGTCACCGCGAGCAGCGTGAAGAAGGCAAGCGACCAACTGGCCATCATCATGTGGTTGCGCCCCATCGGGGTGGAAGAAATCGTCTCCCATGGCCAGATGCTGATGCCGAGCGACCAGGCAACAGCGCCTGCCAGAACGCCGAGCACGAGGAACACCTTGAGGGCGCGGTCCATGGCCTGACCGAGTGGGCCATCGGTGGCGACGCGAATGAAGATCGCGAGCGATGAGACCATCCAGAGCGCGATCGGAAAGTGAATTGCAACTGTGTGATAGGCACCCATGATCAGACCTCCTTTCGTTGCGCGAGCACTAGGTTGAGCGCCACCCCGAAGGCCGCAATCAGCGCCAGCCCCGCGAACAGCGTTTTAAGCCATTGCGGCCTTATTTCCGATTTGAACTCGACCTCGATTCCGTATTGGGTAAGCTGTTCCGGGCTGTGGCGATATTTTACCGGAACGCCTTTCGCGATGTATTCCGCCCCGGCGTGCGAGGCACTGTTCAGCATTGGCCATGTTACCTGACCGGGATAGAACAGCGTGATCTCGGTCCAGGTATTACCCCAGGTCGGGGTTTCGCCCGCAAATTTGGTGGCGGTGATTTCGGCATCGCGGCCGAGCCCCAATGTCTGCGGCAGCGATACATAATGCCAGCGCAGCCCGGTGGCATTGCGGTGAATTGCAAAGGCGGTGGTATAGCTGCCGAGGTCGCGCAGGGCCTTGTCATCGGCGGGGTTGCCGGTGTCGAGCGCGCGCGCCAATGTCACATCCCAAAAGCCATCGGCCCAGCGGCCCTGCCCGAGCACGCCGATATCGCCGCGCGAGCCGGTGCCGGGTTTCAGAATACGCCGGGGCAACACGTCGCCGTTTTTCCAGCCCGCATCGGGGTCATAGGGCAGCACTTGCCCCTCGATCAGCGCATAGACCTGGTCTTGCGAGACCCGGCCTGCGACCACATCATCCCAGTTCAGCGCCTTGTAACCCGCAACTACGGGGTCGAACATCACGCGGGGTTGACCGAGCGCATTGTCGAAATTGGTCGAATAGGAGGCAGATCCGGCATCGCCATCGCGCCCGGTGCTGATATTCTGATCATCTGCCTGCCCGACGGGGTTCGAGCGGCCGCCGCGCCAGTGCCAGAGGTCGAGAAAATAACCCGCGTCGCGCAATGTCGCCAGCGTGCCGTCGGGGGCCATGTCATCCCACTGGCCAAGCTGGTTGCGCGTTGCCGGAAGGTATTTGGTGACCACTTCGGGGGCCTCGTCGGTCAGCCCTTCAAGCCCGGCGCCGATGGTGATGTAACCGCCGTAGCGCGAAAACTCGGGCACGCTGCCATCATCAAGCATCATTGCCACGCGGTCTTCGTGCAGGCCGTTCGGCTCGGAGCCGGGCACCGCATTGCCCTCGGTGATCCACTTGCCATCCTCATACCGCATCACATCGTGAAAGATGCCGGGGCGGGCCGCGGGCCAACGATAGCGAAAGAACATGGTGGTGTCATTATAGGCGGCCTGCACCTGAAATGGCACCGTCAGCTGAACGGGAATCGAGATGTTGCGCGCCGGATCATTGCGCACGATTCCGGTACCATGCGTGACCCAGACCACGATCAGGGTGCCGGCAAACAAGGCGGCGGCCCCGATGATTTTGACTTGTTGCATTGACGTCCTCCCACGATATATTGCAGTGCAGCATTATAGTTATTATAGTTGTTATTTATTCGCGCACGCTTTTACTATAACAGGCCGGATCCATATGAAAACCCGTTCAGAACATTCATCCTGTATATCTATTATAGCGTGGCGACGGGGCAGCGCGAGAGCCGCTAAAGCCGCGCCGAAGCTTGCCGCGCCAGCCGCATGGCCAGAGCCGGCACAGGGCGCTAGATATCCTCGACCATAGCAACGCCGCGCAGGGCGCGGATGGCGCCCTTGATCTGCGGCGTGACCGGCAATTCGCGCCCCGCTTCAAGCGCGTATTCGGCGCCGCGTTCGAAATCGGTGACGCGGAATTCGACCGGGCCACGGGCACGGGTCTTGCCCTCGGCCTCGATCCGGGCAAAGACCGCGGCCACCGCGTTCGCCGCCTCGGGGGTTTCGATGAAGATACGCAGGCCAGCGCCACCGGCATCGGCTGCAATGGCATCGACCGGCTGTACGGCGCGGGCCAGCAGTTTGAGCTTTTCACCCTCAAGCGTTGCCTCGACGGTCATCACCACCGCTGCACCGGGTTCCAGAAACCGCCGCGAGGCTTCGAGCACATCGGAAAACATGGTGGCTTCGCCAAGACCGGTCGGGTCGGAAAAGCTGACAAAGGCAAAGCGGTTGCCGCGCGCCGATTTCTTTTCCTTCACGCCCGAGATCATGCCCGCCACGCGCGCCACCTGCGGCCCGGCCTCGGTGGCGGCCTCGATTTCGGCAAGGGTCTGCACCTTGGTGCGGCGCAATGCTTGCATGTAATCGTCAAGCGGGTGGCCGGAAAGGTAAAAGCCGATCGCCTGATGCTCTTCGCCCAAGCGCTCGGCGGGCGCCCAGTCATCGACATCGGCAAGGCGCGGCGGCGGCAGATCTTCGCCCGCCTCGCCAAACAGCGAAACCTGCGATGAACCCAACGCCTCATGTGCCGCGGCGGAAAACGCAGTGAGCGCGTCGAGGCTGGCAAAGACCCGCTGGCGGTTGGGGTCAAGGCAATCCATCGCCCCGGCACGGGCGAGCATTTCGAGCGGGCGCTTGCCGATGCGCTTGAGGTCAACCCGTCGCGCGAAATCGGTGAGGTCGGCAAAGGGCCGGGCGCCGCGCGCGGCAACGATCAGCTTCATCGCCTCGACGCCGACGTTCTTCAGCGCCCCGAGCGCGTAGACCACCTGCCCGTCGCGCACGCTGAAACCGGCCTCGGCACGGTTGACGCAAGGCGGCACCGTTTGCAGCCCAAGCTTGTCAACCTCGCGTTTGTAGATCGCCAGCTTGTCGGTCAGGTGAATGTCGCAGTTCATCACCGCGGCCATGAATTCGACCGGGTAGTTGGCCTTGAGCCAGGCGGTCTGGTAGCTGACCACGGCATAGGCCGCCGCGTGCGACTTGTTGAAGCCGTAGTTGGCGAATTTTTCCAAGAGGTCAAAGACTTCGCCGGCCTTCTTTTCGGTCACGCCGTTGCCGACGGCGCCCTTGATGAACTTTGGCCGTTCGCGCGCCATATCGGCGGCGACCTTTTTGCCCATGGCACGGCGCAACAGGTCGGCGCCGCCAAGGCTGTAACCCGCCATCACCTGCGCAATTTGCATCACCTGTTCCTGATAAACGATGATGCCCTGCGTTTCGGCCAGGATATGGTCGATCGAAGGGTGAATGGATTCAAGCGGTTTGAGGCCGTTCTTGACCTCGCAATAGGCGGGGATGTTTTCCATCGGGCCGGGGCGGTAAAGCGCCACGAGCGCCACGATATCTTCGATGCAGGTGGGGCGCATGCGGCGCAGCGCATCCATCATGCCGGTGCTTTCAACCTGAAACACCGCCGTGGTTCGGGCGCTGGCGTAAAGCGCATAGGTCTTGGGATCATCGAGCGGAATATGCGCGATGTCCACCACCACGCCGCGCAGCGCCAGCAGATCAAGCGCGTTGCGGATGA
The DNA here is from genome assembly GCA_002842855.1 of Alphaproteobacteria bacterium HGW-Alphaproteobacteria-4. Taxonomy (GTDB): domain Bacteria; phylum Pseudomonadota; class Alphaproteobacteria; order Rhodobacterales; family Rhodobacteraceae; genus UBA6213. The sequence continues at coordinate 114,713 of PHEE01000007.1, read as the reverse complement.
CGGTGAGGGTTTTCAGCCCCAGAAAGTCGAACTTCACCAGCCCCGCCGCTTCCACCCATTTCATGTTGAACTGGGTGGCGGGCATATCCGAGCGCGGGTCTTGATAAAGCGGCACCAGCTCATCCAGCGGGCGGTCACCGATCACCACCCCTGCCGCATGGGTCGAGGCGTTGCGCAACAGGCCCTCGATCTGCTGCGCATAGCCCAGCATCCGCCCCACCACCTCTTCGCGCGCGGCTTCGCGCAGGCGCGGTTCTTCGGCCAGCGCCTTTTCGATGGAAACCGGCTTGACCCCATCAAGCGGGATCAATTTCGAGAGCCGGTCAACCTGCATGTAAGGCATTTGCAGAACGCGCCCCACATCGCGCACCGCCGCCTTTGAGAGGAGCGCGCCGAAGGTGATGATCTGGCCGACCTTTTCGCGGCCATATTTGCCCTGAACGTAGCGGATCACCTCTTCGCGGCGGTCCATGCAGAAGTCGATGTCGAAGTCAGGCATGCTGACCCGCTCGGGGTTGAGGAACCGCTCGAACAAAAGCTTGTAGCGCAGGGGGTCAAGGTCGGTGATCGTCAGCGCCCAGGCCACCACACTGCCCGCCCCCGAACCCCGCCCCGGCCCTACCGGAATACCCTGCGCCTTGGCCCATTTGATGAAATCGGCAACGATCAGGAAATAGCCGGGAAAGCCCATCTGCTCGATGACCCCCAGCTCGAACGCCAGCCGCGCCTCGTAATCTTCGACCGAGGCGGCGTGCGGCACCTCGGCAAGCCGCGCGGCCAGCCCCGCGCGCGCCTCGCGGCGCAGCGCCTCGACCTCATCATCGGCAAAGCGCGGCAGAATCGGGTCGCGCCGGGCGGGTGCAAAGGCGCAGCGGCGGGCGATTTCAACGGTGTTGGCCAGAGCCTCGGGCAGATCGGCGAAAAGCGCGCACATCTCTGCTTCCGATTTGAAATAATGCTGCGGTGTCAGGCGTCTGCGCGGTTCCTGCTGGTCAAGATAGGCACCATCGGCAATGCACAGAAGCGCGTCATGCGCCTCGTACATTTCGGGTTTGGGAAAATAGACATCGTTGGTAGCGACCAGCGGCAGCCCCAGTTCGTAGGCGGTTTCTACAAACACCTGCTCGGTGGCGCGCTCGGCCGCCATCGGCGCGCCAGCCTCGCCGGGGTGGCGCTGCAATTCGATATACAGGCGGTGCGGATAAATCTCGGCAAGCCGGTCCAGCAAGGCGCGGGCGCGGGCCCCCTGCCCGGCTTGCACGAGCTTTCCAAGCGGCCCTTCGGCCCCGCCGGAAAGGCAGATGAGGCCTGCGGAATGCGCCGCAAGATCATCGACCGTCACCTGCGGCAACTGCCCGGCCTTGTCGATGTAGAGGCAGGAATTGAGCTTCAGAAGGTTCAGATACCCCGCCTCGTTCTGTGCCAGAAGCACGATCGGGGCAGGCAGGCGCAGCCGTTCGCCCGGGGCCGCAACCTCATAGGCCAGTGCCACCTGACAGCCGATGATCGGCTGCACGCCCGCGCCCTGCGCCAGCACCGAAAATTCAAGCGCCGCAAACATCGCATTGGTATCGGTGACCGCAACCGCAGGCATGCCCGCCTCGGCGGTCATCCTGACCAGTTTTTTCAGCGGCACCGCGCCTTCCAGAAGCGAGTATTCGGTGTGCAGGCGCAGGTGGATGAATCGGGGCATGCTCATGCCCCAAGGCTTAAGCGAGGCGGCGGCGCATTTCACCCCCCAATCGCGCCGCCCATTCGCATCGCCCTTGCGCTAGGGGCGGCGACGCCGATAGCCTTGCACCAGAAGGAGACCACCATGCCCAACTCGACACTTTGCCTGCGCCGCCACCTTGCCGCCCCGCCTGCCGCCGTCTGGCGCTGCTGGACCGAGCCGCATTTGCTGATGCAGTGGTTCGCGCCGAAGCCGGTGAAGACCGTCGAGGCGGTGCTGGATGTGCAGCCGGGTGGGCGGTTTTATACCTCGATGCTGCTGCCGGATGGCACCGAGATTCCCACCGAGGGCTGCTTTTTGCTGACCCTGCCCGGCGCGCGGCTGGTGTTTACCGATTGCCTGCTGGCAGGTTTTCGCCCGGCACCAAAACCCTTTTTTACCGCCGACATCAGCTTTGTCGAAGCGCCCGGCGGCACCGATTACCTTGTGCACGCGCTGCACGCCAATGAGGCGGGGGCCAAGCGCCACGCCGAAATGGGGTTCGAGGCGGGTTGGGGGGCGGCCACCGACCAGCTTGCAGCACTTGCCGCGACACTTTGACGCCAAAACACTTGCCAAGCACCAGTGCCCCGGGCTTTCATGGCCGGACCGGCGCGCCCGCCGCTTTACGCCGCATCGGGTGGGGGCGCAGCTGCCGGAACGGTAAAGACCGCGGTGGGCGAACCCATGCAGATCACGTTTCTTCTGAACGGAGAAACCACCACCGTCGCGCTGACTGACGCGAGCCTGACGGTGCTCGACTGGTTGCGCGAGGAGCGCGGCCTGACCGGCAGCAAGGAAGCCTGCCGCGAGGGCGATTGCGGCGCCTGCACGGTGATGCTGACCGATGCAAGCGGCAGCCGCGCGATCAACGCCTGCATCACGCTGCTGCCGCAACTTCACGGCCGCGCGCTGCGCACGATCGAGGGTATCGGCACCGCCGCCGCGCCGCATCCGGTGCAGCAGGCACTGATCGACCATCACGGGTCGCAATGTGGCTTTTGCACCCCCGGCATCGCGGTTGCACTGGCCGCCGCCCATCTGAACGGCGAGGCCGACCATGACGCGGCACTGGCGGGCAACCTTTGCCGCTGCACCGGCTACGCCCCGATCATCCGCGCCGCCGAGGCGGCAGCGGGTGCCCTGGTGCCGGAGTGGATGCAGGCGGATGCCGCGCCCGCATCCCTTGCCTTGGCGGCAATATCCTCGGGGGGGATCGGGGGGGCAGACAGCCCCCCCGCCTTGCTGCCCGAAAGCGCCGACGATCTGGCGGTGTGGTATCTTGCCCACCCCGATGCGGCGCTGGTGGCGGGCGGAACCGACCTTGGTCTGACCATCACCAAGGCGCTCAAGCCCTTGGGCGAGGCGGCTTTTCTGCACCGCTGTGCCGATTTGCAAACGATCACCGAGACCGCGGAGGAAATTCGCATCGGCGCCGGGGTCAGCATCGCGGCGCTGCTGCGGGCGCTGGCCGGGCCGCAGCCTTCGTTCGCGGCGCTGCTGGCGCGATTCGCCAGCCCGCAGATCCGCGCCATGGCCACACTGGGCGGCAATATCGCCAACGGCTCGCCGATCGCCGATACGCCGCCGGCGCTGATCGCACTTGGGGCGCGGCTGCACCTGCGGCGGGGGGATGGGCGGCGCGAAATGGCCCTCGAAGATTTCTACCTCGATTACCGCAAGCAAGACCGCGCGCCGGGCGAATTCATCGAGGCGGTCACGATCCCCGCGCGGGCGCCAAACCTGCGCGTCTACAAGCTTTCCAAGCGCTTCGATCAGGATATCTCGGCGCTTTGCGGCGCCTTCAACGTGACCGTGCAGCGAGGCCGCATCACCGCCGCCCGCATCGCCTTTGGCGGCATGGCGGCGGTGCCGAAACGGGCGCGCGCGCTAGAGGCGGCGCTGATCGGGCAGGTTTGCGACGAGGCGACCCTTGCCGCCTGCGCGCCGCTTCTGGCGCAGGATTTCACGCCGATCAGCGATTTTCGCGGCGCGGCGGCCTACCGGATGCAGGCGGCGCAGAACCTGTGCTTGCGCTACGCGCGCGATCTTGCGGGCGAAGCGGTTTCGGTGCTGGAGGTGGCGCCATGAGCATCGGCGCACCGCTGCCGCACGAAAGCGCCGCGCTGCATGTGCTCGGCACCGCGCGCTATATCGACGACATCCCGACGCCTGCGGGCACCCTGCACCTGGCGTTCGGGCTGTCCACCGTCGCGCATGGCACGATTGCCGCAATGGACCTTGCGGCGGTGCGGGCGGCGCCCGGCGTGGTGGCGGTGCTGACCGCGGCCGATCTGCCGCATGCCAATGATGTCGGCCCGGCGGTCGCCGACGAGCCGCTGCTGGCCACCGGCATCGTGCATTATGCGGGCCAGCCGGTGTTTCTGGTGGTGGCGACAAGCCACCTTGCGGCGCGCAAGGCAGCGCGGCTGGGGCAGATCGACTATCTGCCGCTGCCTGCGATTCTGACGATAGATCAGGCCCTTGCGGCGGGGTCGCGCTACGAGGGCGGGCCGGTGGTGTGGGCACGCGGCGATGCGGGCGCTGCGATTGCCGGGGCCGCGCATGTGGTTGAAGGGGTGTTCGAAACCGGCGGGCAGGAACATTTCTACCTTGAGGGGCAAGCGGCGCTGGCGGTGCCGGGCGAAGACGCGATGGTGGTGCATGCCTCAAGCCAGCACCCGACCGAGGTGCAGCACAAGGTTGCGGCGGCTTTGGGATGCCCTTTTCACGCCGTTCGGGTTGAGGTGCGGCGGATGGGCGGCGGCTTTGGCGGCAAGGAAAGCCAGGGCAATGCGCTGGCGGTGGCGGCGGCGGTGGCGGCGCGCGCCACCGGACGCGCCTGCAAGATGCGCTATGACCGCGACGACGACATGCTGATTACCGGTAAGCGGCATGATTTTCGTGTTCGCTATCGCGCGGGTTTCGATGCCGATGGAAGGCTTTGCGGGGTGGAGTTCACGCATTTTATGCGCTGCGGCTGGAGCCAGGATCTGAGCCTGCCAGTGGCCGACCGCGCCATGCTGCACGCTGACAACGCCTATTTCATTCCCGCCATGCGAATCGAAAGCCACCGGCTGCGCACCCATACCCAAAGCGCCACCGCGTTTCGCGGCTTTGGCGGGCCGCAGGGGATGATCGGCATCGAGCGGGTGCTGGAGCATGGCGCGCAGGTGCTAGGGATCGACCCGCTGGACCTGCGTCGGCGCAATTTCTATGCCGAAGCGGGGGGGCTGTCTGCCCCCCCGCGCCCCCCCGAGGATATTTTGCCAAGGCAAACCCATTACGGCCAGGAGGTGACGGATTTCGAGCTTGGGGCGATGGTGACCGAGTTAGAGAAATCTGCGGATTTTGTGGCGCGGCGGGCCGAGATTGGCCGCTGGAATAGCAAAAATCGAACATTGAAGCGCGGCATCGCGCTGACGCCGGTGAAGTTCGGGATTTCCTTCACGCTGACGCATCTCAATCAGGCGGGGGCCTTGGTGCAGGTCTATGCCGACGGGTCGGTGGGGCTTTCGCATGGCGGCACCGAAATGGGGCAAGGGCTGCACCGCAAGGTCGGGCAGGTGGCGGCGGCGGCATTCGGGATCGGCATCGAGGCGGTGCGGGTGGAGGCCACCGACACCGCCAAGGTGCCCAATACCTCGGCCACCGCGGCCTCATCGGGGACGGACCTCAACGGCATGGCGGTAAAGGCGGCCTGCGACACCATTCGGGGCCGGATCGCGGCGCATCTGGCAGAGGCGGCGGGAGTGAAACCGCAGGAGGTGCATTTCGAGGGCGGGCGGGTGTTTGCGGGCGCGCGCGAGATGGGGTTTGCCGAGGCGGTGGCCTCGGCCTATCTCGCGCGGATCAGCCTTTCGGCCGCAGGGTTTTATGCCACACCTGCGCTGGAATGGGACCGCAAGGCGGGGCGCGGGCGGCCGTTTTACTACTTTGCCTATGGCGCCGCAGTGAGCGAGGTGGTGATCGACACGCTGACCGGCGAAAACCGCATTTTGCGCGCCGATATTTTGCATGATGCGGGTGCAAGCCTGAACCCGGCGCTGGATATTGGCCAGATCGAGGGCGGCTATGTGCAGGGCGCGGGCTGGCTGACCACCGAAGAGCTGGTCTGGAATGACGAGGGACGGCTGCTGACGCATGCGCCCTCGACCTACAAGATACCGGCCTCATCTGACCGGCCGCGCATTTTCAACGTGGCGCTTTGGCCGGGGCGGAATCGCGAGGCGACGATTCACCGGTCCAAGGCGGTGGGCGAACCGCCGTTGATGCTGGCAATCTCGGTGCATCAGGCGCTGGGGGCGGCGGTTGCGGCTTGCGGGCCAAACTGGCCGGGGCTGGCGGCGCCTGCAACACCCGAAGCGGTGCTGGCAGCGGTGGCGCGCGCGAGGGGAGCATGAGCCTGCGCCCCGAGGTGCTGGCGCGGGCCGCCGCGCGGGGGCCGTTTACGCGGGTGCTGGTGGCCGAGGTAAAGGGGTCGGCGCCGCGCGAGGCGGGGGCGGATATGCTGGTCTGGGCCGATGCCGCCGAGGGCACGATCGGCGGCGGCGCGCTGGAATGGCAGGCGTTGGCGCAGGCGCGCGCGGGATTTGCGGGGGTAGAGCGGCTGGCGCTTGGGCCGGGGCTTGGCCAGTGCTGCGGCGGCGCGGTGACGCTGGTGTATGAGCGGCTGGATGCGGCAGCTGTAGCAGCGATTGCCGGGCCGGTATGGGCGCGGCCGGTAGGGGTGGCGGCAGCGATGCCTGCGACGGTTGCGCGCGCGCTTGCGCGCGTGGCTCCGCCGGTGGCAGCGCGCCCGCCCGCCGCGCCGAAGCTGCTGGAAGGCTGGTTGCTGGAACCGGTGGCGCCTGCGCCGGTGCCGGTCTGGGTGTGGGGCGCAGGGCATGTGGGGCGCGCGCTGGTGGCGGTGCTGGCGCCGCTGGAGCGATTCGCGCTGGTCTGGGCGGATTTCGACGCAGACCGCTTTGGCGACGCGGTGCCCGGTGTGCGCCAGATCGTCGCACAAAGCCCTGTCGATATGGTGCGGCTAGCGGCGGATAATGCGCATCATCTTGTGGTCACGCATTCACATGAGCTTGATCTGGCGCTCTGCCATGCGATTCTGGGGCAAGGATTTGCAGGCCTCGGGCTGATCGGGTCAGCCAGCAAGGCGGCGCGGTTTGCGCTTCGGCTGGCGGCGCTCGGGCACAGCAATACGGAAATCGCGCGCATCACATGCCCGATTGGCGATCCGGGGCTGGGAAAGCACCCACAGGCCATTGCGGTGGGGGTCGCTGCCGCGCTACTCAGGACCGTGGGTGAGACGCCGATGAGGGACGCATGAGCGTGACCGAGCCGCTGCTGCGTGTAGAGGGCCTGAGCAAGGCCTACCCCGGCGTGACAGCCAATGACACGGTAAGCCTCGAGATCGCGCCGGGACAGGTGCACGCGCTTCTGGGCGAGAACGGCGCGGGCAAATCGACGCTGGTCAAGATGATCTACGGGCTGGTGCGGCCTGACAGCGGCGCCATGGTGTTGAACGGTCAGGGTTATGCGCCTGTCGACCCGCACGGCGCGCGGGCGGCGGGGGTGGCGATGGTTTTTCAGCACTTTTCGCTGTTCGAGGCGCTGAACGTGGCCGAAAACGTGGCGCTCGGGATGGAGAACCCGCCCCCCTTGCGCCAGCTTTCGGCGCGGATCCGGGCAGTGAGCGATGCCTATGGGTTGCCGCTTGATCCCAGCCGGATCGTGGGCGATTTGTCGGCGGGCGAGCGGCAACGGGTAGAGATCATCCGCTGCCTGTTGCAAGAGCCGCGCTTGCTGATCATGGACGAGCCAACCTCGGTCTTGACGCCGCAGGAGGTGGAAATTCTGTTCGCAACGCTTCGGCAACTCGCCGCCGAGGGCACCGCGATCTTGTACATCAGCCACAAGCTAGAAGAAATCCGCAGCCTGTGCGACCACGCCACGATTCTGCGAAGCGGCCGGGTGGTGGCAAATTGCGACCCGCGCGAGCGCACGGCGCATGAACTTGCCGAGTTGATGGTCGGGGCCGAGTTGAGGCTGACCGACCGCGCCGGGCGGGTCTCGGGCGAGGTGCTGCTAGAGGTCGTGGGGCTGAACATGGCACCCGCCTCGGCCTTTGGACCATCGCTGAAATCGGTCAGTTTCGAGCTGTGCCGGGGCGAGGTGCTGGGCATCGGCGGGGTGGCGGGAAACGGGCAGGAAGACCTGCTGGCGACGCTTTCAGGCGAGCGGCCAAGCGGGGAAGGCACGGTGGTGCTAAAGGGCGAAGATGTCTCGGGGCTGGGGCCGAACCCGCGACGCGCGCGCGGCCTGCTGGCAGCCCCCGAAGAACGGCTGGGCCACGCCGCCGCCCCCGACATGAGCCTGACCGAAAACGCGGTGCTGACCGGCACCATGCGCCGACCGCTGACCCGGCACGGGTTCATTGACTGGCGCGCCGCGCGGGCCTTTGCCGCCGAGATCATTGCCGCATACGACGTGCGCACGCCGGGGCCGCAGGTAGCCGCGCGCGCGCTTTCGGGTGGCAATTTGCAGAAATTCGTGATCGGGCGCGAGGTCTTGCAGGCACCCGAGGTGCTGGTGGTCAATCAGCCGACCTGGGGCGTCGATGCCGCCGCCGCTGCCGCCATAAGGCAGGCGTTGCTCGACCTTGCGGCGGGGGGTGCGGGGGTGATTGTCATCAGTCAGGATCTGGACGAACTGCTTGAAATATCAGATCGTTTCGCGGCACTGAACGAGGGGCGGCTAAGTCCGCCGCGGCCCACAGCGAGCCTGACCTTGCAGGAAATCGGGCTCAGCCTTGGCGGCGCGCATGGCATGAAGCCGGCGGAGGGGGTGGCATGATCACGCTGATTGCGCGCCCTGCCCCGTCGCGGTTCTGGGCCTGGGCCACGCCGGTGCTGGCGGTGCTGGCCACGATGATTGCGGGCGGGGTGCTGTTTGCGATTTTGGGCAAGGACCCGCTCGAGGCGATCCGGGTGATTTTCTGGGATCCGCTGTTTGGCGCCAATGCGGGCTATTTTCGCGGCCAGCTGTTCATCAAGGCCGGACCGCTTATCCTGATCGCGGCGGGGCTGGCGGTGGGGTTTCGGGCGGGCATCTGGAACATCGGCGCCGAGGGGCAATACATCGTCGGCGCGCTGTGCGGCGCGAGCGTGGCGCTGGCGGCCTACCCGGCGCAAAGCGTGCTGATCTTTCCCGCCATGGTGCTGGCGGGGGCTCTGGGCGGCTGGGCCTGGGGGATGATTCCGGCACTGCTGAAAACCCGGTTTGGTGCCTCGGAAATTCTGGTGTCGCTAATGCTGGTTTATGTCGCGCAGAACCTGCTGGCATGGGCGGCCTTTGGGCCGCTGAAAAACCCGCAAGGGTTCGGCTTTCCGGGCAGCCGCAATTTGCAGCAATACCCTTCGGCGCATAATATCGAGCTGATCGCGGGCAGCGGCATTCACTGGGGTGTGATGGCGGGGTTTGCGGCGCTGATCGGCACCTATGTGCTGATGAACCGCCACATCGCGGGCTTTCGCATTCAGGTGGCGGGCGATGCACCCAAGGCAGCTCGGTTTGCCGGTGTGGCCCCGGCGCGGCTGGTGGCATTTTGCCTTGGCCTGTCGGGGGCGCTGGCGGGCCTGGCGGGGATGTTCGAGGTGGCCGGGCCTTCGGGCCAGATCACCGATTCCTTTGGCGCGGGCTACGGCTTTACCGCGATCATCGTGGCGTTTCTGGGCAGGCTTAACCCGGTGGGGATTCTGCTCGCGGGGCTCTTGATGGCGCTGACCTATATTGGCGGCGACATGGCGCAGTTGATGCTGCAATTGCCTGCGGCGGCAATTCAGGTGTTTCAGGGGATGCTCCTGTTCTTTCTGCTCGGGTTCGATCTCTTGACCAATTACACCGTCAAATGGGGATGGGCGCGGGCATGATGCTGGGCGGGATCGACCTTGTGGCGCTGGCGGCGATGCTGATGGTCGCCTCGACCCCGATCTTGCTGGCGGCAACCGGCGAGCTGATTGCGGAAAAGGCCGGGGTGCTGAACCTTGGCGTTGAAGGCATGATGATCATGGGCGCGATCGGCGGCTTTGCGGGCGCGGTGCTGACCGGAAGCCCTGCGGTGGGCTTTGTGGCGGGGGCGATTTCAGGCGCGCTGATGGCGCTGCTGTTCGGGTTTCTCACACAGGTGCTGCTGTCAAATCAGGTGGCCACCGGGCTGGCGCTGACGTTGTTCGGGCTTGGCCTTTCGGCGCTGATCGGCAAGGGGTTTGAAGGCGTGCGCCCGCCCGCAACCGGCAAGCTTGATCTGGGCGCGCTGGGTGATCTGCCGGTGCTGGGGCCGATCCTGTTTCGCCATGACTGGGTGGTGTATTTCTCGCTCGGGCTGGTGGTGGCGGTGTGGCTGTTCCTGCACCTTAGCCGCAGCGGCCTGATCTTGCGCGCTGTCGGCGAAAACCATGAGGCGGCGCATGCGCTTGGCTACCGGGTGGTTGCGGTGCGGATGGGCGCGCTTGCCTTCGGCGGCGCGCTGGCGGGGCTGGGCGGCGCCTACCTCAGCCTTGTGCGGGTGCCGCAATGGACCGAAGGCATGACCACGGGCGCGGGCTGGATTGCGCTGGCGATCGTGGTGTTCGGGTCGTGGCGGGTAGAGCGGGTTTTGCTTGGCGCCTATCTTTTTGGCGGCGTCACGGTGTTGCAGCTGCGCCTTCAGGCGGCGGGCTATGCGATCCCGGTGCAACTCTTGTCGATGGCGCCTTATGTGATAACCATTGTCGCACTGGTCATCATTTCTGCGCGCCACCGCCACGGCGCGCAGGCCGCCCCGGCTGCCTTGGGGCGCATCTTTCACGCCTCGCGTTGAGGCCAAAACCGGGGCCTCTGGCCCGCGAAACCTTGGGGAGTTTTCGATGAATCGCAGATCGTTTCTGACCACCACCGCGATTGCCGCCACTGCGCTGAGCCTCGGGCTGGGCGGTGCCGCGCTGGCGCAAGAGCCGCTGAAGGTCGCCTTCATGTATGTCGGTCCGGTGGGCGACATGGGCTGGTCGTTCCAGCATGATCAGGGCCGGCAAGCGGTCGATGCGGCCTATGGCGGCAAGGTTGTTACCTCGTATGTCGAGAACGTGCCCGAGGGGCCAGACGCCGAGCGCGTGCTGACGCAGATGGCGCTGGCAGGCAACAAGCTGATCTTCGCAACCTCGTTTGGCTACATGGACGCGGTGATGAACGTGGCGGCCAAGTTCCCGGATGTGCGCTTTGAACACGCGACCGGCTACAAACGCGCCGATAACGTGGCAACTTACGACGCGCGCTTTTATGAAGGCCGCGCGGTGATCGGCACCATCGCGGGCCGCATGACCAAGACCAACAAGATCGGCTACATCGGGTCATTCCCGATTCCCGAAGTGGTGCAGGGCATCAACTCGGCCTTCATCCACGCCCGCAAGGTCAACCCGGCGGTCGAAATGAAGGTGGTCTGGGCCTATACCTGGTTCGACCCGGCGAAAGAGGCCGATGCCGCCGCAGCGCTGATCGCCGAAGGCGTGGACGTGCTGATGCAGCACACCGATTCGACCGCGCCGCAAGCGAAGGCGCAGGAAGCGGGCATCTACACCTTTGGGCAGGCCTCGGACATGAGCGCCTTTGCCCCCGCGCCACGGATTTCGTCGATCATCGACAATTGGGGGCCGTATTACGTTGCGCGCGTCGGCGCGATGCTGGATGGCAGCTGGGCCTCGACGGGCAGTTGGGAAGGGATCGGCGCGGGTGCGGTTGGCATCGGCGAAATCTCTTCGGCGGTGCCAGCCGAGGTGAAGGCCGAGGCCGAGGCGCTGGCCGCCGCAATCGGCGCGGGCACCTACCACCCGTTCACCGGGCCGCTGAACAAACAGGATGGCTCGCCGTGGCTGGCCGCGGGCGAAGTGGCCGATGACGGCGCGCTGTCGGGGCTGAATTTCTTTGTCGAAGGCATTACGGCACAGATGCCGCAATAGGCCGGGCGCATGCGAAAGACCGGGCCGCAGCCGCGAGGCTGCGGCCCTTTGTCCGCTCACGCTGTGGTGACTTGCCGTTTTCGCCCGCGCGGCCCTACTGACCCGGAACCTTGGGCAGATTTTCGGAGATCCCTGATGCACCTACCTTCAATTCGGCTGCTTGCCGCCGCTTTTTTCTGCCTTGGCCTTGGCACCGCGCTGGCGCAAGCGCCTGACGAACCGCAAGCCCCGAGCGCCAGCCTGACGCCAGTGGCAATGTTGGCCGCGGGCGGGGTCGCGCTGGGCGCCGACAGCCCGCTGATCTGGGAGCTTTTCGCGCTCGACCCCAATGGCAGGCCGCATGAACGGGTCGCAAATGGCGCCGCGGGCACGGTGTTGGCCGCACCGCCCGGCGATTATCTGCTGCTGGCCGGGCTTGATCTGGCGCAAGAGGCGCGGCCGTTGACACTCGTGCCGGGCGACAATGCGGTAGCGCCTTTCGTTCTTGGCGCCGGGTTGGTCGATCTGACCCCGGAGCTCACGGCAGGCGGCGAGGTATTCAATGGCGCGGCAATTTTTCTGAGCACCGAAAAGGGCGGCAGCATGAGCTATATCGGGCCTACGCGTGCCTACGTTCCGGCGGGCAAGCTGCATGTGACGGTGGTGTTCGATGCGGTGCGGATGCAGGAAACCCTGCAAATCGGCGTTGATGAAACGCTGACCCGCAAGTTTGCCGCCGAAGCGGGCATGGCGAATGTGACCGTTTCCACCGGCGCCTTGGCGCTGCCCGAGGGCAAGATGCCGCGGATCGACATTTTCGCCGCACCCGCCACACCCGGCGGCGCGCTGAAGATGGTGGTTTACGATATGCTTTCGGAGCGCCGCTTTACGCTACCGCCGGGCGACTACATCGCACAGGGGCTGATCGAGGGCGCGAGCGCCAAGGTTCCCTTCAGCCTGAAGGCGGGCGAGGTGGTTCCGGTGGTGATCGAACTGCCGATAGGCCAGATCGCGATCGCCGCGCCGGGGGCCAACTCGATGGCGCTGATGAAGGCCACCGACAACCCTGCCGAGCCCTGGCGGATGATCTTCAGCCAGTGGGATCTGACCGCGCTTGAGTATTTCGTGCCTGAAGGTGATTACCTGGTCGAAACCTTCTTTGAGACCGGCAAGGTTGAAAAGACCGTGCATGTTGCCGCTGGCGCGCGGGTCGAGGTGCAGATGCCCTGACCGGCGACAACCGCAGCAATACCCCCAAGGCCCGGCGCCAATCGCGCCGGGCCTGTTCATTTGTCTTGACGCGACACGATGTCACATTCAGAGTTGCGAATATCTGGTGGGCGACCGGGTGGAGCGGCCGCAACCGAGGAGGGGAAAATGGCACATTTCGTGGTTCTCGGCGCAGGCCTTGGCGGCGCAATCATGGCATATGAGTTGCGCGAGGCGGTGCGCAAGGAAGATACTGTTACCGTGGTGACGAAAGATCCGAAGTATCACTTCGTGCCTTCGAACCCGTGGATTGCGGTGGGCTGGCGCGAGCGCGAAGACATTACGGTGGACCTTGCCCCGGTGATGCAGAAAAAGGGTATCGCCTTCATTCCGGTTGCGGCTGAACGCCTGCACCCGGCTGAAAACCGGCTGCAACTGGTTGATGGGCAATCAGTTTCTTATGATTATCTGGTGATCGCCACCGGCCCGGAACTGGCCTTTGACGAGATTGAGGGTTTCGGCCCCGAGGGCCACACGCAATCGATCTGCCATATCGACCACGCCGAAAAGGCGCGGGTGGCGTTTGATGCGTTTTGCAAGAACCCCGGCCCGATCGTGGTGGGGGCAGCGCAGGGGGCAAGCTGTTTTGGCCCGGCCTATGAATTTGCCTTCATCCTCAACACTGCGCTGCGCCGCGCGAAAATCCGCGACAAGGTGAAGATGACCTTCGTCAGCCCCGAGCCTTATGTGGGCCACCTCGGGCTTGATGGCGTGGGCGACACCAAGGGTCTGCTCGAATCGGAAATGCGCGAAAACGACATCAAATGGATGACCTCAACCCGCATCAAGAAGGTCGAGGCGGGCAAGATGACGGTCGAAGAGGTGGGCGAAGATGGCCAGCCGAAGCCGGAGAAGGAACTGCCCTTTGCCTATTCGATGATGTTGCCCGCGTTTCGCGGCATCAAGGCGGTGGCGGGGATCGAGGGGCTATCAAACCCGCGCGGCTTTACCATCGTCGACAAATACCAGCGCAACCCGACGTATCAGAACATCTTCGCGGTCGGGGTTTGCGTGGCAATTCCGCCGACCGGGCCAACGCCGGTGCCCTGCGGCGTGCCGAAAACCGGTTTCATGATCGAAAGCATGGTAACGGCAACCGCGCTGAACCTTGGCCAGATCGTGCGCGGCGAGGCGCCAAGCAATGTGGGCAGTTGGAACGCGGTCTGCCTTGCCGACTTTGGCGATGGCGGCATTGCCTTTGTGGCGCAGCCGCAGATTCCGCCGCGCAACGTGAACTGGTCGGCCTCTGGCAAATGGGTGCATCTGGCCAAGATCGGCTTTGAAAAATACTTCATCCGCAAGCTGCGCAAGGGCAAGTCCGAGCCCTATTACGAAAAGGCGGCGATGAAGATGCTGGGCATCGACAAGCTGAAAGGCGTCACGAAAGGCTGAAGCACCGGGCTTTCAGATGCGAAACAAGGGCTGCAACAGGCGCGGTATCAGCGCGTGAAAGCGCAAGGGCGCGTCGGTTGCGGCAAGGCAGATGCAGGGCAGGCCGAGGTCGGCCACCGGGGTATGTTCCAGTTCAGGCCCGGCGATTTCGACATCGCCAGTGCCGAAGGCGCCGGTTTCATCCCTGAAGGCACCTTGCAGAACGAGCGTGAGTTCAAGCCCTCCGTGGCCGTGATCGGGCACCGCAACCCCCGGCGGAATATAAAGCAGCCGAACCGAACCTTCGCCGTCGGCGTGCAATATCTGCTGGCGTACGCCGCCGCCAAGGGTTTTCCAGCGCGGCGGCTGGCCCTTGAGCGCCGCCATCACCGGCGCGGGAAAGATGCCCGAGCGGCGCGGGGTGGGGGTCTCGCGCGGGGTCGGCGCATCGAGCGCTGCCATCACGCGGTCGCGCAGGCCCGCCGAAGGGGCGGCACCCGGCAGCGCCTCAAGCACCGCGCCGCCCGCACTTTCATGGGCGGTCAGCCGCGCCCGGCACTCGGCGCAAAGCGACACATGCGCGGCCACGACCAGCGCATAGGCCTGCGGCAGGTTTGCCGCCGCGTATGTGGCCAGCAATGGCTCGGTCAGGTGATGTTCGATTTCGGCCATGTCAGCGCAGTTCCTTCAATTCGTGCCGCAGACGTTCCAGCCCCAGCCGGATCCGCGATTTTATGGTGCCCAGCGCAAGCCCCGTCTCGGCCTGGATTTCAGAGTGGCTGAGTTCACCCATATAAGCTTTTTCAATCATTTGCCGCTGCTCAGGGGCCAATTTTGCCAGTGCGCCTTGCAGAAATCCAACTTCCTGCTCCATCGCGTAGATTTGCTGGGTGTCGGGTTCCGAGGCCTCTTCGATCAACTCCTCGGGCAGCGGGCGGGCGCGTTTGCGGGCCATGTCGATCTGGCGGTTGCGGGCAATGCGGTAAACCCAAGCCGAAACCGGCGCCACGCCGGGGTCGAATTGCGCGGCCTTGTGCCAGACCGTCAGCATCACATCCTGCACCACGTCTTCGGCCAGCGCGGCGTTCAACCCGCCGCGCATCGCCATGCCCTTGAGGCGCGGCGCGAAATGGTCATAGAGGCGGGCGAAGGCGGTACGGTCGCGGCGATCACGCACCGCCAGCATCCAGCGGGTTGCATCGGTCATCGAGGTGTCGGGCGGGTGGGTCACGGCGCGGGGTCTGCCTTTCGCTTGAGCCTTTGCCACGCCAGAAGGCGCCGCCGGAGCGGGCCAGTCAAGGGGGGCGGCAAGGACGGTATCAGCGAACATGCCCAGTCTACGCGCCAGCACGGCGATCGGATCACTGAAAATCTGCACGATTTTCGTGATCCAGGGCGCAGCGCGCGGCGTATTGACTGCAAACCAGCGAGAGATCCCATGCCATTTGACATTCCCCAGGCCCGCATCCGCCAGCGCATTGCCATTATCGGCGGCGGCATTTCCGGCCTTGCGGCCGCCTATCTGCTTGCAGATCAACACGAAATCACGCTTTACGAGGCCGAGCCGAGGCTTGGCGGCCATGCCCGCACCGTGCTGGCGGGGCTGCGTGGCGATCAACCGGTGGATACCGGCTTCATCGTCTTCAATTACGCCAACTACCCGCACCTTACGCGCATGTTTGCCGAGCTTGAGGTGCCGGTGCAGAAAAGCGACATGAGCTTTGGCGCCAGCATTGACGGCGGCCGGGTCGAATACGGGCTGCGCGACCTTGGCAGCGTGTTCGGCCAACGGCGCAACTTGCTGCGCCCCGGCTATTTGCGCATGCTGGCCGATATCGCACGGTTCAACGCGCGGGCCGAAGCAGCGGCGTCCGAGGCCGACCTGAGCATTGGTGCATTGTGCGACCGGCTGGGGATGGGGGCGGGATTTCGCAACTATTACCTGCTGCCGGTGGCGGGGGCGATCTGGTCAACGCCGCCCGAGCAGATTGCAGATTTTCCGGCCCGCAGCCTGCTGCAATTCTTCCGCAACCATGCCCTCTTGACGATGACCGGGCAGCACCAGTGGTGGACGGTCGCGGGGGGCAGCATCGAATATGTGCGCCGCCTGACCGCAAACCTTGCCAGCCGGGGCGTGAAACTGCGGGCGGGCACGCCGGTGCGGTCGGTCACGCGCGGGGCGCTGAGCGCCAGCGTGCACCCTGCCGAGGGCGGGGCCGAAGCCTACGACCAGGTGATTTTCGCCTGCCATTCCGATGTTGCACTGCGGCTTTTGGCGCAGCCAACCAGCGCCGAACGGCGGGTGCTGGGCGCTTTGGGGTATCAGGATAACCGAGTGATCTTGCACCGTGATGAGGCGCAAATGCCCAAGCGTCGCGCCTGCTGGTCATCCTGGGTCTACAAGGCCGATACGCGGCGCCCGCAGGCGGCCATCGGCGTGACCTACTGGATGAACCGCTTGCAAGGCATCCCAGAATCCGACCCGCTGTTTGTCACGCTCAACCCGGCCGAGCCAATTCGCGACGATATGATTTACGACGAGCAGGTTTTTCGCCACCCGGTGTTTGACCGCGCCGCGATTGCCGCGCAGGTCGAGGTTCCGGCGCTGCAAGGGGTCGGGCGGGTGTGGTTTGCCGGTGCCTGGGCGCGCCACGGCTTTCACGAGGACGGGTTTGCCAGCGCGGTGCGGGTTGCCCGCGAAATGGGGCGGCAATTCGCATGAGCCACTGGCCCGAACACCTTGCAGCCACTACCACCCACGCGCGGGCGGGCAGCATTGCCAACGCCTTTCGCTACGCGGTCGATTATGTGCTGATCGACCCCGAAAGCGCGGCGGGGCCCGCACTGTTTTCACGCAACCGCGCCAATCTCTTGGCGGTGCATGACCGCGACCATGGCGGCACCCGTGGCGCCGGGCAAGGCGTGGCGTGGGCACGCGCTGTGCTGGCGGCGCGGGGGCTGCGCGACATGCGTATTGGGCTTTTGACACAGCCGCGCATGGCAGGATTTCGCTTTAACCCGGTCAGCTTCTGGCTGGCATTTCAGGGCGAGGCGCTGCTGGCGGTCATTGCCGAGGTCAACAATACCTTTGGCGACCGCCACAGCTATTTTTGTGCGCTTCCCGGCTTTGCGCCGATCACCGCCGACGCTGAAATTACCGCCGAAAAACTGCTGCATGTTTCGCCTTTTCAGGATGTTGCGGGGGGCTATCGCTTCCGCTTCGCCATCGATGCACGCCATGTTAGCATCCGCATCGCGCATGAATCGCACGGCGAGGGGGTGGTGGCCACGCTGACCGGGCACCGACGCCCGCTGACCAACCGCGCGATCCTTGGCGCAGCGCTGCGGCGGCCGTTCGGGCCCGGTCGCACGGTGGCGTTGATCTATTGGCAGGCCCTTAAACTTTGGCTGAAGGGCGCGCGCTACCGCCGCCGCCCGGCGCCCCCGACGCAGGAGATCAGCGGATGATTTATCTCAGTGGCCGCATTCGCCGCGAGTTTCTTGATGCCCTCGCCGGGATCCGCCAAGGCAGCCTTGTGCTGACAACGCCCGAGGGCGACACGATCAGCTTTGGCGCGGGTGAACCTGCGGCCGACATGCACATCACCGATTGGTCGGTGGTCACCGCAATGGCGGCGCGCGGCGACATCGGGCTGGGCGAGACCTATGTGGCGGGGCTATGGCACACATCAAGCGTTGAGAAGCTGGCGCAGATGGGGCTGATGAACCGCGACCAGCTGGCAGCGTTCACCTACGCCGATCGCTGGCACCAGCTGCGCTTCCGGCTTGCCGACCGCATCTTGCGCGCCAATTCCACACGCGGGGCGGCACGCAACATTCGCGCGCATTACGACGTCGGCAACGAGTTCTACCAGCTCTGGCTCGACCCCTCGATGACCTATTCCTCGGCGCTTTTCGCACCGGATGATAGCGACCTCTACCGTGGCCAGATGCGCAAATACGACCGCATCTTGAACCATATCGGAGATGCCGAATCGGTGCTTGAGGTAGGATGCGGCTGGGGCGGGTTCGCCGAGCGGGCGGCCGGCGATGGGCGCCGGGTGACCGGGCTGACGATTTCGCCCGCGCAAAAGGGCTATGCCGACGCGCGACTGGATGGCCGCGCCGAGATCAGGCTTCAAGACTACCGCGCGACCCAAGGCAAGTTCGATGCCATCGTGTCGATCGAGATGATCGAGGCGGTGGGCGAGGCCTATTGGCCGACCTATTTCGCCACCCTCAAGGCGCGGCTGGCCGAGGGGGGCCGCGCCGTGATTCAGGCAATTACCGTGCCCGATGCCTATTTCTCGATCTATCGCGCCGGGTCTGACTATATCCGCCGCTACACCTTTCCCGGTGGCATGCTGACAAGCCCCGCGATGGTGGCCGATCAGGCCCGCCGCGCCGGGTTGGCGGCCCAGACGCCGTTTGCCTTCGGGCAGGATTATGCCGCAACGCTGCGACAGTGGTCGGCGCGGATGGCCGAGGCGGCGCCGCGCATCAAGCGGTTGGGGCATGACGACGCCTTTCTGCGCAACTGGCAATACTACCTCGGCACCTGTGCGGCGGCCTTCGCCACCGGGCACACCGACGTGATGCAGATCGAGCTGCGGCACGCATGAAAGATGCCCTGGTTTTTGAAGGCCGCCGCTACTGGATTGTCGGGGCGAGCGAGGGGCTGGGCCGCGCCCTTGCGCAAGCGCTCGATGCGCAGGGGGCGCGGCTCTTGCTGTCGGCGCGCAACGGCGCGCGGTTGGCCGAGGTCGCCGCTGGTTTGCGCGATGCCGAATGCCTGCCGGTCGATGTGACCGACGCCGCCTCGGTTGCGGCGCTTGCAGGGCGGATCGGGCAGATTGATGGCATCATCTACTCGGTCGGGCTTTATGAGCCGATGCGCGCGCAGGGCTGGAGCACCGATGCGGCGGTGGCAATGGCCGAGGCCAATTTCATCGGGGCGTTGCGGGTGCTGGGGCTGTGCCTGCCGGGGTTCATTGCGCAAGACAGGGGCCATGTGGTGCTGATCGGCTCGCTTGCGGGGTATCGCGGGCTGCCGGGGGCAATCGGTTATGGCGCGGGCAAGGCGGGGCTGATGCATCTGGCCGAAACGCTTGACGCCGACTTGCACCGAACCGGGGTGCGGGTGCAAATGGTCAACCCCGGCTTCATCGCCACGCGGTTGACGGCCAAGAACGATTTTGCGATGCCGCAAATCATGACGCCCGAGGCGGCAGCGGCGGCGGTGTTGGCCGCGATGCGCAGCCGCCGCTTTGCTACCAGCTTTCCGCGGCCCTTCGCCTGGCTCTTTCGCGCGGCGCCCATGCTGCCGCGGCGGCTCTACCTGCGGCTATTTGCCTGAGACGCGGCAATGTGATCGGCGGCGCGGGCCAGGCCGCTTGATCGGTTGCGCGGGCGGGGTTAGAGGCTGGGCATGACCTTGCGGCAGATCCCCCCGCGCCTGTCGGCGCTATTGCTGTGCCTTGCGCTTGCACTTGCGGCGCTGGCGATGCCGCCAATGGCTCCGGCCGCGCCGCACGCCCACGCCCACGCCCACGCCCAGGATATGCCGGCGGTCGCAGGCGAAATGCCCCCCGACACCACCGCGCCACGCGATCTGGCCTGTACGATTGGTTGTATCGGCGCCGCCGACCCCGCCAACACGCTGCCGCTGGCTGGCCCTGCCCGCAGAGTAGCGCGGCTGGCACACGCAGCCGAGGCGCCTCGCGCCGCCGGGCGCACGCCTGCGCCGCTGCCGCGCCCTCCACGCCGCTCCGCCGCCGCCTGAGCGCCGCGCCCTGCGCGCGGCAGTTTCCACCAGGCCGCCCCAGAGGCGGATCGGAGCATCACATGACACACCAACCCTACCCGCGCCACGGCGCCGCCCTGCCCCTGCCCCTGACCATGACTGGGGGGCAACCATGAAACGCAGCCATGTTCTTGCCACGCTGACCCTTGCTGCAGGCCTTGCCGCGGGGGCCTGGCTGCTTGCCGCGCCCCGTGCGGGCTTTGTCAGCGCCGATCAGGTTGCCCGCGGCGGCGAGGTCTATGCCGGGTTCTGCGCCGCGTGCCACGGCGCCAACCTTGAAGGCCAGCCCGACTGGAAGCGCCCCGGCCCCAACGGTCGCTACCCCGCGCCGCCGCATGACCCGAGCGGCCATACCTGGCACCATTCCGACACGGTATTGGCGCAGATCATCTATTGGGGCACCGCAGCCGTGGTCGGAAATGGCTATGAAAGCGACATGCCGGGGTTCAAGGACATCCTCTCGGAAGAGGATATTCTGGCGGTGCTGAGCTACATCAAAAGCACATGGCCCGAACGCGAGGCGGCGTTTCAGCGCGAGATCACGTTGAAGCAATAGGGCTGACCGGGCGGGGCGCCCCTGCCCCGCCCGAGTGTTCGCGGGCCGGGCAGCGGATAGGGCTTGCGCCGGGCGCTGGTGGCGCCACATTGGCGCGGTGCCTTGCAGGAGCAACCGATGCCCGCCGACCCGGATTTCTTGAACGACCTCGCAGACTGGCGCGCCCGCCGCCTTGCCGCGCTGGCCGCCGATGATGGCTGGCTGAACCTGACCGACCGGGTGCCACTGGTGCCGGGGGCGCAAAGCGTGGGGCGCGGGCCGGGCAACGATATCGTGCTTGGCGTCGGCCCGGAGCGGTTGGGCACACTGCTGCTTGGCCCCGACGGGCAGGCGACTCTGACGCCCGAGGGCGCTGCCGCGCTGCCGTTCGCGGCAGGGCCCGAGACCCCGCCCCGGCTTGCAGTGGGGCGGCTTATGCTCGAGATCCACACGGTCGAGGGTGCGCCCGCGCTGCGGGTGCGCGACCTTGACAGCGCGGCGCGGGCCGCGTTTGCAGGGTTGCGGTATTTTCCGCCCGCGCCCGCCTGGTGCCTTCGCGCCGACTGGCAGGTGCTGCCCACACCCGAGGCGCGCGGCATCGCGCTGCGGGGGGGCCATGCAGAGCGGGTGACAGTGACACACCGCGCCCGCTTCACCCACGCCGGGCGGCAGGTCACCCTGTTGCCAACGCATATCAAGGGCGGCAAGCCGATGTTCGTGTTTCGCGATCTGACGGCGCGCGAAAGCACCTATGGCGCGGGCCGGTTTCTGATCCCCGACGACATTGGCGAGGGCTGGATCACGCTGGATTTCAACCGCGCCTTCAGCCCGCCCTGCGCGTTCACCGAACACGCCATCTGCCCGCTGCCGCCGCCCGAAAACGTGCTGCCCTTTGCAATCGAGGCGGGCGAGATGAAACCGTAACGGGGGTCTGGTGCCGGTGGAGGGATTCGAACCCCCGACCCTCGACTTACAAAATCGCAGCTCTACCCCTGAGCTACACCGGCATTGGCCACGCATTAGCGCCCCGCGTGCCGCCCTGCAAGCCCTGCGCTCAGGTGGAGTCGCGCAGGTTCGCGCGGGCCAGCAGTGCCACCGCCGCCAGCCCCACCGCCATTACCAGAAGGGCCGCTGGGGCGGCGTCCCCGAGGTTTTCAAGGCTGGCCTTTTCGTGCACGCGGGTGGCCAGCGTTTCAAAGTTGAAGGGGCGCAACAGCATGGTTGCGGGCAGTTCCTTCACGCTATCGACAAACACCAGCAGCAACGCCGAGGCCACCGAACCGCGCATCAGCGGCAGATACACCTCGCCCAAGGTGCGGCCGGCAGAACGGCCAAGCGAGCGCGCGGCCATCGGTAGCGAGGGCGGGATGCGCCCGAAAGCGCCATCTACCGCGCCTTCGGCCACCGCAAAAAAACGCACGAGGTAGGCCAGCACCACCGCCGCTGCCGAACCAGTCAGCAGCAGGCCGGGGTCGGTGCCGGTCAGCGCCAGCCAGCCATCGGCGATGCGGTGGTCAAGCGCGGCAAGCGGAATAAGAATCCCCACCGCAAGCACCGCGCCGGGGGCGGCGTAGCCAAGCGTGGTCAGCGGCAGCAGCGTGCGCGGCAACCGGCGGCCTGAAAGCCGGGTGCCATAGACCATCACAACCGCCGCGAGCACAGTCAGCACCGCCGCGATTCCGCAGACGGCCAGCGTGTTGCCAAGTGCGCGCGCAAGGCCGGGGCCGAACCAGCGATCGGGGTTGGCCAG
>PHEE01000007.1:0-92250 GCA_002842855.1 Alphaproteobacteria bacterium HGW-Alphaproteobacteria-4 | reverse complement strand
ACCGCCGCCAGCATCACCACGGCAATCTGCGCCGCCCCCGCCGCATTGCCTGCCTCAAGCCAGGTCGAGAACACGCCAAGGGTCAGGGTCTGGATGCCAAAGTAATCGACCACGCCGAAATCGGCCACCGTCTCCATCATTGCAATCGCGGCACCGGCGGCGATTGCGGGGCGCGCCAGCGGCAGGCCGACGCGCCAGAACACCGCCCAAGGCCCGGCCCCGAGCGCGCGCGCCACCTCGTAGCTGCCGCCCGAAAGCTCGCGGAAGGCGGCACGGGCAAGCAGGTAGACATAGGGGTAAAGCGCACCTGCCAGCACCAGCACCGCCATGCCGCGCGAGCGCGCGACCGGGAACCAATAGTCGCGCGCGCTGGTCCAACCAAAGGCCTCGCGCAGCGCAATCTGCACCGGGCCCGAATAATCGAGGAAATCGGCCAGCGCATAGGCCCCGACATAGGCCGGAATTGCCAGCGGCAGCAGCAGCAACCATTCGAACAGCCGCACCCCGGGGAAACGGTACATGACCACCAGCCACGCCGAGCCCGCCCCGATCGCCGCCGAAAGCGCGCCCACGCCCAACGCAAGCACCACCGTATTGCTGACATAGCGCGGCAGCGCGGTGGCCAGCAAATGCGGCCATATGTTCTCGCCCGGGGTCAGGGCAATCCAGCAGACGGCAAGTATCGGGCCCACCACCAGCGCCGCGATCAGCGCCGCGGCAAGCGACCAGCCCGCCGCGCCCTGCCCGCGCATTCCTTCGCCAGACCCCGTGAGGGGGACCGGAAGTGTATCTTGACTGATTTGCTCGGGCTGCATTTTCTCCGCTTACAGGAAAGCGGTTTTCCTGTCCACAAAAGCTCCTATACTGCACCCAACAAGAACCAGGCGGGAACCGCAGCATGCAGGTTGTTTTTCACATTGGCGCGCATTTCACGGATGAAGACCGGCTGCTGAACACCCTTTTGGAGAACGCGCCGATGCTGGCAATGCGCGGCGTCGTCGTGCCCGAGCCGGGCCGCTACAGGCGCACTGTCCGCGATCTTCTGGTGTCGTTGAAAGGCGCCGCGGCCGATGCTGAAACGCAGGAAACCCTGCTCGATGCGATGACCGAGCAGGACCATATCCAGCGGCTGATCCTGAGCAACAGCAACTTCATGGGTTTTCCGGCCCGGATCATCACCAATGACGGCTTTCATACCCTTGCCCCGGCGCGGTTGCGCGCGCTGGCCAATCTATTTCCCACCAATTCCGCCGAGTTTCATCTTGGGTTGGTCAATCCGGCAACCCTGGTGCCGCAGCTTTTGGGCTTTGTGAAAGGCACCGACTACGAAACCCTGATGTGTGGCCATGCGCCGATGGCACTGCGTTGGGCACCGGTGGTGCAGCGCATGGTGCAGGCGATCGACGGGCGCCCGCTGGTGATCTGGTGCAACGAAGATACGCCGCTGGTCTGGCCCGAAGTGGTGCGGCGTGTGGCGGGGGTGGAACCGGAAACCGAGATGAAGGGCGACGACGCGGTGCTCAAGACCATCATGGCCGCCGAAGGCATGGCGCGGATGCAGGCCTATATCGGCTCGCACCAGCCGCAAACACCGGCGCAGCGGCGCAAGATCGCTTCGGCGTTTCTCGACAAGTTCGCGCTTGCCGACCAGATCGAGATCGAAGTGCCGTTGCCAGGATGGGATGATGCGCTGGTGGCCGAAATCACCGCCGCCTATGACGCCGACGTGGCCGAAATTGCGGCGATGCCGGGGGTCGAGTTCATCGGTAGCTGAGCTGGCTGGGCGCCGAGGCGCGCAGCGCCGCTCAGACCATGCCAAGCGCCGTCTTGTAAAGGTCTAGAATCATTTCCTCTTCCGCCAGATCGTTCTTGTCGCGCTTGCGCAACGCGATGATCTTGCGCAGCACGCGGGTATCATAGCCGCGCGCCTTGGCCTCGCTCATGATCTCTTTTTGCTGCTCGGCGATATCCTTCTTTTCAGCTTCAAGATGTTCGTATTGCTCGATGAACTGGCGCAGCTCATCGGCGGCAATGGTGTAGGTGGACGTGTCGGACATCGGTTCCTCGCGAGGCTGGGCGCTTGGGCGCATCGTGCCTGACTAGACGAGCCGGGCCGGGGCTTCAAGGCCCGGCTTGCCCCGCGCGCGGCTTCGCGCTAACCGGGGGCGCAAACGCGGCACCGAAGGAGGGAGGCACGGCATGGAATGGCTGATCTGGATCGGGGCAGCGATATCGCTGGTGGGGCTGGCGGGCATCATCGGCTGTATCGTGGCGGTCGCGCGGGCGCGGCGGGCGGGGCTGGACGACGCCAATCTGCGCGCCCGGATGGCACCGATCGTGGCGCTGAACCTTGGCGCGCTGTTCGTTTCGGTGCTTGGGCTGATGCTGATCGTCGTGGGCATTTTGCTCGGCTGAGGCCCCTGCCCTAGCGTTCGGTCAGCTTCAGTTCGATCCGGCGGTTCTGGGCGCGGGCCTCGGGGCTAGACCCTTCGGCAACCGGACGGAACTCGCCAAAGCCGGTCGCTGCCAGCCGCGTGGGCGGGAATCCGAGGCTGCCGATCATGTAGCGAACCACCGAAAGCGCGCGGCCCTGGCTAAGCTCCCAGTTATCCTTGAACGCGCCGGTTCCCGCCAGCGGCGCGTTGTCGGTATGGCCATCGACGCGGATGATCCAGTCGATTTCGGGCGGGATCTGGCCGGCCAACTCGTTGAGAAGGCTTACAACCCCGGCGATTTGCTGCTGCCCTTCGGGCGAGAGGTCAGCAGAGCCGGGCTGGAACAGAACTTCGGACGAGAACACGAAACGGTCACCGACCACCCGCACCCCTTCGCGGCCCGCCAGCACTTCGGAAAGCCGTCCGAAGAAATCCGAACGGTAACGCGACAATTGCCGAGCCTCTTCCGCCAGTCGGCGGGTTTCTTCTTCCAGCCGCGCCCGCTCGGCCGCTTCCAGATCGGCGCGGCGGCGCTGTTCGTCGGCCACCTGCGCTAGGGCGGCATTGAGTTGCGAGCCAAGGGTTTCGACCTGCACCTGATTGGCCGCATCACGCTCGGCGCTGGCATTGAGAATTGCCTGAAGTTCCGAAAGCTGGCCGCGCAATTCGGCGACCTGCTGGTTCAAAAGCGCGACCTTGCGCGCGTTTTCGGCGGAAACCGCCTTTTCGGCGGCAAGGGTTTCGTTGGCCAGCGCCAACAGGGTGGCCTGCCGTTCAGCTTCGGAAAGCTGTGCCCCGGCGCGACCTTCCGCTTCCAGCCGGGCGGTGTTGGCAGCGGCCAAAAGTGCCGCCAGTCGTTCGGCCTCGGTTGCGGTATCGCCCGCGCGCGCCTCGGCCTGTGCCCGTGCCGCCTGCGCTTCGGCCAGCAACCGCGCGAGCCGTTCGGCCTCGCTGGTGGCGGTGCCGAGGTCTGCTTCGCGCGCGATGCGCGCCGCCTCGGCGGCATCGAGCAGCGCGCGCAGCCGCTCGGTCTCGGTCATCGCGGCGCTGCGCGCAGCATCGCCTTCGGCCAGCATCGCCTCGGTCGCGGCGAGCGCGGCGGCCAGCCGTTCCGCCTCGGTAGTCTTGTCGGCCAGCGCGCCCTCACGTTCCAGCCGGGCTACTTCGGCGGCGGCAAGTGCATTGGCCAGCCGCTCGGCCTCGGATTGCTGCGCCTCGGCGGTGCGGCGCAGATCGGCCATCGCAGCCTCGGCGGCGGCGAGCGCGGCGGCACGCATCAGGGCGTCGGCATTGCTGGCCTCGAAATCCTGTTGCAGCTGGCGCTTCGCGGCCTCGGCGGCAGCCAGAAGCGTGAGCGTGTTTTCCGCCTCGCGCCGCTGTGCCTCGAGCGCAAGGGTCATGGCTGTCAGTTCGGTGTCGGCGTTCTTCAACCGCTCGCGCAGCGCTTCAAGGGCTGCGGCATCGGCAAGGCGCGTGGCCTCGGCATCACTGAGCGCGGCCTGCGCCTCTGCAAGGGTGGTTTCGGCAGTGGTTGCGCGCGCCGCAACCTCGGTGTTCTGGCGCTGCAGGTCGGCGATCAGGGCATCGAGCGCCTCGCGCCGCGCGGCGGCCAGGCGGGCTGCCTCGGTCTGCGCATCAATCTCGCCGCGCGCCTGTGCCAGCGCCACGTTCAAGGCCTCGGCCTCGCTCAGTGCCGCATCGCGCTCGGCTGCGGTGCTGGCGGCGAGCGCGCGGGCGGAATCGCGATCGGCCAGAAGCGCGGCCACCTGTGCCTCGAAACTGGTGATGCGCGTTTCGGCAGTGCGCAGGTCACCTTCGCGACTGGCAACCGTGGCGCGCAGGGTCGAAATCAGCTCGGCTTGTGCCGCCGCCTCGCTGCGCGCGCCCGCAAGGCTATTTTGCAGCTCAGCGTTGCTGACCTGCTCAAGCGCCAGCGCCTGAGCAAGGCCCGCAACCTGTTCGGACAGCGCCGAAAGCTCATCATCTTGGGTCGAAATGGTCTGGCGCAGCACCGATTGCACGACCATGAAGATGGTCAGAACGAACATCAGGACCAGCAAGAGCGCCGTCATGGCATCGACGAAGCCCGGCCAGATTGTCGCCGAGAATCGTTGCCCGCCACTACGGCCACGCAGCGCCATCTAGTCCCCCTGCGAAGGCTTGTTGCGTTGCGACAGGATCGCCCGCGTGAGGGCTGCAAAATCGTTGCGCAGTTCGGCCATGCTTTCCTGCCGCCCCGCCGAGACCTCTTCCAGCAGGCGCAGCAGTTGCACGTCGATCGAGCGCAGTCGCATGCGGGTTTCGCCGTCGTCGCCCAGCGCATTGCTGCCCAGCCGCGCTTCGATCGCGGTGGCAAGCCGGGTCTGGCTGTCGGCCAGCGCGTGCAGTGCGTCGCCTGCGGTATCGGCCTCGATCAGCGCCACCAGTTGCGCCTGGCTGTCGGCGACCCGCGCCAGTTGCGGCGCGGTAGGGTCAGATTCAAGCCGCGCCGCCAGCCGTTCGATCGCGGTGACAAGATAGCCCAACCGCTCGTCGATCATTGAGCGCGAGACATCGCTTTGCACATAGATCGCCTGCAACGCCTCGATCTGTTCGGCCATGTGGTCGAGCACCGTGGCCGCCGCCGAACCAATGCCCTCGCCATCAGACCCGGCGCCGCTGCTGGAGGCCAGCGAGATACGCGTGATCGAGGAAATCCATTCCTCCAGCTCGCGGTAAAAGCGGTTCTGGCCGTGGGTCACGAAAAGTTCGACCAGCCCCACCACAAGGCTGCCCGCAAGCCCGAGAAGCGACGAGGAAAACGCCGTGCCCATGCCGCCGAGCTGCTTTTCCAGCCCGGTCATCAGCTTGTCGAACACCCCCATGGCGGTGTCGCCTTCCTGCGGCGCCAACGCCCGGATGGTTTCGACAACGGCAGGCACGGTGGTTGCGAGGCCATAGAAGGTGCCCAGAAGCCCCAGGAAAATCAGCAAGTTCGCCAGATAGCGCGTGATGTCGCGGGCTTCATCGATGCGGGTGCCGACAGAATCGAGGATCGAACGCGCCGACGAGGTGGCGATTTCGCGGTGCACGCCGCGCGCGCCCAGAAGGGCGGCAAGCGGCGCCAGCAGGCTCGGCGCCATCGACAGCGTTTCACCGGGGCGATCCGAGGCGAAGCCCTCGATCCAGCTGACCGACAGCACCAGTTGGTAAAGCTGCCAGATGCAGGCGAAAATGCCGAACACAAAGACCGCGAGGATCAGGCCGTTGAGCCAGGGGTTTGCCAGAAAGATCGGGTAAATGCGCGAATAGGCAAAATAGCCGCCCATCGCCACCAGCCCGACCACCACAAGCAACGCCATGATCTGGCGCACGGGCTGCGAAAACTGTGGTTCTGCCTGCCGTTCGGATGCGCGCGCCATGTATTTCTGCCTTGGTTCGTTGGCCGCGAAGATAGGCGGCGCAGCCAGCGGTGCCAAGCCTTATCGCAGCAGTTGGCGCACCCGTGTTGCAAGCTGGTCAAGATCGGCGTCGGCCAGGCCGAGTTCGGCCAAATGTGCGGCGGTATTGAAAAGATAATCTGCATTGGCGCCACGCTCGCCCGCCGCACGGGCAATGATTTCGGCCTGCGCCTCAAGGCTGAGGCCACAATAGAGCGGGTGGGCACGGTCGATCACATAGCTTATTGCCGCCACTTCGCGCCCGTCTTCCAAGTGCAGCGGCAGGCTGCGCTCGACATAGGCCGAAGCGGTCAGTTCGCGGGCACGCAGCGCCGCGAGCACCTCGGCCGTTTCCGCCTCGGGCACCGCCAGCGCCACGCCATTGCAGACCGCCCCGGCTGCGGCATCGAGTGCCAGCACCAGACCCGGTGCGGCCTCGGTGCCGCGATAGTGCAGCGAGCGCATGCAGAACGACCGGTGCCAGCCGGGCAGGCGCGCGCGCAACCGTTCGGCGGGTTGAAAGCCGGGGTGCCAGATCAGCGATCCGTAGCCGAATATCCAGGTCGTGTGCGTGATGGTCTGGCCCTCAGGTTTCGCGCCAGATAAACAGGAGTGGTTCGGAATGGAAAGGGGCGCAATGCGGCGGCTGCTGGGGGCGTTGGTGGTGGTGGCGGTGTTGGCCGGCCTCGCCTGGGGCGCGGGCGCCTTTGCGCTGCGTCAGGGTGCCGGGGCGGCGGTGCAGATGCTTGCCGATCAGGGCAGGGGCGGCGCGGGCGCGGTGACCGTGGCGGGGTTTCCCGCGCGGTTCTCGGTCACGCTGCAAAACCCGCGGCTGCATCAAGGGCTGATCGCGTGGCAGGGCGACTGGGTGCGGCTCAGCGCGCCCGCATACGCGCCGTGGCAGCTGCGGCTTGACCTTTCTGCGGCGCAAAGCCTGCGGCTGGGGTTCATCAACTACCTCTTGCGCGGCGATGACATGCAGGCGGCGCTGGCGCTGCGCCCCGACCCTGCACTGGCGCTGCAAACTGCGTCGCTTGTGGCCGGCGCGATGGCTGCCGTGGTCGATGGTGGGGGTGCTGCGTTCAGCACTGAAAGTCTGGCGCTGAGGCTTGCCGCGACTGGCGAAGGCGCGGCCGGGTATGCGGTTTCAACGGCGCTGACCGGGTTCACGCTGCCCGCGCTGCTGTTGGCGCCCTACGGGTTGGAGCCACGCGCCGAGCTGCTGGAGCTCGAGGCGCGGGCGCAGCTTACCGCTCCGCTCGACCGCCACGCCTCGGCCAACCCGCCGCATCTGTTGGCGCTGGAGCTTGCGTCGGCGCGGCTGCTCTGGGGCGCGGCTGACCTGCGCGCCGAAGGGGCGCTGCGCGCCGATGCGGACGGGCGCGCCGAGGGGCAGATTACGCTGACCAGCCCGAACTGGCGCGAGGTCTTGGCGCTGGCGCTGGCGCTGCGCATGGCGCAGCCGCCCTACGCCGCGGCGGTCGCCGAGCAGCTTGCGCCGCTGGCGTCGGCGGATGGCGCCTTGACCGTGGCGCTGGCGTTCCGCGAGGGGCAGGCATGGCTCGGGCCGGTACTGCTTGGACCAGCGCCCTATCTGCAATAGGGCCCGCCGCGGTAGCGCGCGGTATCGACGTGGAAATGATCTTGATGATTGGCGTCGGATTTCGGCCCCAGCACCGTGCCAAACGGGCCGCAGGCACTGGCATGGATGGCGCGCATGATCTTGGTCTCGCGGCCCCAGTCGCGCGCGACGGTCAGGGTGCTGCCATTGGCGAGCGTGAACCCCGCAACATCGACCGCGTGCCCCAACCCGTGTTCCGATATCTGCGCACCGGGCACATTGTTGCGCGGGCGGCAGGTGTAAGAGGCCACCACATCAAGTCGCGCCAACCCGCCACCCTTGCGCCCGATGGCGGGAATCACGCCGTCTTCGACCCATGTTTTCAGCGCCTTGGCGGTGGTGCAGTCGATCTGCGCGGGTTGTGACAGCGGAATGCCCGCTACTGCGGTCACCGCGACGCCACCGCTTAGCCCGCAGCCGCGCACGGCGGCGGGAATGACGGCGATCTCGGTGCCCGTAATTGCGGGGTCGCCACAGACCGACCCGCGCGTGGCCTTTGGCGGGCGCGGCGCAAAGAGCGCGGCAAGGCCCCGGCGCGGCGCGGGCGGCGATTGCGCAGGGGCCAGCGCCGAGGCGGTAGCAACAGTCACGGTGGGCACCGCGAGCGGTGCAGGCGCTGCGGCACCTCGCGGGCGCGGCACAGGGCGCGGCGAGCGGGTGGGGGCGGCGGTGGAGACCGCCTGCGCAAGCGCCGCCTCGATCGCGGCGGGCGCGATGGGGCGGGCAGCAGGCGCGGGTCGCAGGCTGGCGATGCGCGCGGGCGGCGCGGCCTGTAGGCGTGGCTGCGGGCGCGGCGAGGTGCGGGGCGGTTCTGCCCAAGCAGCCATCCCCGACGCGCAAAGAAGCGCCGCCACCAGAGCCAGACGTGCCATGCCCGCGTTACTCTCCCGCTTCGGCAGCCGGGGCACCGCGCCCGAAATCGGGGGCGGCGGTATCTTGCCCGGCCTCGATGATACCGCGCCGAATGGCGCGGGTGCGGGTAAAATACTCGAAAAGCTGCGGCCCGTCACCCATCCGAATGGCGCGCTGCAAAACGAACAGCTCTTCGGTGAAGCGCCCGAGAATATCGAGCGTCGCCTCGCGGTTGGTCAGGAACACATCGCGCCACATGGTAGGGTCGGATGCGGCGATACGGGTAAAGTCGCGAAAACCCGCCGCGGAATACTTGATGATCTCGGATTTGGTCACGCGGCGCAGGTGATCGGCCACGCCGACCATCGTATAGGCGATCAGGTGCGGCGTGTGGCTGGTGACCGCCAGCACAAGGTCATGGTGCCCCGGCTCCATTTCATCAACATGCGCGCCGATGCCCTCAAGCAGGCCGCGCAGCCGCGCCGTGGCGGCAGCATCGGCCCCCGGCATCGGGGTGAGCAGCCACCAGCGGTTGACGAACAGCGTGGCAAAGCCTGAACGCGGGCCGGAATGTTCGGTGCCCGCAAGCGGGTGGCCGGGAATGAAATGCACACCCTCGGGCACATGCGGCGCCACCGCTTCGATCACCGCCTGCTTGACCGAACCGACATCGGTCAGCGTGGCGCCCGGGGCAAGATGCGGCGCGATTTCAGCGGCAATCGTGGCCATCGCCCCAACCGGCACGCAAAGCACCACCAGGTCGGCACCCTGAACCGCCTCGGCGGCGGTTTCGCAAATCCGGTCGCAAAACCCCAGTTCCGCGGCCACGGCGCGCGTTTCGGCGCTGCGCGCGGTGCCGACGATCTCGCCCGCCAGCCCCTTCCAGCGCAGCGCATGCGCCATCGACGAGGCGATGAGACCAAGGCCGATCAGCGCGACGCGGCGATAGGTGGCGGCCATCAGCGCAACCCCTTGAACTGGCCCACCGCGTGCGCCACCCGGCGGCAGGATGCCTCGTCACCCACAGTGATGCGCAGGCAGTTGGGCAGCCCGTAGCCCGCAACCTGCCGCACGATCAGCCCCTGGCTTTGCAAATAGCCGTCGCAAGCCACCGCTTCGGCTGCATCGGCAAAGCGTGCCAGCACGAAGTTGGCCATCGATGTATCCGAAGGCACGCCACGCTCGGCCAGCGCCTCGGCCAACCAAACCCGAAGCCGCGCGTTTTCGGCACGGCAACGCTCGGCATAGTCCTGATCGCGCACCGCCGCCTCGGCGGTCTCTTGCTGCGCGGCCGACAGGTTGAACGGGCCGCGGATACGGTTGAGCACGTCGATGATGGCACGCGGCCCGTAGCCCCAACCGATGCGCAGCCCGCCGAGCCCGTAGATCTTGGAAAACGTGCGCGTCATGAACACGTTAGGCAAACGCGTGGCCAGCTCGGCGCCGCCGTCGTAGGCCGCCACATATTCGGCATAGGCACCATCGAGCACCAGTATTGCTTGCGGCGGCAGCCCGCGCGCCAGCCGCTCGAGCTCGGCCAGACCGATCATCGTGCCGGTCGGGTTGTTGGGGTTGGCGATGAACACCAGCCGGGTTTTCTTGGTGCAGGCGGCCAACAGCGCATCGACGTCGGTGGTGCGCTCACGCTCGCGCACGGCAACCGGGGTTGCACCTGCCGCAAGCGCCGAAATGCGGTACATCAGGAACCCGTGCTCGGTAAACAGCACCTCATCGCGTGGCCCGGCATAGGCCTGGCAGAGAAAATGGATGATTTCATCCGAACCCACGCCGCAAATGATGCGGTCGGGGTCGAGCCCGTGCACCTCGCCGATCGCTTCCCGCAAGGCGGCATGATCGGTGCCGGGATAGCGGTGCAATGTGTGCACCGCGCGCGAAAACGCCTCTTTGGCCTTTGGAGAAGGACCAAACGGGTTCTCGTTCGAACTGAGCTTGACCGCGTCGCTGCGCCCCGCCACATGCGCGGCGCCGCCCTGATAGAGCGCGATCTTCAGGATGCCGGGTTGCGGGCGAATGCTTTCGGTCATGGCGGATCCTCAGAGATTGCGCCCTTCTAGCCGGGTGCAAACAGCATTGCCAGTGACTTTGCGCCCGGCCACACCCGCCGCCCGTGGCCTGTTACGGCGCAATCACATTGGCAAATTGCCAGGGGTCGTCGGGGTCGGGCACGGCACCAAACGGACCGGGACGATTTGCCAGTGGCGTCCAGTCAGTATAATGCGCCTCGATCGCCCCAAGGTAGGGCCGCTGCACCGCAAGACAGCGCGCGTGGTCCATCTCATCGGCCTCGACGATCCCCGCGCCGGGGTTTTCCAGCGCCCAGACCATGCCCGCAAGCACCGCCGAAGTGACCTGAAGCCCGGTCGCATTCTGGAACGGCGCCAGATCGCGCGCCTCACTTATCGACAGCCGCGATCCATACCAGAGCGCGTTCCTGGCGTGCCCGTAGAGCAGCACCCCCAGCTCGTCGATCCCCGAGGTAATCTCGTTCTCGTCCAGAATATGCTGCGCCAGGGGCAAATGCCCTGCCCCAAGCGTCTCATGCAGCGACAGCACGGCATCGTCGCAGGGATGGTAGGCATAATGGCAGGTCGGGCGGAACGCGGGCGCCGCCGGATCGCCCAGCGTGAAATAATCGGCGATCGAGATCGCCTCGTTATGGGTGATCAGAAAGCCAAATTGCGGGCCCGGTGTCGGGCACCAGCTGCGCACCCGCGTGTCGGCGCCCGGCCGATCAAGCCAGATCGCGGCGCGGCAGCCGGTTTCCTGATGGTGCGCGCCTGCGGGCAGCCTGCGCTCATGCGTGCCCCAGCCAAGTTCGGCGGGCTGGAAACCCTCGGCCAGAAAGCCCTCGACCGACCAGGTGTTGACAAAGGTGCCAAGCCGTCGGTCGCGGTGCGAAACCTGGGTGTCGCGCTCGGCGACATGAACCCCCTTCACCCCCAGCGATTGCATCAGCGCCGCCCAGTCGCTGCGCGTGCCCGGTGCCGCCACCGGGCGGCCCAGATCGCGCGCCAGCACCAGCAGCGCCTCTTTCACCAGCCAGCTGACCATACCCGGATTGGCGCCGCAACACGATACGGCGGTGCTGCCGCCGGGCCGCGCGCGCGCATCGGCACGGATGGATTCGCGCAGCGCATGGTTGGTGCGCATGGCGTTGGGGCGCTCGTCATCGAAGTAGAAACCGGGCCAGGGTTCGGTCACGGTGTCGATATAGGGCACGCCGATTTCGCGGCAAAAGCGCATCAAGTCGCGCGACGAGGTATCGACAGACAGGTTGACGCAGAACCCGCGCCCCGGCTCCAGCACGCTGCCCAGCACTTCGCGGAAATTGTCGGGTGTCAGTGCAACTTGCAGATGGCGGATGCCGCGCTGCGCCAGAAAAGTGTGGCGTGCGGGATCGGGGTCGATCACCACCAGCGCGCGCGCATCATACTCGAAATGCCGCTCGATCAGCGGCAAGGTGCCGCGCCCGATCGACCCGAACCCGATGATCACCAGCGGGCCGTCGATGCGGCCATATACCGGATAGGATGACATCTCCCCCCCACTCCGCACAGTTTCCAGCACGGCCCAATTGGCAAGGGCCGCACCTTGCGGCGCGGCCCCGACAGTCTCGCGCTCGCGCGTCGAATCAGTTCTTGGCGTAGAATTCGACCACGAGGTTCGGTTCCATCATCACCGGATAGGGCACATCGCCAAGCCCCGGCTGGCGCACGAAGGTCGCGGTCATCTTGTTGTGGTCCACTTCAAGGTAATCGGGCACGTCCCGCTCGATCAACTGAACCGCTTCCAGCACGATTGCCAGCTGGCGCGACTTTTCGCGCAGCGAAATCACGTCGCCTTCGCTGACGCGGTAGGACGCGATGTTGACGCGCTTGCCGTTCACCTGCACATGGCCGTGGTTGACAAACTGGCGCGCCGCAAAAATCGTCGGCACGAACTTGGCGCGGTAGATCACCGCATCAAGGCGGCGCTCCAGCAGGCCAACGAGATTGGCGCCGGTGTCACCCTTGACGCGCTCGGCCTCGGTGAAGATCTTGCGGAACTGCTTTTCGGTCAGATCGCCGTAATAGCCCTTGAGCTTTTGCTTGGCGCGCAGCTGGGTGCCGAAATCGGAAAGCTTGTTCTTGCGGCGCTGGCCGTGCTGGCCGGGGCCATATTCGCGGCGGTTGAGCGGCGATTTCGCGCGGCCCCAGATGTTTTCGCCCATCCGGCGGTCAATTTTGTGCTTGGCAGAGGTGCGTTTGGTCACCGCTGATCTCCTTCATGATGCGCCCCCGAGGGGGCTGGAAGGGCGTTGTCCTTTGGCCCCACCTTCGAAAAGGCTTCGGCCCGACAGGCATCCCCTTGCGGGGGCCACCAACACCAATGACGCCAAGGGCCGTTACCGACCCCGGACCGCGGGCTTATAGGCGGCACCCCGCCCCCCGTCAATGCCTCATGCCTGTACTTCGGGGCAAAAGCGCTTGCGCCGGTCAGGCCGCCATTTCGTGCCGCAAGATCGCAGCTTCGGCGGTGCGCAGGCGGCGGCGCGCAAAGCCGCCATAGGCAGCGGTGTCGGCCGCAAGATGCGGCATCAACGCCAGCAGCCCCGCGCGTTCTGCCGGGGCGATCATGTCGAGCGTGGTTGCGCCGGGATGAAAGCTTTCGCTTTCAAGCCCGTTGGCGCGCACAATCTGGTGCCGCTCGAACAGCAAATGGATGTAATGCGCCTCGCGCAACCCCTGCTCGATCCGCACGGTGCCGCCATTGACCAGGTCACGCGCCGACACCAGCACCTCGGCCTCATTGAACAGCGCCCGCGCCGCGGGCCCACGCACCAGCATGCGGTGCTGCGGCGAGACCAGCAGATCGGCGTCGGGGCGGCCGATGCCCAGGGCGCCGGCGCGAAACCGCACCGGGCGCAACTCGGGCATGGCATAAAGCCGCGCCCCGGTCATCCGCCGCCCGCCGACCCAGACGATTTCCTGCGCGCCATCATCGCGCGTGCTCACCCTGTCGCCCGGACGCAGGTTTTCAACCGCACGGGGGCCGTGCGGCGTGGCGATCAGGGTGCCGGGGGTAAAGCAGATCACAGCCGGCGCATCGGCATGCATCGCGCGCGGGCGCGGGTCGAACATCCGGTCAACCACCCACAGTTCGGCGCCGCGCGGCGGTACATGGCCCGAAAACATCGCCAGCCGCGCCGGGTCGTCAGGCAGATCGACGAGGGTGACGGTATAGGCGCGATAGCCATCGGTGACGACAAAGCTCTGGTCGGCGATGTCGTCGGTCAGGTCCAACGCCTCTGGGCGACGACCGCCCACGGCGGCACCAAGCAACCTGCGCACCGCGCGCGCCGCACGCTGGCGCGTTTCGGCCTCGCCAACCGCGCCGGTCAGCAGCAACAGATCATCCGGCCCGTCGAGCCGCAACGCCTCGCCGCGCCACGCCCATGCGGCACCGATTTTCAGCGATTCGAGCGGGGCGGCCGGGATGCCGTCCACCTCGGTCTGCGCCCATGAAATGACAAAGGTGCCGCTTGCGCCCGCCGTCATGCCTGCCATCCTGCCGCTCGTTTATTATCAGACCTTTGCGGCCCGTTGTTCAGAAGCGTAACAGAGATGATTCGGCTTGCAAAGTGCCGTATCGCAGCTATGGCGAATCAGCTGCGAATCGTGGCTCAGAAGTTCATCCGGAACCGCAGCGACCCGAGCAGTTGCGCCTCGGGTTGCCCCACGAATTCGGGCGAAAGCCAGGTGACACCGTAGAACACGCCAAAGCGCGGGCCGCGCCAGGCCACGCCCGCGCGCAACCGCTGGCGCCAGGGTTCGGCCGCCACGCCACCGGCCTCGGGCAGCCATGCCGAGCCCCAGACCCGCGCCACATCGGCGCCAAGCTGAAAGCTGAGGCCAAGGTCCGAGTTGCCCGAAATGCCCACATAGCGCTGCCCGGTGGTATCATCGCGCAGCCAGAGCGCCCCCCGTTCGCGCGCACCAAATTCAAGATCGATACCTGCGCGCACAAGACTTTCGTCGCCCGCCCGCGCCGCGACAAAGGGGCGCAAGCCAAGGCCGCCGAGTTCCATCTGCCGCCCCAGTTCGACAGTTACAAACGGAATCAGCGCGTTGCCAAGCTGGTCGCCCAGAATCGTCGGGCGGGGCGCGCTGAGCAACTTGTGCAGCCGGGTGTGAAGCGCGCCGATGCCGGTGCCGGGGCCAACCGCCGCCACACCGAGGCCGAAACTGGTTTCAACGCCGCCGCTGCGGTAATGGGTTTGCGCCAGAAAGCTTAGCGTGCCCGCATAGCGGCGGTCGGGGTCGGGCGGTGTGCGCAGGCTGGACGGCGCGATGATTGCCGAGCCAAAGCGGTATTCCATGATTTCAAACGGGCGCTCGGGCAGGCCGCCTTTCCAGGCGCGGCCGCGCAGCAGGCTGATCGCGTAGCTGCCGGTGCGCCAGCGGTCATCGCCATCGCCTAAATGGTCATTGGTGAACAGCCGCCCGTAGCCAAGCGTTCTACGTTCCTGAGCTTGCGCGGGTGAAACGAGAATCAGCGCTGCCAGCGCAACGACACCAAGGGCCTTCAACATCTTCAACTTCCCGCTTTCAGGCCCCCGCCAGAGCACGGTTTTAGCGCGGGCCCGTGGCTTGCACTAGTGCAGCGCGGCAACACCGCACAGAAGTTTGCTGTAACTTTTCGTTCCAACCGCCTGCATTGGCTCAGGTATCCGCCACAGGCCGCTAGCCCGCAAGCAGCGCGGCGGCGGCTGCCTGCGCGGCCTCGGTCACGCTTTCGCCCGCCAGCATGCGCGCAATCTCGCCCTGACGGGCCTCGGGCGAAAGTCCGACCACGCGCGAGCTGGTAACACCGCCCTCGACGCGCTTTTCAACCCGCCAGTGGTGCGCGCCGCGGGCCGCCACCTGCGGGCTGTGGGTGACGACAAGCACCTGCGCGGTTTCGGCCAGCCGCGCGAGCCTGCGCCCCACGGCATCGGCGGTGGCGCCGCCCACGCCACGGTCGATCTCATCGAAGATCATTACCGGCGCCTCACCGCCGCGCATCAGGCAGACCTTGAGCGCCAGCAAGAACCGCGACAGCTCGCCCCCCGAGGCGATCCGGTTCAACGGCCCCGCGGGCGCGCCGGGGTTGGTGGCAACCACAAAGGTCACCGTATCGGCACCCTCGGGGCCGGGCTGGGCGGCGGTGATTTCGGTGGCGAAGGCCGCGCGTTCCATCTTGAGCGGCGCCAACTCCGCCGCCATCGCGGCATCGAGCCGCTTGGCGGCGGCCCGGCGCAGCGCGCCGAGCGCAGCGGCGGCACCGGCATGCGCTGCGTCGGCGGCGGCAAGGTCGGTGCGCAACGCGCGCAAGTGCCCCTCACCACCATCAAGCGCGGCCAGACGCGCGCGCAGACCTTGCGCGAAATCGCCCAGATCGTCAGCCAGAACCCCATGTTTGCGCGCCAGCGCACGGATGGCAAAGAGACGTTCCTCGCAGGCCTCCAACTCGCGCGGGTCATGGCTGAGGCTTTCAAGCGCCCGCTCGACCCCCTGCGCCGCTTCGCCCAGTTCGATCATCGCGCGCGAAAGCGCGGCGATCGGCGCTTGCAGCAGGCCTTCGGCACGCTCGGCCACCGCCTCAAGCCAGCGCCCGGCATTGCCCATCGCGCCTTCGGCGCCTTCGGGGCCAAGCGCAGTCAGCGCACGCACGACATCGCCTCGAATACGCTCGGCGGCCTGCATGGCGCGGCGACGGGCGTCGAGCACGGCTTCCTCACCGGGTTCCGGCGCGAGCCGGTCGAGTTCCTTCACCGCGTGACGCAGAAAATCTTCTTCGCCGCGCACTTCGGCCAGCGCCGCCTCGGCTTCGGCCAGCGCCTGCGCTGCGGTTGCGCGCGCCGCCCAGGCGGTGCGAACCTGCGCCAGCAAAGCCTCGGCCCCGGCGAACGCATCGAGCAGGGCGCGATGCCCGCGTGGGTTCAAAAGACCGCCGTCATCGTGCTGGCCATGCAGTTCGACCAGCGTATCGGCCAGCGCGCGCAGCACCTCGGCACTGGCTCGGCGGTCGTTGACAAAGGCGCTGCGGCGCCCGTCAGCACCGACCAGACGGCGCAGCACCAGTTCGTCGTCCTGCGGCAAACCGGCCGCTGCAAGCACCTCGCGGGCGGCGTGGTTGGCGGCAAGGTCAAACACCGCCACCACTTCGCCCTGCGCGGCACCCTGCCGCACCAGATCGCCGCGCCCGCGCCAGCCAAGCACGAAGCCAAGGCAATCAAGCAAGATCGATTTGCCTGCGCCGGTTTCGCCAGTCAGAACATTGAGGCCAGGCTGGAACGCAAGTTCCAACCGGTCGATCAGCAGCATGTCGCGGATCTCAAGCGCCCGAAGCATTCCCTGCCCCCGTGGGCCGCGCTGCCATGCGCGGCATCCGCGTTACAGCCACTCGCCCTTGATGACCTGGCGGAAGATGCGCGCCAGCCAGCCATCACCCTTGCCCGCCGGTTCTAGCCCGCGCGCGGTCAACAGCTTGTAGGCATCATCATAGAACCCGGATGATCGGAAGTTATGGCCCAGAATCGCCGCTGCCGATTGCGCCTCGTCGGTAAAGCCAAGCGCCAGATTCGCCTCGACCAGACGCAGCAGCGCCTCGGCAGTGTGGGTGGTGGTCTGGTACTGCTCGACCACGACGCGGAAACGGTTGATCGCGGCGGCGTAATTGCCACGCTTGAGATAATAGCGCCCAATCTCCATTTCCTTCGCCGCGAGATGGTCGAAGGCGAGGTCGAACTTGAGAATCGCCGATCGCGCATATTCGCTGTCGGGATATTCCTCGATCACCGCGCGCAGCGCAGCCAGCGCCTGGAAGGTCAGGCCCTGATCGCGGCCGACCTCGTCGATCTGGTCGTAATAGCTGAGCGCCAGCAGATACTTGGCATAGGCCGCATCTTCATCGCCGGGATAGGTGTCGATAAAACGCTGCGCCGCGCCGCGCGCTTCTTCGTACTTCTTCGCCTTGTGTTGGGCAAAGGCCTGCATGATCAGCGCACGCTTGGCATATTCGGAATAGGGATAGAGCCGCTCGACTTCCGAGAAATAGCGGATCGAGTTTTCCGGTTTGGCGGTGTTTTCCAGTTCCCACTCGCCGCGCTTGTAGATTTCCTCGGCGGTGAAGCCATCAAGCGGCACTTCTTTTGTACCGGAGCCGCAGCCCGCCAGCACCGCGACCAACATCAGGCCGCCGACAAGTGAAGCCGCTGATCTGCCGCGCGCCATGTCCCGCCCCATCCCGTTTTCATTCGACCGCCAGCCCCGCGCTCGGGGCCGTTTCGCCCGTCCTAGCACAGAAAAATCCGGGGCGCAAAACGCCTTTCGCACTGCCGGCGGGATCAGGCGAGGGCGGAGGCGCGCAAAACGCAATCGGCGAGCGTTACCCCGACACCCGGCATCCGGTGCGCATGCGCTTCTGACAGCGCATCCCAGCGCCAAGCGGCAGGGTCCGCGAACAAAGCGCGCAGAAGCTGGTTGGTCAGTGCGTGCCCGGCGCGGTTGCCAGTGTAGCGTCCGAGGATCGGCGCGCCCGCCAGCGCAAGGTCGCCCATCGCGTCGAGCATCTTGTGGCGAACCGCCTCGCGTTCGCGGCGCAAGCCGCCGGGCGAAAGCACACGGTCGCCATCAACCACCACGGCGTTTTCATAACTGCCACCCAGCGCCAGCCCCGCCGCCTGCATCTGTTCGACATCGGCGCGGCGGCAGAAGGTGCGACTATCCATGAGCTCGCGCACAAACGCGCCATTGGCCATGTTGAGCGCAAGGCTCTGCCGCCCGATCGCGGCATCGGTGAACTCGATCGAAAAGGCAATTTCCATTGCGTTGGAAGGCTCGATCCGCGCCATGGCGGCGCCGTCGCGCACCTCGACCGACTTGAGCACTCGCAGCGCGTGCAAGGGCGCGTCGAGCCTGCGCACGCCCGCATTCATGATGGCGCACACGAAGGGCGCCGCAGACCCATCAAGGATCGGCACTTCAGGCCCATCGATCTCGATCAGCGCGTTGTGCACGCCGCAACCGGCAAGTGCCGCCATTACATGTTCGATGGTCGAAACCGAAACCCCATCGGCATTCTCGATCTGGGTGCACAGGCGCGAGGGCGCGACCGCATCCCACCGTGCTGGCACCAGACGGTCGGCGCCGCGCAGATCTCTGCGCCAGAACGCGATGCCTGCATCTGCCAAAGCGGGGTGGATGGTCATCTGCACCGCAATGCCCGAATGCAGCCCGACGCCCGAGAAGCTGACCGAAGAGGTTATGGTTGTCTGCACGCGGTGCGCTCTCCCAAAAGGCTTCGTCCGCCTGGACGGCGCGCAAAGCCGGGACACCCCGCATTGCGCTGGCACTGGCCTACGCGCGCGCGCCCGGCA
Organism: Alphaproteobacteria bacterium HGW-Alphaproteobacteria-4; assembly: GCA_002842855.1. Lineage (GTDB taxonomy): Bacteria > Pseudomonadota > Alphaproteobacteria > Rhodobacterales > Rhodobacteraceae > UBA6213. Next base: position 73,503 of record PHEE01000007.1, on the reverse strand, counting down.
GCTCAACTCACTCTTTGTAACGGCCTGAAACAATTGGCACGGGGCCGGGCGGCAACCTGCCACAAGCCTCCCAAGACTTTGCCATTAAATGATAAAAGGCCGGGTCGACCCCGGCCTTTCAGGCAGTCTTGTGATCGCCTCAGTTCGCTTGACGCCGCAGGAAAGCCGGAATTTCGATCCGGTCCTGCTCATGGTCCACAGGCGCCTCGTCATCATAGGCGGTCTGCGGCGGGGCCGGTTGGCGCATCGGCGGCGCCTGGCGTTCGGCGCCATGGTCACCCGCGCCGGTCATGCGGTTCAGAAGCGAGTTGATGCCAAAGCGCGGCTTTTCGGGCGCGGGCTGCGCGGCCGGTGCGCGGGTCGCGGCAAGTGGCTGGGCAGGGGCACGCTGCGGTGCGGCAGGCGCACGAGACACGGCCGCCTGCAGGCGTGCCAGCGCCTCGGGCGAGGGTGTTCCGGGCGCACGCGGGCGCGGCGCGACAAAGGCGCCGGCATCTTCGGCGATCCGAACATCGCGCGGCGCAGCCTGCGCCGCCGATTGCGGCCGATAGGCCGGGGGCGGCAGGTCGGTTGCGGCTTCGGCAGCCGCCTCGGCGTCAAGCAGCTCTTCGGGTTCGAGTGCGGCGGGTGCTGCGTCAAACAGCGACCGATCTTCGCCGCGGGTCCGATGGGTGGGCTGCGTCGCTGATGCGGCGACCGGCGCTGGGGCAGCGGACGGTGCGGCAACAGCCGGGCTCGATGGTGGCGCCGGTGCGGCGGCGGCGGCGGGCGCGTGCGGCAGCGGCTCTGCCAAGCGGCGGCGCGCCACCGGCACTTCGTTGGTCGCGGGTGCCGCGTCGATGCCGGTCGCTACCACAGAAACCCGCATTTGCCCGGTCATGTCGGGATCGAGCGTCGAGCCGACGATGATGTTGGCCTCGGGGTCCACCTCTTCGCGGATGCGGTTGGCGGCTTCGTCGAGTTCGAACAGGGTCAGGTCATATCCGCCAGTGATGTTGATCAGCACGCCCTTGGCGCCGCGCAGGCTGATTTCATCCAAGAGCGGGTTGGCAATGGCTTTTTCGGCAGCCTGAATGGCGCGATCATCGCCCTCCGCTTCGCCGGTGCCCATCATTGCCTTGCCCATCTCGTCCATCACGGCGCGAACGTCGGCAAAGTCGAGGTTGATCAGACCGGGGCGCACCATCAGGTCGGTAACACCCTTGACGCCCTGATAAAGCACGTCATCGGCCATCGCGAAGGCTTCGGTGAAGGTGGTGCGTTCATTCGCCAGCCGGAACAGGTTCTGGTTGGGGATGATGATCAGCGTATCGACCACCTTTTGCAGCGCCGCGATGCCTTCTTCGGCCTGCTTCATCCGTTTGGCGCCCTCGAACTGGAAGGGCTTGGTCACCACACCCACGGTCAGCACCCCAAGCTCGCGCGCGGCTTGCGCGATAATCGGAGCGGCGCCGGTGCCGGTGCCGCCACCCATGCCTGCGGTGATGAAACACATATGCGCGCCGGCAAGATGATCGACGATTTCCTCTATGGTCTCTTCGGCTGCGGCGGCGCCTACTTCCGGGCGCGCCCCGGCACCGAGCCCTTCGGTCACGCGCACGCCCATCTGGATGCGGGCCTGCGACTTGGACTGGGCAAGCGCCTGCGCGTCGGTGTTGGCCACCACGAATTCAACGCCCTCGAGTTCTTTCTCGATCATGTTGTTGACCGCGTTGCCCCCGGCACCACCGACCCCGAACACGGTGATCCGCGGCTTGAGTTCCTCGCGCTGAGACATCATCAGATTCAGTGCCATTGGTGTTCCGCCTGTGATTATCCGGGTCTTTTGTCCGGTTTTCCCCGCAAATTGCGACGATTTTAGCTAGCTTACCTTGCCCCGTCACCTGAAAAACGCAGCCTGTCACAAAATATAGCCAGATTTGCGCCCGATTCAGCGGCATTTCGCGCATACCCGCAGCATTTGGGTGAAACGCGCCTTGTCATTACCAGTTATCGCGGAACCAGCGCGCGGCCTTTTTCAGTGAGCGTGCCGGGTAGCGTTCGGCGGGAATTTCAAAATCCCACCATTCATCTTGCGGATGCGCCGCGAAAAGCGCGAGGCCGACGGCACTGGCAAAGCCCGCGCCGGTCGCCGCTTGCGGCAGCCCCTGCACCCGGAGCGGGCGCCCGAGCCGCACATTGTGCCCAAGTATCCGCGCGGCCAACCCGTCAAGGCCGGGTATCTGGCTGGCGCCGCCGGTCAGCACGATCTGCTGGCTTGGCAGGCTGTCGAAGCCCGCCGCATCAAGCAGCGCGCGCAGCTCTTCCAGAATTTCCTCGACGCGCGGGCGCATGATGCCGATCAGCTCGGCCCGGCTGACGCGGCGACGGTCTTTTTCCCAGTCGCCGCAGTCACCACCGATGTCGATCATGTCGCGGTCGTCCATGCCGGTTGCCTGTACGCCGCCGTGGAAGGTCTTGATCCGCTCGGCCACGGCCATCGGCACCTGCAGGCCTTTCGAGATATCCGAGGTGATGTGCTCACCGCCCATTCGCACCGCTTCGGCAAAGATCATGTGCTTTTTGATGAACACAGAGAGGCCACTGGTGCCGCCGCCAAGGTCAATGCAGGCCGCACCCAGTTCCTGTTCATCCTCGACCAGCGCGGAAATGCCCGAAACATAGGCCGAAGAGGCGATGCCCGCGAGTTCCAGATCGCAGCGGCGAATGCAGTAGACGAGGTTCTGCACGGCATCGGCATCAACCGCGAGCAGATGCATGTCCACCGCGAGCCGCGCCCCGACATGACCGCGCGGATCACCGAGGCCCGAGCGATGGTCGAGCGCGAAGTTCACCGGGTGGGCATGCAGCACTTCGCGCGCGGCCCCGATGTCGGGCACTTCGCAAGCGGCCAGAACGCGCGCCACGTCGGATTCGCCCACCTGTTCGTCATGCAGCGCCACTTCGCCCGCGAGGCCGTAACTGCGCGGGCGCGCGCCGGCGATGCAGGCGATAACGTGATCAACCCGAACACTGGCCATTTTCTGCGCCATCTGCACCGCAGTGCGGATCGCGCGTTCGGTTTCGGCCATGGTATCGACCTCGCCAAAGCGCACCCCGCGCGAGCGCGTGGTGGCAGCGCCGATCACCCGAAAGTCCGACTGCCCGGCCATCGGCCCCACGCCATCGGCCGAACGCAGTTTTTCGGGCCCGTCAAAGCGCAGGACCAGACAAGCGATCTTCGAGGTGCCGACGTCGAGAATGGCAATCACGCCGCGCTGCATCGCCGCCTTGCGCATCGCGCGCATCGCGCGTTGTGCCTGATAAAGTCCGTTCATTGCGCCGCCCTCATTACCGATTTGCCCCCGTTGTGGTCGCCTGCCCGGTGATGCGCCGAAACTCATCCTGCGCATCGGGGCTTAGGCGCAGCGTCGGCCGCGCCGCCAGCCGCAGGTCGAGATGTGTGAAATCTCGCGCCAGCAGGTCTTCGGCGCGGTCAAGCGCCAACATCCGTTCCACTGCCTGCACCGCGCCACTTTCGGGCAGCAAGATGCGCTGGTTGCGGTCAAGCACCAGATCCCAGCGCCGGGCGCCGATCCGCACGAGGCCGCGGGCGCGCGGCAACAGCGGTGTCGCGGCGGCAAGCACGGCCAGCGCTTCGGGCACGGCCGCCTCGGCACCCTCGCCGGCGATCAGCGGCAGGTCGGCGCGCACGTCGCGCGAAATGACAGTGGCAATCCGGTGGCCGCTTGCATCAAGTATTTCCACCCCGGTCGCGTGGCGCCAGAGCACCGCTGGCACCCGCTCGGCCACCTGCACGGCAAGCACGCCGCGCTGCACCCGCAGATCGACAGTGGCGACCGCATCGAGGCTGGCGATCAAATCGCGCAGGCGCACAAGGTCGAGCGCAAAGGAGGATGCCGGCAGGCTGACCGGCAGCATGGTGCGGATCGCGGCATCGACTGCGGGCGAAGCACCTTCGATGCGCAGCAGCGATACCTCGAACTCGGGGCGGTTCTGGATCTGAGTCTTCAACGCCGCAAAGCGATCGGCAAGATCGGCGCGCTGATCGGCATCACCCAACCAAAGGCCGAGCGCCCCGGCGACCAGCGCCAGCGGCAGCCCGATGCGTGCAAAACCCCGCACTGCAGGGGTCAACCACAGGCGGTGCAGCTTGTAGCGCATCCGCGAAGGCGCCGGGTCGCGGTGCAGCACGCGCGGGGCCGGCCGGGGCGGGGCGGCGCCTAGCGACTGCATGTGGCATCCTCCACGATCCAGCGGCAAAGTGCCGGAAAATCGATACCGACATGCCGCGCCTGCTCGGGGCTGAGAGAGGTCGGGGTCATGCCGGGCTGCGTGTTGGTTTCCAGAATGATCAACCCCGCCAACCCCTTGGCCGCATCCCAACGAAGATCGGTGCGGCTGAGGCCGCGGCAGCCAAGCGCCGCGTGGGCGCGCAAGGCGTAATCGAGGCACGCATCCGCGATCGGCGCGGGCAGATCGGCGGGCAGCACATGGCGCGAGCCGCCGGGGGTGTATTTGGCGGCATAATCATACCAGCCCGGCGCGAAGATTTCGGTCACGCCAAGCGCGCGGTCGCCGAGCACACTGACCGTCAGCTCGCGCCCCGGCGCATAGGCCTCGACCAGCACCACCTCGGGCATGTCGGCGGCCAGAACGGGCGGCGAATTGGCGCCCTCGGGCACTATGTAGACACCGACCGACGAGCCTTCGGCATTGGGCTTGACGACATAGGGCGGCGGCAGCACATGGCGCGCCATCGCCTCGGCCTTGCAGGCAAGGCGCCCGGCAGCCACCGGCAAACCGGCACCGGCAAAAGCGGCCTTGGCGCGGGTCTTGTCCATCGCCAGCGCCGAGGCGAGCACGCCCGAATGGGTGTAAGGCAGGCGCAGCCATTCAAGCAGCCCCTGCACACAGCCATCTTCGCCCCAGCGGCCATGCAATGCGTTGAAAACCACGTCAGGGCGGGCATCGGCCAGGCGCGCAGGCAGGTCGGCGCCCGCATCGATTGCGACCACCTGATAGCCTGCCACCTGCAGCGCCGCGACGCACTCGCGCCCAGATGAAAGCGAAACCTCCCGCTCGGCGGAAGGGCCTCCCATCAATACCGCCACTCGGTGGGCTGTCCTGCTCGACACACCCGCCACGATTGCCTCTCCCGGGGTTGGCCCCCGTGGAATGTTGTTACTTTTCGTGCGGTTCGGGCAAATCTTCTCCGACCCGCATGATTTCCCACTCTAGCCGGATTCCACTCTGGAGCAAAACCCTTTTTCGGACCTCCTCGCCAAGTCTTTCCAAATCGGCGGCAGTGGCACCACCGGTGTTGATGAGAAAGTTCGAATGCTTTTCACTCATCTGCGCGCCGCCCAGCCGGGCGCCGCGCATGCCTGCGGCGTCGATCACCTTCCAGGCCTTGAGGTCTTGCACATCATCGGCCCGCCCGGTGCTTGAAAACCCCGCCGGGTTGCGAAAGGTGGAGCCTGCGCTGCGGTCCTTGGTGGGCTGGCTTGCGTCGCGCTTGGCGATCTGCTGCTCCATCTTTTCCACCAAGCTGGCCGGGTCCGCCGTAATTGCTTCAAAAGTGGCAGAAACCAGCACCCAGCCCGCCGGAATTTCGCTGTGGCGATAGGATAAATGCAAGTCTGCGGGCGTGAGTGTAAGCCGCTCACCAGCCCGGGTGACGGCCTCGACCGCAATCAGGTGGTCGGCCACATAGCTGCCGTAGCAGCCCGCGTTCATCCGAACCGCGCCGCCGATGCTGCCCGGAATGGTGCGCAAGAAGGTCAGATCAAGCCCCGCCTCGGCGGCCCGCCGCGCCACATGCGCATCAAGCGCCGCAGCGCCCGCGGTAACGCGGTTGCCCGCAATTTCGATGCCGTTAAAGCCGCGCCCAAGGCGGATGACCACTGCCCGAATGCCGCCATCGCGCACGATCAGATTGGACCCCACGCCAAGCGGAAACACCGCCACCGCCGGGTCGAGAGCCGCCAGAAACGCCTGCAAGTCTTGCATGTCGGCGGGTTGGAACAGCCAGTCGGCAGGCCCACCCACCCGTAACCAGGTAAGATCGGCAAGCGGGCGGTTCGGGGTCAGCGTGCCGCGCACTTCGGGCAAGGTCATGCCCGCCCCCCGCGCCACACCTTCATGCGACGGAACGCGAAAATGACCGGCCAGCGCAACACCGAAACCCCGGCGGCCAGAACAATGAGGCCGAAGATCGGGCCGTTCTCAAGTGTCACCCAGCCCAACAACGGGATGCCGCAAGCAATCAGAGCCCAGGCTTGCCGCCAGTGGTTATCGCGCGAAGGCAGCAGCGCCATGAAGTTTGCGGCGACCGCCCAGATACAGGCGGCAATCAGCGATAGCGTCATTCGCGGGCCTCCTCATGCGGGGGCGCGACCGGAACCCCGGCGGCGCGCCGTGTCAGATACCAAAGCGGGCGGCGGAACAGCGAAACAAACCCGGCAAGTGCCGCCAGCACCACCCAGACCCCGTGCAGCAGACCAATCCAGACCAGCAACACCGGCGCCGACACCAGCAGCGCCAGACCCGGCAGCATCTGGCGGCGCAGCGGCAAAAGCGCGGTGGCGGTCGCCACCAGAACCCAGACGCAGGCGAGGATCAGCGGCGTGCTCATGTGCGCCAGTCTTTCAGTGCCGCGGGCAAGGTATTGGCCCAGGTCGAAATCGTGCCCGCACCCAGGCATACGACAATATCACCCGGCCGCGCCTCGTCGCGCACGAGCTGCGCAAGGTCGGCCTCGGAAACCACGGCGCGGGCATGGCGGTGACCATGCGCGATCAGCCCCGCCACCAGATCGTCGCGGCTGGCGCCGGGAATCGCGTCTTCGCCCGCCGCATAGACCTCGGCAATGCCGACCACGTCGGCCTCATTGAAACAGGTGCAGAAGTCCTCGAAAAGGCTGGACAATCGCGTGTAGCGGTGGGGCTGATGCACAGCGATGACACGGCCACGCGTGGTTTGCCGTGCGGCTTTCAGCACGGCGGCAATCTCAACCGGGTGGTGGCCGTAATCGTCGATCAGCGTGACGCCGTTGACCTCGCCGATCTTGGTAAAGCGGCGGTTGACGCCACCGAACCCCGCCAGAGCCGCCCGAATCTCGTCCATCTTCATGCCAAGGTGCCGTGCCACCGCGACCGCTGCCAATGCGTTGGAAACATTGTGCTCCCCCGGCATCGGCAGGGTGCAACCTTCGATCACCGCGCCCTCGCCTTCGCCCTGCAAGGCGATATCGAAATGCGCCACACCGCCCTCGAACCGCAGATTGAGCGCGCGCACATCGGCCTGCGCGTTAAAGCCGAAGGTAACAATACGGCGGTCGGTAACGCGGCCCACCAGCGCCTGAACTTCGGCATGATCGGTGCAGCAGACGGCAAGGCCATAGAACGGAATGTTCGAGACAAAATCATAAAAGCCGTTGCGCAGGTTATCAAATGTGCCCCAGTGCTCCATATGCTCGGGGTCGATATTGGTGACAATGGCGATGGTTGCGGGCAGCCGGTTGAAGCTGCCGTCGGACTCGTCGGCCTCGACCACCATCCACTCCCCTGCCCCCGCCCGAGCGTTCGAGCCGTAGGCGTGGATGATGCCGCCGTTGATCACCGTGGGGTCAAAACCGCCCTTGTCCAAAAGCGTCGCCACCATAGTCGTGGTGGTGGTCTTGCCATGCGTGCCCGCCACCGCGATGTTGGACCGCAGGCGCATCAATTCTGCCAGCATTTCGGCGCGGCGCACCACCGGCAGGCCGCGCTTGCGCGCCTCTTCCAGCTCGGGGTTGCCCCTCTTGATGGCAGATGAAATCACCACAACGGCAGCCTCACCGATATTTTCGGCGCGCTGGCCCTCAACAAAGGTCGCGCCCAGCCTCACCAGCCGATCGGTTATTTTCGAGGCCTTTGCATCGGACCCCTGCACGACATAGCCCAGCGTCATCAGCACCTCGGCGATGCCTGACATACCGATGCCGCCAATACCGATGAAATGGATGGGGCCAAGCTCGCCGGGAAGTTTTGTCGCCGCACTCATGCCGTGCCCCCTGCCAGACCTTCGACCATTTCCACCAGCCGCGCCGTCGCATCGGGCTTGCCGTAAGCCAGCGCCGCCTGAGCCATTTTCAAAGCGCCGCCGGGGTTGCCCAGCACCAGGGCCACCTGCTCGGACAGGCTTGCGGCATCAAACCGAGACTGGGGTATCAGCACCGCCGCACCCGCATCTACCAGCCCGCGCGCGTTGGCGGTCTGATGGTCGCCCGTCGCCGCCGCGTAAGGCACCAAAATAGCGGGCCGCCCGACCACGCTGATTTCGGCCACCGTGCTGGCACCCGCCCGCGCGATTACCAGCTGCGCTTCCGAAAGGCGGCGGGGTATATCAGTGAAAAAGGGCTGCACCTCGGCCGAAATCCGGGCAGCGGCATAGGCGGCGATCACCTCTGCCCGGTCCTCGTCGCGGGCCTGATGGGTAACGCGCAATTGCGCGCGCAAAGGCTCGGGCAGGCTGGCAAGCGCCGTAGGCACCACCTCGGAAAGCACCCGCGCGCCCTGGCTGCCACCAAGGATCAGCAGGCTTAACGGGTAGTCGCCGGGCGGAATGTAGGGGGCACCGGCGCGGTCGAGCACGGCGGCGCGAACCGGGTTTCCGGTGTGCACACCCACCACGCCCGCAGGCAGAGCGGTTGGCCAGGTGCCGCAGGCAAAACCCTGCACGCGGCGCGCAAAAAGCCGGTTCACCCGGCCCAGCACGCCATTTTGCTCATGGATGGCGCGCGGCAGCCGTAGCAGAACCGCCGCCGTCAGTGCCGGAATCGTCGGGTAGCCGCCAAAGCCGACCACCACTGCGGGCCGATCACGCCGGAATGCCCGCACCGCCGCCAGCACTCCGCGTGCAATGGCAAATGGCACCATCGCCTTGGCCAGCGCACCGCCGCGCGCAAAGGTGGCGCTGGCGACCTGTTCAACCTGCACCACATGCGGGAAACCCCCGGTATATCGCGCGCCGCGTGCGTCGGTGGACAGTTTCACCCGCCAGCCACGCCGCACCATCGCCTCGGCCAGCGCCTGCGCGGGAAACATGTGCCCGCCTGTGCCCCCGGCAGCAATCAGCAGCAGCGGCCCGGTCATCGCCCCCTCCGCGCGAGGATCTCGGCAAACTGGCCTTGCGGACGGCGGCGGGTCAGCGCCAGCAACATGCCTATGGCGATGCCGGACGCAATAACCGAACTGCCGCCGTAGCTGACAAACGGCAGCGTCATGCCTTTTGCGGGCAACAGCCGAACCGCCACCCCCATGTTGATGAAGGCCTGCACCCCGAAGGCGCAGGCAAGCCCGGTGCCCGCAAGCCGCGTGAATATGTCGCGTTCGTTGGTCAGCCGGTAGAGCGACATCGCCACCACCGCCGCGTAAAGCAGAATGATCGCCAGCACCAGAATCAGGCCATATTCCTCGGCGGCAACGGCAACGATGAAGTCGGTATGCGCATCAGGCAATTGCCACTTTACCGTGCCCCCGCCAACACCCACGCCAAGCAGCCCGCCTTCCTGAATGGCATTGGTGGCGTAGCCTATTTGCGTGCGCGGATCGATTTCGGTCGAGAGGTAGCCGTCAATCCGGCGCGCGAAATGTTCGGAACTGTTGTAGGCGCCGACCCCGCCCAGCACCGTCAACCCTGCAAGCGCCACCAGCAAAAGCGTGGGCGCCCCCGCGACAAAATAGATTACGCACCAGATGAACAGCACCAGCGCAGCCTGACCAAAGTCGGGCTGCGCGGCAAGCAGGCCCACCACCACCAATGTCACGAACAGCGAATAGCGCTTGCCCGGCGGACCGCCCACATCTTGTGCTGCGGCAAAGAACCAGGCCACAAGCACCACGAATCCGGGTTTGAGAAACTCGGACGGCTGAAAGCTGCCAAAGCCGAAGGAGTACCAGCGCACCGCGCCCTTGCCAAAATCGGTGCCGAACAGCGGCAGCAACGCAAGCGCCAGAAACGCGGCAGCAAAGCCCACCACGCCAAGCCTGCGGACATTGACCGGCGAAAGCATCGAAAAGCCGAGCATGCAGGCCAGCGCCACGCCGCCGAACACCAGCTGGCGGGTGACATAATAGAAGGGCGGCAGGCCATTCTTTTCGGCCAGCGGCACAGAGGCGGCCAGGCCGAGCAGAATGCCGATGCCAAACAGCGCCAGTACGGCGCCGAGGGTCCATTTGTCGAGCGTGCGCCACCAACGCGGCAGCACAGGCTCGCCCGCCCTCACGGGCACGGTGCCGAACACCATCTCAGTCATGATTCACCGCCGTACTGCCTCAATCGCCCGGTTCTCCGGGTCTCGGCGCAAAGTGTAGCGCCAAACCGGCCACCATGCCAGCACAAGATACCCGGCAACGCGACTGTTCAGCCGCTGTTGAGCGCTGCCCACCGCGCGAGGCTGTCAGCGGGCCACTCGGCGCTGCGCCGATAGTATTCCGGCACCACGCGCGCGCCATCGGGCAGCACCAGCGAAGGCAGCTTTGTTTCGGTGAAAATGTGGATGTCGGGCGGGCATGTGGCGGGGTGCGCAAACGTGCCAACCCGCACAAAAGCCACTTTGCGCCCCGCACCCGCGTAGTAGCTGTAAAGCGCCACCTTGCAGGCCGGGCAGCGCGCCACCGTCTGCCCCTTGCCCGAGGCCGAAGGGATGACGATTTCCTCAACTGCGCCCGCAACCTCCAGCCGGTCTGCCTCGATCAACGCGTTGAGCGCGAAGGCGCTGCCGCTTTCGCGCTGGCACCAGGTGCAATGGCACGCGTGGGTGAAAAGCGGGGCCGCAGCAAGGCGGTAGCGCACCGCGCCGCAGGTGCAGCGCCCGTCCATCACGCCAGCCCCAGATGCGCCTTGACCAGCGCCGTGAAATGTTCGCCGCGCTTTTCGAAATTGGCGTATTGGTCAAAACTCGCCGCCGCCGGGGCCAGCAGCACGACATCGCCCGGCTCGGCCTCGGATGCGGCGCGGGCCACCGCGCGCTCCATCGTTTCGCAGATCTCCTGCGGCACCTCGCCCAGCTCCAGCGCGAAATCGCGCCCCGAGTGGCCGATGAGATAGGCCTTCACCACCGCGCCAAGGTGCGGTTTCAGCGCGCCAATGCCGCCCTCTTTGCCAAGGCCGCCGGCGATCCAGCGGATGCGGGCAAAGGCCTGCAAGGCCTTGGCGGCACTATCGACATTGGTGGCCTTGGAATCGTTTACAAAGCGTACCCCGCCGGCCTCGGCCACTGTCTGGCTGCGGTGCGGCAGGCCCGCGAATGTGTGCAAGGCCGCCTCGATCTCGCGCGGGGGCACGCCAAGCGCGCGCACCGCGGCCCATGCGGCGCAGGCGTTCTGGTGGTTATGCGCACCGGGCAACCCGGCGATGGCACGCAGATCGACCGAGGCCACCTGCCGCCCCTTGCGCCATTCCGCCAGAAACCCCTTGCGCGCGAACACCGACCAGCCGAAAGCGCCCAGTTTTTGCCCCGACGAGATGCGGATCACCCGGTCATCCTCGGGGCCAACGGCCAACTGATCGGCCAAAAACACCCCCTCAGGCTCATCCACGCCGATCACCGCACGGTCCGGGCCGCCCTCGGCAAAAAGCCGCCGCTTGGCAGCAAAGTAGCCGCCCAGGCCGCCGTGACGGTCGAGATGATCAGGGGTGAGGTTGGTGAATACCGCCACATCCGGGGTCAGCGCACGGGCAAGCTCGGTCTGATACGACGAAAGCTCCAGCACCACCACTTCGCCTTCGACCGCAGGCGCGAGGTCGAACACCGCGCGCCCGATGTTGCCCGCCATCTGCGTTGGGCGCCCGGCGGTTTGCAGAATGTGGTGGATCAGCGCCGTGGTGGTCGATTTGCCGTTCGACCCGGTGACCGCCACGCATTTCGGGGTCACGTCGAACTGGTCCCAATCTTCCCCCGCCCAGGAGCGGAAGAACAGGCCGATGTCGTTATCGACCGCCACGCCTTCGGCCATCGCACGGGCTATCAGCTTGTGCGGCGCGGGATAAAGGTGCGCGATGCCTGGGCTTACGATCAGCGCCGCCACCCCTTGCCACGCATCCGCGCGGCCAAGATCGTTCAGGCTGAACCCCGCCGCCTCGGCATTCGCGCGCGCCTCGGCACTGTCATCCCAGGCGAGCACTTCGGCGCCCCCCGCCGCCAGCGCTGCCGCAGTCGCAAGACCCGAGCGCCCGAGCCCCAAAACCGCGACCTTCTGCCGCTCGAAACCCTGCACCGGAATCATTGCCGCCCTCCGACTCTGAACTGTCACACACTGCCCCCGGAGCGAAGCGTCAGCAAGGCCGGGGGCAGACGGCCCCGGGGCGTCGGCTTAGCGCAGCTTCAGCGTGGCGAGCCCGATCAGCGCGAGGATCAGGCTGATGATCCAGAACCGGATCACGATCTGCGGCTCGGCCCAGCCCTTTTTCTCGAAATGGTGATGGATCGGCGCCATCAGAAATACCCGTCGCCCGGTGCGCTTGAAGTAGAGCACCTGAATGATCACGCTCAGCGCCTCGACCACGAACAGGCCGCCGACGATTGCCAGCACGATCTCGTGCTTTGTGCAAACCGCGATGGCACCCAGCGCGCCGCCAAGGGCAAGGCTGCCGGTGTCGCCCATGAACACCGCTGCGGGCGGGGCGTTATACCACAAAAAGCCAAGGCCACCGCCGATCAGCGCTGCGGTAAAGATGAAAAGCTCGCCCGTGCCGGGCACGAAATGCACCCCGAGATAGGCGGAAAAGTCGGTTCTGCCCACAACATAGGCGATAACACCCAAGGTGCCCGCGGCAATCATCACCGGCATCACTGCCAACCCGTCAAGCCCGTCGGTCAGGTTCACAGCATTGGCCGCACCGACGATCACCACCATCGAGAACGGCACGAAAAACCAGCCGAGATTCACCAGCGCGTCCTTGAACACCGGCAATGCAAGCTGGTTTGCCAGCCCTTCGGGGTGCAGCCGCGTGGCCAGTGCTGCCGCCACCCCTGCAATCACCAGCCCCGCCGCAAAACGCAGCCGCGACGAGACACCCTTGCTCGTCTGTTTGGTCACTTTGGCGTAGTCGTCGGCAAAACCGATGACACCAAAGCTGAAGGTCACACCCATCACGATCCAGACATAGGCATTGTCAAGCCGGGCCCAGAGCAAGGTCGAAACCAGCAGTGCCGACAGAATAAGCAGGCCGCCCATGGTGGGGGTGCCCGCCTTGGCGAGATGGCTTTGCGGGCCGTCATCGCGGATCGGCTGGCCCTTGCCCTGCCTCCGGCGCAAGAGGTCGATCAGCGGGCGACCAAAGAGGAAGCCGAAGAGCAGCGCGGTAAAAAACGCGGCCCCCGCCCTGAAGGTGATGTAGCGAAACAGGTTGAAAACATCGCCACCGTCGGAAAGCCCGGTCAACCAGTAAAGCATCAGGAGTTCCCCTTGTCCGCCGCCTGCGCCTCAGCCGCGCCCGCCTGCCCGAGTTTCTTCAGCGCGTCAACCACAAGACTTACGCGCGCGCCCTTGGAGCCCTTGACCAGCACCACGTCGCCGGCGTCTGCCAGGTGGTGCGCGCGTGCCACCAGACCAGCGGCGGTTTCATGCCATTCGCCTTGCTTGCCCGGCGGCAGTGCCTGCCAGAGCGCCCGCATGCGCGGCCCGACACAGTGCACAAGGCGGATGCCCGCCATAGCAGGGTGGTTGGCAATGGCGGCATGCAGCGCCGCCTCGCCCGCCCCCAGTTCCAGCATGTCGCCCAGAATTGCGATCCTGCGCCCGCTGCGTACGCGCCCCACACCATCGCGCGGGCTGGCGGCGGCGAGCACGTCGAGCGCCGCCGCCATTGAGGCGGGGTTGGCATTATAGGCATCATCGATCAACTCGAAACTCTGCGCGGCATCGACGATGTCGAGATAGATGCGCTGGCGGCTGCCGCGCCCGGCGGGGGGCTGCCACTGGCCAAGATCGAGTGCGGCAATCGCCGGGTCGGCGCCGACCGCCTCGGCCAGCGCCAGCACCCCGAGCGCGTTGAGCGCAAAATGCCGACCGGCGGATTGCACCTTGAAAAGCAACGGCTTGCCGCCGCGTTCGGCCTGCACGATGGTCACGTCATCGACCAACCGCGCCGAAATGAGGCGGTAATCGTCGCCCGGCTCGGCACCAAAGCGCAGCACGCGGGCGGCGCGGGCTGTGGCCGCCGCTGCAAGAATCGGGGTGACGGGCAGGCCGGTGGGAATAACCGCCACGCCGCCGGGTTCCAGCCCGTCGAACACGGCGGCCTTTTCGTGCGCGATGGCATCAAGCCCGGTGAACGCCTCCAGATGCGCGGCGGCAACCGTGGTAATCAGCGCCGCGTTCGGACGGGTGAGGCGCGCCAGCGGCGCGATTTCGCCGGGGTGGTTCATGCCGATCTCGACCACGGCAAAGTCGGCATCCTGCGGCAGCCGCGCCAGCGTCAGCGGCACCCCCCAGTGGTTGTTGTAGCTTGCCTCGGCGGCGTGCACATTGCCCTGCGATGCCAGCACTGCGCGCAACATTTCCTTGCTCGAGGTCTTGCCGACCGAACCGGTCACGCCAATCACGCGGGCCCGCGCCCGCGCCCGGCCTGCTCGGCCCAGTTCGGTCAGCGCCGCAAGCACATCGGGCACGATCAAAAGCGGGTCAGCCTCGGAACAGCCCGGCGGAATATGGCTGACGAGCGCTGCGGCAGCGCCGCGCGACAGCGCAGCGGCCACGAAATCATGGCCATCGCGCACGTCCTTCAGGGCAACGAACAGATCGCCCCGGGCAAGGTTGCGGCTGTCGATCGAAACCCCGGTGGCCATAAAGGCGCGGGTTGCGCGGCCACCGGTGGCGGCGGCGGCCTCATCCGAGGTCCAGAGCGCGGACATCAGATCTTGCCGTCAAGTGCGGCAACAGCAACGCTGGCCTGTTCGGCATCGTCGAAGGGGTAGACGGTATCACCCACCACCTGCCCACTTTCATGCCCCTTGCCCGCAACCAGCAGCGCATCCCCCGGCCCGAGCGCATCGACACCGCGCAAGATCGCCTCGGCGCGGTCGCCCACATCGGTCGCTTCGGGGGCAGCGGCCAGCACCGCGGCGCGGATGCTGGCGGGGTCTTCATTGCGCGGGTTATCATCGGTGACGATCACCACATCGGCGTTGGCCGCGGCGGCGGCCCCCATCAGCGGGCGTTTGCTGCGGTCGCGGTCGCCGCCCGCGCCCAGCACCACGACGATACGGCCCAGCACATGCGGGCGCAGCGCACGCAGCGCGGTTTTCACCGCATCGGGGGTGTGCGCGTAATCTACAAACACCGCCGCGCCATTTTCGCGGGTCGCGGCAAGCTGCATTCGGCCGCGCACCGTGGTCAGGCGCGGTAAAACCGCAAACACCGCCTCGGGCGCCGCGCCGCAGGCGATGGCAAGCCCCGCCGCAGCCAGCACATTGGCGGCCTGAAAACCGCCGATCAGCGCCAGCCGCACCATGAACGGAGTGCCGTTCCAGGCAAAGCGCAGGTCTTGCCCGGTGGCGTCGAACCGCTGCCCGAGAATGCGCAGATCGGCGACAGCGTCGGCACCGACGGTCAGCACGGTTTGCCCCCGGTCGCGCGACAGCGCCGCCAATTCAGCGCCGCGCGGATCGTCGATATTGATCACTGCCGCCCCCTCGGGCGCCAGAACGCGGGCAAACAGGCCCGCCTTGGCGGCGAAATATTCCTCGAACGTGGTGTGGTAATCGAGGTGGTCTTGCGTGAAATTGGTGAAGGCGGCGGCGGCAAGGCGCACCCCGTCGAGGCGGCGCTGCGCAAGGCCGTGGCTTGAAGCCTCCATCGCGGCGTGGGTCACGCCCGCTTGCGCCATTTCCGACAATAGCCGATGCAGGGTAATCGGCTCGGGCGTGGTGTGCGCCGAAGGCGCGGTAAAGGCGCCCTCAACCCCGGTGGTGCCGATATTGGCAGCGTCAAATCCCAGCTCGGCCCAGATCTGCCGGGTAAAGCTTGCGACCGACGTCTTGCCGTTGGTGCCTGTCACCGCCACCACCGTTTCGGGCTGCCGCCCGAACCAAAGCGCCGCAGCAAAGGCCAAGGCCTGACGCGGGTCTTCGGCCAGCACCAGCGCCACCTGCGACCCCGCCAACACATCGCGCGCGATTTCGGCGCCTGCGCGGTCGGTCAGCACGGCGCTCGCGCCCATCCGCAGCGCGTAGCTGATGAACTCGGCGCCGTGCGCCGCTACACCCGGAAGCGCCGCGAACAAGAAGCCGTCACGCACCGCGCGGCTGTCCACGGCAAGGCCCGTGATGCGCGCTTCGCGGCCGCCCTGCGCGCGAAGGCCCAGATCCGCCAGAGTTTTTGCCGCTTCGCCCATGTCTTTGCCCTCGAGCCCACACGGGGCATTTACGCCAGCCCCGCAAGGGGCGTCAATTGCGCACGAGGTTCAGCCCGTCACCCGCGACAGGCCCGTAGGTCGGGCGCAAACCCAAAAGCGGCGCGGCGCGGCGGATGACCTCGGCGCCCACCGGCACGGCGGTCCAGCCTGCGGTGCGGCGGTCTTCGGCCCCGGAATCTTCTACCGGCTCATCAAGTGAAAGCACCAGAACATATTCGGGTGCATGCGCAGGAAAGACTGCGGCAAAGGTGGCCAGCACCTTGTTTTCATAATAGCCGCCGCCGGGTTTGGGCTTGTCGGCGGTGCCGGTCTTGCCGCCCACCGCGTAACCCGGCACCTCGGCGAAACTGGCGGTGCCGCGCGTCACCACCTGTCGCAGCATCGACATTACAGCCGCCGCACTGGAAGGCGTAACCAGTTGCGCGCCGGGTTCCTTGGCGGGCCCAAGCACCAGCGTGGGCGTTACCCGCCGCCCGCCGTTGGCGAGGGTGGCATAGGCAGTGGCCAGATGAAGCGGACTTGCCGACAGACCGTGGCCATAGGCGATGGTCATGGTCGAAAGCTCGCTCCATTTCGGCGGCAGCAAGGGGCGCGCACCGGGCGCCTCGGACAGCTCAACCGGCGTGGCATTCATGAACCCCAGCGAATCGAGAAACGCCTTTTGCCGGTCGGCACCGATCAGCATGGCGATGCGCGCGGCACCGATGTTCGAGCTTTGCACGATCACATCGGTCACACTCAGCCGCGCGCCGTAGTTGTGAAAATCGTTGATGCGGAATTTACCCCAGACCAGCGGGCCACGGGTGTCGATCATCGTAGCGGGGGTGATCAGGCCAAGGTCAAGCGCCTGTGCCACGGCAAAGACCTTGAAAGTCGAGCCAAGTTCATAGACCCCCTGCACCGCTCGGTTGAACAAGGGGCTGTCGCCCGCATCGCCGGTGGTCAAGGGCACTGGCCGCGCATTTGGGTCGAAGTCGGGCAAACTCGCCATGGCGACGATTTCGCCGGTGTGCACGTTCATCATCACCGCGCTGGCAGCTTTTGCCTTGAGCAGCTTCATGCCGTTGGCAAGCACTTCCTCAAGCGTCGCCTGCACCGTCAGATCGAGCGTGAGGCGCAGCGGCGCGCCGCTGTTGGCAGGGTCGCGCAGCCATGTGTCAAAGGCCTTTTCAACCCCGGCCACGCCCACCACCTCGGCGCTGCCCACATCCTCGCGGCCAAAACTTGCGCCGCCCAGCACATGCGCGGCCAGATCGCCGTTGGGGTAAAGCCGCATCTCGCGGGGGCCGAACAACAGGCCGGGGTCGCCGATCTCGTGCACCGCCTGCATCTGCTCGGGCGAAATCTTCTTGCGAATCCACAGGAACTTGCGGGTGCCGGTGAAATCGGCGGTCAGGCGTGCAGCATCAAGTTCGGGGAAGATCGCGGTCAGTTCGCGCGCCACGCGGGCCGGATCGATCATTTCCTGCGGCTGGGCATAAAGCGAATGGGTCAGAAGGTTGGTCGCCAGCACGCGACCGTTGCGGTCGAGAATATCGGCGCGGCCTGAAATGATCGCGTCGCCCGACGAGGCAATCTGCGGCTCGATCGGTTGCGAGACCGCCAGCGCCGCCATCCGTGCGCCGATCGTGGCAAAGCCCGCAACGAACGCGGCGCCAAGCAACAGCAGGCGGAACTCGGCGCGCCCGCGCACCGCATCCGACGTCGCCTCGCGCCGCGCGCGCAGGTTCTCGCGCTCAATCGTGTCGGGGTTTTCGCCGCGCGCGCGGGCGCTGAGAACGCGGGCAAGCGGGCGCAGCGGGGTGCGGATCATGGCTGCCTCCGGCCAGCCGAAACGGCATCCACCGGGTCAGCGTCAAGGGTGATACCGGTGCCCTCGGCCAGCGGATAGGCCACCTGCGAAACCGCACCGAACTGCCGCGCGGTCAGCGGAAACAACGCAAGGCGGTCGAAATTGATCGCTGCCAGCGCACGCAAGCGGTCGGGGCGATTGAGATAGGCCCATTCGGCATCGAGCACCGAAAGCCCTTCGCGCAGGCTGGCAATTTCCGATTGCAGCCGCGTCAGCTCGGAAATTGCGGTCTGGGTGCGATAATTTTCACGGTAAGCCCAAAAGGCCAGCCCCATCACCGCCAGCACTGCAAGACCCGAAACGAGCGTTCGCATCAATGCTCTCCTTTCAGCGCGGGGGCGGGAAGGCCAAGGCTGGCGCGGGCGCTGTGGCCAGCCGGGGCATCGCTTCGGCGCGCAAGGCGCAATTTCGCCGAGCGCGCACGAGGGTTGGCGGCAAGCTCCTCTGCGTCGGGGCCGATCGCCTTGGAAACATTGGTGAACGCCGGCACCACCATGGCACGGGCGGGGGCATGGCGGCTGGCCTGACCCTCGGCGCCCGAACGCGCCTGAAAAAAGCGTTTCACCACCCGGTCTTCAAGCGAATGAAAACTGACGACCGCCAGCCATCCGCCGGGTTTGAGCGCGCGTTCGGCCGCCTCCAGCCCCGCGATCAGCTGGCCGAACTCGTCGTTGACCCAGATGCGGATCGCCTGAAAACTGCGCGTTGCGGGGTGGCTTTGCCCCGGCTTGGCGCGCGGCAGGCACCGCTCGACTGCCTGCACCAGATCACCGGTGCGCGCCAGCGGGCGCGCGGCGATGATGGCGCGGGCGATACGCCGCGCCGCACGTTCTTCGCCGTAGTGATACAGGATGTCGGCAATCTCGGTTTCCGACGCGTGGTTGAGCAGGTCGGCAGCCGATGGCCCGTCACCCGCCATGCGCATATCCAGCGGACCATCGCGCAGAAACGAAAACCCGCGTTCGGGCTGGTCGAGTTGCATCGAGGACACCCCGAGGTCGAGCACGACGCCATCGAGTGGCACGCCCGCCAGGCGGTCAAGGTCGGAAAAGGTGCCCTCGACCAGCCGCAACCGATCACCGTACGCGGCCGCCAAGGGCGCCGCCATGGCGAACACCGAAGGGTCCCGGTCGATGCCGATCACCGCCTCGGCACCAGCGGCCAAAAGCGCGCGCGCATAGCCACCGGCGCCAAAGGTGCCGTCAAGCCATAGCCCTGATACGGGCGAAACCGCCGCGATCAGCGGGCGGATGAGAACCGGAATGTGCGGGGCGTCGGTTGGGGTGGGCATCGCCTACCCCCTCGGTCGGCCGGGCAGAAGGCTGCGCGGGTCGAAATCTTCAGGGTATTGCTCGGCCAGCTTGCGCGAACGTTCGGCGTAATGCGCCTGATAGGTCTCCGGCTTCCAGATCTTGAAATAATCGCCCGCCGAAATGAAGAACGCCTCGCCCTCAAGCCCGATCTTGTCGCGCACCTTCTGCGGCAGCACGAGGCGGCCATCATCGTCAATTTGCGCTTCCAGCGCCTGCCCGTGCATCCACTCTTCCAACCGCAGGCGGTCGGGTGAATTGCGCTGCATCAGGTCGATTTCCTCGTCGATCTCTTCGATCGCCTTGATCGTATAGACCTCAATCCAAGTCTGCTGTTCAGGGCCGTAGACGATGACGATGTTGGGGCGGTTGCCGGGAACCCAGTCGGGGTCGCACGACTCGATCACGCGACGAAAGGCGGCGGGGATCGAAACGCGACCCTTCGCATCGACCTTGTACGTCTCCGAGCCTCTGAACCTGCGTGCCAAGGGCCCGCGCTCCTTCGTTTCCGGCCCCGTTTCAAAGAGAAACGGCGGTCGGGCCGCTGCCACTGCCCGATCCGCCGCCCTCGTCCCATCGCTGGGTATGTCCGACTACGCGCGCCACCTGGGGGGATGTCTGCTCGCTCGCGCGCCGGATCTCTTGGTTCGAACAAAGTCGGGTGCCTGTATGAAACCTGCTAGTCGCCTTTGGGATCTTGCGTCCCGTTGAGCCCGCCTTCTTCGATGAACAAGGGATATCGTGGGAATTTACGGGAAGCAACAGGAATTTATGGGTGAATACCGCAGATGTGGTGTCGAAGCCCTCTCAAAAACAAGGTATTGTGCCGAATTCACGCCTTGGCTTAGCAAGGGTAGCGGTCAATGTTGTTACCACCACTAAATATAGTAAACAGATGCGCAGCACCCCATTCCCATGCGGCGCGCGATGTTTTCTGCCAAAAGCGCGGCAATCTGAATATTAAGGAAAACATTAAGGGAACAATTGGCGCGCCGACGTTCGAATCACCCCGAAGTGATTCGTTTTGACCACGCCGATTGTGCCCGGTCCCGCAATTTCCCGTGCCGGGGCGCGTTTTCCCGCTCAGGCGGCGCCTTCCGCCACCAAAGCGGCCGCGAGCCGGGCATAGGCCTCGGCCACCGGCCCGTCGCCCGCCGCAATCGGCCTGCCCGCATCGCCCGCCAGCCGCACCGCAAGGTCAAGCGGCAGCTCGCCCAGAAACGGCAGCCCCAGCGTCGCCGCCTCGGCAGCAACCCCGCCGTGGCCAAACAGATGCGCTTCGTGCCCGCAATTCGGGCAGATATAGGTAGACATGTTCTCGATCAGCCCGACCACCGGCACCTTGAGCTTGGCGAACATGTCAAGCGCGCGGCGCGCATCGATCAGCGCCACATCCTGCGGGGTTGATACCACCAGCGCCCCGGTGACCGGCACTTTTTGCGCAAGCGACATCTGCACATCGCCCGTGCCCGGCGGCAGATCGACGATCAGCACATCCAGCTCGCCCCAGGCCACCTGCCCCAGCATCTGCTGCATCGCCCCCATCAGCATCGGGCCGCGCCAGATCACCGCTTCGCCATCGCGCAGCATCAGCCCGATCGACATCATCGTAACGCCATGCGCCACCAGTGGAAGTATGGTCTTGCCATCGGGGCTGGCGGGGCGGCGGTTCACCCCCATCATGCGCGGTTGGCTGGGCCCGTAAATGTCGGCATCAAGCAGCCCGACCTTGCGCCCCGCCCGTGCCAGTGCCACCGCAAGGTTCGAGGCAACGGTCGATTTGCCGACCCCGCCCTTGCCCGACCCCACCGCCAGCACCCGCGCCACACCCGGTATTGCCTGTGGCCCCGCTTGCGGCTTGGGGTGGCCGCCGATCTTCAGGCTCGGGGCCGCCGCCTGCGCCGTGGTGGCCACCGAAACGCTGACCACCCCCGGCAAAGCCCGCAGTCTCGCCTCGATCTCGGGGCGCTGCGTTTCAAGCAGCCTTGCCATTTCAGGCGAATCGGCCTCAAGCACAAAGCGCACCTCGCCGCCCTCGATTCCCATCGCGCGCACCATGTCGCGAGAGGTCAGGGTGCCGCCACCCGGCGCCGGAACCTCGGCCAGAACCGCCAGCACCTGCTCTTTGGTAACACCCATGTGACACTCCGCCGCTGTTGACACCGCGCACTCTGCCGCGATTGTGCGCGAGCGCAAGAGATCATGCCAAACCCGCGTAAGATTTAGGCAAATGCCGCTACGTCAGCTTAAAATAGGTCAGCATCCGTTATGCAGTTTCCGCATGGCGGCATTGATTCCGCGCCCTATTGTGCAGTTGCAGCATTTTGCCCATGTTAGCCCCAACGGCGAATACGAGATCGCCTTTCGAACATCGAACGGAACCTGAGACATGGCATTCACAAGCATCCTGAGCGGCGACCTCGGCATTGCCGGACGCATCTCTGCAATATTCTCCAACCTTAACGAAGCGCGCCAGCGCCGCAAGGTTTACCGCCAGACGCTGCGCGAGCTCAACGTGCTCTCGACGCGTGAGCTGGATGATCTCGGCATCCACCGCTCGATGATCACCCGCGTGGCGATCGAAGCCGCTTACGGCAAGCGCGGCAAATAAGTTTCCCTTCCCGGCCCGTCCTCCTCCCTGGGCCATGGGAAAAAAGGGCGGCACCCCCCTCCTCCTCCCTGGGGGTGCCGCACGAACACCGGGGCCGAAAGGCCCGAAGGCAAACGAAGGCCCCCTCCTCCTCCCTCGGGGTCTCGTGATGAAGGCGGCGGCTCCATTCTCCTCCCCGGAGCCGCCGCACTTCAAACCGGTTGCGGGCCGCAAGGCCTGAACGACAAGCGATAGGCCCACCTCCTCCCCGGGCCGATCGTTTCAGCGGTGCCGCCCATCCTCCTCCCGGGCTGGCATCGCACCTTATCCCGAGGCCCCCTCCTCCTCCCTGGGGCCGAGGAACAAGCGGCGGCGCCCCTCCTCCTCCCTGGGCGTCGCCGCTTTCATTTGCAGGGGTTGCGCGGGACCGCGCCACGGGGCATGCCGGGGCAAACCCGGAAAGTGCCGAAATGCTCAGTTATCAACACCTCTATCACGCGGGAAATCTGGCCGACGTGCACAAGCACGCGCTGCTGGCAAGCATGCTCGACTACCTCACCGCCAAGCCAAAGCCGCTCAGCTACATCGAAACGCACGCGGGGCGCGGGCTTTATGCGCTCGATGCCCCCGAGGCGCTGAAAACCGGCGAGGCCGCCGAGGGCATCGCCCGGATCGAGCGGCTAGGCTGGTTCGCGCCCACCCACCCCTACGCCCGCGCCCTTGCTGCCACCCGCAGGGCGCATGGCACAGCCACCTACCCCGGCTCGCCGCTGATCGCGGCCGCGCTGCTGCGCCCGGTCGATTCGATCCGGCTGGCCGAACTGCACCCGCGCGAATTCGCGGCGCTGCAAACAACGATGGCGCCACACGGCGGCATCTTTCAGCAGATCGACGGCTTGCAGATGGCGCTTTCCATCACCCCGCCCACGCCGCGCCGGGGCCTGTTGCTGATCGACCCGAGCTACGAGGTAAAGGCGGATTACGAATCGCTGCCGTCGTTCATCGCGAAGGTGGCGCGCAAATGGAATGTCGGGGTGATCGCGCTCTGGTATCCGATCCTAGCTGCCGCGCCGCACGCGCCGATGCTCGCAGCGCTTGCCGCCAACCACCCCGAAGCCCTGCGCCACGAGGTTCGCTTTCCCCCCGCCCGCGCAGGGCATGGCATGGTCGGCTCGGGCCTGTTCATCGTGAATGCGCCGTGGGGAACCGCGGCTGAAGCCGCGCGGTTGACCCGACTGTTCGCGGCGCTGCCGCGCATTCTTTTCGCCCGCCTTTTCAAACACCACCGTCAGCTTGTCACCCTCGATCAGCCGCACCAGGCCATAGCCGAATTTCTGATGGAAAACCCGCTCGCCCGGCTCGAAATTGCTGACTGCGTCAAGGTCGATCACCACATGGCGCGCCTCGCGCGGCTTCGCGAGCGGGCGCGACCCGGCGCGTTCCTGCATCCGCTTCCAGCCGGGCGAGGCATAGACATCGGCGCGCGCAGCGCGCTCTTCGATGCCGAAAGCCGTCGGCCGCGCCGCGGCTCCGAAGCCGCCACCGTACAAGCCGGGTGGGGTCAGCACCTCGACATGCGCGGCCGGCAGCTCGTCGATGAAGCGCGAGGGCAGCGCCGATTGCCACTGGCCGTAAACCCTGCGGTTGCCGGCAAACGAAATGGTGCAAAGCCACTCGGCGCGGGTGATGCCGACGTAGGCCAGCCGCCGCTCCTCCTCCAGCGCTTTCAGCCCGCCTTCGTCCATGCTGCGCTGGCTGGGGAAAAGGCCATCCTCCCACCCCGGCAGGAACACGGCGGGAAATTCGAGCCCCTTGGCCGCGTGCAGGGTCATGATGCTGACCTTTTCGGCGGCGTCTTCGCTGGCGTTGTCCATGATCAGCGAGACATGTTCCAGAAAGCCTTGCAGGTTCTCGAACTGTTCAAGCGCCTTCACCAGCTCTTTCAGGTTTTCCAGCCGCCCCGGCGCCTCGGGCGATTTGTCGGCCTGCCACATTCCGGTGTAGCCGCTTTCGTCAAGAATGGTTTCAGCCAGTGCGACATGGCTTTCGCCGGCCTGCACCGCCTTGTGCCAGCGGTCCACCCCTTCGACAAAGCCGCGCAACTGCCCGGCACCTCGGCCTGAAAGCCGCCCCGTGGCCACCGCATAGCGGGCGGCCTCCAAAAGCCCGGTGCCATCTTCGCGCGCGGTCGCCTGAATCGTCTGCACCGCCTTGTCGCCAAGGCCGCGCTTGGGCACGTTCACCACCCGCTCGAATGCCAGATCGTCATCGGGGCTGACCGCGAGGCGGAAATAGGCCATCGCGTCGCGAATCTCCTGCCGCTCGTAAAAGCGCGGGCCACCGATCACCCGGTAAGGCAGGCCGATGGTCAGGAAACGGTCCTCGAAGGCGCGCATCTGGTGACTGGCGCGCACCAGAATCGCCTGCCCGTTCAGGCCGATCGGGTCAATCCCGCGCGCCCCCCGCGCCACCGCCTCAACCTCGTCGCCGATCCAGCGCGCCTCTTCTTCGCCGTCCCAATGGCCAATGAGGCGAACCTTCGCGCCACCCTCGGCGGCGGTCCAGAGGGTCTTGCCCAGCCGCCCTGCGTTGGCCGCGATAAGGCCCGAGGCGGCGGCAAGAATATGCGCGGTCGAGCGGTAGTTCTGCTCCAGCCGGATCACCTGCGCGCCGGGGAAATCCGCCTCGAAACGCAGGATGTTGCCCACCTCTGCGCCGCGCCAACCGTAGATCGACTGGTCATCATCGCCGACGCAGCAAATGTTGCGGTGGCCCTGCGCCAGCAGGCGCAGCCACAGATACTGCGCCACGTTGGTATCTTGATACTCGTCCACCAGAATGTAGCGAAACCAGCGCTGATACTGCGCCAGCACATCGGGGTGGGTCTGAAAGATCGTGACCATGTGCAGCAGCAAATCGCCGAAATCGACCGCATTGAGCGCCCGAAGCCGCGCCTGATAGGCGGTGTAAAGCTCGCCGCCGTAGTTGTTGAACGTCGCGGCCTCGGCGCCCTTCACCTTGTCGGGCGTCAGGGCGCGGTTCTTCCAGCCGTCGATCAGCCCCGCCAGCATCCGCGCGGGCCAGCGCTTTTCATCAATGTTTTCAGCGACAATCAGTTGCTTGAGCAGCCGGATCTGGTCATCGGTATCCAGAATGGTGAAGTTCGATTTCAGCCCTACCAATTCGGCGTGGCGGCGCAACAGCTTTACGCAGATCGCATGAAAGGTGCCGAGCCACGGCAGCCCCTCAACGCTTTCGCCCATCAGGCGGCCCAGCCGCTCTTTCATCTCGCGCGCCGCCTTGTTGGTGAAGGTGACCGCCAGCACCTCGTTCGGACGCGCCCGCCCCTGCGCCAGCAGATGCGCGATCCGCGCGGTCAGCGCGCGGGTCTTGCCGGTGCCGGCGCCTGCCAGCATCAACACCGGGCCATCCAATGCCTCTACGGCCGCGCGCTGCGCCGGGTTCAGCCCGTCAAGATAGGGCGCGGGGCGCGCCGCCATGGCGCGGGCGGACAACGGCAGGCTGGAAGGGGTCTCGCTCATGGCGCGACCATAGCGCCAGTCACCGCCGCCGCCAAGACGTGTTCTCAGATTGTTCATGTCTCGACTGTCGGCGGGCCAAACTGCACCGCGCCTCGCCGCTCAGCCAGCACTTCGGGCGGAAAACACAAAGCAGCGGTCGCGGCGGATCATCAGCCACATCGGCGTGCCGGGGGTGGGCAGAAACACGCCGGGAACGCTGGCTACCAGCACCGAGCCGTCAAACTCCATGGTGAACTCGACCAGCGACTCGCGCCCAAGAAACCGCGCCCGCGCCACATGGCCGCGCGCGGCGGTGCCTTCGGCGGCAGTGGGCGCGGGGCCGCGCCCTGCCCGGTCGAAATCGATCTTGAGGTGCTGCGGGCGGATCACGATTTCAACCTCGGTGCCGTCAGCATGGCCGGGGGCCAGAAAGCTGCCAAAAGCGGTTTCGGTCAGGGCCCCCTGCACGGTGCCGCGCAGAATGTTGAGATCGGAAAAGAATGCGGCAGCGGCGCGATCAATCGGGGCGTTGTAGACATTGTAGGGGGCGCCGCGCTGCACGATCTTGCCACCGCGCATAAGCAATATCTGGTCGGCCATCCGCATCGCCTCGTGCGGCTCGTGCGTGACCAGCAGCACAGCGGTGCCCTCGTCTTTCAACAGCGCCAGCGTTTCGTCGCGGATCGCATCACGCAGGCGTTCGTCGAGGCCGGAAAAGGGTTCGTCCATCAACAGAATGCGCGGACTTGGCGCCAGCGCGCGCGCCAGTGCCACCCTTTGTTGCTCGCCGCCCGAAAGCGCATGCGGGTAGCTTTGTGCGTGGTGCTGCATGTGCACGCGTTCCAGCAGCGCGCCCACCCTGCGCATGCGCCCGGGGCGCGGGCCGGTCAGGCCAAAGGCGACGTTTTCAGCCACGGTAAGGTGCGGAAACAGCGCAAAGTCCTGAAACATCAGGCCGACGCCGCGCCGCTCGGGCGGCAGATGCAGCCCCGGCCCCGCAACCGCGGCGCCATCGACCAGGATCGTGCCCGCGTCTTGCACATCGACCCCGGCCACAAGGCGCAAGGTGGTGGATTTGCCGCAGCCCGACGGGCCAAGCAGGCAGCTTACCTGCCCCGCGTCTACCGCAAACGAGACATCGCGCACCACCTCGCGTCCGCCAAAGCTGCGGCGCAGACCCTGCACATCAAGGCGCGGCGATGGTGGGGGGGGTGTCACGCGCTATCCGATCAAATCGCTCAGGCATATCCGATAGCAGCCCGGTTTCGGCCGTGCAAGCGCGGGGCGCCTTGGGAGGGGATTTTTGGGTTGAAGCACTGGCGCCTCAGAATGTTGCATTCGCAGCACCCCCATCGAGCAGAATGTTCTGCCCGATGATAAACCCCGCATGCGCCGAACACAGGAACGCGCAGGCGGCGCCAAACTCGGCCGGGGTGCCGTAGCGCCCGGCGGGAATGCCAGCGGCCCGGCGGGCGGCGGCCTCGGTTGGGCTGATGCCAGTTTTCGCGGCGACGCCTGCATCAAGCGCCGTGGCGCGGTCGGTGGCATGCAGGCCGGGCAGCAGATTGTTGATCGCAACCCCGTGCCGCGCCACCTGCCGCGCAGTGCCCGCGACAAATCCGGTAAGCCCCGCGCGGGCCGAGTTTGACAGGCCAAGTTCGGCGATCGGCGATTTCACCGCCGCCGAGGTGATGTTGACCACCCTGCCCCAGCCGCGTGCGATCATGCCGGGCAGGCAGGCCTGCATCAGCGCCACCGGGGTCAGCATGTTGGCATCGATTGCCCGCAGGAAATCGTCACGGCTCCAGTCGGCCCAGTTTCCGGGCGGCGGGCCACCGGCGTTGGTGACGAGAATATCGACCGCACCCGCCGCGGCCAGCACCTCGGCGCGCGCACCAGCATCGGTGATGTCACCCGCCACGGTCTGCACGCGCACGCCGTAGCGGGCTGAAATGTCGGTAGCGGTGGCGGCCAGTGCCGCGGCACCCCGCGCGTTGAGCACAAGATCAACCCCAGCCGCCGCCAGCGCTTCGGCCGAGCCGCGCCCAAGCCCTTTTGAGGATGCGCAGACCAACCCGCGCTTGCCCCGGATGCCCAGATCCATATGCCTTCCCCCATTTGCCGACCCCGCGCTTGACGCTGCGCGGGCAAACCGCTTTACCCGATTTTGCATAAACGATGCCAGTCTTCGACGCCAGCAGCAGACCGAGGTTCCACCGTGACCGCCCCCAGTATCGCCCACCTTCCCGGACAGGCCGCACATGTGTTTGCGGCCGAGGCGATCCGCGTCACCAGTGGCGCCAACCATGGCGACCCGCTCGATCTGCCCGCAGCGTGCCAGCCGGGGGACATCTATCAGCTCGACCGTGCTGCGGCAGCGCTGCGGCTGCTCTTGGCCAATGTCGCGGGCGATGCCGGGCAAAGTGTCGCCTCGGGCTCGCAAATCGGTGCGCCGGGCGATGCGGTAGAGCTTGTCGCGCGGCATGTGCTGATGGCACCCGATGGCGACACCGTGGACATTCTGCTGATCGCGCATGTGGTCAGCGGGCGGCACTATGCGCTGCCGCTGTCGCCCATTGCGCCGCGCACGGAATATACGCTGCTCGAATCGCACGAAGACCCCGGCACCGCGCGGCTGGCCGACCTGATTTGTGTTGCCTTCTGCACCGGCACGATGATCACGCTTGCGGGTGGCGCGCAGCACGCGATCGAGGCGTTGCAGCCGGGCGACCGCGTGCTCACCCGCGATTCCGGGCCGCAGCCGCTACGCTTTATCGGCCGGGCCAACCTGCGCGCGCTCGGCAGCTTTGCCCCGGTGGTAATTTCGGCAGGCACGCTTGGCAACGAGGGCGATCTGGTGGTTAGCCCGCATCACCGGGTGTTTCTCTACCAGCGCGGCGCACGGCGGCTGGGCGACACCGCCGAGTTGCTGGTGCAAGCCAAGCACCTTGTCGATGGCGAAAGCGTTTGGCGGCGCGAGGGCGGCTATGTCGATTACTACAGCCTCGTTTTCGACCGCCACGAGATCATCTACGCCGAGGGCATTCCTTGCGAGAGCCTGCAAGTCAGCGAAGCGACCATGCAGATGATGCCCGAGGCGCTGGCCCAAAGCCTGCGCGCCCAGTTCCCCGGCCTTGCCCACCGCCCGCATTTCGGTACCGAAGCGGGGCGGGCAGAGTTGGACGCGGCCGCCCGCGCGGCCCTTTTCAAAAAGCGCGGCAAGGACTAGCGCGGGCCGGGGCAGCCCTGCGGGCCGCTTTCTGCAAGCGCTTTTGTGGCAGGCCGAAGCGGCGTAGAGTGGCGGTCGCGTTTGCGAAAGGCCCGATCGAATGTTGCCCGCGCCCGCTGTTCTGGATTGGCTTCTGGAGGACGAGAACCCTTCGGTGCGGTATTTCACGCTGAAACGCCTGCTGGGGCGGGACGAAGCCGACCCCGCGCTGCAAACGGCGCGGCGCGCCATCATGGCAAGCCCGGCGGTTCGCGCGATCATGGACCAGCAGCACCCGGATGGCTACTGGCTCAAACCCGGGCAGTTCTACACCGGCAAGTATCGCAGCACCGTCTGGCAGCTTCTGATACTGGCGGAACTGGGGGCCGACCCCGCCGATGCGCGCATCCGGGCGGCCTGTGCCTTCATTCTCACGCAGGCACAGCACCGCGAAAGCGGCGGCTTTTCCGAAAAGGGCGGTCGCAACGGCGGCCAGGCGAGCGTGGTGCTGCCCTGCCTGACCGGCAACATGGCATGGGTGCTGCTGCGCTTCGGGCTTGCCGCCGAGCCGCGGGTGCAGGCGGCGGTGGACTGGATCACCACCTATCAGCGCTTTGACGATGGCATCGCGGTGGCGCCGCAGGGCTGGCCCTATGACCGGCTGGAACCTTGCTGGGGGCGGCACAGCTGCCACATGGGGGTGGTCAAGGCGATGAAGGCGCTGGCCGAAATTCCGCCGCAGGCGCGCACCGCAGCGGTGGCGGAAACTCTGGCGCGGGCGGCGGAGTTCATGCTGATCCACCACATCCACAAGCGCAGCCACGATCTTGCGCGCAAATCCAAGCCGGGCTGGCTGCGCTTCGGCTTTCCGCTGATGTATCAGACCGACGTGCTCGAGATCCTCAACCTGCTGCTGGATCTGGGCTACCGCGACCCGCGCATGGATGCGGCTCTGGCGGTGGTGGCCGAAAAACGCGGCGCCGATGGCCGCTGGCGGCTGGAAAATTCCTATAACGACAAGTTCACCGCGCCGATCGAGCAACTTGGCGCGCCGAGCAAATGGATCACCCTGAATGCCCTGCGCGCGCTTGGCCGCGCAGGCTGACCTACCCGCCCCCGCGCTTGCGCGACCTCGCGCCAACCGCTACACCGCGCGCCATGAACACGCCCGCCCCCCTCCCGCCCGAAATCTCGCGCCGCCGGACATTCGCGATCATTTCGCACCCCGACGCGGGCAAGACCACGCTGACCGAAAAGTTCCTGCTGTTTGGCGGCGCGATCCAGATGGCCGGGCAGGTGCGCGCCAAGGGCGAGGCACGGCGCACCCGGTCCGACTTCATGAAAATGGAGCAGGAGCGCGGCATTTCGGTTTCCGCCTCGGCGATGAGCTTCGATTTTGGCCGATACCGCTTCAACCTGGTCGATACCCCCGGCCACTCTGATTTTTCCGAAGACACCTACCGCACCCTGACCGCCGTTGATGCCGCGATCATGGTGATCGACGGCGCCAAGGGGGTAGAAAGCCAAACCCGCAAACTGTTCGAGGTCTGTCGTTTGCGCGATCTGCCAATCTTGACATTTTGCAACAAGATGGACCGCGAAAGCCGCGATACCTTCGACATCATTGACGAAATCCAGCAAAACCTTGCAATTGACGTTGCCCCGGCCTCGTGGCCGATCGGCATGGGGCGCGATTTTATCGGCTGCTATGACATCGTGCACGACCGGCTGGAACTGATGGACCGCGCCGACCGCAACCGGGTGGCGGAATCGATCAAGATCGACGGGCTATCCGACCCCAGGCTGGAGGCGCTGGTGCCCGCCGATCTGCTGGCGCAACTGCGCGATGAGTTGGAGGTGGCGCGCGACCTGCTGCCCACCTTTAACCGCCAGAGCTTTCTGGAAGGCCACATGACGCCAATCTGGTTCGGGTCGGCGATCAACTCGTTCGGGGTGCGCGAGTTGATGCAGGGCATCGCCGAATTCGGCCCCGAGCCGCAGCCGCAAAAGGCTGCCAGCCGCGCCGTGGCGCCCGAGGAAACCACCGTTGCGGGTTTTGTGTTCAAGGTGCAGGCCAACATGGACCCCAAGCACCGCGACCGCGTGGCCTTCGTGCGCCTCGCCTCGGGGCATTTCACGCGCGGCATGAAATTGCTGCATGTACGCACCAAAAAGCCGATGGCGGTTTCGAACCCGGTGCTGTTTCTGGCCGCCGACCGCGAACTGGCCGAAGAGGCCTGGGCGGGCGACATCATCGGCATCCCGAACCATGGGCAACTGCGCATCGGTGACGCGCTGACCGAGGGCGAGGCCTTGCGCTTTACCGGCATCCCCTCGTTCGCGCCCGAATTGCTGCAAGGCGTGCGCGCGATGGACCCGATGAAGGCCAAGCACCTCGACAAGGCGCTGACGCAGTTTGCCGAAGAAGGTGCGGCCAAGGTGTTCAAGCCGATGCTGGGGTCGGGGTTCATCGTCGGCGTCGTGGGGGCGCTGCAATTCGAGGTGCTGGCCAGCCGGATCGAGCAGGAATACGGCCTGCCGGTGCGGTTTGAGCCAAGCCATTTCACCTCGGCGCGTTGGGTCACCGGGCCAAAACCCGAGGTCGAGCGCTTTGTGAACATCAACAAGGGCCACATCGCGCAGGATAGCGACGGCGATCTGGTGTTCCTGACGCGGCTTCAGTGGGACATCGACCGCATCGGGCGCGATTTTCCGGAGTTGAAGCTGACCGCGACGAAAGAGATGATGGTTTAGGGGGAAGCGAGCGTTCTGCTTTCTTTCGCCCGGGGCGCTTCAGCGGACCGGGCAGCGCCCGACCCGCCCCCAAGGGGTGGGCGCTTTACGCCCACCCCTCGGTTCGGGCGCTGCCCTCTGGCCCGCGCGAGCGTCAATCGGATACCCGCCCCCCTACCCCACCAACCTGCCAAACTCCTGTATCGCGAACCGGTCGGTCATCCCGGCCACGTAATCGAGCACCACGCGGGCCAGCGCGGTTTCGTCGCCCGCCTGCGCCACGTCGCCCTGCCAGTCTTCGGGCAGCAATTCGGGGTGGGCGAGGTAAAGCGGAAAAAGCGCGTTGATCATGCCGGTCACGCGCTGCCGTTCGGCCACCACCGTGGGCGCGCGATACATGCGGGTGAACAGGAACCCCTTGATCGCCTTCAGGTTTTGATAGAGCGGCTTGGAAAACCGGATGATCGGCCCCTCCATCGCGCGAATATCTTCGACCGAGCGGGGGCCAAGGGCGGCGAGGCGGTTCTGCGCCACCGCGATCACATCTTCGACCATCACCCCAAACACCCGGCGCAGCGCCTCATGCCGCCGCCGCGTGGCATCGAGCCCCGGATAGAGCCGGTCCACCTCGGCAAAGGCCGGGCCCACCAGCGGCAGTCCCATCAGGTCGGCTTCGGTAAAAAGCCCCGCTCGCAGGCCATCATGCAGGTCGTGGTGGTTGTAGGCAACATCATCGGCCACCGCCGCCACCTGCGCCTCGGCAGAGGCGTTGGTGGCCAGTTCCAGATCCCATTCCGCATCGAACGCGGCCAGCGCGTAGGGCAGATGCGCGCGGTCTGGCACCGCATGGGCGCCGGTTCCGCCGATCACCGGGCCGTTGTGCTTGGCGATGCCTTCAAGCGTTTCCCAGGTCAGGTTCAGCCCGTCGAAACCCGCGTAGTGGCGTTCAAGCCGGGTGACGATGCGAATGGCCTGCGCGTTGTGGTCGAAGCCGCCGAAGGGGGCCATCAGCAGAGATAGGGCATCTTCGCCGGTATGGCCGAACGGGGGGTGGCCGAGGTCATGCGCCAGCGCCACCGCCTCGGCAAGGTCGGTGTTGAGGCCGAGCACCCCGGCGATGGTGCGCGCCACTTGGGCCACTTCGATGGTGTGGGTCAGGCGGGTGCGGTAATAATCGCCCTCGTGCTCGACAAAGACCTGGGTCTTGTGTTTCAGCCGCCGGAAGGCCGAGGAATGGATGATGCGGTCGCGGTCGCGCTGAAAGGGCGAGCGGAAGGTCGAGATGCTTTCGGCGTGCAGCCGCCCCCGGCTGGCTGCCGGATCGCAGGCGTAAGGTTGCAGCATCGTCCCCCCCGGCTTGTTCCGGCTTCTGTTCCCTCCTATATCGGGCAGGCACCCCAGCTTGGAAAGCCCCGATGATCCTGCCGCCCAAAGTCACCCCCCGCGCCTTCGCCCGCCTTGCCGCGATCAATTCCGGCCGCGCGGCGCGGCCGCTGCGCGTGGCGGTGGCGGGGGGCGGTTGCTCGGGGTTTCAGTATGAGATCGATTTCGGCGCCGCCGCAGCCGACGATCTGGTGCTGGAAAGCGACGGCCAGCAGGTGCTGATCGACCCGGTTTCGCTGCCCTTCCTGGCAGGGGCCAGCATCGACTACAGCGAAGAACTGATCGGCGCCCGCTTCGTGATCGATAACCCGAACGCGACCGCTTCATGCGGCTGCGGCACCTCGTTTTCGGTCTGAAACGTGCCCGTAACGCGCGCGTTATGAAGGCCAAGCCATTGTTTATGAGCCATATCAGCGTTTCCCTTAAGGTTTTGTCAAGCAGTGCGAAACGCGGCGCGGCTGCCCCGGCGGGCGCCCAGGTGGGTGCCACGACTTGACCAATGTGCTGATTCTCGGCTCGGCGCCCGAGGTGCTCGCCGCGCGCGACTGGCCGCGCGCGCCGTTCGATAGGATCGTCGCCATCAACAACGCCTGGTCGGTGCGCGATGATTGGGACGCCCTGATCCACCCGCATGATTTCGCGCCCGACCGTTTGCCGCAGGCTGCCTCAGGCCGGATCGTGACCGAAGCCGATTTCGTGCCCGCGCAAAATGCCTACGGCGGCTTTGTTTACGCTGGCGCAACAATGGCCTTCACAGCGGGGTATTGGGCACTAAGCGAATACAATCCCCGCAGTATCGCCTTTTTCGGCTGCAACATGATCTACGCGCCCGCTGGCCAGACCCATTTTTACGGCGCCGGATCGCCCGACCCGTTGCGCGCCGATATCACGCTG
The DNA here is from genome assembly GCA_002842855.1 of Alphaproteobacteria bacterium HGW-Alphaproteobacteria-4. GTDB lineage: Bacteria > Pseudomonadota > Alphaproteobacteria > Rhodobacterales > Rhodobacteraceae > UBA6213. The sequence goes on along the minus strand of PHEE01000007.1, from coordinate 39,608 downwards.
CAATCGCTCGAAGCAAAATCGGCGCGGCTGCGGGTGCTGGCGGCGCGGCAAGGCTGCGCGGTGGTCAACCTTGGCAGCGGGCCGACCCGGCTTTTGCTGCCGCGCGCGCAGGCGGCCGCACTTCCGCTGGCGCCCGCAGCCTACGATGCCGCCAAGGCCAGCGCGGCGCTGCGGCGCGAGGCGGCGCTTGGCTATCTGGTGCCCTCGGGGCGCTATTGGGAGCAACTGGCGCGGTTCGACCCGGCCGAACTCGCGGCGCTCGATGCGCTCTGGCTGGCGGCGGGCGCGCTTGGCAGCGGCGCGCCCAGCGCCTAGAAAGGGGCAAAGGAGTGCCCCGATGAAGATCGCCACCTACAACATCAACGGCATCAAGGCCCGGCTTGAGGCGGTCACGGCCTGGCTGGCCGAAACCCACCCCGAGGTGGTGTTGTTGCAGGAAATCAAGTCGGTCGACGCGGGCTTTCCGCGCGAGCTGTTCGAGGACATGGGCTACCGGGTGGAAACGCACGGGCAAAAGGGCTTCAACGGGGTCGCGATCCTATCGCGCCTGCCGCTTGAGGATGTCACGCGCGGGCTGCCGGGGGATGCATCGGATGAACAGGCGCGCTGGATCGAGGCCACGGTGATCGGCCTGCACGCGGTGCGGGTGGTGGCGCTATACGCGCCCAACGGCAACCCGGCACCGGGGCCGAAATATGATTTCAAGCTTGCCTGGCTGGCGCGCGCCCGCGCCCGCGCCGCCCAAATGCTGACTGGCGAAGAGCCGTTTGTGCTCGGCGGCGACTGGAACGTGATCCCGCAAGATGCCGATGCCGCCCGCCCCGAGGCGTGGCGTGAAGATGCGCTGGCGTTGCCCGAAACCCGCGCCGCCTGGCGCCGCATTCTCAACCTTGGCCTGACCGATGGCCTGCGCGCCCGCCACCCGGAACCCGGTCTTTACAGCTATTGGGATTTTCAGCGTTGGGCCTGGGAAAAGAACGACGGCATCCTGATCGACCATCTTTTGCTCAGCCCGCAAGCCGCAGACCGGCTGACCGCCGCCGGGATCGACAAGGACCAGCGCGGCCGCACCCGCCCCTCGGACCATGTGCCGGTCTGGGTGGAACTCGACGCCTGAGGGCCGCCCTGCGGCTTCTTCATTGCCCAAATACCCCCCGCCAAGCGCCGCGACCCGCGCAGGCTCAGCCGCCCGCGCCCTCGGTCGCGTCGAACCCGTGCACCCAGGCGAAGCGGTCGAGCAGGGCATTTGGCGAAAGCGCCGATACTGCGCGCAGCCCGGCATGGGCCACGGCGCGGCGCACCCCGCCGAGGTGGTAGTTGCGCGCGTTGGCGTTGGCCGCCTCGACAATGCGCGCGCAGCGCGGCGCGCGGGCGGCCTTGTATGAGGCGAAGGCCGCGCCAGCGGTTTCATGGCGCGAAAGCCGCTCGGCCAGCACCCAGGCATCTTCCAGCGCCATCACCGCGCCCTGCGCGAGGAAGGGCAAGGTGGGGTGCGCAGCGTCGCCCAGAATGGCAGCACCTTGCCCCTGCCAGCGCACCGCGACCGGGTGTCGGAACAGACCCCAGAGCATCGGTGCATCAACCTGATCGAGCCAGCCCTGCACCTTGGGGCAAAACCCCGCAAAACTGGCGCGCAGGTTCGCCGGATCATCTTGCCGGGTCCAGCTTTCCTCGACCCAGCGCCGCCGCTCTTCCACCGCCACGATGTTGCGCAACCCGCCCCCGAGCGGGTAGCTTACAAGGTGGCGCCCCGGCGCCATGAACACCTGCGCCACCGCGGCGGCATCTGGTTCGGCTGCGATCACCGCGCGCCAGGCTACCTGATGCGTGAAGAACGGCATCGCGGCGCCGTTGAGCGCCTCGCGCACTTTCGAATGCAGCCCGTCGGCGCCGATCAGCAGCTCGGTCTCGATCTCGGCGCCCTGATGGGTGATCAGCCGTGGCGGGTGCGCCCCGAGCTGCACCCGTTCGACCTCTTGCAGAAAACGGAACTGCACGCCTGCCGCCCGCGCGCCTTCGGCCAGAAGGGTTATCAGCGCGCCGCGGTGCACAAAGCGGTACTCGCCCCGCGCCAGCGACATATGCGCGACCGGGGCGCCGCTTGGCCCGTCGATCAGCGCGACCGCCTCGCCGCGCGGCGCCACATTGGCCAGCGCCTCGGCCAGCCCGAGCGCGCTGAGCACGCGCACGCCGTTGGGCGAGACTTGCAGGCCGGCACCAACCTCGCGGATCGAATCGGATTGTTCATAGACGGTCACCTGCGCGCCGCGCAGCGCCAGCGCGCGCGCTACCGCAAGCCCGGCAACACCAGCCCCCACCACCGTAACCTTGCGCCCGACCAGCATTGGCCGCTCTCCTGCAACACGCCGCCGGTCACACCTTTGGCGCCGGGATCAGTCGTCGCGGTGAACCCGCTCGCGGCGTTCGTGCCGCTCTTGGGCCTCGAGCGTCAATGTGGCAATCGGGCGCGCGTCAAGCCGCTTGAGGCTGATCGGCTCGCCGGTAATCTCGCAATAGCCATAGTCGCCATTGTCGATCCGGCGCAGGGCGGCGTCGATTTTGGTGACCAGCTTGCGCTGGCGGTCGCGGGTGCGCAGTTCCAGCGCGCGGTCGGTTTCTTCGCTGGCGCGGTCGGCGATGTCGGGCACGTTGCGCCCTGATTCTGCCAGCCCTTCCAGCGTATCGGCCGATTGCTCCATCAACTCGGCTTTCCATGCCAGCAGTTTGCGGCGGAAATATTCAAGCTGGCGCGGGTTCATGAACGGCTCATTCTCGGCCGGTCGATAGTCTTCAGGCAAAAAAGACTCGGGTTTCATCGGCTTTGTCTCCCGCGAACCGGGCGACACAATGCTGTCAGGCTTTGTCATCCACCCCTCCTGTTGGGCGCTCCATACCCGATGTGCGTTGCGATGTCACGCCCCCGTTTGACGTGGCGGATGCCTTGCTTGCGTGGCGCGGGCAGGGTAAGTTTGCACCCGCAGAATGACCCGCAAAGGTGTGCGCGCGCATGACATTTGGTTCAACCGCAAGCTACATTGCGCAGCCCGACCTGAGCATGGCAGTCAATGCCGCCGTGGCGCTGGAGCGGCCGCTGCTGGTCAAGGGCGAGCCCGGCACCGGCAAGACCGAACTGGCGCGGCAGGTGGCCGCAAGCCTTGGGCTGCCGCTTATCGAATGGCACATCAAATCGACCACCAAGGCGCAACAGGGGCTTTACGAATATGACGCGGTAAGCCGCTTGCGCGACAGCCAGCTGGGCGATGCGCGGGTAAGCGATGTCGCCAACTACATCCGCAAGGGCAAGCTTTGGCAGGCGTTCGAGGCGCCGGGGCGGGTGGTGCTGTTGATCGACGAGATCGACAAGGCCGATATCGAGTTTCCCAACGATCTGTTGCAGGAACTCGACCGGATGGAGTTTCACGTCTATGAGACCGGGCAGATGGTGCGCGCGGCGCACCGCCCGGTGGTGATCATCACCTCGAACAACGAAAAGGAACTGCCCGACGCCTTTTTGCGCCGCTGCTTCTTTCACTACATCCGATTTCCCGATATCGACACGCTGCGCGCCATCGTTGCGGTGCATTTTCCGGGCATCAAACAGGCGCTGCTGACCACGGCACTGACCCAGTTCTACGAATTGCGCGAGACGCCAGGGCTGAAGAAGAAACCCTCGACCTCGGAGGTGCTCGACTGGCTGAAGCTCTTGTTGGCCGAGGATCTGGCGCCTGAAGATCTTGCCCGCGACCCGGCCAACATGCTGCCGCGCCTGCATGGGGCATTGTTGAAAAATGAACAGGACGTGGCGTTGTTCGAGCGCCTCGCCTTTATCGCGCGCGCCCGAAGGTAGGCGCGCGGCCCTTCGAGGAGGAGGGGCCGGGACAAAGCGGGGGGAAGGCGCAGCACGCGCCGCCAACCATTTCGCGCAAGACGCGCGGCAAGTAACGGAGAACGACATGACCCTTCCGCTGACCGGCATCACGGTGATCGACCTCACGCATGTGCTTGCGGGCCCTTTTTGTTCGACCCAGTTGCAGGAACTTGGCGCAAGGGTGATCAAGGTCGAGCGCCCCGGCGCAGGCGATGATACCCGCGCATTCCCGCCCTTTGTCGATGGCGTCAGCGCCTATTTCGCCGGGCTGAACCACGGCAAGCAGTCGATCGCGCTTGACCTTTCCAAGCCCGGCGACCGTACCATCTTCGACGCGCTGCTGGCGCGCGCCGATGTCATGCTGGAAAACTTTCGCCCCGGCGTAATGGAAAAGCTCGGCTATGGCTGGGAAGCGCTGCATGTGCGCCACCCGCGGCTGATCTATGGTGCGGTGTCGGGCTTTGGCCATACCGGCCCCGAACGGCTCAAGCCCGCCTATGACATGGTGGTGCAGGCGCGCGGCGGGGTGATGAGCATTACCGGCGAGCGCGACCGCGAGCCGGTGCGGGTGGGCGCCAGCATTGGCGACATCGTGGCGGGCCTCTATCTGACCCAAGGCGTGATGGCGGCGCTGATCGCGCGCGGGCAAACAGGGCGCGGGCAAAAGATCGACATCGCCATGCTCGATTCGCAGATTGCCATTCTGGAACATGCGGTGGCGATCACCACCGCCACCGGCACCCCGCCGGGCCGCTCGGGCGCCCGCCACCCCACGATCACCCCGTTTGAAACCTTTCATGCCGAAGACGGCCTTTTCGTGATCGCCGCGGGCAATGATTCGCTGTTCATGAAGCTGTGCACGGCGCTGCGGATGGGGCCCTTGTATGAAGACCCCCGGTTTGCCACCAACCCGGCACGATGCGACAATGCGCGGCTGCTGAAGCGGCTGATCGAGGCGATCACCATCGAGAAACCCCGGTCGCACTGGATAAGGGTGCTGGAAGCGGGCGGTGTGCCAACCGGCCCGATCCAGAACGTGGCCGAGGCGCTGGCGGACCCGCAGCTTTTGTCACGCAACATGCTGGTCGATATCGAACCCGCCCCCGGCCGCCCGGCGTTTCAGTGCGCGGGCAACCCGATCAAGATGAGCGAATTGCCCGAGCACAAAACCCGCGCCGCAGCGCCGCTGCTCGATGGTGACCGGCAGGCGGTGCTCGACTGGCTGGGAATGGCTGCCGCAACTGCCGACTGAGGCGTCGCCCGTGGCACTTGCGCGCGGGGCAGTGCGGCCTACAACTAAGCCCGACGTTCAGGGAGAGCCGCGCATGACCGAGACCGCCCAGGTAATCTTTACGCCTTCCGGCAAACGCGGGCAGGTGGCGCGCGGCACCACCGTGCTGGCGGCGGCACGCGCGCTGGGGGTTGACCTCGATTCGGTCTGCGGCGGGCGTGGCATCTGCTCGAAATGCCAGGTCAGCCCCGGCTACGGCGAGTTTGCCAAGCACGGGCTCAGCGTGGCCGAGGGCGCGCTGTCGCCGGTGAATGCGGTCGAGGAGCGGTATGACCGCGTGCGCGGGCTTGCGCCGGGGCGCCGCCTTGGCTGCCAGGCCCGCATCATGGCCGATGTGGTGCTCGACGTGCCGCCCGAAAGCCAGTTGCACCGGCAGGTGATCCGCAAATCGGCCTCCGAGCGGGTGATGGTGATGGACCCGGCAACCCGGCTTTACTACCTCGAAGTGGCCGAGCCCGACATGCACGAACCCTCGGGTGATTTTCAACGGCTGGCAGAGGCGCTGGAGAACCAGTGGCAAATCAGCGGCTTGCAGGCTGACCTTGGGGGGTTGCGCGGGCTGCAACCGATCTTGCGCAAGGGCGCGTGGAAGGTGACCGCCGCGGTGCACCGCGATGGCACCGGCGCCACGCGGTTGATTGGCCTTTGGCCCGGCTACCGCGAGGCGCCGCTGCTGGGGCTGGCGATCGACCTTGGGTCAACCACCATCGCGGGGCATCTGGTGGCGCTTGATGATGGCCGGGTGCTGGCCTCTTCGGGGCTGATGAACCCGCAGATCCGGTTTGGCGAAGACCTGATGAGCCGCGTCAGCTACGCGATGATGAACCCCGGCGGCGCGGCAGAGATGACCACGGCGGTGCGCGCGGCGCTGGCTTCGCTGGCGCAAACGCTGGCCGATGAGGCGGGGCTGCCTGCCAGCGATATCGTCGAGGCGGTGATCGTGGGCAACCCGGTGATGCACCACCTTTTGCTGGGGCTCGACCCGGTGGAGTTGGGGCAATCGCCCTTCGCGCTGGCTTCTGGCGCTGCGCAGAACCTTGCGGCGGCTGAGGTGGGACTGACCACCATCGCGGTCGCCGCCCGCCTTTACATCCTGCCGCTGATCGCAGGGCATGTGGGCGCCGATAGCGCTGCGGTGGCACTGGCCGAGGCGCCCGAGGCGCGCGATGACCTGTCGCTCATTGTCGATGTCGGCACCAATGCCGAGATCTTGCTGGGCAACTCTGCCCGCGTTCTGGCCTGTTCGTCGCCCACCGGCCCCGCCTTTGAAGGCGCGCAGATCAGTTCCGGCCAGCGCGCCGCCCCCGGCGCGATCGAGCGGCTCGAGATTGACCCGGTGAGCAAAGACCCCCGCTTCAAGGTGATCGGCTGCGATTTATGGTCCTCCGATCCGGGCTTTGCCGAGGCTACGGCGGCCACCGGCGTTACCGGCATCTGCGGCTCGGGGATCATCGAGGCGGTGGCGGAAATGCGCATGGCCGGGCTGGTCGATGCCTCGGGGCTGATCGGCAGCGCCGAGCAGACCGGCAGCCGCCGCTGCAAGCCGACCGGGCGCACCCATGCGTACCTCGTGCACGATGGCAGCGCCGACGGCGGCCCGCGCATCTTTGTTACACAAGGCGATATCCGCGCGATCCAGCTTGCCAAATCGGCGCTTTACGCAGGCGCCCGGCTGCTCATGGACGAGATGGGCGTGGACCGCGTTGACCGGGTGGTGCTGGCCGGGGCCTTCGGCGCCCATATCAGCCCGAAACACGCACTGGTGCTGGGGATGATCCCCGATGCGCCGCTGGCGCATATCACCAGCGCGGGCAATGCGGCGGGCACCGGGGCGCGGATGGCGCTGTGTTCAGTGGCGGCACGGCGCGCGATCGAGGCCCAGGTGCGGCGCATCACCAAGGTCGAAACCGCGATCGAGCCACGCTTTCAAGAGCATTTCGTGGCGGCCAATGCGATTCCGCACGCCACTGCCCCGTTCCCGGAACTGGCGAAAATCGTGACCCTGCCCAACCCCTCGTTCAACGCCGCCAGCGCCGACCCCAACCGCCGCCGCCGCCGCTGACCGCCGCGGCTGACCTCGGCATCTTCATTGCGAAAATACCCTCGGGGGGGTGCGGGGGGCGGAAGGCCCCCCGTTGCCGCGCCGCACCGGGCATGGCAAAAGCCGCCAAACCCCGGAGGCATCCTTGACCAACTGGCTGTTCCTGCCCTGCTCGACCCGCCCGAATGGCAACAGCCTGGCGCTTGCCCGGGCTGCCGCCGCGTATCTGCCCGCAGGCGGGCGGGCGGAGTGGTTCGATCTTGCCACACCGGCCCTGCCCCGCTTTGCCGACCTGCGCGCCAGCGGCGGGCACGCGGCCCCCGCGGGGCGGTTGGCCGAGCTTGCCGCCGCAACCCTTGCCGCGGATGAGCTGGTGATTGCCTCGCCGGTCTACTGGTATGGCCTTGCCGGACCGGGGCATGAAATGCTCGACCACTGGTCGGGCTGGCTCGAGGTGCCTCAAATGCGCTTTGCCGCCACCATGCGCGGCAAGCGGCTGTGGCTGATATCGGTGCGCGCCGACCCCACGCATGGCTCGCAAGCGCCGCTGGAGGATGTGATGCGCCGCACCGCGCGCTGGATGGGCCTGCGCTTTGGCGGCGCGCTGCACGGGCTTGGCGATGCACCGGGCGAAGTGCTGCGTGATGCCGAAGCACTGGCGCGCGCGCGGGGCTTTTTCGCCGCCCCGGAAGAGTGAGCCGCTTGACGCGCGCGCGCCGCTGGCATACCTCAGGCCCGTCGCGGGTGTAGCTCAATGGCAGAGCAGAAGCTTCCCAAGCTTACGACGAGGGTTCGATTCCCTTCACCCGCTCCAGCCCTTTCCTCGCGTCGCCTGCTGCGCTATCAGGGCGCGAGTTTTAAGGAGAACCCCATGAGCACCATCACCCGGCTTGAATGCGGCAAGCGCATGAGCGAAGCGGTCATCCACAACGGCACCATCTACCTTTCCGGGCAGGTCGGCACGCCCGGCGATGGCGTGACCGACCAGACCCGCACGATATTGGCCAATATCGACCGGCTCTTGGCGGCGGCGGGGTCGGACAAGACGCGGATATTGAGCGCCCAGATCTGGCTGGCCGACATTGCCGATTTTGCGGCGATGAATGCGGTTTGGGATGCTTGGGTGCCGGCGGGCAACTGCCCGGCGCGCGCCACCGGCGAATCACGGCTGGCAGCCCCCGGCTACAAGGTCGAAATCATCGTGGTGGCGGCGCAGGCCTGAGCGCGGCGGGGGCGGCGGGGGCGCGTTCAGCCCGCCGCCGCTTCGGCGGCGAGCGCGCGGATGCGCGCCACCATGGCGCTGAGGCCGTTCGAGCGCTGCGCCGACAAATGATCGGCCAGCCCAAGCCGCGCCAGTTCGGCCCCGGCATCAACGCGCCCGACCTCGGCCACGCTCAGCCCCGCATAAAGCGCGTGCAAAAGCGCGATCAGCCCGCGCACGATCAGCGCATCGCTTTCACCCTCAAAATCGAACCGCGCGGCGGCACCCTGCCCGGTGATGCGTGGCAACAGCCAGACCTGACTGGCGCAGCCATCAACCTTGATTGCGGGCACCCGGAGCGCGGGGTCGAGCGGCGCCATCGCGCGGCCAAGCTCGATCAGGTGGCGGTAGCGCTCTTCCCAGTCGTCCAGAAAGGCAAAGGTTTCGGCGATCTCTTCAAAGGCGGCGCTGGCCATCGGTTTCTCCCCGCTTGTGCCCCCACCTAATGCCGACCCGCGCCAAGGTCCAGTAGCGGCCTTTTCAAACGCCCCGCTTTGGGCTACCCAAAGGCAGGGGCCGCGCAGATGCGCCCCGCCTGATGCCGGGGGACCAGATGAAATCGCCACTCGTCGCCACTTTGATGCTTTCGCTGGCGCTTGCCGGCTGCGGCGGTTTTGGCAGCAGCCGCCTCAATCCGCTGAACTGGTTCGGCGAATCGCGCCAGGCCGAGGCGGTCACGCTGGCGCCCGAGGGCGGCTATGGCGTTTCGGCCAGCGACCGGCGGTTGCTGGTCGATCAGGTCACGAGCCTTGAAATTCGCCGCACGCCCGAGGGCGCGATCATTTCGGCGGCCGGGCTGCCGCGCACGCAAGGCTGGTGGGATGCCGAATTGGTGGCGGAAAATAACGGGCTGCCGGTGGGCGGCACCATGACCTACCGCTTCGTGGTGGGTGAGCCGGTGCCGGGAACGGCAGTGGCAAGCCGGGTGCTCACCCCCGAATCGCGCGAGGTCACGGCGGGGGCGTTCATTTCCAACATCAAATTGCAGGATGTGCGGCGGATCGTGGTGACGGGCGCGGGCAATTCGCGCGTCGTCAACCGCTAAGGCGAATGCCTGTCGCCGCGGACCTGCCGCCGTTGGCGGCTTGGGGTATCGAGGCGGCGCTGGAACCGCTATCTGGCGGTCACCGAAACCGTGTCTTGCGAACCCGCGGATTGGCCGTTGACAGGGTGTTCAAGACCACCCGCCGAAGCGCCGAGGCGCTGGCGTGGCTCGGCCCGCTGCATGCCGCTGCCACTGCTGCCGGGTTTCGGGTGCCCGCATTGATCGCCAGCCTGCGCGGCGCGGCGAGCGAGGCGGGCTGGACCTGCGAGCCGTTCCTCGCGGGCCGCGCATTTGCCGAGCGCGAGGTGGCGCGCGTCGCGCCGCAGCTGGCGGCTTTTCATGCCGCCACAAAGGCGCTGCCGCAGCGCCCGGGCTTTCGCGCCGCTGCCGATTTCGCCGATGCCGCGCAAGGCGGCGACATCGACCTTGGCTTGATGCCGGCGCCATTGGTGCGGGCCTGCCGCGCAGCCTGGGCGGCGCTGGCCGATCTGCCGCGCGCGGCGGTGCACGGCGATCTCTGCGCGGGCAATCTGCTCTGGGGCGACGACGGCACTCCTGCGCTGCTCGACTGGGATGAGGCGCGGCACGACGCGGCGGTGTTCGACCATGGCCAGACCGTGCCAGTGCCGCCCGCGATCGCCCGCGCATTCGACGCATGGGAGGTCGCCGTGTGTTGGCAGATCGAGCCTGAGCGCGCCCGCGCACTGGCAGGGCGCCTGCTGGCCGACTAGACCGGCACCACCCGCACCGAATTGCCGCGCGCCGACAATGCAATTTCGCCGCGTGCCAGGCGCAGCGCGTCTTCGCCGAACACTTCGCGCCGCCAGCCCTGCATCGCCGGGACATCGGTGCGGCCTGCGGCAATGGCATCAAGTTCGGCCGATGAGGCAATCAGCTTGGGCGCCACCCCTGCGGCTTCGGATTTGGCCTTGAGCAGCACGCGCAAAAGGTCGGCGAGCGCGGTTGAAACCTGCACCTGTTCGCGCCCGTCCTCAATTTTCGGGAAATCTTCGGGCTTGGCCTGCAAGCCGGCCTTGACCGCTGCAAGGATGCCCTCGGCAATCTCGCCGCGCCGCGCTTCGCGCAACAGAAGGCGCGAGGCGCCGAGCTCTTCAAGGGTGGTGGGTTTGGTCGAGGCAAGTTCGATCAGCGCATCGTCCTTGTAGACGCGGCTGCGGGGGATGTTGCGCGCTTGCGCATAGGCTTCGCGAAACTGCGCCAATTCGCGCACGATCGCCATGAACCGGCCCGAGGTGGTGCGCGTCTTCACCCGCATCCAGGCTTCGGGCGGGCGGGTAATGTAGGTTTCCGGGTTGAGCAGGATCGCCTCTTCCTCTTCCACCCAAGCCTCGCGCCCGGTCTTTTTAAGCTCTTGCGAGAGGAATTCGTAAATCACCCGCAGATGCGTTACATCTGCCAGCGCATAAACCAGTTGCGCCTCGCTCAGCGGGCGGCGCGACCAGTCGGTGAAGCGCGAGGTCTTGTCAAGGCTCTGGCGGGCGATCTTTTTCACCAGGGTTTCGTAGCCCACCTGCTCGCCAAAGCCGCAGACCATGGCGGCAATCTGGGTGTCGAACAGCGGCTTGGGAAACACGCCAGCCTCGACAAAGAAGATTTCAAGGTCTTGGCGCGCCGCGTGGAACACCTTGACCGTGCCTTCATGGCGGAAAAGGTCATACATCGGTTCGAGCGAAAGCCCCTCGGCCAGCGGATCGACCAGCACCGCCTGCCCGTCCTTGCCGGGCAGCGCCATCTGCACCAGGCAGAGCTTTGACCAGTAGGTGCGCTCGCGCAGAAACTCGGTATCAACGGTGACGTAGGGCGCGGCCTTCGCCGCTTCGCAAAAGCGCGCCAGCGCTTCGGTGGTGGTGATGCAGGGCATTTTTCGCTTTCGAGGTGCGGGGTCATCCCGCGGACGCCCCCCTTTAGGCGCGCGCAGCGGGAAAGAAAACCCTCCGCGCCGTCTTCATTGCCAAAACACCCCTCGGCGAAAGCCATCCGTCGCAGCCAAAGCCGCGCGAGGGGGAAGGTTTCAGAGCGTCAGAAGCCCACGCTCGCCCGCCGCAAAGCGGCTGAGCACGGCAGGGTAAAGCCGGTGTTCGGCAGCCAACACACGCGCAGCCAGCGTTTCCTCGGTGTCGCCTGGCAGCACCGGCACCCGCGCCTGACCCAGAATTGGGCCTGCATCAAGTTCGGGTGTCACCTCATGCACGGTGCAGCCCGCCTCGGCATCGCCCGCCGCAAGCGCGCGGGCGTGGGTGTGCAGGCCCGGGTATTTGGGCAAGAGCGAGGGGTGGATGTTGAGCATCCTGCCGCGAAACCGTTCCACGAAGGCGGGCGTCAGCACCCGCATGAAGCCTGCGAGGCAAAGGATATCGGGGCGCGCATCAAGGATCGGGCGCAGCAGTTCTGCCTCAAAGGCCGCGCGGTCGCCTTTGAAGGCGCGGTGGTCCACCGACGCGGTGGCAATGCCCCGTTCGGCGGCGCGCGCAAGGCCTGCCGCAGCGGGATCATTGGAAACCACCAGCACTGGCCGCGCCGGGTGGTCGCCCTGCATGCTTTCGACCAGACGCAGCATGTTCGAGCCGCCGCCCGAAATCAGAATCGCGACCCGTTTCACAAAAGGTGGCCCCGATAGGCGACCCCCTGCCCCGGCACAACGCGGCCAAGCGCCACCACCGTTTCGCCCTCGGCTTCCAGCACCGCGCGAAGGGCGGCGGCCCGCTCTGGCGCCACCACGGCGATCATGCCGATGCCGCAGTTGAAGGTTTTCAGCAATTCGGGCTCGCTCATGCCCGAAGTTTCGGCCAGCCAGCGGAACACCGGCGGCAGCGCCCAAGCGCCCAGGTCAATCTCAATTCCCAGACCTTCGGGCAGCACCCGCGGCGGGTTTTCGGTCAGCCCGCCGCCGGTAATGTGCGCAAGGCCGTGTACACCGCCCGCGCGGATGGCGGCCAGCGCCGGGCGCACATAAAGCCGGGTCGGTGCCAGCAGCGCCTCGCCAAGCGTGCCCGGCCCGAAAGGCGCGGGCGCGCCCCAGCCAAGGCCGGTATGCTCCACCACCTTGCGCACGAAGCTGTAGCCGTTGGAATGCACCCCCGAGGCGGCAAGGCCAAGCACGATGTCGCCCGCGGCCACGCCATTGGGCAGCGCGCCGCCCCGCTCCATCGCGCCCACGGCAAAGCCCGCAAGGTCGAAATCAGCGCCGTGATACATGCCCGGCATCTCTGCCGTCTCGCCGCCCACCAGCGCGCAGCCGCTTTCGGCGCAGCCTGCGGCAATGCCTTCGATAATCGCTGTCGCCTGCCCGAGCTCCAGCTTGCCGGTGGCAAAATAGTCAAGAAAGAACAAGGGCTCGGCGCCTTGGCAGACAAGGTCGTTGACGCACATGGCGACAAGGTCGATGCCGATCGTGCCGACGTGGCCGGTATCGATCGCGATCCGGAGCTTGGTGCCGACACCATCGGTTGCCGCCACCAGAATAGGGTCGGTGTAGCCTGCTGCCTTGAGATCAAAAAGCGCGCCGAACCCGCCAAGCCCGCCCATCGAGCCGCTGCGCTGCGTGCGCCTTGCGGCGGGCTTGATCCGCTCGACCAGCGCGTTGCCCGCGTCGATATCAACCCCCGCATCGGCATAGGTCAAACCGCGTTTCGTCATCATCGCCTCCCGGCCCAGCGTCGCTCGCGCCCCCGATACCTGATTGCGCGCGCCCAAACAACGGGCCGTGGCGTGAAAGCATGGGGATTTCGCTTTGGACCACGGCCGACAAGCAGCGCGGCGGGCCTTTTGCTTGACGCACCCGGCGGGTCTGCTATCCAACCCCTACCCGCGCCGCGCTGGCGGCCCCGGCGGGCCTGTAGCTCAATGGTCAGAGCAGGGCGCTCATAACGCCTTGGTTGGGGGTTCGAGTCCCTCCGGGCCTACCATCCACCAAATGTTTTCGTTATTTTGCAGCGGTTTAGAAAAAGCACACCCCATCTCAAAACCCCCCGTGGGACACCTTGTGTCGCAAGACACCCCCTTTGGCGGGAGTTTCCGGACTCAGGAACTTCCGCTGCCCACTGAATGCGGCTCGGGCGCGAATGCCGACAGGCAAGAGCGCGAGGTGCGGCAGTTCAGTGGATTGAGGGGGGGTGATGTGCCGCCCGGATTAGCGGGTGGTGTTCTGCCCGAAAATGCGCGGAAACCAGGTCTTGCCGTCGCGGTCCACGGTGATGCCGAACACCGCATGCCCGGCGCGGCGCGCTTCAAGCACCGCCTTGTGGCTGTCTTCAATGCCGTGGCGGCCTTCGTAGTGGTCCAGATCATTGGGTTTGCCATCGGTGATGACCAGCAGCAGGCGGCGGCGGCGGGCCTGTTCGGCCAGCCCGGCCGAGGCATGGCGAATGGCGGCGCCAAGGCGGGTATAAAAGCCGGGGCGCAGCGCCGCAATGCGGGCCTCGACCGCCGCCGACATCGGCACGCCGAACCGCTTGGCGCATTGCATATAGACCCGGTCGCGCTTGAGCGAGGAAAAGGCATGGATGGCAAAATCGTCGCCGCAGGCTGCGAGCCCCCACGAAAGCGCCGCCAGCGCCTCGCGCTCGATGTCAATAACCGCGCGCCAGCCGTGGCCGTGCCCGGGAACCGCCGATTCGGTCGAGCGCGACACGTCAAGCAAGATCGACACCGCCAGATCGCGCTTTTGCTGCCGGGTTTGGCGCCAGACGCGGTCATCGCCCTGCCCGGTCGCGATAAGATCGACCTGCGCGCGCACCGCCCGGTCAGTATCAAGATCGTCGCCGTCGGGGTGGCCGCTGGTGGGCATCCGCGCCGGGCGCAGCGCCTCGAACTGGCGCCGCACCGCACGGATGCGGGCTTGTGCACGCGGATCGTGCAGATAGGGCGGTGGCTCGGTGGCGGGCTCGATGTCAGAGCTGAGCACGCGCACATGATTGGCCAGATAGGCACCGGTGCGCACGTCCCATTCGGGGTAAAGCTGCACCCCCGAAAGCGCTTCGCGGTCAACATCTTCGGGGGCAAGATCGAGGTGCAGTTTCAGCCGCGTGGCGGGCGCCTTGGAAATCTGCCCGAGGCCGATTTCATCAACGTCATCCGCCGCCTTGCGGGCATCATCGTTTTCGTCATCCTCGACCCTGCGGTTAAGGTTGATGAATTCTGCCCAGCTCAGGATCGCCTCGAACTTGTGCAGAATGAAGCTGTCGTTGCGTTCGGCCTGATCGGCCTTGCGGCGCCGGGCGCGGCGCGTCTTGGTGCTGCCCTCGCCCTGCTCGGGGGTGCCTTCGGTGGCGCGGGTTTCGACCGCCGTCTGCGCCGAAAACGCCAGCGCGCCGAGCGTCGGCCAAAGTGCGGGCGGCCGGAACGGGCGGTAGCCGCGTGGCGCCCGATAGGGCGCGAAATCACCCGAAGCAACTGCCGCGCGCATGCGCTGCGCCTTGGCCGGAAGCGGCGCAGGGTCGCCCAGCAGATGCCGGATCACCGCTTCAACGGTGCGCTCGGCATCAGGCACAAAGCGGGTCTGCCTCGTCGCGGCGCGGTCCCGCATGTGCCGCAGCAGCGGCAAGCCACAGATAAAGCGCCGCATTCGCCTCGCGCATGGGAAACACCGCAAGGCTTTCGGGCAGCCGCAGGGCTGCGCCATCAAAGCTTGCGCTCGGCAGGCGCTCGACCGCAGCGCCCAACCTGCGCCGCAGCGACAGCCGGTGCCCGCTTGGTGCATCAGCGGCAGGCTTGATTTCGACCTCGGGGCTGCCACCAAGGCCGCGAAACAGCACCGCGAGCCGCCCGCCGATCTCGGCCAGATCGACCTGAGCTTCGGGGTGGAGGCGCGGCGCATCAAGGCGGCTTGCATAGGCGTGCCAGAGCTTGCCTACGGTTTCTTCTGGCTCCCACGGCTCCAGATCGAGTGTGCCGGGCATCGGCTTCACCCGAAAACGGCGGTGACAAGATCGAGCAGCCCGCGTTTGGTATCGGCGTCGTCGGTCAGGGGTTCGATCATCGCCGCCAGAATCGCGCGGTCGGCGGCCATGCCGTGCTGCATCAGCGTGGCGGCATAGACCACCAGCCGGGTCGAAACCCCCTCTTCCAGATCCTGCCCCTTGAGCGCGCGCAGTTTGCCCGCCAGCCGCACCAGCGGTTTGACGCGGTCTTCGGCAAGGCCGCTTTCACGCATGACCACCGGGATCTCGTGTTCCGGCGCGGGAAAGCTGAACTCGATCGATACGAACCGCTGCCGGGTCGATGGTTTCAGGGTCTTGAGGATGTTCTGGTAGCCGGGGTTGTAGCTTGCCACCAGCATGAAGCCGGGGCCTGCCTCCAACTCTTCTCCGGTGCGGTCAATCGGCAAAATGCGGCGGTCGTCGGTCAGAGGGTGCAACACCACGGTCACATCCTTGCGCGCTTCCACCACCTCGTCGAGATAGCAGATAGCACCTTCGCGCACCGCGCGGGTCAACGGCCCGTCAACCCAGATCGTCTCGCCGCCCTTCAGCAGATAGCGCCCGATCAGGTCGGCCGCCGAAAGATCGTCGTGGCAGGCGACGGTGTAGAGCGGGCGGCCCAGCATTGCCGCCATGTGGCTGACAAAGCGGGTCTTGCCGCAGCCGGTGGGGCCCTTGAGCAAAAGCGGCAGACGGTGCTTGAAGGCGGCGGTGAACACCGCGCATTCATCGCCGGTGGGCAGATAGAAAGGGGCGGAGGCCGCCCCCTTCTGATCGTGTGATACCTTGGCCTGCATCGTCATTCGGCCGGCATCGAGGAGCCGCGCGCGATGACCTCGCGCCGTGGCACCAGAATAGAGTAGATGAACAGCAAGGCGCCGATCACCACCGCCGCCCCGGCGCCAAAGCGCATCACGAAGAAGATCCAGAGCTGGTCTTGCACGCCCATGAAAGCTTCGCCGTTCACCCGTTGCAGGTGGGTCTGCAAGGCGCCCGCGAAGGTCAGTGTCACGGTCATGAACACCATGCCCGACGACATCAGCCAGAACGAGGCCATGTTCAGCACCTGGTTGTAGGGGTCACGCCCCAGAAGCACCGGCATCGCATAGGTGATGATCGCAAGGTTGACGCAGACATAGGCGCCGTAGAAGGCAAGGTGGCCGTGCGCCGCGGTGATCTGGGTGCCGTGGGTATAGAAGTTGACCCCGTGCAGGGTGTGCAGAAAACCCCAGACCCCGGCCCCGAAGAAGGCCAGTGTGGCGCAACCGAGGCTCCACAGCAGCGCCGCCTTGTTCGGGTGATCGCGGCGGCCTTTCCAGACCATCACGAAGGCAAAGGCCATCATCGCAAAGAACGGGATCACCTCAAGCGAGGAGAAGACCGAGCCGAGCCACTGCCAATAACCGGGGGTGCCGATCCAGTAATAATGGTGCCCGGTGCCCAGGATACCCGAGAAAAGCGCGGTGGCGACAATGACGTAAAGCCACTTTTCCACCACCTCGCGGTCAACCCCTGTCAGCTTCAGCATCAGATAGGCCAGAATCGAGGCCATGATCAGTTCCCACACGCCCTCGACCCAGAGGTGCACGACGAACCACCAGTATTGCTTGTCGAGCGCAAGGTTGCCGGGGTTGTAGAACGCGAACAGGAACAACAACGCCAGCCCCCAGAGGCCGAGCAGCAGAATGTTGGTGATCGCGGATTTCTTGCCCTTGAGCACCGTCATCGAGACGTTGAACAGGAAGATCAGCGCGGCAACCACGATTCCGGCCTTGACCCAGCGCGGCTGTTCCAGAAACTCGCGGCCCTCGCGCCCGAGCAGGAAATTGCCCTCGAACAGGTTGAAGCTGTAGGTCACGACCACGCCCGCCGTGCCCAGCACCAGAATCGCCAGTTGCAGATAGGCAAGTTTGGTCGAGTGGATCTCGCGCTCGGATTCCTCGGGGATCAGGTAATAGGCGGCGCCGGCAGGATTTCGGCCAGGAAACCGCCATCGACATAGACCCAGCCCATGATCAGCCCAAGGCTGACCTGCACGGCAAAGAGCGCCATCGCGGTGGCAAAGTAGGCCAGAGCGACCTTTTGCGATTGATACTTCATCTCGGTTCTCTCCTCAGCCCGCGTCGTTCGGTGGCCAGCTCTGCGTGCGGATCGTGTTGGTCCACAGCAGGAAGTCCGCCAGTTCACGGTATTCAGCATCGGTCAGGTTGAATTGCGGCATCTGCCTGCGGCCCGCGATGCCGGTGGGCATGGCATCCATCCAGCCCTTGAGCGTATCGGCTGCGGCGGCAGGGTCGCCGGCAACGCCCCAGCGGGTCATCACGTTGCCCAGTTCGGGGGCAAAATAGGCGCCCTCGCCCAGAATCGTATGGCAGTTGACGCAGGCTTTTTCTTCCCAAAGGCGCTTGCCCGCAACAACGCTGGATGTCAGCGTTGCGGCGTTGGTCGAGGTGGAAAGAATATAGCGGTGGCTCTGCACCGCCAAAGCGATGAAGATCAGAATGAAGAACAATGACCCGCCATAGAACACGTTCCGGGCCATGCTCTTGGTCATGACGTCGCGCATGGCGCTGGTCCCTTCCCGGAGCGGTTAACAGTAACCGCGTTGTGAACGTGGGGCGCCGGGGCCGCCTTAACAAAAGTCAAACGCATTGACGATTCGCGCGGCGCGGCGGGCCAGGCCACCCCGGTTTGCGGCGCGGAAGGGCCAGCGCGCGGCTGCGGCGAATTGTCTCGCCTTCGCGCCACGGTCGCTTAACGAAAGTCAAGGAGGTGCCACCGATGCGGGAACATGGTCCGCCCAGACCGCAACAATTTGGAGGGTTCGCGATGAAGACGTCTAACCTAGGCACCAGAACACGGCTGCTTTCCAGCGCCGCCGCAGCGCTTGCGCTCATCGCAGGCCCTGCCTTCGCGCAAAGCGCGCCAATTCCGACCCTTGCCCAGATCGGGGTCGAAATCGATGGCCGCGCCGCGGATGACGCGGTGATGACCGCCGACGAATTCGCGCATGGCACCCAGATCTACTTCGAGCGCTGCGCGGGCTGCCATGGCGTGCTGCGCAAGGGCGCTACCGGCAAGCCGCTGACCACCGATCTGACGCGCGAAAACGGCTATGACTACCTCAGCACCTTCATCACCTACGGCACCGCCGCGGGGATGCCGAACTGGGGCACCTCGGGCGAGTTGTCCGAAGCCGACATTGACCTGATGTCGCGCTATCTGCTGGTCGATCCGCCGACACCGCCGGAATGGGGCATGCCCGACATGCGCGCCAGCTGGAAGGTGCTGGTGGCCCCCGCCGACCGTCCGACCCAGAAGATGAACAATATCGACATCGACAACCTGTTCTCGGTCACGCTGCGCGATGCCGGGCAGGTGGCGCTGATCGATGGCGGCACCTACGAGATCAAGGCGGTGATCGATACCGGCTATGCCGTGCACATCAGCCGCGTCTCGGCCTCGGGGCGCTATCTCTTCGTGATCGGTCGCGACGCCAAGGTGGTGATGATCGACCTGTGGATGGAAACCCCCGCTGCGGTGGCCGAAATCAAGGTCGGCATCGAGGCGCGCTCGGTCGAGACCTCGAAGTTCGAGGGCTATGAAGACAAGCTGGTGATCGCCGGCGATTACTGGCCGCCGCAATACGTGATCATGGATGGCGACACGCTCGAGCCGCTGAAGATCGTCTCTACCCGCGGCAACGTCTATGACGAGCAGGTGTTCCACCCCGAGCCGCGCGTGGCCGCGATCGTCGCCTCGCACTTCCGGCCCGAGTTCATCGTCAACGTCAAGGAAACCGGCAAGATCCTGCTGGTGGACTATACCGACCTGAAGAACCTCAAGACCATCGAGATCGAGGCCGAGCGGTTCCTGCATGACGGAGGCTTTGACAGCACCCTGCGCTACTTCATCACCGCCGCGAACGCGCGCGGCAAGCTGGTGGTGATCGACACCCAGGAAGGCAAGCTGGTGCAGATCACCGATACCGGCGGCGCCACGCCGCACCCGGGCCGCGGGGCCAACTTCGTGCACCCGGACTATGGGCCGGTCTGGGCAACCACGCACCTGGGCGACGAATCGGTGGCCCTTATCGGCACCGACCCGATCAACCACCCCGATCTGGCCTGGACGATCGTTGACAGCTTCCAAGCCCTCGGCGGCGGCTCGCTGTTCATCAAGACGCACCCGAACTCGAACCACCTCTATTCGGATGCAACACTCAACCCCGATGCCGAAACCTCGGGTTCGGTCGCGGTGTTCGACATCTCGGCAATGGGCGCCGAGGGTGACCCCGCTTTCGTGACGCTGCCGATTGCCGCATGGGCCGGGGTCACCGACGGGCAACCGCGCGTTGTGCACCCCGAGTTCAACAAGGAAGGCACCGAAGTCTGGTTCTCGGTCTGGAACGGCAAGGACAAGACCTCGGCCATCGTCGTGGTCGATGACAAGACGCTGACCCTGAAAACCGTTATCAAGGACCCGCGCCTGATCACACCGACCGGCAAGTTCAACGTCTACAACACCCGCAACGACATCTACTGATCGCGTGCAATGGTGCTGGGGGGGCCGTTCGCGGCCCCCCCGTTCTTTCGGCAACCGCCCGGCTGATTTGCCCCTCGCCTGCCCCATGAGATTGCGATGACCCAGCCCAAAAATGGCACACAGAAAGAACCGGGCGGTGCGCAAGACGGGCGCTGGCCAGTCTGGAAACTGGGCCTGCTGCTTTATCCCTTCGCTGCGGCAGCGGTGGCGATCAACCTGTTCATGCTCGGGCTGCTGTGGCAAGCGGTGGGGTTCGGGGCGCTCTCGCCCTATACCGCGCTTTGGGCTTCGCTCCCGCTCGGACTGCCCGCAACCTGGGCCGCCGCGCGATGGGTGCGGCACCTGATCGACAGTGCCGAGGCGTAGCGGCGGCGTTTTTGACACTCCATTCAGATGGGTGCGGGTGCAGCCTCAGCGGCTCCACGCAGTGGCGGGGTCTTCGGCGGCAAAATCGCGCAGCGCCGAGATATCGGCGATTGCGGCCTGATTTTGCCGGACCTTTACGCCCTGATCGCGCAGCTTGGCAAATGCCCGGCTCAGGCTTTCCGGCTTCATCCCGAGACTGCCGGCAATCAGCGCCTTGTCGTAGGGAAAAGTCACTTCGCAGGCGCCGGCTGCGCAGGGCGCCAGTTCCAGCAGAAACTCCGCCACCCGCTGCGCGCCGGTCTGCGCTTTCAGCGCCTCGATCTGGATGACGTGCTGCTGCAAATGTCGATACGCCGCCGACAACATCGAAATGGCGATTTCGGGGCTTTCATGGATCAGCCGCAAGAAGATATCGGCGTTGATCCGGATCAGCGAGCATTTCGTGACTGCCTGCGCGGCAACCGGGTAATACCCGCGCTGGAATGCCACCGCCTCGCCAAAACTGTGACCCTTGGAGAAAATGCTCACCACCGCCTCGGCACCATTCGGCGAGACACGGAACAGTTTTACCCAGCCGGAGGCGACAATGTAGATGGCTTCGGCTCTTTCACCCTGCAAGAAAATCGTTTCGCCGCGGTCATACTCGCGCTGCTGCGCCGCCCCCAGCACATGCCCGAGCACAGGCTCGGGGACCGTGGAAAGCAGAATGGAACGACGCGCCGTTTCAATAAATTCGGGTTTCATGCTGGGCCCCGGGAAATCTGTTCGGAGCATGCCACACTTCATCCGATTTGGCCACAATGGACGGGCAGCGCTATCGCCCCAACGCGCGGGCTACGCGAGTAGGCTCGCCGCGAGGGCCGACCTTAGAACGAAACCCTGTCTGCCCCCTTCAGCCCTAGAATTTCGCGGGCTTCATCGGGGCTGGCCACCTCACAGCCCAGGTCTTCGATGATCCGGCGGATCTTGGCGACTTGCGCGGCATTGTTGGGCGCCAACCCATCTGCGCGCCACCCGCACCCAGCACCGACCAGCGGTAATCATCGCCAAACAACCGGTCGGCGGTGCGCTTCATGAACACGAGGTTGTCGACCTCGGGGCCGATGCCGCCCAGAATGCCGAACACGAACTGAATGAAGATGGGCGCCTTGAACAGCCCGATATCCATGCAGAAACGCAGGTTGTAGAGGTGCCCGACATCGTAGCATTCATGCTCGAACTTGATGTCATGCGGGCCGAGTGCCGCGGCCACGGTGCCGATATCGCGGAAGGTGTTGCGGAAAATGTAGGTGTCCGAGTTTTCGACATAGTCCTTTTCCCAGTCGAACTTCCAGGTGTCATAGCGCTTGGCCAGCGGGTGGAAGGAAAAATTGATCGAGCCCATGTTGAGGCTGCACATCTCGGGCGAAAAGCGCAGCGCCGGGGCGATCCGCTCCTCGATGGTGTTCTTCAGGCTGCCACCGGTCGAGATGTTGACCACCGCCCCCGTCGCCTGTTTCACACGCGGCAGAAAAGCCGCGAAATCATCGGGGTTGATCGAGACCCCGCCATCGGCCGGGCGGCGCGCGTGCAGGTGCAAGATCGCCGCCCCCGCCTCGGCCGCCGCAATCGCCTGCGCTGCGATGTCGTCGGGCGTATAAGGCAGCGCATCCGACATCGTTGGTGTATGGATCGCGCCGGTGATGGCGCAGGTGATGATCGTCTTAGGCTTTCTTGCCATCAGCGGTCTCCTTGGTTGTTGTGCCCCGAACCCGGTGGCTTATTGGGAAAAGCTCGGCCCCGGTGCGCGCCCGGATCAGGCCCCAGATGCCCGCTGGCGCGCGCAGCATGACCACGATTGCCACCACCCCGAGCGCGATAAGGTAGACGCTGCCCATATCGGCCATCGTTTCGCGCAGCGCGAAAAACACCAACGTGCCGATGATCGGCCCTTCCAGCGTGCCGATGCCGCCTATCACCACAATGAAGATGACGAACGCGGTCCAGTCATTCACCGAAAACCCGGCGTCAGGCGAGATGCGCAGCTTTTGCACAAAGATCAGCGCACCGATCAGCGTGGTCAGCCCGGCGGTGGCGACATAGACGATGAACTTGGTGCGCCAGATGTTGATGCCAAGGCTGCGCGCCGCCAGCTCGTTATCGCGCAGCGCCATGAGAGCAAGCCCGAGGCGCGACCGCAGGATGGCGAACGCAAGGCCGATCACCGCCATCGCCACCCCAAGCGCCAGCCAATAGGCCAGCGCCTCGCGCGCATCGCGCCCCGATGCCATGGCACGCACCACATCGGCGGGCAGACTGGTGCCCGAGCCGCCGCCGAGTGCCGAAACCTGTGCTGCGCCGAGGCGAAACACCTCGGCAATCACCCAGGTGCCGATGGCGAAATAGGCACCGCGAAGCCGGAATATCAGCGCCGCCACCGGCACCGCCACCAGCGCCCCGAGCAGCCCCGCCAGCGGAATTGCCCAAAGCGCCGGCACCCCCGCCAATATTGTCAGGGCGAAAAGCGCATAACCGCCCAGCCCGACATAGGCCTGCTGCCCCACTGACACGAGGCCCGCATAACCCGCCAGCAGGTTCCACAGTGTCGCCAGTGACAGATAGAGGAAGATCTCGCCCATCAGCCGCATGTCGGCGCGCCCCGCCCACCAGGGTGCGGCGGCCAGCAAGATCAGCACCAGCAGCCCAAGAACGGCGGCCCCTTGCGACAGGCGCGAAGACCGGGTGACGCGCTGGCTCATCCGTCCATCCTCGGGAACAGGCCGCGCGGGCGAATTGCGATGATGGCCAGAAACACCAGATGCCCCGCCAGCACCTGCCAGCCGGGGTTGATCTGCGCCCCCAGACTTTGGCCGATACCAAGGATCACCCCGCCCGCCAGCGTGCCCCAGATGTTGCCCAGGCCGCCGATAATAACCGCCTCGAAGCCAAAGATCAGCCGCCCGCCGCCAATCGATGGGTCAAACGAGGTGCGGATGCCCAAAAACACCCCCGCCACCGCCGTTACCGCCAGCGCCAGCGCCATTGCGAGGCCGAACACATGGGCACGGTTCAGCCCCATCAGCTGCGCCACATCCTGCCGGTCGGAAGTGGCGCGAAAGGCCCGGCCCAGGGCAGTGTGGTAAAACATCCATTGCAGCGCCGCGATGATCGCGACCGAGGCGGCAAACATCAACAGCGGCAGATAGCCCAGCGCGAGTTCGCCCAATCGCAGGCTGGCGGTTTCAATCGCCCCTGCCTGCAGCTTTTGTGGGTCTGCCGAGTAGATTTCAAGCAGGCCATTTTGCAAGATCACCGACAGCCCGAAGGTGACCAGCAGCGGCGGCAGGATATCGTCGCCCAGCGTGTGGTTCAGAATGCCGCGTTGCAGGGCATAGCCAAGCAACGCCATGATCGGCACCACCAGCCCCAGCGCCAGCAGCGGATGAATACCCAGCGCGGTTGACAGCGTCAGCCCCAGATAGGCCGCCAGCACGATCAGGTCGCCATGCGCGATGTTGACCAGCCGCATCACCCCGAAGATCAGGCTCAGCCCGGCCGCGAACAGCGCATAAAGCCCGCCCAGCAAGGTGCCCTGCACGATGGCATTGATCCAGTCCATTGCCCCTCACATTCCGAAATAGGCGGCGGCAATCGCCTCGCGGGTGACATCGCCGGAATTGCCCGCCAGCGCCACATGGCCCTCTTGCAGGCAATAGACACGGGCCGAGACCGAAAGCGCGCGGGCAATATCCTGCTCGACGATCACTGCGGCCATGCCGCCACCGACAATGCCCGGCAGCGCTTCGTAGATTGCCTTGATGACCACCGGCGCAAGGCCAAGGCTGATTTCATCGAGCAACAGCAGCCCGGGGTTGGCCATCAGCGCCCGACCGATTGCCACCATCTGTTGCTGGCCACCCGAAAGTTCGGTTGCGGGCACGCGGCGCCGCTCGCGCAAGATCGGGAAGAGTTCATATATGCGCGCCAGCGACCACGGGCCCGGCCGCCCCATCTGGCCGCCGATGATCAGGTTTTCTTCAACGCTGAGCGAGGCAAACAGCAGCCGCCCCTCGGGCACCAGCGCAATTCCGCGCGCCGCCACCTGATCGGCGCGCAAACCGCCAATGGCTTCACCCCGAAACCGTATCGCCCCCGGCGCATTTCGGATCAGCCCGCAGATCGAGCGCATCAGCGTGCTTTTGCCCGCGCCGTTGGCGCCGATGATCGCCAGCACCTCGCCCGGCTCCACGGTCAACGACACTCCGAAAAGCGCCTGAAAATCGCCGTAATGCGCATCAAGCCCGCTGATGGCAAGGATCGGCTCAGACATCGGCATCGAGCCCCAGATAGATCTCGCGCACTTCGCGGCTGGCCATGATCGCCTGCGGCGCACCGTCGGCAATGAGGCGCCCGAAATCAACCACGATCAGCCGGTCAACCACCGCCAGCAGCGCATGCACCACATGCTCGATCCAGATGATCGAAACCCCGGTTGCGCGCACATCGCGAATGGTCTGCACCAGCGAATGACACTCGCCATCGGTCAGCCCGCCGGCGATTTCATCGAGCAGCAACAGCCTTGGCTGCGTGCAAAGCGCGCGCGCAAGTTCAAGCCGCTTGCGCTCCAGCAACGTCAGGCTGCCGGCGCGTGCGTTGGCCTTGGGCATCAGCCCGGTGCGCGCCAGCACATCAAGGCAGATCGCCTCGGCCCGCGCACCACGCGCACCCGCGCCTTGCGTGGCGGCGACAAGCGCGTTTTCATAAACCGTCATGCCGCCGAACGGCTGCGGCACCTGAAAGCTGCGCGCCATGCCCGCCCGGCAGCGCCGCGCCGCAGGCCAATCGGTAATATCCTGCCCGGCAAAATAGATGCGGCCCGACTGCGGGTTAAGCGTGCCGGTGATCAGGTTGAACATCGAAGTCTTGCCCGCGCCGTTCGGCCCGATCACGCCGAGCGCCTCGCCCTCAGCCAGCGACCAGCTTTGCGCATCGGCCACCACCACGGCACCATACGCGCGGCGGACCGCCTCAAGTTTCAGCAATTCGCCCAAGCGCCCCTCCCGGCAAGGCCCGCGCCGGTTGGGGCGCGGGCCGGATGGCGTTACAGAAGTTGCATGGCGCCGGTCAGCGGAATTTCAGGCTGCGCGGAATTGGCCACGATCTTGAGGTCGAACCTGTTGCCTTCACGCTGCCACTGCCCCGCTACCAGCGGCGTCTTGGTGACGTTCTTCACCGGCCCCACCGCCCAGTTCACCGGGCCGACGATGGTGGTCATGTTGGTGGCGGCAATAGCCGAGACGATGGCGGCGGCATCCTCAAGGTCGGCGGCGCGGCCGATCACATCGGCCACCACCTCAAACAGCGCGTGCTTGAAGCCGATCGGCTGCGTCCAGGGCCGACCTGTCGCGGCGCTGTAACCATCGGCCAGCGCTTTCGAGGTGGCGCCGGTCAATGACGAGGCGAAGGGGTGCGAAGGCGACCACCAGACCTCGGAGCTCAGCCCGTTGCCGCGCGCCCCGAGGCTTTCGATTACCGAGGGGAACAGCAGCGCCTTGCCGATGGTCACCACCTTGGGTGCGAAACCCTGTTGTGCCGCCTGCGCCCAGAAGGTCGCGAAATCGGGCGGGATCATGTTGCCGGTAACGATCTCGCAACCCGCCGCCTTGAAGGCGGCGATCTGGTTGGAAAAGTCGTCCGACAAGGGCTGGTAGCGCCCCGGATCGGTCAGCGCATAACCCGCCGCCGCCAAGGGCTTGGGCAGGCCTAGCTCGGCGTCGCCCCAGGCATTGCCATCGGCATCGTTGGGGAACAGGCCCCCCACCACCTTCGCCACGCCGGTCTGCCCCCACATATCCAGGAACGCGCCGATCACATCCTCCAGCCCCCAGAAGAAGTGGTAGGTGAAATCGAACCCCTGCGCCGGGTTGCCGCCGCGACCAAAGAAATAGGGCTGCCAGGGGCAATCGGTGGTGATGCAGGGTACCTCGTTGATTTCGGCCTGATCGGAGACCGGGTTCACGGTGTCGGGTGTCGAGGCGGCCACGATGATGTCAACCTCGTCGCGCAAGATCAGGTCGGCGGCAACTTCGGCGGCGCGGTTCGGGTTCGACTGGCTGTCTTTCGAGATGATCTCGACCGCCCAGGTCTTGCCGTTGTTGCTGATGCCGCCAGCGAAACGCTCGGTAATCGCTTGCAACACATGGTCGTCGGCCTCGGCAAAACCGGCCAGCGGGCCGGTGCGCGGGCTGACATGGCCCACGCGCAGTTTCGGCATCTGCGCATAGGCGCGGGTGGCGCGCAGCAGGGCGGGGGCCGCAAGCAAGGCCGAGGTTCCGGCCAGAAAACGGCGGCGGTTGGGATGCAGGTGTTTCATGGTATCCTCCCTTGATGGCACGTTGGCCGTGACCGCCCGGCTTTGCCGGTGCGGCGGTTCAGGTATCAAGTATGTCAGGCAGGCGCGTAAGGTGCCGCGCCACGCGGGCACGGGTTGCGGCGGCTTGCTCGGGCGTCCAGCGCCGGAAACCTTCGCCCGATTTCATACCCAGCCGCCCCTCGGCCACCAGCGCGCGCAGAAAGGGCGAGGGGCCGGGGCGGTGTTCAAGATCGGCGAGCACGTTTTCGTGGATGTCGAGCGTGAGGTCGGTGCCGACCAGATCGGCGTTTTCCAGTGGTCCGAGCGCCGCCAGGCGGCGCCCGAAACTGGCCTTGATGACGGTATCAACCGCCTCGGCGTCGCAGATGCCGCGCTCGACCAGACTGATCGCCTCGCGCCAGAGCGCATGCTGCAAGCGGTTGCCGATGAAGCCCGGCACATCCTTGGCCACCCGCACCGGGGTTTTGCCCGCGCCCTCCAGCAGCGCCATCATCGCATCGGCGCTGGCGGCATCGGTCCATTCGGTCGAAACCACCTCGACCAGCGGGATCAGATGCGGCGGGTTCCACCAATGCGTGCCAAGGGCACGATGCCTTGCCTTCAGGTCCTGCATGATCAAGGTGATCGGCATGACCGACGTGTTCGAAGCCAGAATTGCGTTGGCAGGCGCTGCCGCTTCGATCTCGGCAAAGATCGCGCGTTTCAGTTCCAGCTTTTCAGGCGCGGCCTCAAACACCACATCAGCGTTGGCCACGGCGCCCGCCAGTGTATTCTCTATGCTGATCCGGGCCAGCGCGCGCGCCGCCTCATCCCCCCCCACGCCCATTGCGGCAAGGCTTTCGGCCACGCGCGCGTGCAGCGCCGCGCGGGCCGCGGGCACCGGGTCGTGCACCGCCACGTCATGCCCGGCCCGTGCCAGCACCAGCGCGATGCCGTGCCCCATCAACCCGGCGCCGATGACCCCGATCCGCATTGCCATTTTTCCTACCCCGCCGTGTAGCCGCCATCGGCATAAAGGATGTGCCCGGTGTAGAAGTCCGACGCTTTCGAGGCCAGAAACAGCAGCGGCCCTGCCAGATCTTCAGGCTCGCCCAGCCGCCCCTTTGGCACCCGCGCCAAAAACCCCGCGCGCACCGCGCGCGCGTTTTCGGTGTCTTCATACATCCACGCGGTCAGAGGCGAACGGAACACCGTCGGCGCAATCGCGTTTACCGTTATGCCAGTAGGGCCAAGCTCGCACCCAAGCGCCTTGGTGATGCCATCCACCGCCGATTTTGAAGCGCAGTAGGCGGTGTAGCCCGCCGGGTGCCCCAGCAGGCCGCGCGCCGATGACACCAGCACGATCTTGCCGACGCTGCCATCGGCATGCGCCGCCTGCGCCTTCATCTGCACCGTCGCGGCGCGCGCCAGCAGCCAGCTTTGCGTCACGTTGGCATCCATCACTGCGGTAAAGTCCGAAGGCTGCATCGCGTCGATCTTGGCGACCTTGTTCATGCCTGACGCGACCACCAGAATGTCGAGCCGCCCGAACCGCGCCACCGCCTGCGCCACCATGTGCGCGCAATCGGCCTCGGTCGCGGGCCGGGCGTTCAGCGCCAGCACCTCTGCGCCGAGGCCCGCACATTCGGCCGCAATCTCGGCCAGCGCATCAGCCTTGCCTGCAGCCAAAGCCAGCTTGCAGCCCGCCGCCGCCAGCACCCGCGCCGCGACCATGCCAAAGGCGCCCGAGGCGCCGGTGATCAACGCCACCTTGCCCGCGACATCGAACATTGAAAGAGGGTTTGCGGTGGCCATCATTTCTTCTCCGGCGGGTAGGGGATCACCACCAGCATGGTGCAGCTGTGGTTAGTGCGGTTCTCGATCTTGCGCACTTCGCCGGGCGGAATCGTGCAGCTGTCGTAGCGGCCAAGCACGGTTACGACGCCGTCCACGATCACGGTCATTTCGCCCTCAAGCACCACATAGACCTTTTCAAAGGGGGTGCTGTCAGGCCCCGCGCCGCCGCCCGGCAAAAACTGCGACAGCCCGACCCACTGGTTTTTCGGCCCGTCAGGCTCAAACCCCTGCAAGCGCAAGCCGACGACGCCGAAATGGTTGGGCGCCTCGTATGGCTGTGCTTCGCTGAAACGTTTCAAATGCATCGCATCCTCCCCGGAGCGTTTTGGAGTGCGCCGGCAAGACCCGGCGGCACAGGTGCTCAGAACGCTTCACCCGCCTCGATGCGGTAGCCTTGCGACCGGTCTATCATCGCCACAAGGCGGATGATGCAGCCATCGCCCCGGTCCCAGTTCCACGGGAAGAAGGCGAATGTGCAGCGCTTGCCGGTGACGGCATCAAGATCGCCGCCGACGTTCTCGATGCCCAGAATGCCGTTCTTGAACAGAATCTGGTGCACTGGCTCCCAGTCGGGGAAATCGTCTTTCCAGTCGCGCCCGCCGGACCATTCGAAGTATTCCTTTTGCAGATGCGGCAGCAGCGGCCCGTTGCGCTGCGGCCCGATCGCGGTGGCAAGCGGGTGGTCGTTGGCCTGCGTATCGTGACCGACAACCTTGACGCCCTTCTTCACCATCCACTCGCCCGCCGAGGGAACAAAGCCAGGGCAATAGGCAAAATAATCGCCATCTTCATATTGCTTGTGCCAGCCGGTGTTGAGGATCAGCACATCGCCCTTGCGGATTGCGTGGCCGCAGGCCTTTTCCAGATCTTCGCCGGTAATCGGCTCCCATTTCTTTTTCGGCATCGAGACCACAAGGCCGGTGCCGAAGAAATGCGGCAGCGGCACTTCGTCGATGAAGGGCGTGCCCTGCACCACATGTGCGGGTGCGTCGATATGGGTGGTGGCGTGCATCGTGGTGGTGATGCGCTGGCTCAACACGCCCGATTTCGCCATGTAGTGAATCCGCTCGATCTGCGTATCCTGAAAATACGGCCAGTTCGGGTTTTGAAAGCCGAACCGATGGCTGAGGTTGTAGAACTCGATGCCCATCGAGTTGTCGAGGTTGTCCTCGAACGAGATTCCCCGAACCTTGATTGTCATGCTGTGCTCCCTGTCTTGTATTTGGTTTGACCGTATCACAATACAATACTAGTGTATTGTCAAGGCGCCATGCGCTGCACCTTGCCTCAGCCGCACAAAGGTGCAATGTCAGGCCGTCAATCGGGAACCTGAGAGCCGTGAATACAGAAACGCCAGATATTCGCCGTGCGCAGGGCATTCAGGTGATTGCCCGCGCCGCCGACGTGTTGCGTGCGCTCAAGCATGAAAATACCGGAATGAGCCTTGGCCAGATCGCTGACCGGGTCGAGTTGCCGCGCTCGACCGTGCAGCGCATCGTCAACGCGTTGATCGACGAGGGCCTGGTGATGATGTCGTCGCCCGCCAGCGGCTATCGGCTTGGCCCCGAGATTCAATCGCTTGCCAAGGCGGGGCAGATCGATGCCGCCGAAATCCTGCACCCGGTTCTGGCGCGCACCTCGCGTGCTACCGGCGAAACGGTCGATCTTGCGGTC
The DNA here is from genome assembly GCA_002842855.1 of Alphaproteobacteria bacterium HGW-Alphaproteobacteria-4. Taxonomy (GTDB): domain Bacteria; phylum Pseudomonadota; class Alphaproteobacteria; order Rhodobacterales; family Rhodobacteraceae; genus UBA6213. The sequence continues at coordinate 9,390 of PHEE01000007.1, read as the reverse complement.
ATGCGCAACGGCGCCATGATCTTTGTCGATCAGGCCGCAGGATCGCATCGGCTGCGCACGGTATCGGCGGTGGGCGAGGTGTTTCCGATGGGCACTACCGCCAATGGCAAGGCGGCGCTGGCGCTAGGCAGCGACGATACCGCCCGCGGTGTGCTGCTGCGCGAGTTTGCGGGCGACGAGGCCAAGGTGGCGCGGGTCATGGCGCAGGTCGAGCGCATCCGGGCGGGTGAGTTTGCGCTTGACCATGATGAGCATACCGAGGGCATTTCGGCCATCGGCACCGCCTTTCGCGACCCCACGGGGCTGATCTACGCGGTCTCGATTCCGGTGCCGAGCGCGCGCTTTGCTGCCGGTCTGCCCACGCTTGAGGCGCAGCTTGCCAAACTGCTGCAAGACATCCGCAAGGTCGGCTTCAGCTAGGCGCGCAAAAGTCAGTTCCAGAGCGCGGCAATGGCAGGCCAGTGCGCGGCGCCAATCTGGCGCACCGCGTCGGCTTCGGACGCCGGGACAAAGGCGGCCACCGATACGTCATAGCTTGGCCGCCGTTGCACGGCGGCAAGCCACGCCCCAACCGCCGGGAACTCCGACTGCCACAACCCGGCCATGCCCAGCCGCTCCAGCCGGTCGATATAGGGCAAAAGCGCTGCGTCCGCCAAACCAAAACCCGGACCGGCCAGCCATTCATCACGCGCCAGCGCCGCTGCCATGTCTTCAAACACCCGCCGCAGCACATGCAGCGCGCCCTTCGCATAGACCGACCCGGTGCCGTGCTGCCACAGATCGCGCCGCTTGGCGCGCACCTGCGGGTTTGGAATCTGGTTCTGCCGGGCCTCGATTTCGGCGGCGCTGAAGGCCGCACGTTCGCGCTGCCGCATCAGCGTTGCAAACGACAGCGAATTGATCGCCTCGTGAATGGCGATGCAGCGGATCAACCAGTGCCGGGTTGCGAATTCGGCGCCAATGTCACGCGGCATCAAGGGGTTGGTATCACTCAGCCGGTCAAGGTATTCCGCTATGACGCTCGACTCCAGGATCACCCGCCCCGCATGCACCAGCGTCGGCACCACCGCCTCGGGGTTCAGCCGCAGATAATCGGGCCTAAACTGCTCGCCCGCACTGAGGTTGAGCAAGTGGCCGCGCCATTCCAGCGCCTTTTCCGCCAGCACCAGCCGAACCTTGATGGAACAGACGCTGCTGGCTGCGTGGTAAAGTTCAAGCATGGGTTCTTCCCGGTCTAATGGGTACAGATTGCGTCAAAGCCCTAGCAGCGCGCGTGCATTTCCGTGGCAGATTGCGGCGCGTTCATCCGCGCTAATTGGCGCCGCCTCGATCCATTCGCCCGCCTCCGAGGCGCGCTCGAACGGATAATCGACCGAGAAAAGCACCCGGTCACACCCCATCGCATCAATCGCGCAGCGCAGCGGCTCATCCGAGCAGACCCCGGCAGTGGTCACCCAGATGTTGCGGTGAAAATACTCCGAGGGCTTGCGCGCAAGGCGGCGGGTGCCCCGGTTCGAAATCTCCCACCGGCTGTCGAAACGCCAAAGCTGATAGGGCAGCGTCTCGCCCATATGCCCAAGCAGCAACTTGGCCTTGGGGAAGCGGTCAAAGACGCCGCCAAACACCAGCCGCAGTGCATGGTTGCCGGTTTCCACCGTCCACGACCAGACCGGCCCAAAAAGTTCGGGGTGGCCGTGGAACATGTAAGGAAAATCGGGTGGGTTATAGGGGTGAATGTAGATCGGCACGCCAAGATCGGCGGCACGTTCCCACAGAACCGAAAAGCGGTCATCATCCAGATAGGCACCGTTGGTCTGGCCATTGATCATCGCGCCGACATAACCAAGATCGCGCACGCACCGCTGCAACTCATCGGCGGCGGCAGCGGGGTCTTGCGTCGGCAGATGTGCGAAACCGCTGTAGCGGCCCTTGCTGTCGGCCATGTGGCGGGCAAGAAAATCGTTGCAGCCCTTGGCTTTGGCAATGGCGGTGGCGGTTTCGGTTTCGGCCTGAACACCGGGGCCAGCCAGCGACAGCACGGCGGTTTCAACCCCGATCTGGTCCATCGCCGCCAACCGCCGGTCGCCAAAATCGGTCAGCGCAGCGGCGGCCTTGCCAAACAGCGCAGGGCTGATGTTGATCGCGGTTTTCGCAAAATACTCCTCGAAGCCGGGGGCCAGAAAATGCTCTTCAAGCGCGATCTTTGGGGTCATTGGGGCCTCTCTGCGGCTCAGTCTATCTCGATGATCTGTTTGGGGGTGCGGTGCAGGCAGGGGCCGGGCCCCGTCGCGCCGACCATGTAATTGTCGCAGATGACAGCAAACACCGTGCCGTCGTCATAGCCCGGATGCACCGCAAGGCACATGCCTTCGGCCAACGGCAAGGTTTCGTCGCGCCGTATCAGCGGGCGCTCGACCATGTCATAGCCCTGACCGTGCGCATAAAGCCTGATCTCGGGGGGCAACCCGTGGGCACGCATCCAGTCGTCATGCGCGCGCGCGATATCTGCGGGCAGCGCGCCGGGGCGGATCAGCGACAGGGTATGGTCTTGCGCGGCCTTTACGGCAGCGAAATGGTCGCGCAGTTCGCTGCTGGCACGGCCCAGCACCAGCGTGCGCGCAATCTCGGTATACATGCCTCCGGGGCCGTTGACCTCGATCAGCAGCGAGAAATGCTCGCCCTTGGCGATGGCGCGGCCTTGCAAGTGGCGCGGCTTGAAACGCGCGGCCACCCCAAGCGGCGCCGATGACCCGATGAAAATGCCCTGGTCCGACCCCAGACGATGCGCCTCGGCCTGCGCGAAATTGACCACTTCGTTGTCGGTCATGCCAGGGCGGATGAAACCGCACACCGCAGCAAGAACCTGATCTTGCAAAGCGGCAGAGGCTTTGATCAGGCCGATCTCTTCGGCGCTTTTCACCGCCTTGATCCGGTCCACCAGATCGGTGGCATCGACCGGCGCATACCCCGCCAGCGCGGCGGTCAACGCCGAGGGCAGCGCACCGGGGGTAAGCAGCCCCAGCAGGGTCACGCCGGCGCGCGCCAGTTCATCGACCACCAATGCCGCGTCGTAACCGGTACTATATCCGACCGAAAAGAACGAAGGCGTGGTGGCCATGTGGCCCACGCCCCGGTGCAGCGCATCCGCACCGCCCAGATCGCGCAGCCCGCCAAACTCGCCCATTTCAACCACGCTCATCGGGCGGTCGGCGTAAAAGATCACCGTTCGCGGGTAGCCGTTGGTGGCGGGCAGGCCGGTAAACCAGCGCACATAGCCGCCGAGCCAGTCGCTTGCATTCTGCATCACCAGCGCATCGAGCCCTTCGGCGGCCATCGCGGTGCGCACGGCCGCCCAGCGGCGGGCAAGTTCGGCGTCCGAAATCGGGTGGTGAAGGTCGGGTGGGGTCATTGTCTGGGGCTTTCGGCTGGGCGGGCCACCCTGTCGGGCAGCGCATTCACGCCGCCCGCAAGGAACGCCGCAATGTTGCGCGCGAGCACCGGCAGCGCTTGCGCGGCATAGGTATCGCTCATGCCGCCGACATGTGGGGTGATGATGACATTGGGCGCCGACCAGATCGGGTGCCCCGGCGGCAGCGGCTCGGTGGCAAAAACATCGAGCCCGGCCCCGGCGATGCTGCCCGTCGCCAGATGCCGCAGAAGCGCCGCTTCGTCAACGCAGCCGCCGCGCGAGATGTTGATGAGAAAGGCCCGCGCGGGCATCGCCGCCAGCACTGCATCGTTTACCAGATGGTGCGTCTGCGGCGCATAAGGCACGATCACCACCAGAAAATCCGCCTCGGCCGCCGCCTCGCGCAATCGCGCGCGCGGGAATATGCGGGCAAACCCCGTCACCTCACCGCGCCCGTCTGATACCCCGGTCACGGTTACACCAAAGGCGTGCAGGCGCGCGGCCAACGCCTCGGCAATCGCACCCAACCCGACCAGACACGCGGTCTTGCCAGCCAACAGCGGCTGCGGCCAGCGCTGCCAGACCTGTGCGCTCTGGTTCGCCAACATCTGCGGCAAGCGTCGCCCGAGGCTGAGCATAAGCAAGATCGCCAGCTCCGACATCTGCGGCCCATGAATGCCGCGCGACGACGAGAGCGCGACCTCGATTCCGAGTTCTGGCATCGCCAGCAGATTGTCGACCCCGGTAGTTAGCGCATGCACCCAAGCTAGGCGCGGCATCGCGGCGATCAGGCTGGCGGGCAAGGCGGGCGCCAAACCGATCAGCACCTGCGCACCGGCTGCGAATGCCATTGCCGAAGCCGGATCCGATGCCGCAATAAACTCGACACCGCGAAATGAAGCGCGCAATTCACGCGCAAACCATTCCGCGTCTTTGTCGACGATCAGAAACCTGTCTTTCATGCTGCCCCCTAGCGCATCAGCCCGGGCAACCACATCGCGATGGCCGGAAAGAAGAACAGCAGCGCGATCAGCGCAAACGGCGCCAGCAGAAACGGCAAGATGCCGATGTAAAGCTGCGAGATCCTGAGGTCTGGCACCTGTGCCTGAATCACGAACAGGTTCATGCCGACGGGTGGATGGATCAGCCCCAGTTCCACCACTATCACCACGATCACCGCAAACCAGATCGGGTCATAGCCGTAGCCCACAACGATCGGCAGAAATACCGGAACCGTCACCAGAACCATGCCGATGCCTTCCAGAAAGCAGCCCAGAATGATGTAGATCACCACGATCAGCACCATCACGCCCCAACCCGGCAAATTGAACGACTGCGCGATGTCCAGCAGCACATGCGGCAGCCGCGTTTGCACCACGAAGTTGGAAAACATCGTTGCGCCGATCATGATCATGAACAGCACGGTGCTGGTGATCGCGGTGGTGCGGACCGCTTCCAGCAGCTTGCGCAGCGTTACCCTGCGGCCCGCCACGCCAATCACGACGGCGCCAAAGGCGCCGATCGCGGCAGCCTCGTTCGGGCTGAAAACCCCGGCATAGATGCCGCCGATGGTGACGGTGAACAGCACCACGAACTGCCAGGGGTCGCGCAGTGCGCGCAGCCTTGCGCGCGCGCTTGCAGGCGCGTCGGCGGGCACCTTGCCCGGCACCCGCGCTGCAATCACCATTGCCACCACGATATAAAGCAGCATCAGCACGATGCCCGGCAGCAGTGCCGCCGCGAACAGCTTGCGTATCGATTGCTCGGCAATGGCACCGTAAATGATCAGGATGATCGAGGGCGGAATCAGAATGCCAAGGCTGCCGCCCGCCGCGATGGCCGAGGCCGCGTAGCCATCTTCATAGCGCGATTTGCGCATTTCGGGCAACGCGATCCGGGTCATGGTGGCAGCGGTGGCGACTGAAGAGCCGCAGACCGCACCAAACAACCCCGAGGCCCCGATCGAGGCAATCGCAAGCCCGCCTCGCAACCCCGACAGGATCACCCGCGCGGCCTGAAACAGCTCGGCCGAAAGCCGTGTTCCGGTGGCTATCTCGCCCATCAGGATGAACAGCGGTATCACCGAAAGCCCGTAAGAGTTCGACACATCGAAAGGTGTCGTGCCCGCCAGTGACTTCGCCACCACAAAGTTCGACATCACCAGATTGCCGCCGATGCCGCAAAGCGCCAGCGTCAGCCACACCGGCATTCGGGCCAGCAGCATGACGAACAACAGCCCGATAACCAGAAGGCCAAGCACCGCAGGGGTCATTCGAAGTGGTCTCCCGTTACATCGGGCGCGCCCGCAGGCTGCAACCCGTGCGGCGCAATCTGCAACATCAATGACGCCAGAATGCCCCCCGCCATGCCGACCAATGCGACCACCCACACAGTCCAGAGCGGTATCCGCAGTTCAAGGCTTATATCACCGTAACGATATGCCTCCTGCGCGGGCGTGAGCATGGCGTAAAAGATGAAAGTCAGCACCAGCGCTGACAGCAGGCCTGCAAACCTCTTCAGCGCGGACAGGGCGCGCGGTGGCAACATGCCGTCGATCAGGTCGATGACAATTTCCTGCCGCGACGCGATTACCGAAGCGATGGCATAGAACACCGATACTCCCAGCAAGATGCCAACCGCATCATAGGCGCCCTTGACCGGGTGGTTGAACAACTGGCGCATGGCAACATCGGAAACCACCACCGCCATCATCAGCACCAGCGCAGCCATTGCCACCCAAAGCTGGACACGCACGATGGTTTGGCTGATGCGCAATAGTGCCGCCACCGGTTTTTCAGACATTGATGCGCCCCCCTTCACGAATCCGCCACGCTCAGTGCAAGCATGACCCGAAAATCGCTTCGGGTCATGCTTTTGGTCTGCTACTGAACGTAGGCCGTGTAGAACGCCCGCCCCGGTTTGCCGGTGGCCTCGACGGCCGAGATGGTCGCATCGATGATCGGGGTGATCGCTTCAAAAAGCGCTGCCTTCTGGTCATCGGCAAGGGTAACGATCTTCACACCCTTGCTTTGCACATAGGCCCTGCCCTCTTCTTCGCCCGCATCCCACATCGCGCCAAAGGCAGCGGCGCGGTCAACGCCGGTGGTCGCCACGATAAGTGCTTGCTGATCGGCGGTCAGGCTTTCGAATTTCGCCTGGTTCATTACCACCGCGAAGGTTGCCGAGGCGATGCCGGGTTCCATCGAATAGGCCAGATCGGCGCCCAGATCAAAGGCCTTGAGCGCCTCATAAGGGAACAGGGTGCCGTCGATGATGCCCTTGGAAAGCCCCTCTTGCACCTCAGCGGGCGGCACCGGCAGCGGCGTGGCGCCAAGCGTTTCCAGAACGCTCTGGAACACCTGCCCGGCGTAGCGGATGCGCAACCCCTTGAAGACAGCAAGGTTGGTCGGCTCGACCTTTTTCAGGCTGATCTTCAAGGGCGGGGTCACCGCCATCCACAAGATCTTGGTGCCTGCATGTTCGCCCGCCAGAAACTCATCCGCCAGCGCCGTCAGGCGTGGCGACGCGATGCCGCTGGCGTTGCCCGCGCTGGGTGCTGCCAACGGCAACCCGGCAAGTTCGGTCATCGGAAACCGACCCGGCGTGGCGCTATGCAACACGACCGTGATATCGGCCGCGCCCGAGGCCGCCATGTCGAACTGCCGGTTCACCGGTCCAAGCTGCGCTGCCGGATACAGCTCCAGCGTCAGGCTGCCGCCCGACTTCTCGGCCAACTCCTTGCCCCATTGCTCGATCATCGCGTTGAGCGCGTGCTTGGGCGGCAGGTAGCTCGAAACTTTCAGCGTTTCGGCTGCTGCAGGCAGTGCGTAGGCGGAAAACAAGGCAAGTGCCGTCAGAGTCATCAGGTGTTTCATTGAAGCCCTCCCATCATGAGGTCGGTTACACCCGACCCTCCATCCTCCACGATACAATGCAGCTGTATTGCTTTTCGGTCAATGGCTGATTTTTGCAGTCGCGCCAGCCCCGCGATCCGCGCGGGCGTTGGCGAAACCGGTACCGACAACTGCTGACGCGTAAGACCCTAGTGACAATCGGGGGCAGGCCCGATGGTCTTTCGCCCGGGCCACGCGGCTCAGGCTTTGATGCACGACACGAATTTGTCGTTCTGCATGCACAAGTTGGCCCACCGGCGCCATCGCGCGGCGCCGCACCAACCCCCCTACTGCACAACGGCCCGCAAGAAACCTCTTGTGGGAACGTTCCCATGGGCGCTACTCTTGCGTATCGGATGCGAGTCGCAAGGCCATTTCCGCCGGGGGTGACGTGAAGAAGCCGCGCCAGAGCCTGACAATCGTCGACATCGCGCAGCTTGCTGGCGTGTCCAAAAGCACGGCCTCGCGCGCGCTCTCGGGGGCAACAAACATCAGCGCCGAGACACGCGAGCGGGTGCATGCGGTGGCGGAAAAGCATGGCTACCAGCGCAACCATCTGGCGCAGTCTTTGCGAAACGGGCGCTCCGGGATGATCGGGCTTATCATTCCCGACATCGCCAACCCGTTTTGGGCCGATGTGGCGCGTGGCGCGCAGGATGCCGCCGGGCAAAATGGCACGATTGTTCTGATCTTCAATTCGGACTGGGATCCCGAGCGCGAGCGCCAGCACATGCGGGCGCTGATCAAGGCGCGGGTTGACGGGGTCATTGTCAACCCGGTGCATGACATTATCGATGAGGTGACCCGCTTCGACATTCCAGCGGTGCTCATCGGCTCCAGCGCGATCCGCTTTCCGGCATTGCCAAGCGTTGGCAGCGATATTGTGCAGGGCGTGCGGCTGGGGCTTGATCTGCTGTTCGCGCGCGGCTTCACCGCGCCCGCGATCTTGCTTGGGCAAGGCCCGCGACAAGCACGAGAGACCTTTATCAACGCGGTGGGCAGATACTTTCAGGCGCACGGGCGCAGCCTTGATGGGCTGATCATCGAAGACAGCGCCTATTCGGTTGCCGCCGGGCGGGCCGCGATGGCGCGCGTGCTGCACCGCGCGGGTACTGGACCTTTGGCAGTTTTCGCCAACAACGACCAGATGGCGCTTGGCGCGCTGCTTGCGGTGCGCGACGCCGGGCTGCGCTGCCCGCAAGATGTCTCGGTGCTTGGCATTGACGGCACCCCGGCAGGCGAGTTTTCCGAGCCGGGGCTGACGACCGTGGTCAAGCCCGCCCGCCAGATCGGCGCCCGCGCAATGCAACTGCTGGAGCGCGCCATTGCCGGAGAGGCAGGCAACGATCATGTTCTGTTGGCGTGCGAGTTGGAGTTGCGCGGGTCGTTGGGCGTGGCCTCTGCGGTGGCGGCCACCGGTGCCGCACTTGCGCATGTGGGTAACCACGCATGAGCGCGCGCCATTCCATCTTGCAAGAGCCAGAGGGGCAGCGCGCCGACGCGAAACCCACGGGCATGTCGCGCGCGCTGCGCGGCGTCAGAACATGGTGGCCCTATTTTCTGATGCTCAGCCCCGGCGCGATATATTTTGGCCTGTTCCACTTCTACCCGATCTACGAGGCCAAGCTTGCGTTTCACGATTTTCGCATCATCGGCCCCGATATCTGGGTGGGGTTGAAGCACTTCAAGGCGCTGGTCGTCTCGACCGCGTTTGCGCAGGTGCTTGCGAACACCTTCATCATTTCGGGCATGAAGATCGTGTTCGTGTTTCCACTGCCGATCCTGCTCGCGCTGCTGATCAACGAGGTGCGCGGCAACACCCTGCGGCGCGGTGTGCAATCGGTCATCTACCTGCCACACTTCCTTTCGTGGGTGGTGATTGAGGTGGCTGCGGAAATCTGAACAACCGGGATAAGTGGATTTTCCGCGCAACTGCGGCATGATGCAGCAAGCGAGGAGAAGACCATGACAAGACGACCACGCCGGAACCACAGCCCGGCATTCAAGGCGAAAGTGGCGGTGGCCGCGATCAAGGGCGAGAAGACCCTGATCGAGCTGGCGCAGGATTTCGACGTGCATCCGAACCAG
>PHEE01000032.1 GCA_002842855.1 Alphaproteobacteria bacterium HGW-Alphaproteobacteria-4 | reverse complement strand
GCGACGTGGCGGTGATGCGCGCCGCCGATCACGGCATCTGGCAGGGGTCTTCGGTGTTCGACGGCGCGCGGATGTTCGAGGGCGTCACCCCCGACCTTGAGGCGCATTGCGCCCGCGTCAACCGCTCGGCCGGGGCGCTGATGATTACCCCCACGGTGGCGACCGACGAGATGGTGGCGATGGCGCGCGAAGGTCTGGCGCGCTACGCCGAGGGCGCTGCGGTCTATGTGCGGCCGATGTATTGGGCAATTCATGGCTCCGACCTTGGCGTGGCGCCGATGGAGGGGGTCACGGGCTTTGCGCTCTGCCTTGAGCAGGTGCCGATGCCCGCACCCGAAGCCACCACCACGCTGACAACCACGCAATTCCGCCGCCCGGTGCTGGCCGACAACGTCTGCAACGCCAAGGCCGGCTGCCTTTACCCCAACAACGCGCGGATGCTGGTCGAGGCGCAACGCAAGGGCTTTGGCAATGCGCTGGTCTGCGATGCGATGGGCAACGTGGCCGAAACCGCCACGGCGAACGTGTTCATGGTTAAGGATGGCGTGGTCTTTACGCCCATCGCCAATGGCACCTTCCTTTCGGGTATCACGCGGGCGCGGCACATTGCCAACCTCAGCGCCGACGGCATCGAGGTGCGCGAGGCAGTGCTGACGATCGACGATTTCCGCGCCGCCGACGAGGTGTTCCTGTCAGGCAACTTCGCCAAGGTGACGCCGGTGCGGGCGTTTGACGATGTGAGCTACGCGCATGGGCCCATCACCAAACGGGCGCGCGCGCTTTATTGGGATTTCGCGCATTCGGCGCCATGATCCGGCGGCTGGCACGGCTGGCGCTGGCGCTTTGGGCCGCAGGGTCAATGGCGCTGGCGGGCTATGTGCTGGCGCAGATTGGGGCGGTTCTGGCGGCGCTGGTCAAGCTGGCGTTGCGCCGGACGCTGCGCCCGCGCAGGGCAGTTGCCAACGGCGCGGGTTTCGCGCCATGATCGCGGCGATCTGGAGGGGGGCCTGATGCGCAAGTTTCTGGTGGTGCTTGATGACACCCGTGAATGCCTGAACGCGATGCGCTTTGCGGCGCTGCGCGCGGCGCATACCGGCGCGGGGGTGACGATTCTGTCGGTGATTCCACCCGAAGAGTACCAGCACTGGATCGGCGTCGCCGAGATCATGCGCGAAGAAGCGCGCGAGCGGATCGAGGCGCATTTCGAGGTCTACGCCAAATGGATGCGCGACAAGCAGGGGATTGCGCCCGAGCTGATCATCCGCGAGGGCGAACCCGCCGCCGAGATCCTCGCGGTGATCCGCGAAGACCCGCAGATCGGGGTGCTGGTACTGGGCGCGGGGTCGGACAAATCGGGGCCGGGCCCGCTGGTGACCCATCTTTCGCGCAGCGCGGCCAGTTTGCCATGCCCGTTGACCATTGTGCCGGGCGACTTGCCGAAAGAGCGGCTTGAGGAAATCACCTGATCCGCGCATTGCCGCCGCCGGGGGGGGGTGTTTTTGCAAAGACGCGGCCGCATCGATTTGACCCCGCGCAAACTTGACGAAAACACTTGGGAAGCGCATATGGAGGGCTGAACCCCGGAGGCTGCGCATGTTCATTCAGACCGAGACCACCCCCAACCCGGCCACACTGAAGTTTCTGCCCGGCATGGCCGTGCTGGAAGTCGGCACCGCCGATTTTCCAAGCGTCGACGCGGCCATCGGCTCGCCTCTGGCCCAGCGCATTTTTGCGCAGAAGGGTGTCGCCGGGGTGTTCTTCGGATCGGACTTCATCACCGTAACCAAGGATGAAGCGGTGCTCTGGGAACATGTGAAGCCCGCCATTCTGGGCGCGATCATGGAGCATTTCCAGTCGGGTGCGCCGGTGATGGAAGGTGCAACGCGCGCCGCAGGCGGCCACGCGGGGCATGATGGGCCCGATGGCGCGATCGTGGCGCAGATCAAGGAACTGCTCGATACGAGGGTGCGCCCGGCGGTGGCGCAGGATGGCGGCGATATTACCTTTCATGGCTTTGAACGCGGCGTGGTCTACCTGCACATGCAGGGCGCCTGCGCGGGCTGCCCGTCAAGCACGCTGACCCTGAAGATGGGCATCGAGAACCTGTTGCGCCATTACATTCCGGAGGTGAGCGAGGTGCGCCCCGTTGCGCTCTGAGCCGCTGATACTGGCGTTTGATACCTCGGCCGCGCATTGCGCGGCCGCTTTGCTGTGCGGCGAAGCGGTGCTGGAATGCCGGATCGAGGAAATGGCGAAGGGGCAGGCCGAGCGGTTGATGCCGATGCTGGAAGAGATGCTGGCGCGCCACGGTGCGGGCTGGCGCGACCTTGCAGCCATTGGCGTTGGCACCGGGCCGGGCAACTTTACCGGGGTGCGCATTTCGGTGGCAGCGGCGCGCGGGCTGGCGCTGTCGCTGCGGGTGCCCGCGGTGGGGGTGAGCGCGCTTGAAGCGGCGGCGCTGGGTTTGCCGAGGCCCTTGCGGGTAGTGCTGGATGCCCGGCGCGGCGAGGTTTACGCGCAGGATTTCGGGCCCGATGGCGCCGCGATGCTGACCACGCATGAGGCGTTGGCAAAGCGCGGGGTGGACGCCATGACCGGCTCGGGTGCGGCGGCGCTGGCGGCGCTGCAACCGGGTGCGCGGGTACTGGCCGCTGCGATGCCGCTGCCCGAGGCGATCGCGCGGATAGCTGCGGCGCGGCGCGCCACGCCGCAGCCACGCCCGGCGCCGCTTTATCTGCGTTCGGCCGACGCGGCGCTGCCCAGCGAGCCGCCGCCGGTGATCGTGGCATGACGCCCGCGGCGCTGGCGATGCTGCACGCCGCCTGCTTCACCAGCCCCCGGCCCTGGAGCGCCGCAGAGTTTGCCGGTCTGATGGCGCTGCCAGGCGTGTTCCTGCTTGGTGATTCGCGCGGCTTCGTGCTGGGGCGGGCTGTGGCGGGCGAGGCCGAGCTGCTGACGCTCGCGGTAACCCCTGCGCTGCGCCGTCAGGGTTTGGGGCGCGCACTTCTTGCCGGGTTCGAGGCGGCGGCGCAGGCAGCAGGTGCCGAGGCGGCATTTCTGGAGGTCGCTGCGGCAAATGCGCCCGCCCGCGCGCTCTACGCCGGGGCGGGCTGGCGCGAAGCGGGGCGGCGGCGCGGCTATTACCGCTTGCCCGGTGGTAGCGCCGATGATGCGCTGGTGCTGACGCGCGCATTTGCGGCCCCCTGAACCGCGGCGTGGCACCAGATTGCTATTGACCGCCCCGCCGCAACTCGCCCTAATCACCGGGTCTGCGGGCATTTCGCCCGCCAACAGGCGTCCGCCCAAAAGGGGGGCGCACAACAGACCGGGAGACACCAATGACACTCATGAAACAGTTCCTTGGCGCGGCAGCCACGCTGGCGCTTTGTGCAGGCGCCGCCACGGCCGAGCCGGCACTGATCTACGATCTTGGCGGCAAGTTCGACAAATCCTTCAACGAGGCGGCCTATGGCGGTGCCGAGCGCTGGAAGGCCGAAACCGGCGGCAGCTACAAGGAACTTGAAATGCAGTCGGAAGCGCAGCGCGAACAGGCGCTTCGTCGGCTGGCCGAAACCGGCGCCAACCCGATTGTGATGACCGGCTTCGCCTTCGGCGACGTGCTCAACGCGGTCGCTCCCGATTATCCGAACACCAAGTTTGCGATCATCGACATGGTGGTTGACCAGCCGAACGTGCGGTCGGTGGTGTTCACCGAAGAGCAGGGGTCCTACCTCGTCGGCGTGATGGCGGCGATGGCATCGAAATCGGGCACGGTCGGGTTCATCGGCGGCATGGATATTCCGCTGATCCGCAAGTTCGGTTGCGGTTACGCGCAAGGCGTGGTTGCGGCCAACCCCGGCGCCAAGGTCATCCAGAACATGACCGGCACCACCCCGACCGCGTGGAACGACCCGGTCAAGGGCGCCGAGCTGGCCAGCTCGCAGGTCAGCCAGGGCGCTGACGTGATCTATGCGGCGGCGGGCGGCACTGGCATTGGTGTGCTGCAAGCGGCGGCAGATGCGGGCATCCTGTCGATCGGCGTGGACAGCAACCAGAACCACCTGCAACCGGGCAAGGTGCTGACCTCGATGCTCAAGCGTGTCGATAACGCGGTCTATGACGCCTTCAAGTCGGGCACCGATCTGGAAACCGGCATCAACGTGATGGACCTTGCCGCCGGTGGTGTTGGCTATGCGATGGATGAAAACAACGCCGCCCTCGTGACCCCCGAAATGCTGGCTGCGGTCGAAGCCGCCGCCGCCAAGATCATCTCGGGCGAGATCGTCGTGCACGACTACATGAGCGACAACACCTGCCCGGTCAACTGATCGGCCATGGCGTTGGCTCAACCTTCGGGGCGGCAGGAAACTGCCGCCCCCGCCATCGAACTGCGCGGCATCTCCAAGGCCTTCGGGCCGGTGCAGGCGAATAAAGACATATCGATCAGGGTGATGCCGGGCACCATCCACGGCATTATCGGCGAGAACGGCGCGGGCAAATCGACGCTGATGTCGATCCTTTACGGGTTCTACAAGGCCGACGCGGGCGAAATATTCATCGGCGGCGTGCCCACCGTCATCCACGACAGCCAGGCCGCGATCCGCGCGGGCATCGGCATGGTGTTTCAGCACTTCAAGCTGGTGCAGAACTTCACGGTGCTTGAAAACGTCATTCTGGGCGTCGAAGATGGCATGTTGCTGCGCCCGTCGCTGGCCAAGGCCCGCACCGCACTGCAAGAGCTTGCCAAGGAATACACACTTGAGGTGGACCCCGACGCGCTGATCGAAGAGCTTTCGGTTGGCCAGTTGCAGCGGGTCGAGATTCTCAAGGCGCTATACCGCCACGCCGAAGTGCTGATTCTGGATGAGCCGACCGGCGTGCTGACCCCGGATGAGGCCGACCACCTGTTCCGCATCCTGCGAAACCTGCGCGAGCAGGGCAAGACGATCATCCTGATCACCCACAAACTGCGCGAGATCATGGAAATCACCGACACGGTGAGCGTGATGCGGCGCGGCGAGATGACGGCGACAGTCAAGACCAGCGAGACCAGCCCCGAAGCGCTGGCCGAGTTGATGGTGGGCCGCAAGGTGCTGCTGGATGTGCAAAAAGGCGTCGCCGCCCCCGGTGCCAAGGTGCTTGAGGTTGAAAACCTGCGCGTGATCGATGCCGATGGCGTGGAACGCGTGAAGGGCATCTCTTTTACCGTCCGCGCGGGCGAGATTTTCGGCATCGCAGGCGTATCGGGCAACGGCCAATCCGAATTGCTGAAGGTTCTGGGGGGCTTTCAAAAAGCGACCGGCACCGTGCGCATCAACGGGGTTGAAATCGACCTTGGCGGGCGCCATTCCGATGGCCAGACGCGGCGCGCGCGTGGCATTGCGCATGTGCCCGAAGATCGCCAGCACCTTGGCCTGATCATGGATTTCGCCGCCTGGGAAAACCTTGTTTTCGGCTACCATAATGCGCCTGAATACCAATCAAACGCGCTTTTGATGGACAACAAGGGCATCATCGCCGAGGCCAAGAAAAAGATGGAGCGGTTCGACGTGCGCCCGCCAAACCCGATGTTGCCCGCCAAAAGCTTTTCGGGCGGCAACCAGCAAAAACTGGTGCTCGCGCGCGAGATCGAGCGCAACCCCGACCTCTTGCTGGTGGGCCAGCCTACGCGCGGGGTCGATATTGGCGCCATCGAGTTCATCCACAAACAGATCATCGCGCTGCGCGATGCGGGCAAGGCGGTGCTGTTGGTCAGCGTCGAGCTTGATGAGATACTCAGCATGTCCGACCGCATCGCGGTGATGTTCGATGGCCGCATCATGGGCGAGCGTGACCCAAAGGCGACAGACCAGCGCGAATTGGGCCTGCTGATGGCCGGTGTCGGCGGGGAGGCCGCGTGATGCATAAACTTCCGCCATGGGCCGACGTGGTACTGATCCCGCTGATGAGCATTGTGGCCGCGTTTGGAATATCGGCGCTGGTGATCGTCTACATTGGCGAAAACCCGTGGGAAGCGCTGAAGATCATGGTCGATGGGGCGCTTGGGTCGGCCTATGGCTGGGGCTACACGCTTTATTACGCCACCAATTTCATGTTCACCGGGCTTGCGGTCTCGATCGCGTTTCGCGCCAGTCTGTTCAATATCGGCGGCGAAGGGCAGGCGATGCTCGGCGGGCTTGGCGTTGCGGTGGTGGCGCTGGCGGTGCCGTGGCCGCACTGGTCGCTGGCGCTGCCTGCCGCGATGCTGGGGGCGGTCGTGTTCGGCGCCGCCTGGGCGGCGATTCCGGCGTGGTTGCAGGCAAGGCGCGGCAGCCACATCGTGATTACCACGATGATGTTCAACTTCATTGGCGCTGCGGTGCTGAATTATGTGCTGGTCAACATCCTGCGCCCCAAGGGCAGCATGGACCCCGCCACCGCCCGCTTTCCCAAGGGCGCGCATCTGCCCACGCTTTACGATCTGCCGCTGATCGGCGGCTATTTCGACAAGAACACCCCGGCCAACATCACGCTGTTCGTGGCGCTCGCGGCCTGTGTGGCGGTCTGGTATCTCTTGTTCCGCTCGCGGCTGGGCTATGCGATCCGGGCCTTTGGCAAATCGGAATCGGCGGCGGTCTATGCCGGTATCTCGCCGTTTCGCATTACCATGTATGTCATGCTGCTTTCGGGTGGTCTGTCGGGCATGATGGCGATCAACAACGTCATGGGCGAGGCCGAGCGGCTGGTGCTGAACGCGGTCGAGGGTGCGGGGTTCATCGGCATCGCGGTGGCGCTGATGGGGCGCAACCACCCGTTCGGGGTGTTCCTTGCCGCGCTGCTGTTCGGCTTTCTCTATCAGGGCGGCGCCGAGCTTGGGCTGTGGACGACGATCCCGATCGAGCTGCGCACCGTGGTGCAGGCGCTGGTGATCCTGTTCACCGGGGCGCTTGATAACATGATGCGGATGGCGGTTGCCTGGGCCTTTGGCCTCGCGCGCAGGAGGGCCGTGTGATGGATCTTTCAACCCTTCTGCAAGTGCTCGATTCCGGGGTGCGGCTGGGTGTGCCTTTGCTGCTCGCCTGCCTTGCCGGGCTCTATTCGGAACGCTCAGGCGTGTTCGACATCGGGCTTGAGGGCAAGATGCTGATGGCCGCGTTCTTTGCGGGCGCCGTGGCCTCGATCACCGGGTCGGCGTGGCTTGGGCTGATTGCGGGCATCGGCGGGTCGCTGTCGCTGGCCATCATCCACGGCATTGCCTCGATCACCTTTCGCGGCAATCAGCTGATTTCGGGCGTGGCGATCAACTTTCTGGCCTCGGGGCTGACGGTGCTGATCGGCCAGCGCTGGTTCCACCTTGGCGGCCGCACGCCGCCGATCAAGGGCGCGGCACGGTTTGAAGCGATCACCCTGCCGGGGGCCGATGCATTGGCCGGGGTGCCGGTGTTTGGGCCGATCTACCACGACCTGATCTCGGGCCACACGATTCTGGTCTATGTCGCCTTCGCCTGCGTGCCGCTGACATGGTGGCTGCTGTTTCGCACCCGCTTCGGCCTGCGTCTGCGCGCGGTGGGCGAAAACCCGGAATCGGTTGATACTGCGGGCGTTTCGGTGCTGCGCCTGCGCTACACGGCGGTGGCGATGGCGGGTCTTTTGTGCGGCATCGCCGGGGCCTACCTTGCCACCTCGGCGCCTTCGGCGGGCTTTGGCAAGGAGATGACGGCGGGCAAGGGTTTCATCGCGCTGGCCGCGCTCATCTTTGCCAACTGGCGGCCGTGGCGGGCATTGGGGGCGACCATGCTTTTTGGCTTGCTCGAGGCGGTGGCGATCCGGTTCCAGAACATCGACGTGGGGCTATTCGTGGTGCCGGTGCAGTTCATGCAGGCACTGCCCTATATTCTGACCGTGGTCATTCTGGCCGGGTTCATCGGCAAGGCGACACCGCCGCGCGCCGGGGGGGAAGCCTATGTCAAAGAGCGCTGATCTGGCCGCCATCATCCGCGCCCGCGCCGGGGCGCAGCCGCCAAGGCTCGGCCTGATCCTCGGCTCGGGCCTCGGGCACCTTGCCGGGGCGGTGCAGGGCGTGGCAATCGACTATGCCGATCTGCCGGGGTTTCCGCATGCCGGGGTTTCGGGGCACAACCCGAAGCTTGTTGTGGGCGATCTGGAAGGCGTGCGGGTGGCGGTATTTGGCGGGCGCGCGCATTACTACGAACGCGGCAACCCCGCAGAAATGCGCCTGCCGCTTGAAGTGCTGAAGGCGCTCGGCGCCGAAAGCCTGCTGCTGACCAACGCTGCGGGCAGTCTGCGCGGCGATATTCCGCCGGGCGGCCTGATGCTGCTGAACGATCACATCAACCTTTCCGGCGCCAACCCGCTGATTGGCGAGGCCGATGACGCGCGCTTTGTGCCGATGACCGAAGCGCATGACGCGGGCATCCGCGCCGCCCTGCGCGCCGCCGCCAGCGCCGAGGGCGTGGATCTGCCCGAAGGCGTCTATTGCTGGTTCTCGGGCCCCTCGTTTGAAACCCCCGCCGAAATTCGCGCCGCAAAGGTGCTTGGCGCCGACGCGGTGGGCATGTCCACCGTGCCCGAGGTGATCCTCGCGCGCTTTCTCGGGCTGCGCGTCGCCGCGGTTTCGGTGGTGACCAACATGGGTGCCGGGATGTCGTCCGAGGCGATCAGCCACGAACACACCAAGGCGATGGCACCCATGGGTGCGGCAAAACTGGAACGGGTTTTGCGACGATACCTGCGCGACCTCGCCTGAACCCCGGCGGGGTTTGACAGCGCCCGCCCACGGGCGCAAGGTTTCCCCCAACGAGCCGTGCAGTCCGAGAAATGCTGATTTACCTGCCCATCGCCGAGGTTGCCGTCAACGCGCTGCTGCTTTTGGGCTTGGGCGGCGTGGTCGGCGTGCTGTCGGGCCTCTTTGGGGTCGGCGGCGGCTTCCTGATCACGCCGTTGTTGTTCTTTATCGGCATACCGCCCGGCGTGGCGGTGGCGACCGGGTCGAACCAGGTTGTGGCCTCGTCGGTCTCGGGGGTGCTCGCGCATCTCAAGCGCAAGGCGGTCGATATTCCGATGGGGCTGGTGCTGCTGGTGGGCGGCGTTGCCGGAGCAGGCGCCGGGATATTTGCCTTCAACTACCTTCAGGCGCTGGGGCAGATCGACCTTGTGGTGCAGCTTTCCTATGTGCTGTTTCTGGGCTTGATCGGCCTTTTGATGGCGCAGGAAGGGGTGCGCGCTTGGCGCCGCACCCGCCGCCCCGGCGGCCCCCGCGCCAAACGGCATCAGCACCATTGGGTGCACAACCTGCCGCTGAAGATGAAGTTCCGCGCCTCGGGGCTCTACATTTCTGTAATCCCGCCCGTGGCGGTGGGGTTCATCGTCGGGGTTCTGGCGGCGATCATGGGCGTCGGCGGTGGCTTCATCATGGTGCCCGCGATGATCTACATTCTGGGCATGCCGACCAAGGTGGTGATCGGCACCTCGCTGTTTCAGGTGATCTTCGTATCGGCCTTCACCACGATGGCGCACGCGCTTACCAACCAGTCGGTCGATGTCGTGCTCGCCCTCCTGCTGATCGTAGGCGGCGTGGTGGGCGCGCAGATCGGCACCCGGCTTTCAGGGCGGCTGAAGGCGGAACAACTGCGCATTCTGCTGGCCGCACTGGTGCTGGCGGTGGCGGCCAAGCTGGCGCTTGATCTGCTGCTGACCCCGGCCGAGCTCTATTCGCTGCACGCAACGGTGCTGCGATGATCCGCGCGCTCGCCCTTTTCCTGCTGCTTGCGGCACTTCCTGCCCGCGCCGAAACCGTGGTCGCGGGGCTTTCGCTTGACGAGATCGGCATCACCGCGCGCTTCGATGGCTCGGAGGTGCTGATCTATGGCGCGGTGCGCCGCGATGCGCCAGAACCCGACGGGCCACCGCTGCAAGTGATCGTAACCCTTGAAGGGCCCGCGGGCGCCGTGACCATCCGCAAGAAAAGCCGTGAGGCGGGGATCTGGATCAACACCGAGCAGGTGGGCGTGGCGGCTACGCCCAGCTATTACGCGGTGGCAAGCACCGGCCCGCTGGCCGACATACTTGACCCCGCCGAAGACGTCCGTCAGCGCATTTCGGTGCCGCTTGCGGTGCGCGCCTTTTCCGGCCCGCTTGAGGTCGCGGATGCGCGACCGTTTACCGAGGCCCTGCTGCGCATCCGCGAGGCCGAAGGGCTGTATTCGCTTTCGGAAGGATCGGTGGTGCTGGTCGAAGGCACGCTGTTTCGCGCCGACTTCCGGCTGCCCGCCAACCTCGTCGAAGGCGACTACAAGACCCGCATCTTCCTGCTGCGCGGCGGCATCGTGATTGATGCCCACCGTGCGGCATTGCCGGTACACAAGGTCGGCATCGAGCGCACAATCTTCATGCTTTCGCGGCAAAACCCGCTCGTCTATGGGCTGCTCTCACTGTTCATCGCGGTGGTGGCGGGTTGGGCTGCCTCGGCCGCGTTCCGCTTCTTGCGCAGCTGAGGCCTCAGAACGCCTTGAAGGTCATGGTCGTCAGGGTACGGCTGATGCCCGGAATGTCGAACAGCGCCTGGGTCAGAAAATGCCCCACATCGGCATCATCGGGCACATAGACCTTGGCGAGCAGGTCATAATCGCCCGAGGTCGAGTAAAGCTCGCTCACCACCTCGCGGTCATAGATGGCGTCGGCAACCTCATAGGTCTTGCCGGGCTGGCACCTGACCTGAACGAACACGCAGCGCATGAAGGCCTCCTCTGTCACGCGACAGACTCTAGCTGCCCCGCCGGGCGGCGAAAACCCCTGCCGCTTGCCTTGGTCGAAATATCCACATCACGTCTGGGCAACCCTGGTGATAATGATCTTGCGCCAGGGCGCCAAGCCAAAGATAAATCCACTGAATTTGCGCACAGCGTCGATCTGGGCTGCCAGGCCGGATGAAAGGCGCCTAGCATGCGGGGCGCATTCAACAGGGGTCACGCTTGCCGAAATCTGCCGCCAATTCCAGGGCTTCGAGATGACCGAGCCGCATGTTGCGCTGTCGCCCGCCGTTTCGGATGAGGTGCGCCAGACCACTTGCTACATGTGCGCCTGCCGCTGCGGCATCAACGTGCACCTGCGTGCGGGCCGCGTAAGCTATATTGAGGGCAACCGCGATCACCCGGTGAACAAGGGCGTGCTCTGCGCCAAGGGCGCCAGCGGCATCATGCAGATTACCGCGCCCAGCCGGTTGCAGCACCCGCTGAAGCGGGTCGGGCCGCGCGGATCGGGCGCTTTCGAGCCGATCAGCTGGGATGAGGCGCTTTCGCTGGCGGTTGCGTGGATGCAGCCGCTGCGCGAGACGGCACCCGAGAAGCTTGCCTTCTTCACCGGGCGGGACCAGTCGCAATCGCTGACCGGCTGGTGGGCGCAGGCTTTCGGCACCCCCAACTATGCCGCCCACGGCGGCTTTTGTTCGGTCAACATGGCGGCGGCAGGCATTTATACCATCGGCGGCGCGTTCTGGGAGTTCGGCCAGCCCGATTGGGACCGCACCAAGCTGTTCGTCCTGTTCGGCGTGGCCGAAGACCATGACAGCAACCCGATCAAGATCGGGCTGGGCAAGCTCAAGGCCCGCGGCGCGCGGGTGGTGGGCGTGAACCCGATCCGCACCGGCTATAACGCCATTGCCGATGATTGGTATGGCATCACGCCGGGCACCGACGGGCTCATGATCCTGTCGCTGATCCATTGCCTGTTTGCGGCGGGCAAGCTCGACCTTGCCTATCTGGCGCGGTTCACCAACGCGCCCTTGCTGGTCAACGCCGCCGATGGCCCCGAAAAGGGCCTGCTCTTGCGCAATGCCGAAGGCCAGCCGATCGTTATCGACCGCCGCAGCGGCGCGCCCGCGCCATGGGATGGCGCGGGGGTCGAGCCTGATCTGGGCGCGACATGGCAGGGCTGCCGGACGGTGTTTCAGCACATGGCCGAGCGCTATCTTGCACCCGAATACGCGCCCGAGGCGGTGGCGGCGCGCTGTGGCATCAGCGCCCCGCGCATTCGCGCACTGGCGGCCGAACTGGCGCGGGTGGCGTTTGACGAGGCGATCGAGATTGCCGAGCCCTGGACCGATTTCCGCGGCATCCGGCACCAAAAGATGACCGGCCGCCCGGTTTCGTTTCATGCGATGCGGGGTATATCGGCGCATTCCAACGGCTTTCAGACCGCCCGCGCGCTGCATCTGTTGCAGATCATCCTTGGCTCGGTCGAGGTGCCGGGCGGCTATCGGCTGAAACCGCCCTACCCCAAACCGGTTGAGGCGCATGGCGTGCCGCACTTCGCCGCCCACCCCGGCACGCCGCTGCCCGGCCCGGTGCTTGGCTATGTGCGCGAGCCTGCGCATCTGGCGCTCAAACCCGATGGCACCCCGGCGCGTATCGACAAGGCCTTTACCTGGGAAAACCCGTTTTCGGCGCATGGCCTGATGCACATGGTCATTTCCAACGCGCATGCAGGCGACCCTTACCCGATCGACACGCTCTTTCTCTACATGGCGAACATGGCGTGGAACTCGTCAATGAACACCGGGCGGGTGATGGAGATGCTGACCGATACGCGCGCCGATGGCGAATATGTCATTCCCCACATCATCTATTCCGATGCTTATGCCAGCGAGATGGTGGCCTATGCCGACCTGATCCTGCCCGACACCACCTATCTTGAACGGCACGATTGCATCAGCCTGCTGGACCGACCGATTTCTGAACCCGATGCGGCGGGCGACAGCATCCGCTGGCCGGTGATCGAACCCGACCGCGAGGTGCGCGGCTTTCAATCGGTGCTCTTGGACCTTGGCGCGCGGCTGGGCCTGCCCGGCATGGTGAACGATGCCGGCAGCCCGAAGTTCAGCGATTACGCCGATTACATCGTGCATCACCAGCGTCGCCCCGGCGTGGGGCCGCTGATCGGCTGGCGCGGGGCCGATGGCGCGCAGGAAGGGCGCGGTGATCCGAACCCGGCGCAACTGGCGCGCTACATCGAGAACGGCGGTTTCTATCAGGCGCATGTGCCCGCCGAGGCAGTATTCTACAAACCCTGGAACGCGGCCTATCAGGCTTGGGCGGTGAAAACCGGGTTTCAGGACACGCCGCAGCCCTATCTGTTCAACATCTGGTCCGAACCCATGCGCCGCTTTCAGCTTGCCGCCGAGGGGCACGGGCCCGCGCAACCGCCAGAACACCTGCGCGCACAGGTGGCCGAGGCAATGGACCCGCTGCCGATCTGGTATCCGCCCTTTGGCGAGGAAACCGCAACCGCCTACCCGCTGCACGCACTGACGCAGCGACCGATGGACATGTACCATTCCTGGGGCGCGCAGAACGCGTGGCTGCGCCAGATCCGGGGCCGCAATTTCCTCTATCTGCCCACGAAAGTCTGGGCCAAACATGGCTTTGCGGCGGGCGATTATGCCCGCGTCACCAGCCCCAGCGGCGAGATTGTGGTGCCGGTGGCGCATATGGCGGCGCTGAATGAACACACCGTCTGGACCTGGAACGCGATCGGCAAGCGCCGCGCGGCCTGGGCGCTTGATGCAGACGCGCATGAGGCGAAAGAGGGGTTCTTGCTCAACCACCTGATTTCCGAACTGCTGCCCGCAAAGGGCGATGGCCACCGCTGGTCCAACTCTGACCCCGTCACCGGGCAGGCGGCGTGGTTCGACCTGCGGGTGAAAATTGAACGGGTCGGGCCGCGCGACCACGCCGAGCCCGCCTTTGCGCCGATCCCGCGCGTGGTGCCCAAAGGGGGCGCGCGCGCATGACCTGTCTGCCCGTAAAGACCGACAAAAAGCTGGGTCTGGTGATCGACCTTGATACTTGCGTCGGTTGTCAGGCCTGCGTGACCGCCTGCAAGGGCTGGAACGATCAGGGCTATGGCGCGCCCCTGTCGGACCAGGCCCCCTACGGCGCCGAGCCCTCGGGCACCTTCCTCAACCGGGTGCATTCCTACGAGGTGACGCCCGCCGACTCCCCGGCGCAGATCATCAATTTTCCCCGCTCGTGCCTGCATTGCGACGATGCGCCCTGCGTAACGGTCTGCCCGACCGGGGCCAGCTACAAGCGCGCCGAAGATGGCATCGTGCTGGTCAATGAAGATGCCTGCATCGGCTGTGGCCTGTGCGCATGGGCCTGCCCTTACGGTGCGCGCGAGATGGACGCGGCGGCGGGGGTGATGAAGAAATGCACGCTCTGCGTTGATCGCATCTACAACGAAACCCTGCCCGAGGCCGACCGCGAACCCGCCTGCGTGCGCACCTGCCCCATCGGCGCGCGCCATTTTGGCGATTTTGCCGACCCCGAAAGCAACGTCAGCCGCCTTGCCCGCAACCGCGGCGGCATTGCCTTGATGCCCGAAATGGGCACCGCACCGGTCAACCGCTACCTGCCACCGCGCCGCAAGGATGTGCTTGCCGCAAGCCCACTTGCGCCGCTGCTCGATGTTTCGGCCACCGGGCTTGCCGGCTGGCTTGACCGCATGCTGGGAAAGATCTGATGCACCCCGCACCATCGGTCATTCTGTTCACGGTGCTTTCGGGGCTTGGCTTTGGGTATCTGGCGTTCCTTGGCGCCGGGTTGGTTTCGGCCAGCGGCTGGGCAGCCTTCGCGCTGTGGTTTCTGGGCTATGCGCTGGCGGTCGGCGGGCTGCTGGCCTCGGCCTTCCACCTTGGCAACCCGCAACGCGCGCTCCGCGCCTTTAGCCAGTGGCGCAGCAGTTGGCTTAGCCGCGAGGCATGGGCCTCGGTCGCCACGCTTGCGGTCCTCGCCCCGGTAGCGCTGTCGGACTGGTTCGGGTTTGCGTGGCCACGAGCCTGGGGCGTGGCGGGAGCGGCGCTTTGCCTTGCGACCGTGTTCACCACATCGATGATCTACGCGCAGATGAAAACCGTGCCGCGCTGGAACCACTGGATCACGCCGCTAATGTTCCAGTCGTTCGCGCTGGCGGGGGGGGCGATACTGGCGGGAAGCAGGCTTTGGGCGGCGGTCTTGCTGGCGGGGCTGGGGGGTGTGCTGGCGGCGCAATGGCGTATCGGCGACGGGCGCTTTGCAGCGGTGGGCGCCACGATCGGCTCGGCCACGGGCCTTGGCACGATCGGCGCAGTGCAGGTGTTCGAACAGCCCCACACCGGGCCGAACTACCTGATGCGCGAGATGATCCACATCGTCGGGCGCAAGCACGCGCAAAAGCTGCGCGTCATCGCCTTTGGGCTTTTGGTGATGGCGCCGCTGGCCATGGTGCTGGCCCTGCCACCGGGGCCGCTGACGGTGGCGCTGGCGGCAGCGCCGCATCTGATCGGGGCCCTGGCCGCGCGCTGGCTGTTCTTTGCCGAGGCCGAGCATGTGGTGGGGCTATATTACGGTCAGCGCGGCGCCACCTAGCGGCACGCTCAGCCGATTTCACCGCCCGCCCCCAGCACCAATTCCGGCGCGCCGCGCGCCAGATCGTCAATGCCCAAGGGCGCCGAGGGCCGTGCAAGACGATTGCGCACCACCCAGAGCAAGCGGTTTTCGGCGCGCGTGATCGCGACATAGGCCAGCCGCTTCCAGAGCGGCACTCCGGCCTCGATGCGCCCCGCCTGTGCTGCGGCGTAAAGATCGGGGGCGAATACCTGCACGCTGTCCCACTGGCTGCCCTGCGCCTTGTGAATTGTCACCGCCGCGCCATGCAGAAACGCCGCCCCCATCCGCGCAGCGTAAGGAATGAACGGCTCTTCGCTGTCGGGGATTTCGATCTTGATGATCGAGGCGGCGGAAAGCCTCGGGTCTTCCGCGCCCATCACATTCAGGCGCGAAAAGCCGGGCTTGGTGCCGGGGCCAAGGTAGATCACCTGCGCCCCCTTGATCAGCCCCCGCGCCTCCAGATCGATGCGCTTCTTGCGGTGCTTGAGCGGCAATTCGATGCCGTCGCAAATCAGCGGCTCGCCTGGCAGCAGCGCATCTACCGGGGCGCCGTGCGCGGCGCGAAACGCCGCGATCAGCCGCACCCGCGTAACGTTGCGCCACACCAGCACCGGGCTGCGGGCCATCAGGTCGCACTCCACCCGCTCGGCCCAGACCACGCGGGGGTCGCGCCGCGCGGCCTCTTGCACCATCCGCTCGAACGCATCAAAGCCGATGCTCTCGTCACCCAAGGCATGTGCGAGGTCAAGGATCGGGTTATCCTGCGCCTGCCGGTGGATGCGGGTCAGATCGAGCCTGCGGCCATCGCCCAGCCGATCAAACACCATCTCGCCCGACTGCCCAACCGGGGCTAGCTGCGCCGGGTCGCCAAAGATGATGAGTGTGGGGAAGATTTCGCGCAGATCGTCAAACTGCCGCTCGTCAAGCATCGAGGCTTCATCGACCAGCCCGATGTCGAGCGGTTCATCGCGACGCTTCCAGCCCTTGATGAAATCGCTGCCACGCAAGCCTGCGGTTGCCAGCGCGCCGGGGATCGATTTCACCACATCATAAAATGCCTTGGCCCGGTCAAGCGCCGCTTCGCTTAGCCCCTCGACCACCGGCCTTGTGCCCTGCCCTGCCAGCCATTCGGCAATGCGCTCATATTGCGGGTCGTAAACCGGGGTGTAGAGGATGCGGTGAATGGTGGTGGCGGGCACGCCGCGCCCGCGCAGCACCGACGCCGCCTTGTTGGTGGGGGCGAGAATCGCCAGCGTGCGGCGGTCCTTGCGCCGCCGCCCCTCCCAATCGCCCGAAACGGTATCGACGCCGCAGGCGGCCAGCGCCTTGCACAACTCGGCCAGCAGCATGGTCTTGCCCGACCCCGCCTTGCCCACCACCGCCAGCACCCGGCGGCTGCCGCCCTCTGGCGTCAGCGTGCCGTTGATCAGGTCCACCCCGGCAGCGCCCAGTGCCTCGGCGATCTGGTCCCAGGCTTCGGCCTGATCGTGCGAAAACTGCAAGGCGGGGGCAAGGCTCATGGCGCGGACCCTAGCGGCGCTGCTGCGCGGGCGCAAAGCGAAAAGCCTCAGGCAAAGCAGCCGGTGCCGATACGGCGGATGCCATCGGGCGTGCGCAATTGCACGAGCGCGTCGATTTCGCGGGCGCGCGCCAGCGCCACCCCCGACTGCGTGCCAAGCACCATCAGCGCGGTGGCCCAGGCATCGGCCTCGGCGCAGGTGGCGGCAAGCACGCTGACCGCCGCGACCCCGTTTTGCAGCGGCGCGGCGCGGCCGGGGTGCATGGTATGGCCCACACGCGCCGCACCCACCTGCACAAAGTTGCGATAATCACCCGAGGTGGCAATGGCGCGGTCGCGCAGTGCCACTTGGCCCGCCTCCCCCGGCGCGTCGTAATCGGGCGTCTCGATCGCCACGGTCCACGGCGCGCCGCCGGGCTTGGTTCCGCCCGCGCGCATTTCGCCGTCGATCCCGACGAGGAAGTCGGCAATGCCGCGCGCCGCCATCACCCGCGCCATCGCATCGACGCCATAGCCCTTGGCGATGCCCGAAAGGTCAAACTGCACCGGCGCCAGCCGCCGCGCGCAGCCTACGCCCAGCTCCAGCACGTCGGCGCCGGGTTGTCGGTGCTTGCCGGTCAGCGCCCGAATGGCGGCTTCGTCGGGCCGCCGCGCGGGCGGGCCAAAGCCCCAGGCTGCCACCAGATCGCCCAGCGCCATGTCGAAGGCGCCGCCTGTGGCAGCGCCGACCTTCAGCCCCAGCGCCAGCACCGCCATCAGATCGGCGGGCAGCGCCACCCATGCGCCGGGTGCCGCCGCGTTCAGCCGGTTGAGGTCAGACCCCGGGCGCCAGTGCGACATCTGCTGTTCGACATCCTCGACCGCCGCCGCCAGTGCTGCCTTCAAACCGGGCGCGGGTGCGTAGCAGACTGCGGTCCATTCGGCGGCCATTGTCGGGCCGCGCAGTTCGAGCCGCTCAGTAGATGTCTTCAACATAGCGCCCATCGGCCTTCAGTTTGGCGGCAGAAAGCCCGACCGGTGCTAGAACCTCATCCATCGCCGCCATCACGTCGCGTGCCATCTCGCGGCTGCCCACCACCATCACTTGCGCGCCGGCCTTGACCATGGTGCGCAGCACCTCGGCATCGGCGCGCAACTTGTCTTGCAGATAGGCCTTGTCATTGGTGCGGCTGAAGGCGGTAACCAGCGCGCTCAGCCTGCCCTCGGAAAGCCAGTCCATCATCTCGGCGCGGTAGAGAAAATCCGAATCCGGGTCGCGCGCGCCAAAATAAAGCCGCATCGGGCGGCGCGCCTTGTTGGCGCGGATAAACCCGGCCAGCGGCCCCACCCCGCACCCTGCCCCCACCATGATCACCGGGTTGCGCCCGGCATCAAGCCGAAATTCGGGGTTGGGCCGCACGAAGGCCGAAATCCGGTCGCCCGGCATCAGCCCATGCAGAAAGCGCGAGCATACCCCATGCGCATGCTCGCGCACCGAAAACTCAAGAAAGCCATCGGCCGAAGCGGACCCGATCGAATAATAGCGCGGCATGTTCGACCCCGGCGGCACGATGCCGATCAGATCGCCCGCCTCAAAATAGGGCAGCGCCGCGCGCCCGGTCAGCTTTTGCCAAATGCCCCGGCGCACATCGGGCGGTGCACCGAACCGCATGATCGCCGAAGGCGCGCCAACATCCGCCCCGTAATCCTGCCGCGAGATCAGCTCGAACGGCTGCCTGCGCGGCGTTTCGGCAATGTGCACCAGCCGCAATTCGTGCCCCAGATGCGGCGCGATCGCATCGCCCCAGCGGGCAAATTCCTGCGGTGATTCGCGGTTGATCGTCTCCAGATGCGAAAAGATCGGCCAGCCCTTGGCGATCAGCGCGGCCTCAACCTCGACCGCGAAATAACAAAAATGGCCAAAATCGCGGTCCCCAAAACCCAGCACCGTCACGCCACGCTTCGGCGTTGCTTTCAGCTTGGGCAGGATCTCAAGAAACCGCCGCGCGGTGGCAGGGGCGGCACCGTCGCCATAGGTGGCGGTCAGAATGAACATCCGCCGATCTCCGCAATGCGCCGCTGAAAGCTGGTTCATTTCGGCCACATGCACAAAATGCCCGGCCGCCGTCAGCGCGTTTTGCAGAGTATAGGCAAAGCCCCAGGTCGAATTGCCCTCGGACCCCACCAGAATCACCGTATCGGCATTGGCCAGCGCCACGTTGCGCCGGATGCGCGGGCGGGCGCGCCGCCGCCGCCACCACAGAACCACCCCCGAAAACGCCAACGGTGGCACCGCCAGCGCCGCCGCCCCGGTCAGCAGCGCCAGCCACCAGAGACCCTGCCCGGTGTGAAGCGCCAGCACGGCCGCATAGACCCGCCGCGCGCCCGAATGCGGCAACCACGAAACCACCTCGCCGCTCGCCTGATCGATGAACCCCGCACCAGTGCGGGTCACCAACTCGTAGGGCTCGGTCGGGTCGCCATCATAGGGGAACACCAGTTTGCGCAGGTCGCGCAGGTCAACCGCCCGCAACGCTGGCATCTGGTCCACCGGCAGCGGCGCCGCGGCGCCAAACTCGGCAGGGTAATCCGGCTGCGCCTCCATTCCGCTGGGAAGCAGACCGAAGAAGGCGGCCGACATGTAGCCGCCGCTCAGGGCCAGCAGCAACAGCGCCAGAAAACTCGACCGGCTCAAGACCACATGCAGCCGTTGCAGCGGGGTGCCGCGCACCGGCGCGCGCAGCATGCGCAGTCCGCCCATCCGGGTGATAAGCAGCCTCAGGCCCGACAGCGCCACCAGCGCAAGCGCCACCGCGCCAAGGCCCGCAAGCCCGTGCCCAAGGCTCGAATCGCCCATCCCGAAGGCCCGGTGAAGATCGCCGATCCGGGTGCCAAAGGCCGAAGGCGCATAAGGCGAAATCGGCTCGGCGGTTGCCGGGTCGATGGTCATGCTCAGCGGCTCGTCACCCTCGGTATAATCAACCACGACCCGACCCGATGGCTTGCGGCTGATCTGTTCGGCCAAGGGGTAGCGCGCAACCACCGCCGCGGCGAGGTCGGCTACGCTCACCGTGCCGCGCGGCGGCACCGAGACCTGCGCGCGGTCATAGGCCGGGCCGGGCGCCAGCAGCGCCCCCGAAACCGCCAGCGCCACCAGCAACAGTGCCGCGGCAACCCCGGAAACCGCGTGAAGCCTGCGCTGCATGTGCTGTCTGGCCCCGCCTAGAGGTCGAACTGAAGGCTTTTGACATAGCCGCGCCCGTCCACCGCCACCCCCGCCGACGCGGTGGCCAACGGCACCTCGGCGTCAGTGCCATAGTCGCGGCCCTCATAAAGCGTGCTGTCGATGCGCAGCACAAAGCCCGCGTCGAAAAGTTCGTCTGCCAAATCGAGGGTCAGTTCGGCCACGTCGCCGCGCCGCACACTGGCACCCGATTTGCCATCGACCTCGGCGGCGCGGTCGGCACCGGCCTGATCGGTTGCGCGCCACCAGTTGCGAAAATGCGAATAGTAGCGCGTGTTATACCCGAACACGTGCAGCGTCTGGGCATATTTGCCCTCGGCATCGACCAGATAGACCGCCGCGTAAGCCCCTCCGATAAAGTTGCGCGCCATGGTGGTGGTCAGCTTGACCTCGCGCGCAGCGGCAGGCACCGCGAGCACGAATGTCAGGGCCAGAGAGGCCAATCCAAGGGGCGCGGGGTGAAGGCGCATGGGGGGTCTCCGTCGCGGGTGGGTGACGCTGGGCGCCAGACTACGCGATCGCGGGGCGCAGGTGAACGGGTGTTTTGCCCAGCCAGACAAACTTCAGCCGCCAGCGGCCAAGCACCGCGGCGGCTGAAGCCAGACGTTCGCGCCTGCGCGCGCCTTAGCGGTTGAGCACGGCCAGATAGGCCTCGACCTGTTTCAGCTCATCCTCGGTCAGCTCGATAAAGCCCATGTTCTCGTTGGTTTCCATCTGGAGCTGAATGTTCTCGACCGTCTGGCCCGCAATCGCCGGGCCGATGTCGCCCTGGGCCTTCATGCCGTGGCACGAAGCGCAGCCGACGCCGCCTGCGGTTTCCTCAAAAATCACCTTGCCCGCAGCTTCATCCGCAGTCAGTTCAGGGGCCTGGGCAAGCGCCGGCACCGCCAGCGCGAACATGCCGACCAGTGCTGCGGCAATTTTTGCGTTAGAAATCATCGTGCTTTCCACCTTTTTTCTGGCCCTAACCCGGCTTGGGTTGCGGGTCTTTGCTGATCCTCACTGGCGACTCTGGGCAGGACAAGCGCCAAACCCGAGCCAGTCCCGCCACCGCCCCGGCACCCTTGAGGGTTTTGCCAAAGCTCGCGGCGGGCACGGCGCAGATATTGCATCAAACGCGCGGCCTGCCAACGCGCGGGAATGTCGCAGGCAGTATACACGTTTGCGCCGGTCATATTAATAATGCCACTAAAACAGCGACATAGGCAAAACCGTGCCACCTTCACAAGTGCGTGCGGAAATGTTTCAGGCGCGCAATTCCGCTCGGGGAATTGCGCGCCCGGATCTGTTCTTGGCGGGTTTAGTGCGATTCTGCTTCGTGCAATTGGCGCAAGTAGGCCGCGACCTGGTCGACCTGGGCTTCGGTCAGTTC
>PHEE01000053.1 GCA_002842855.1 Alphaproteobacteria bacterium HGW-Alphaproteobacteria-4 | reverse complement strand
CGGACGCAAAACCGGCGTCCACTTTTGCTGGAAGCGCTTTCAAAGGAGGCACCCCATGGCCACCATGGACATCTTCGAAGGCGATGCCTTCTCGATCATCGAACTCACCCGCGCGCTGGAAAACATCCCCTATAAACCCGCCACCCTATCCGGGTCGGGACTGTTCGGGCCGCGTGGCGTCCGCTCGCGCACCGTGGTGATTGAATCCCGCGACGGCACGCTGTCGCTGATCCCGTTCTCCGAACGCGGCTCAGCCTATGACCAGCAGATCCCGGAACGCCGCGATGTGCGGGCCTTTGTCTGCCGCCAGTTCAAGAAGCAGGATGTGATCTGGGCCTCGGAAATCCAGCAAGTGCGCGACTTTGGCAGTGAATCCGCCACCCAGCAGGTGCAGGCCGAAGTCGCACGCAAGCTGGGCCGTCTGCGCAACGACGCCGAGACCACCTTCGAGTATCACCTCTTCAACGGCATCCAGGGGATGGTGAAAGACCCGCGCGATGGTGCCACGGTGGTGAACTATTTCACCGAGTTCGGCATCACCCCGGCCACCGAGGTGGATTTTGATCTCGACAACGCCACCCCGGCCTCGGGAGCTTTGCGCAAACGCTGCCAGGCTCTGATCGAAAGTGTCGAGGATACGATGGGCGGCCTTGCCACCGGCGCCATCGCGCTGCGCGCCGAATGCGGTTCGGCTTTCTTTGCCGACCTCGTGGCGCACAAGGAGGTGCGGGAAACCTACCTCAACACCGCCGCTGCCGCCGATCTGCGCTCGCGCATCGCCGACGAGGTCAGCTTCGGCGGCATCACCTTCCGCCGCTACCGGGGTGGCGCGGGATTTGGTGTCGCCACCGACAAGGCCGTGTTCTACCCTGAGGCCGTCGATGGTCTGTTCGAGATCTACCACGCCCCGGCCGACACGTTCGAGACGGTGAACACGCTGGGCCAGCCGCTCTATGCCCGCATGATCCCCGACCGCGACCGCGACGAGTGGGTGCGGCTCGAGATCGAAAGCAATCCGCTACCGATCTGCACCCGCCCGCAGGTGCTGCGCTCGGCGCGGCGGACATGAGGGCTCAGAGGGTAACCTCGTACCGTTCGCGCAATGCAGCGATATGCTGGGCCAACCAAGCCGCTGGCCCGGCATCATGCCAGGTGCGCCAGAGTTCCGGATAGCTCATGGCCCGAAACTCTGGCGTCGACCCCGCCACGCGTTCCGCAAAGGCGCTTATTTCTTGCCGGTGGGCCGCGAATTCCGGAGCGGCATCCGGGTTGGCGGGTTCCCAAAAGAGGTAAAGCAGGGTCACTGGCCGATCCCGAAAGCAGCGCGCCAATCCGAACGCGTGCTTGATCAGTTGCGCCGCGTCCAGCCAGTGGTAGCTGTCAGGAGCGTCGACAAGGCGCAGCATCTCGCGGAAATATCCGTGTTCGCGCCGATCATCGCGGATTTGTTCCGCATAAGCGGGGGAAAACGCGGCTTGGTGCCTTGCGAGATACTCGGTCAGTTTGGACTCGATCCCGACCACGTTGGTCGGACCCGTTAAAAGCACATCGAGATTTGGCGCGCGGCCGCCACGAAGGCCCGTCGGGCACTTCCGCTCGAATTGCAGCGCATCAAACCGGCCGTTGCCCGGCAGGGCGAGATCGGCAATCCGGGCTCGAAACGGCGCGAAACAATTGACCGCCAGCCCCGATGACGAATGTGCGGCTCGAAACTTGGTCTGAAGTTCGTTGCCATCTCCGGCCTGCAGATCAGCCTCGAAATCGTCCGTCGCGACCAGCGGCAAGAGGGTATCGCGGAAGTCTGGGGCATAGCCTTTGTCATCGATCAAGAGGTCAGGCCGCTGTCGCGCAAACGCGCTGCGGAGTGCATCAAGGGCGCGGCTTCGAGCGGGACAGTCTGAAATTGAGTCTCGTTTCATGAGGGCAGTATAGCCATGACCAGCACATTTGCATCTGCAATGGACGCGCTCTTTGCAGATCCGAACATCGGCGTGGAGGCAATCCACACATCCGATGGTGGCTCGCCGGTGCTTGTGCGCGCCGTCGCCCGGCGTGCCGATGAGGTGACCAACTTTGGCGACGCGCGGCTCTGGTCCGAAACCACGCGGATCGACCTGCGCGTCGCCGAGGTGCCAAACCCGCGCCCCGGCGACCGGATCGAGATTGATGGCGACGCCTTCCTCATTCAAGGGGAGCCAGTGCGGGACCGCGAACGGTTGGTCTGGACGGTCGACCTGAGGCCCGCGTGAAACTGAAACTCGCCATCGATCCCGATATCGTTACCCTGATGGCAGCGGAGGTCGCGGCTGGGGAACGCGCGGTGACGACCGCCATGCGCGAGGCTGGCACCGGCCTGAAATCCGCCTGGCGGGGGCAAATCACCGGTGCGGGGCTGGGCACAAGGCTCGCCAACTCGATCCGGCTCGCGACCTATCCCAAGTCGGGCGAAAGCCTGAATGCCGCGGCGCTGGTCTGGTCCAAAGCGCCGGTGATCGTCGGCGCGCATGACACCGGGCCGTTGATCCGGTCGAAACACGGGTTCTGGCTAGCGATCCCGACGGCGGCGGCAGGCAAATCCACGCGCGGCGGCCGGATCAGCCCGGGCGAATGGGAACGCCGAACGGGCTTGCGCCTGCGGTTCATCTATCGCCTGAGGGGGCCGAGCCTGTTGGTGGCTGAGGCGAGGTTGAACACCAAGGGCCGGGCGGTGGTATCGCGGGCGAAAACCGTCCGTGGGTTGGCGACGGTGCCGATCTTCCTGCTGGTGCCGCAGGTCAAGCTGCGCAAGCGGCTGGAGCTGGTGCGGGATGCGGAACGGGCGGTGGATGCGGTGCCTGGGCTGATCGTGGCGGGGTGGGTTTCGTGAAGCCTTGAAATCAATCACTTTTTGTGATTACTGCTTTCCCGTCCAGACGGCTGCAGGTTACCATGACTGTCCCGTCTGAAGCCACAAACCTCACCATCCGCATAATTTCTGTTTCAACGATGTTGATCGGCGCAACCCCTAGATCTGACGCTGTGCGGCGAATCAACGACAGGCAGTCCTCGAAGCTCATGTCCATGGAGTTTGACTTCAGCCGGGCTGAAGACGGCAAGCCACCGTTTATTGGATCTGGACCATCCGCAACTTCTTTTGTGGAAGCGGTTGCGTCAAAATTGCTCTGCCCCAGCCAAACGACGGCCGTTGCAAGAACTGCGGCGAGGACAGAACCAACCAAAAGCACGACCCCCAAATGTCTAATCGTCGCTCTGACTGGATCCGGCTTTGCCTCCGTTGCTCCAGGCACCAATCCCATAAACAATACCCAGACAGGAAACGCGGGAAGAAGCCAAAGAAGGTTCACTGGGGCGCTCATGTCCTTCATGCGGCCTCGAGAAGCTATCACGAATACACCCAGCGATAGTCCTGCGATCAAAGCAGCACCGGATGTGTGCCACCAATCAACTCGCTTCAGCCAAAAGGATAGACCGTTTAAATGTACCCAGTATGCAGTAACCATGCCGCCGAATAACAGCGCGAGCGACAACCACCAAACAGATCTGCGTACTCTCAAATCGGGCAAATCAGCCTCCTCATATTGAGGTGTTCCGCTGAGACTATTTGGCAACCTCATTCAGGAGAAGCCAAAATTGTTCGATATCAATGAAATGTAGGCAACTTAGACTCAAACATCAAGTGCAACACCCACCGCCCGCGGGGCATAGGATGTTGCGATGGACAGACGATACAAGCACCTCGACAGCGAGGAACGTGGCG
>PHEE01000031.1 GCA_002842855.1 Alphaproteobacteria bacterium HGW-Alphaproteobacteria-4 | reverse complement strand
ACAGGAATAATCGTCAATCTTCGCGCGATACGCCTTGGCTGCCTCGACTTCTTCCACGAACCGGGTCGGCACATCGGCAAAGGTGAAACAGGGGTAGATATTGGCGACGATGAAAACCAGCCAGCGCAGAAACGCCGCGCGTTCTGCCTCCCCCGGCCCCGGCACCAGCGCACCAGACGCCGCCACATCAGCGAGGTAGAGCGTCATCGCGGCACTTTCCGTCATCACCTCGCCCGAGGGCAGCACCAGCGTCGGAATCTGCCCCAGGGGGTTCAGCTTGGCCAACACAGGGCGCGCTGCGGGCTCATCAAATACGTCACCGCTTTCGACCAGCTCATGCGGCAGCCCGTAAAGCACCAGCTGCGCCTCGATCATCGCCGAGCCCCAGCCCGGCACCTGATAAAGCCTGAACATAGCCTTCCCCTCAGTTGTCGTTGATGTCGCGGTCCCAAACCTTTTTCTGGCCGCCGCGCACACCTACCAGTCGCCGCAGCGCCAGCCATGCGCCCAGTGCCCCCGCCGCCATCGCAAAGATCATCCAGGGCAGCGAGGCACCCAGCACCCCGACCCAGACCAGCGCCGCCACGATCAGCGCGCCGCAGGCCAGCCCCAGCAGGTAGAACCCCGGCGCGAGCATTTCCAACCCCGCCAGCGCCACCCCCAAGGCCGCCCAGAACCATGCCTGTTGCCAGATCATTTTGCCCGCCCCTGCAACAGCTTGAACGCATCGCCAAAGGCATCGAGCGCCGCCGCCGGCACGATCACCACCTGCTTGCCCGCGCCCTGCCCCACAGCTGTCAGCGCTTCGACCTGCTTCAGCGCCACCTGATACTGGGCCGCCTCAATGCCGTTTTCCTTGATTGCTTCGGCAATCGTGATGGTGGCAAAAGCCTCGGCCTCGGCCAGCACGCGCCGCGCCTTGGCCTGCTGCTGCGCCGCGTAAAGCTCGGCGTCCGCCTGCAACTCGACCGACCGCTTCTTGCCCTCGGCCTCGGTCACCTGCGCGCGGCGCGCCCGTTCTGCGTTCAACTGCTGCAACATCGCCTGCCGGGTCGCATCATCAAGGTTCACGTCGAGAATTTCTGCCCGCGTCACCTCGATGCCCCAGTCATCGACCATCGCCGCCACCTGCTCGCGGATCTTCGCGGTCAGCTCGTTGCGGTTCGACTGCACCTGATCAAGCTCCATCTTGCCGATTTCGCTGCGCACGATCCCGGCCACCGTGGTGGCAATCGCGGCATCCACATCGCGGATGCGGTAAACCGTCTTTTCGGGTTCGATGATGCGGTAGAACACGCTGGTTTCCACCTTCACCAGCACGTTGTCGGTGGTGATCGCATCCTGCTGCGCGGTGGGCAACTGCCGTTCCAGGACCGAAATCTTGTGCGCCACACGGTCAAGATAGGGCACGATGAAGTTGATCCCCGGCCCCAACACCGACCGCAACCGCCCGAACCGCTCCACCACGTGCTTTTCCGATTGCGGCACGATCCGCACCCCGAGGAAGATCCCCAGAATGATGAAAAGTGCCACCACGATCAAAAGAATACTGCCGCCGCTCAAGCCGCCAAGATCGACGTTGTTCATCGGGGTCCCCCATCCTGAAATCCTGCCCGATCATGCCCGCAAATCGCTGAAAGTAAAAGGGGGCGCGCGCTCTACCCACCTGCTGCGCAACACCCCCGAAGGCTACCTGCTGCGCTTCATCGGGCCGGAGGCCAGCGACATGATAATCAACTCGGTGCTGGATGGAATCGAAAGGGCGCACGCGCGGGTGTGAAGGGGGGAAGGGGGAGAAGTTGAAGGTCTCCGGCAAACCCGGGGCGCGGTTAAGATCAGCGACACGCCGCAGGACTCTCAGACATTCCCAAGCACATCACCCTCTGGTAAAGTCGCAATAGTTCAGAACTCTGTGGGGTTGAGGTTTTGCAGGATCCTGCCTTCCGTTATCAGTACCGCATCAGCCAGTCGCCTGAGAATGGCACTTCTCGGCGACATTCGCTCGCTGGCTGGACGGTCGAACTTGGCGAGGCCCTATCGTTAGCGCATCTTCGGGACAGGTCCGGAGTGGCTTTCGGGCTACTCCTTGGTATTGCGGTCGACCTCAAAGGAATAATCATTGAGGGAGATTTCGAGCCAACGCTTCCGCAACACTTTGGCTGGCCGGAATTGGAGGCATGGATCGAAGGGATAACCGGGCGATTTGCAGTTCTGATGAACGTTGACGGCTGCGTTCGGCTTTACACCGATGCCTGCGGCATGATTGGAGCGGTCTATGATCGGCAAGAACGGCGCATCGCATCTTCGCTTTCGCTTTGCCTACGGCGCGCCGTCGAGGATCACCCTGATTATGATCATTCCGCCGTTGCCGAGCGTGGTGCGAAGTATATCCTATTTGACACTCGCGACAAGTTTGTGCGCCGTATGAATCCAAGTTGCCACCTTTCGCTGAACGATTTTCAGGAGACACGGTTTTGGCCGCGGGAGCAGAGCATTTCGCTGATCGATGGCGATCTGGGCAAGACTTATGACTGGTTGACTGCTCAAACGGAGTTGGTCGTCGGGGCAATTGCCCGGCGTCATCGCACCTGGTTGGCGCTGTCAGGGGGGCAGGACAGTCGCCTTTTACTTGCAATGGCGGGGTCAGCGATCGGTGACGTCGAACGTTGCTTCACCCATATCAGCAACTATGCAAATCGGATTGACGCGACGATTGCTGCGCGCATGGCTGAACACGTCGGGGTCGAACATGAGGTTCATGACAGAAAACGCAATAAGAATGTTCCGAACGAGATCGAGCGGGATATGCAGGAATTTCAGCGCGGGGCTGGATTTGCCATGCCCGCCGTGAGGGAGGTCGCCAATGGCTTAGCCAGACGACTTCCAAAGGACGCGATTGTCTTGCGGGGGCACCAAACAGATATTCTCCGTGCTGTATTTTCAACCAGCACTGGTGCGAACGCGCGGCGCAAAACCGCATGGCAAGTCAAAAGGTTGATGGCAGTGCCCTATGCAGAGTTTAACAGATCCATCCACGAGCGCTTTCGCCCGCGCTATGAGAACTGGCGCTTAGCCCTGCCGGATTTTGCCGAGCCGTCCTCGACAGATCTCATGTTTCTGGAGCTGTATTATAGCTCTTCCCTCGGCTGCGTATTCCCGGCTCTTTCCAGAAATTTCTATATGTCGCCTTTCAATGGGCGCCGCCAGATCGCATATGCAATGGCCATCGACGAGGCATACCGGCGTAGGAGTTTTGCTGTTTTTGACATCCTCTATCGGATTGATCCTGAACTGCACGACATACCCTTTGATTTTGAACTCGGTGCTGAGATTGCAAAGATAAACGATGCGGACCATGTGCAAGCGTGCACAAAAGATCGGCGGAAGGCTAGCGCAGGACGCGCAAGTGCCATTCTAGGTGTACGCGAATAGAGGTCGCGAGCCCGAGTCGGCTTGCAGGCCCCACCCCTTACCAACCCCTTAGCGCCCCAAACAAAACCTCGCTTTTTCACCATCTTACAACTCATAGCGCGCGTGTTATCCCCCCTCCCCACGGGCCCCGAACGGGTCTACACTCCCCCCATCATGCCCGCCCTTTGCCGCGATTGTCTGGCCACGTTTGAAGGCCCCGCCCGCCGCTGCCCCGCCTGCGGCCGCCCGCGCGTGCTTTTCCACCCAGAACTCAACACCCTCACCATCGCCCATGTTGATTGCGACGCTTTTTATGCCAGCGTTGAAAAGCGCGACGATCCCACCCTTGCCGCCCGCCCGGTGATCGTCGGCGGCGGCGCCCGGGGCGTGGTTTCCACCTGCTGCTACATCGCCCGCATCGCCGGGGTCCGCTCGGCGATGCCGATGTTTCAGGCGCTCAAACTCTGCCCCGACGCGGTCGTGATCCGGCCCCGCGGTAGCCATTACGCCGCCGTTTCCCGCCAGATCCGCGCCTTGTTCGATGCCCTCACCCCGCAGATCGAGCCGCTGTCGCTTGATGAGGCGTTCCTAGACCTCAGCGGAACCGAGCGCCTGCACCGCGCCCCGCCTGCCGTGCTGCTGGCCCGCCTTGCGCTGGAAATCGAAACCCAGGTGGGGGTGACCGTTTCGGTCGGCCTCTCGCACAACAAGTTCCTCGCCAAGATCGCCTCCGACCTCGACAAGCCGCGCGGTTTCGCGGTGATCGGGCGGGCCGATACCGAGGCCTTCCTGCGCGACCAGCCGGTGCGCGTGCTCTGGGGGGTGGGGGCGGCCACGCAGGCGGCGCTCGCCAGCGCCGGTATCCGCACCCTCGCCGACATCCGCCGACAAGACCGCGCCGCCTTTGCCCGCCGTTTCGGCGCCGCCTCCGACCGGCTCTGGCGGCTTGCCCACGGTCAGGATAGCCGCCGCGTGGCGCGGGATGCCGAAATGAAATCGGTGTCGAACGAGACCACCTTTGAAGCCGACACTGCCGACCGCGAGCTTCTGGATGCCCATCTGTGGCGGCTGGTTGAGAAAGTCTGCGACCGCATGAAAGCGATGCATCTGGTGGGCCGCGTCGTCACGCTGAAACTGCGGCGCGCCGATTTCAGCCTGCTCACCCGCCGCACCAGCCTGCACGACCCGGCGCAACTGGCCGATACGCTTTACCGCGCGGCTGCGGGCCTGCTTGCGGGGGTGCACGAGCCGGGGCCGTTCCGGCTGATCGGGGTCGGGTTTTCCGAGCTTGCACCCGCCCCCGCGCTCGACCCGGTGGGCGACCTGCTCGACCCCGCCGCCGCCACCCGCGCAGGCGCCGAGCGCGCCACCGACGCCATCCGCGCCCGCTTTGGCCCGCAAGCCATCGTCAAGGGCCGCGGTCTTTTGTGACGTTATTCCGCCGCGAGCGGCACGGCATCGGGCCGTCCAAGCGGCACGATGCGCGCCAAGACCCGCGTCATCAGCGCAATGAATGCCTCAAAGTCGGCGCTCGGCTCAACCCGGCGTTCGTCCATGTAGAGCGCACGGTCGATCTCGACTTGCACCACATGGCGGCCATAGCGTGGCCGCCCGTGGGCCTGCGCTATGTAGGCCCCCGCGAAGGGTGCGTTGCGTGCCACTCGCAGGCCTTCAGCGGCAAACGCCGCCTCGACCGATGCCGATACCCAAGGCGCCGACGATGCCCCGAAGCGGTCGCCCAGAATGATATGCGGCGCCCGCCCAGGCATCGAGGCCAACACCTCGTGCGGCATCGAGTGCACGTCGATCAGAACAGCCACCCCATGCGCGGCATGCGCCTCGGACAAAAGCGTACCAAGCCGCGCATGGTAGGGGTGCCACACCGCATCGATTCGCGCTTGCGCTTCGGCGCGGCTGATCTTGCCGGGGTAAATCGCCCGCCCGGCCGCGACCACGCGCGGAATCACCCCAAGCCCCGCCGCGACGCGCGGGTTTAGCCGCTGCCCGCGCAAGCCCTCGATCAGCGCCGGGTCCAACTCGTCGCTGCCGCGGTTGAGATCCACCCAGGCGCGCGGAAACCGCGCAGCGATAAGCGGTGCGCCGAGCGAAGGCGCGGCGCGCAGCAATTGCTCGACAAAAGCATCTTCCGAGCTGCGCAACACCAGCCTGCTCAGTGGCGAAACCGCCAGCATTTGCTGCGGATAGTCGGCCCCGCTGTGCGGCGAAGAAAACACCACACACCCCTGACGCCGCGCAGGCAGCGCCAGATGATAGGGCAGCAACTGTTCCGTGGCGAAAGCCATGTGCACTCCGTTCGCGCCGCCACTATAGCGCGGCCATACGCCGTGCCAAAACCCCTTGAAAGGCGCTGCGTTACCTTTTATAGACCGTCCACCGACGCGGTACCGCCCGCGTCCTATTTCGTTTGGGCAGGCGGTATCGGGCGGCTGTGGGCGGTTAGCTCAGCGGTAGAGCACTACGTTGACATCGTAGTGGCCACTGGTTCGATCCCAGTACCGCCCACCATGTTCACCGCCCCTTCGGGGGCACAACAGTTTCAAGGCGCGACGGCGCCGCGAACAGGAGATGGCCGATGAAGGTCCGTAACTCGCTCCGCTCGCTCAAGACGCGTCATCGCGATTGCCAGATCGTGCGCCGTAAAGGCCGCGTTTATGTGATCAACAAGACGCAAAAGCGCTTCAAGGCCCGTCAAGGCTGAGAAAGCTGTTGAGCTTGCGAAAATGGCCGCCACGGGAAACCTGGCGGCCTTTTCCATTTGTGCGCCCTAATTGCCGACACCTGCCAAAAGCTGCGCCACGGTATCTTGATCAAGATAGCCGGTCACCGTCAGCCCGCGCGCTTGCTGGAAACGGCGGATGGCGCGGCGGGTTTCATCGGTAAAGGTGCCATCGGCGGCGCCGGGTTCCAGCCCAAGCATCCCCAACCGCGCCTCGATCAGACTGAGCGCCAACGGTGGCAGGCCAAGCGCCTGCTCGCGGGCCTCGGCCTCGGCGCGGGTCGATTCGCCTGCGCTGGCGGCCTCGATCGCAGCGATGCGTTCGCGGGCGGTATCGGCAAAGCTGCCCTGCGGCATCGCGGCAAGGTAGCCAAGGTAGGCATCGTGGGTGCCTGCCGCTTCGGCACGGGCCCATTCGGCGCGGTCAGCGGCGGCGGCATTAGCGGCGCGGGCGGCATCGAACGTGGCGAGCCGCTCTTTGGCAAGATCGGCGAAAAGGCCATCAGGGTAGCGGCGCAGATAGGCGCGCAGGCCCAGTTCGTCACCCGCCGCGCCGGTCTGGTTCCAGTAGAGGCGGTCGGCCTGGTCCTGCTCGGCCTGCCGATCGCGCGCTTCGGCTTCAAGCGCTGCGGCGCGCACCGCGGCCTGTGCCGACATCTCGTTGATTTGTGCGATAGTCAGGTAGCCGTTCGCCTCAAACGCA
This sequence comes from Alphaproteobacteria bacterium HGW-Alphaproteobacteria-4, assembly GCA_002842855.1. GTDB lineage: Bacteria > Pseudomonadota > Alphaproteobacteria > Rhodobacterales > Rhodobacteraceae > UBA6213. Next base: position 15,719 of record PHEE01000031.1, on the reverse strand, counting down.
TTCGCCCGCTGCCAAGCGGTCAGTGCGGTGCGGGTGCCACGACCAAACAGCCCGTCGATACCGTTCGGGTCATAGCCCAGCAACGCAAGTTGCCGCTGCACTTCGCGCCGCTGATCGCGGCTGAGCGCCAACGCCTCTTCGGCCAGCCGCGCGATACGCCCCGGTTCGGCACGAATGCGGGCAGCCACCGCTTTGGCCTCGGCGGCGTAAAGGCCGCCGGGATAGCGGGCAACATAGGCGTCGTAGGCCTCGGGGGTGGCGAGCGCTTGCGTGGCCTCCCAAAAGGCACGGTCGGCTGCGAAGGGGTCGGGCGCGGGGCCGGTGGCGGCGCCGGGGGCAAGCGGCAGGAACGGCACAAGATCGCTGAGGAAGCCCTGCGCCAGAAGGTCGGATCGCACCGAGAGCTTGGCTTTCAGGCTTTGCCCCGGCAGCGGCAGAATCTGCGTGGCAAAGGTAGCAATGGCGGCTGCGTCGCCCTGCACCACGGTCACGCCCTGAGGAATGGCGAGCGCGCCGATGCCCGGCACCAAACCGCGCCCTAGCGGCAACGCAACCGCCTCGGTTCCCAGCAACAGCACCGCACCCCCTGGCGCGGTCGCGGCGATTTCGAGCACGTCGCCCAATGCCAGCCCAAAGCCGCCCACCGTCGCCAGATCGGGGCGCAGCGCATCGGTGCCCAAAAACCAGCTTTCGCCTTCCGAGCGGGCAAAATGCCCGGCGAGCAGGATCACGAGCCGGTCGCCCGGTGCCTGCCGCGCCAGAAACTGCGCCATCATACCGCGGCTGGAAACCGCGCCAATGTCGGCGGCCGCCATCACTTGAAAACCTGCCGTTTCCAGCGCAGCCCGCGCCGAAAGCGATTGCGCGGCGGCGGCGACATCATCGCCCAGCCTGTAGTTCGAGTTGGCGATGATCAGAGCACGGTTTTCGGCTATCGCAGGCGCTGCCAGCAGCAGCAACGCAAATATGAGCGGCAATCGCATTGAAAAGCCCTCCCTGTTCCGGGAGAGCCTAGTCGTAGCGGCGGGTATCCTCAATCACCTTGCCATCATTGGGCAGCGAGCCAGGCTCCATGAGCGTAATCTTGCCGCGCAGTTTGAGCGTTTCAAGCACGCTCGCCTCGTAGCGGCCAGGTTCGCAGGCGGTGGTTTCGATTTGCACCGTCATCGCGTCCATCTCGCCTTCGCGGCTGGCCACGACGCGGGCACGGGCCACCTCGGGGTGGCGCGCGACAAGCGCGGCGACCTGCTCGGGGCGCACGAACATGCCCTTGATCTTGGTGGTCTGGTCGGCGCGGCCCATCCAGCCCTTGATGCGCAGATTGGTGCGCCCGCAAGGCGATTGCCCCGGGAGAATCGCGCTCAAATCGCCGGTGGCAAAGCGGATCAGCGGGTAATCGGGGTTGAGCGTGGTCACCACCACCTCGCCCACCTCGCCGGTGGGAACCGGAATGCCGGTGCCGGGGCGCACGATTTCAACGATCACGCCCTCATCGACGATCATCCCCTCCATTGCGGGGCTTTCATAGGCGATGTTGCCAAGGTCGGCGGTGGCGTAGCATTGCAGCGTGGCGATGCCGCGCGCCGCATATTCCTTGCGCAGGCTGGGAAACAGCGCGCCGCCCCCAACCGCCGCACGGGTGAAGGCAAGCCGCTCGCCCATTTCATCGGCGCGATCAAGGATGACCTTGAGAAAATCGGGGGTGCCCGAATAGACGGTGCAGCCCACGTCTGCCGCCGAGCGCACCTGCAACTCGGTCTGGCCGGTGCCCGCGGGCAGCACGGCAGCGCCCACGGCGCGGGCACCGGATTCGAATATCATGCCGGCAGGGGTCAGGTGGTAGCCAAAGCAGTTTTGCACGATGTCGCCCGGCCCCACGCCGCAGGCATGCAGAAAGCGGCCCATCCGCCACCAATCGGCGGTGGTGCGGCCCGGCTCGTAGATCGGGCCGGGGCTTTGAAAGATATGCTCGAAGCCGTGTGCGGGCCGCGTGGTCAGCCCGCCGAAAGGCGCCGCAGCCTTTTGCGCGGCGCCAAGGTCGGATTTTCGCAAAACCGGCAGGCGCGCCAGTGCGGCAACGTCCGTGATGCTCGCGGTATCAACCGCGCCGATGTGCGCAGCCATCCCCGGCGCGCCAAGCGCGCGTGCAATCTGGGCAGGCAGGGCAAACGCAAGATCAGCGGCGCGAGCATCGGCAGAGCGGGTCTCGAGGGCGTCGAAATACTGGTTCATCGCGTGCCGGGGTTGCCCCCCTCCCTGTCCCTCGCCGAGTTGGCGGGGAAGTGACTGTAATCCTTGTAGTTTGCCTTTTATGCCAGCCAGCGCTTGCGGCGGCGGTAGCTGCGCACATCGCGGAACGATTTGCGCCCCTGGTCGCCCACGCCAAGGTAGAATTCTTTCACGTCCGGGTTCTCGCGCAGCGCGGCGGCGGGGCCATCCATCACCACGCGCCCACTTTCCAGAATGTAACCGTAATGGGCAAACCGCAGCGCCACGTTGGTGTTCTGCTCGGCAAGCAGGAACGTGACCCCCTCGCCTTCGTTCACCGCCTTGACGATCTCGAAGATCTGCTCAACCAGCTGCGGCGCAAGGCCCATGCTTGGCTCATCGAGAAGGATCGTCTCGGGCTTGCTCATCAGCGCGCGACCGATCGCGGTCATCTGCTGTTCGCCGCCAGAGGTATAGCCCGCCTGACTTTTGCGGCGTTCCTTGAGGCGCGGAAAGTAGGTGTAGACCATTTCGAGATCGGCGGCGATGGCTGCCCGGCCGTCGCGCCGGGTGTAGGCGCCGGTCAACAGGTTTTCCTCAACCGTCAGGTGTTCAAAGCAGTGCCGGCCTTCCATCACCTGAATCACGCCCATCTGCACAAGGTCAGCGGGGGCCATGTGGGTAATGCTTTCACCACGATAGGTGATCGAGCCTTTTGACACCTCGCCGCGTTCCGACTTCAAAAGGTTGGAAACCGCCTTGAGCGTCGTGGTCTTGCCTGCGCCGTTGCCACCCAGAAGCGCTGTGATACCGCCCTTGGGCACATTGAGGCTGACGCCTTTGAGCACGAGGATCACATGGTTGTAGATCACCTCGATATTGTTGACTTCCAAGAGCGAGGTCTCGGGTTTCGCGGCGTCGAGCATGGGGCTTCCCCTCGGGTTTATGGCTCCCCGGCCCGCGCGAACTGCGGGCCGGGGAAGGGTTGCTTAGTTGCAGCGCTGCGTGATGCCCGCCTCAGCCGCAAATGCCTCGGAGTCCGCAATGATCAGCGGATCGAGCACCTCCTGATCCGGCGCGATGAAACCGGTGATCAGGTTCCATTTCTGCGCGGTCGCATCCCACTGTTGCAGCATCGCGGCACCGGGGCCACCATGGTCAACGCAAGACGCCGCGAAGGGCTGGCCAAAGTTCGGCAAGCCAAGCTCGGCCATCCGCTCTTCGGTGATTTCCAGCGCTTCCAGACCATCGCGCATTTGCACCGCGTTGATCGCCGAGGTGCCCGCCAGCTCTTGTGCCTTGCGTGCCGCTTCGGCGATGACCATTGCCGCATAGACGCCGCGCGAATAGAGCACCGAGCCGATTTGGTCACCGTTGCCCGATGCGTTGCCGGCATCATAGACGTACTGCTTCAGGTCGGCATAGACCGGGTAATCCATCCCGGTGCCGTGCATCGCGAGGCTCTTGTAGCCGTCGGCGCCAGCGCCTGCGGGAACCACGTCGTTTTCCGACCCCGACCACCAGACGCCGATGAAGTTTTCCATCGGGAACTTGATGTTCGCGGCTTCCTGCACGGCGACCTGGTTCATCACGCCCCAGCCCCACATCAGCACATAGTCGGGCTTGTCGCGGCGAATCTGCAGCCACTGCGATTTCTGCTCCTGGCCGGGCGCGTCAACCGGAAGTTCGCTCAGCGTGAAGCCGTGTTTGGCGGCAAGGTCTTGCAGAGTGCGGATCGGTTCCTTTCCGTAGGCCGAGTTGTGATAGATCAGCGCGATCTTTTTGCCGGCAAGGTCGCCGCCGTTCTGATCGAGCAGATACTTGATCGCCACCGAGGCGCCGTCCCAGTAGTTTGCCGGGTAGTTGAACACCCATTCGAACACCTTGCCGTTGGCGGCCGAGGTGCGGCCATAACCGGGTGTGTAGAGCGGGATCTTGTCGGCGAGCGCCTTGGGGATCAGCTGGTAGGTGATCCCGGTCGAAAGCGGGTTGTAGACCAGCGAGCCAAGGCCCTTGGTCGCCTCATAGCACTCCACACCTTTTTCGGTGTTGTAGGCTGTTTCGCACTCGGGCACCGAAATCTTCTCGCCGCCGATGCCGCCATCACGCGCGTTCAAAAGCGCGAAGTAGTCGTTGAAACCGTCGGCGTAGGGGATGCCGCCGGGCGCATAGGCGCCGGTGCGGTAGCTGAGGTTCGGAATGACCAGATCGGCCATTGCCGGGGCTGCGGCGCACATGCCGGCAACCACGAGGCTCACAAATTTCGTCTTCATTCGATTCTCCTCCCAGAGCGATTGTTGAATGCCGGTTTTCCGGTTCTTGCCTGTTGGGCAACCCGCCCGCACCCCTTGCGGGATCAGTGCGGGAAAGGCCAAAGCCGCAGTTTCTCTTTTGCCAGCCGCCAGAGCTGCGCCATGCCGTGCGGTTCGGCGATCAGGAACCCTACAATCAGCGCCCCCACGATCATCAGCTCCAGATGCGCGGCAAGGTCGGTGGGCCAACCCAGTTGCCCCACCAGGACGTTTTTCAGGAATACCGGCAGCAGCACCAGAAACGCCGCCCCCGCGAAGCTGCCGAAGATTGAGCCAAGGCCGCCGATGATCACCATGAACAGGATCAGGAACGACTTCTGGATGCCGAACGCTTCGGTCACCTCGGCCGCACCGAGATAGACCGCAAAGAACAGCGCCCCGGCAACACCAATGAAGAACGAGCTGACTGCGAAGGCCGTCAATTTGGCATTCAGCGGGTTCACCCCGATGATCTCGGCGGCAATATCCATATCACGGATGGCCATCCATTTGCGCCCCACGGTGCCGCGCGTAAGATTGCGCGCTATAACCGCCAAAAGCGTCAAAATGACAAGACAAAACAGATATTTGGCACTAGCCGATGTCTGTGCGCCGGTAACATAGAAGCCCAGCATCTTGCTTTGTGGCACGGTGATCTGCCCCGAGGCCGAGTAGTTGTAAAACCACGGCACCTTGTTGAAAAGCCAGACCAGAAAGAACTGCGCCGCAAGTGTCGCCACGGCAAGGTAGAACCCCTTGATCCGCAGGCTCGGAAGCCCGAATAGCACCCCGACCAGCGCGGTGATGCCACCGGCGAGCAGAACATGGATCAGCACCGGCACATCGGGGAAAGATGTCATCAGCTTGTAAACCGCATAAGCCCCGACCGCCATGAACCCGCCGGTGCCAAGGCTGACCTGCCCGGCGTAGCCAACCAGGATGTTCAGCCCGATTGCCGCGATCGCGTAGATCAGGAACGGCACGAACACCGCGTTGGCCCAATAGTCGTTGATGAACAGCGGCACCAACCCGAACGCGACCAGTAGCGTCACATAAAAGCCAAGCCGGTCAAAACGGATCGGAAAGGTCTGGCTGTCTTCGCTGTAGGTGGTCTTGAAATCACCCGCCTCACGGTAAAGCATCAGCGTGCCCCCTTGCCCATTGCCTTGGTCCAAATATCCCCGCCGGAGGCTTCCGGCATTGCCACATGCGCCATCGCCCTACACCCTCTCGATGATCTTCTCGCCGAACAGGCCCTGCGGCCGGAACACGAGGAAGAGGAGCGCGAGCACATAGGCGAACCAGTTTTCGGTCGCGCCGCCCACCATCGGTCCGATCGAAAACTCGAACAGCTTTTCGCCGACACCGATGATCAGGCCGCCGACGATGGCGCCCGGGATCGAGGTGAACCCCCCGAGCATCAGCACCGGCAGCGCCTTGAGCGCGATCAGGCTGAGAGAGAACTGCACCCCCGACTTGGTGCCCCACATGATGCCCGCAACCAGCGCCACAAAGCCCGCGATCGACCACACCAGCACCCAGATGAAGCGCAGCGAAATGCCGACGCTCAGCGCTGCCTGATGGTCATCAGCAACCGCACGCAGGGCCCGGCCCTGCTTGGAATACTGGCTGAAGATGGTCAGACTGGCCACCAGCACCACTGCCACGAGCGTCGCGACAATGTCGAGGTTGTCGATGAAGAAGCCATAGCCGAACCAGCGGTCGGTCAGGGTTTCGATGGTTTCCGAAATGCCCTGCGGCAGCCCGACGTCGAGTTTCTTGATGTCGGCGCCCCACATCACGTCACCGAGGCCTTCAAGAAAGTAGGCGAGCCCGATCGTCGCCATGAACAGGATGATCGGCGCCTGACTGACGAGGTGTTTGAGCACCAACTTTTCGATGATCACCGCCAGCAGCACCATCACCCCTGCGGCCAGCAGAATTGCCAGCAGCGCCGGCAGCTTCCAGCCGAAAGTGTGCAGGTCAGTACCGAAAATCGCGTTGATGACATGCGCAAATGGTATCTGCCCGTTTTTCAGGCCCACCAAGGTGAGAGCCGCGAATAGAGCAAGCACGCCTTGCGCGTAGTTGAACACGCCCGAGGCCTTGAAGATCAGCACGAACCCCAGGGCAACAAGCGAGTACATTACCCCCGCCATCAGCCCGTTCAGGGTTACTTCCATTGCGTATAGCAGTTGTTCCGGCATGGTCTTTTCCCCCCGTCAGTCGTGCGCCACGCCCAGATAGGCGTCGATCACATCCTGGTTGTTGCGCACCTCGTCGGGGGTGCCGTCGCCGATTTTGCGGCCGTAATCCATCACCACCACGCGGTCGGAAAGGTCCATCACCACGCCCATGTCGTGCTCGATCAGGCAGATTGTAGTGCTAAACTCGTCGTTTAGGTCGAGGATGAAGCGGCTCATGTCTTCCTTTTCCTCGACGTTCATGCCGGCCATCGGTTCGTCGAGAAGCAGAAGCTTCGGTTCCGCCGCCAGCGCGCGCGCCAGTTCGACCCGTTTCTTCAAACCATAAGGAAGTCGGCCAACCGGCGTTTTGCGAATATTCTGGATTTCAAGGAAATCGATGATCCGCTCGACCTTTTCGCGGTGCGCATATTCCTCGCGGGCAGCAGCGCCATACCAGAGCGCCTGGCTCAGCAGCCCCGATTTCATCATCGTCAGCCGCCCGGTCATGATGTTGTCGAGCACCGACATGCCATCAAACAGCGCAATGTTCTGAAAGGTGCGGGCAATGCCCAGCCGCGCCACCTCGTAGGGTTTCATCGGGCCGCGCTTGACCTTCTTGAAATAGACATCGCCCTCGGTGGGAACGTAGAAGCCCGAAATCACGTTGAGCATCGAGCTTTTGCCGGCGCCGTTCGGGCCGATGATGGCCCTGATCTCGCCGTCGCGGATGTCAAAGCTGATGTCCTTGATCGCAACCACGCCGCCAAACCGCAGCGTGATGTTCTTCAGTTCCATCAGGGTGCCGCCGATCTGGCGGCCATCCGCGGTGACGTAGCCTTCCTCTGCGTGGCTTACCGGCATCAGGCGGCCCTCCTTTGCTCGGGGGCAATTTCAGCGTCGGCAATACGCAGCGTCGCCGTAATCTTGCCCTTGCGGCCGTCTTCGTAGGTCACTTCGGTTTCGGTATAGATGCTGTCGCGGCCATCATAGAGCGCGGCGATCAGGTCGGCGTATTTGTCGGCCACAATGTTGCGGCGAACCTTGCGGGTGCGGGTCATCTCGCCGTCATCCGCATCAAGCTCCTTGTGCAAGATCAGGAAGCGGTGAATCTGGCACCCTGCAAGGATCGGGTCGGCGGCGATCGAGCGGTTGACCTCGGCGACATGCCCCCGGATCATCTCGTAAACCCTGGGGTGGCCCGCCAGCTCCTGATAGCTGGCATAGGCGATGTTGTTGCGCTCGGCCCAGTTGCCGACCGCGGTCAGGTCGATATTGATGAAGGCGGTACAACGGTCGCGGCCACTGCCAAACACCACCGCTTCAAGAATCGAGGGGTAGAACTTGAGCTTGTTTTCCACATATTTCGGCGCGAACAGGCGGCCATCGGCCATCTTGCCCACGTCTTTCGCGCGGTCGATGATGCGCAAATGCCCGGTTTCCGGCTCGAAATATCCCGCGTCGCCGGTCGCAACCCAGCCTTCGGGGTCTTTCGTGCTCGCGGTGCTTTCGGGATTCTTGAAATATTCAACGAAGGTGCCGGGGCCGCGATAATAGACCTCGCCGTTCTCACCAATCTTCACCTCGACCCCGGGCGAAGGCACGCCCACCGTATCGTTGCGCACCTGCCCGTCGGGCTGCTGCGTGATGAACACGCTGGCCTCGGTCTGGCCGTAAAGCTGTTTGAGGTTGATGCCAAGCGAGCGGTAGAATTCGAAGATCTCCGGCCCGATTGCCTCGCCTGCCGTGTAGCCTACGCGAATACGGCTGAAGCCGAGGGTGTTTTTCAGCGGGCCGTAAACCAGAAGATTGCCGAGGACGTAATGCAGGCGATCAAGAACCCCGACCGGTTTTCCATCGAGGATCGACGGGCCGACCTTGCGCGCGACCGCCATGAAATGGTCGAACAGCCATTTCTTTACCCGGCCCGCGTCTTCCATGCGGATCATCACGTTGGTCAGCTGACCCTCAAACACCCGAGGCGGGGCGAAAAAGTAGGTCGGGCCGATTTCGCGCAGATCGGTCATCATTGTGGCGGCGCTTTCGGGACAGTTGACGGTAAAGCCCGTCCACATCGCCTGCCCCATTGAAAAGATGAAGTCGCCCACCCATGCCATCGGCAGGTAGGCCACCACTTCATCCAGCGCGTTGAGCTTGTCGAACCCCACCGAATTCTTTGCGGTTTCGATGATGTTGCGGTTGGAAAGCACCACGCCCTTGGGCTTGCCGGTGGTGCCCGAAGTATAAAGCATCACGCAGGTGGTATCATAGGTCAGCTCTGAAATGCGCTTGTCGAGTTCGGCCTCGTAGCGATAATGCCCGGCAACGCCCTGCGCCTGCAGGTCGGCCAGCGAGTTCATCTTGCTATGGTCATATTTGCGCATGCCGCGCTTGTCGGTATAGGCGACGTGCTGAAGGTCTTTCACCCGGTCGCCAATTTCGATGACCTTGTCGACCTGCTCCTGATCGCCGCAAACCACAAAGCGGGCGCCGCAATGCTCCAGCACATAGGCCATCTCTTCGGCCACCGCGTCTTGGTAAAGCGGCACGGGAATGGCTCCGCACATCTGCGCCGCGATCATCACCCAGTAGTGGCGGGGCCGGTTGCGCCCGATCACCGCGACCGAATCGCCACGTTCGACTCCCACCGACAGGAACCCCAGAGCGATTGCGCGAATCTCGTTGTTCGCCTGCGCCCAGGTCCAGCTTTGCCAGATGCCGAATTCCTTTTCGCGGAAGGCGGGCAGACCGCCATAACGCTGCACATTGCGCGCCAAAAGCGCCGGAATCGACTGAGGTTCGGCCGCAGCCGCTGTCACTTCTGCCAAAGTCTTCCTCCCTCGTGCCGTCTTGCGGCAATCTTCTCGCTTCGGGGCGATTCCTCCAACCCCCCCATAGCGTCACGGCTGCACCCTCGCCGTCAAAGCTTTCCTGACTTTGTCGCAATTGTTGCGAATTGTAACAGGCCGCCCTTGCCCGTTTGCGGCGCGTGCGCGAGGGTGCTAGCGGTGACCGCGGGAGGCGACCGTATGACAGGCGAGGACGATACCGGGCGGCTGACGCGGGCAGGGCTGAACCTTATTCAACAGGCGCTGTCGATATTTGACCGCGAGCTGCGTCTGGCAGTCTGCAATCGGCAGTATCAGGTGATGTTCGATCTGCCCGAGTCGCTGACCCGCCCCGGCGCATCTTTTGAGCAGACCATCCGCCACCTCGTCGAGCGTGGCGAATACGGGCCGCAGCCAGATATCGACGCAGCGGTGCGGCTGCGGGTGGAACAGGCCCGCGCCTTTGTGCCGCATTACATGGAGCGAACGCGCGCCAACGGCCGCACGATTTCGGTGGAAGGCTCGCCGCTGCCGCAGGGCGGCTGGGTGACGGTGTACACCGACATTACCGATATCAAGCTTCAGGAAGGCTTGCTGCGCGCCCATTCCGCCGAACTTTCCGACCAGCTTCTTGCCCACACCGAGCGGCTGGCGCTCGCCAACCGCGAGCTTGCCGCCACCAACGCGGCGCTGGAAGAGGCCAAGCGCGAGTTGACCGAGATCGAGGCGCGCACCCGGCAAGTGACCGAAATGATGCCCGCGCACATCGCCCACATGGACCGCGCCTATCGCTACACGTTCTCCAACCGCAGGCTTTCGTCGGTAATGCCGGGAAGCCTTTCCGAGATTGTCGGCGTGACGGTAGCTGATGCACTGGGGCGCGACACCTTTACACGCATCGAACCCGAACTTGCCCGCGCGCTTGCAGGTGAGGCGACAGTGTTTGAAATCACCCACGCCCCCTCGGGGCGCCGCATCCGCATTGCCTTGACGCCCGATCGCAGCATGGATGGCGCGGTAAATGGGGTCTATGTGCTGTCAACCGACGTGACACACGAGGCGCAGGCCCGCGCCGCGTTGACACAAAGCTCCAAGCGCGAGCTTGCGGCGCAGTTGACCTCGGGGCTGGCACATGACTTTGCCAACCTGTTGACCATCATCATGGGCCTGCAAGGCAGGATGGAGCGCGCCGAGGGGCTGCCTGCCGAAGCCGCTGAACTGGCCCGCGCCACCCTGGCCGCCGCGCGCCGTGGCGGCACGCTGCTGGACCGGATCGCCAGCATTTCGGGCCCGCGCGAGTTGCGCCCGCAACCGCTCGACATCGGGCCGTTTCTGGATGATCTCGCCGCGATGGCGCGCCCGACACTCGGAGAGGCGGTGGTGCTGGAAACCATGGTCGAAGGGCTTGATGCGCCGCTGCTGCTGGACCCCGGAACGCTGCAAGACAGCCTGTTGAACCTAGTGCTCAACGCCCGCGATTCGATCGGCGCCGGGCCGGGGCGAATATCACTTGGCGCCCGTGCGGTGCGCGACACCTGGGTGGAAATCTCGGTAACCGACACCGGTCGCGGCTTTAGCCCAGAAGCACTGGAACGCGGCCTCGACCCGTTTTTTACCACCAAGGGTGGCGAAGGCTCGGGGTTGGGCCTGTCGATGGTTTATGACCAGACCAAGCTTGCCGGTGGCAGGGTGCGGCTGGAAAACCCTGAAGGCGGCGGCGCACGGGTCACTCTGCGGCTGCCGTTGCGCGCCGCAGCCGAGACCACTGCGCCGAAGCTGGTGCTGCTGGTCGAAGACAGCGACGAAATTCGCACAAGTGTGCGCGAGATGCTGCGCGGCATGGGGCATACGGTGATCGAGGCCGCGACCGCTGCCGAGGCGCGCGAACTGGCCGATTTGCCAGGCATTGGCCTGATGCTGTCGGACATCAACCTGCGCGGGGCAGAAACCGGCGTCAGCCTTGCCCGGGCGGTCGGCGCGCGCACACCGCCGATTCCGGTGTTGCTGATGACCTCGCTGCCCGAGGGCCACGCCCTGCGCGCCGCCGCACCCTGCCCGGTACTTTCAAAACCTGTCACCGACGCCGCGCTGCGCGCGCTGCTGACCCCCGGAGATGCCGCATGAAGCCGCCCCACGTTGCCATTCTCGATGACGAGCCCGAGGTGCGCCGGATGCTTTCGGATGCGCTGGAAGAGGCGGGGTTTCGCACCACATCTTACGGGCGTGCCGCCGAATTCGAGGTGGGGTTGAAGCGCTCGGCCCCCGATGTGTGCCTGGTCGATCTTGGTTTGCCTGACCGCGACGGGCTGGCGCTGGTGCATCGCCTCGCGCTCGAATCGGGTGCCGCGATCATCATCATCTCGGGCCGCGCGCAGGTGCAGGACCGGGTGACAGGGCTGGAACTGGGCGCCGACGATTACATCATCAAGCCGTTCGATCCGGCCGAAGTGGTGGCGCGCATCCGCGCCCGGCTGCGCAAGGCCCGCCCCGACGCCGAACGTGCGGCACAGACGGCGCGGTTTGCCGGTTGGACAGCGCATTTCGACCGCTACATGTTGGTGGCGGCGGATGGCGCCGAGGTGCCCTTCAGCCATGCCGAGGGCGAAGTGCTGCGGATGTTCCTCGAAAGCCCCAAGCGGCTGATCAGCCGTGCGCAGATGCAAGAAAGCCTTGGCGGTGCCGCAGGCGACAGTTTCGACCGCGCGATGGACGTGCGAATTTCGCGGCTGCGCACCAAGCTTGGCGAAGACCCCAAGAACCCGCGGTTGATCAAGACCATCTATGGCGCCGGCTACATTTTCCTTGGCGATGTGGTTTGGGGCTAGCCACCCGGCAGATATGCTGGTGGCGACGTCAGAATGGGTATTTGGACGTTGAAGACACGGCAGAATGTGTCTGGTTGCCGACGGGGCGATGTGATTGCCTGCGCAGGCAATGACGGGGTTCAAGATGACACATATCTGGGTGCGCGCCGAGCAGCGGCCAAATGAAGAGCGCGTCGGGCTGACACCTGAGGGTGCTGCGGCACTGCGGGCGGCAGGGCTGCGGGTAACCGTTGAGCAAAGCCGCGTGCGCGAGATTGGAATCCGGGGCTTTGTGCAGGCGGGGTGCGAGATTGCGCCCGAGAATTCTTGGCCCGAGGCACCGCAAGATGCGATCATCTTTGGTCTGAAAGAGCTGCCTGAGGATGGCACAGCTTTGGTGCATCGCCACATCATGTTCGGCCACGCCTACAAGGGCCAACCTGCGGGGCGGGTGCTCTTGCAGCGGTTCAAGGCCGGGGGCGGGGTGCTTTATGACCTCGAATATCTGGTCGATGCGGGCGGGCGGCGGGTAGCGGCGTTTGGCTACTGGGCGGGCTATGCGGGGGCCGCTGTTGCGCTCAAATGCTGGGCGGCGCAGGCGCGAGGCGGCATCTGCGGGCCAGTGGCGAAATATCCTGGCAAGGCCGAGTTGCTGGCCGATCTTGCGGCTGATCTGGGCGATGCGCCGCGCCCGCGCGCGCTGGTGATCGGCGCGCTTGGCCGGGTGGGAACCGGGGCAAGCGATCTGTGCGAGGCGATGGGTGTGGCGGTAACGAAATGGGACATGGCCGAGACCACTGGCGGTGGCCCCTTCCCCGAGGTGCTGGCGCATGAGATCTTTCTCAACTGCATTCTCGCGCGGCCGGGCTGCCCGGTGTTCGTGCCCGCCTCGGCGTTGGCCGCGCCGCGTGCGCTGAGGGTGATCGGCGATATTGCCTGCGACCCGAGCTCGGATTTTTCGCCGATCAAGGTCTACGACCGCACCACCGACTGGGCCGCGCCTGCTCTGCGGGTGGCCGAGAGCCCGGCGCTCGACGTGACCGCGATCGACAACCTCCCCTCGCTGTTGCCGCGCGAGGCAAGCGAAGATTACGCCGCGCAGCTTTTACCCTCGCTGCTGTCGCTGGGCGATCTGGGTGCGGGTGTCTGGGGCCGGGCCAAGGCTGAATTTGACCGCCATCTGGCGGCGCTATAAGGAACATCGCATGACAATCCATTGGTGCGGCACCGGGCTTTCGGCGGTGCCGGGGCTGCGGCGCCTGCTGACCGAAGGGCAGCCGCTGGTGGTCTGGAACCAGACCATCGAGGCCGCGGCGGCGGTGGTGGGCGACCTTGCCCCCGACATCCGCAGGTATGACGCGCAGGAACTGGCGTCGGCGCTGCGGCCCGGCGATGTGGTCGTGTCGATGCTGCCATCCGACATGCACACGGGGCTGGCGCGGCTGGCGGTGCGGTGCCGCGCGCATTTCGTATGCTCCAGCTACGCCACGCCCGAGTTGCGCGCGCTTGATGGCGCCGCGCGCGCGGCGGGCGTATCAGTGGTGGCCGAGATGGGGCTCGACCCCGGCATTGACCACATGATGGCGCATGATCTGGTCGCGGCCTACCGTGCAAGCCCGGCCTACGACGTGACCAACGCGATTTCGTTCACCTCGTTCTGCGGCGGCATCCCGGCGCAGGCGAACGCCTTTCGCTACAAGTTCAGCTGGTCGCCCCTGGGCGTGCTCAAGGCACTCTGCGCCCCCTCGCGGTCGATCCGGCATTTCACCGAGCTTGCGGTCGCGCGGCCGTGGGATGCGGTGACGCGCATCGATGCGCCGCTACCGGTGCCAGAGACCTTTGAGGTTTACCCCAACCGCGACAGCCTGCCGTTCATGGCCGAGTACGGGTTTGATCCAGCGTGGCGCATCAAGGATTTCGTGCGCGGCACGATTCGCCCGCTGGGCTGGGCCGATGCCTGGGCGCCGGTCTTTGCAGAACTTGAAACCCTGAACGGCGCCGAAGGTGACGCCCGCCTGCGCGACCTTTCCGATGATCTTTGGGCGAAAAACGCCTATGCGCCGGGCGAGCCTGACCGCACTGTTCTGCTGGTGGCGCTCAAGGCGGAGCGCGACGGGGCAGTGGTCTGGCACCAAAGCTGGGCGCTTGATGCGACCGGCGACATGCGCGGCAGCGCGATGGCGCGGCTGGTCTCGGGCCCCGCCGCGATGGCAGCCGAATCGCTGCTGCTGCGCGAGTTTCCGGCTGGGGTGCACGGCGTACCTGCCGATCTGCGGTTGATTGCGCGCTGGCTGGGGCAAGTGCAGCCGCTGGCACAATACCTTGCGCGGCGCGATCACCTTCAGGTGGACCGCAGAACCCCCTCTTCGGCATCCTCCAGCGAGATGCCAAGCGCGTTCAGCCCGTCTTCAAGGTAATCGGCCAGCATCGGAACACCCATCAGGTAATCTTCGGTCGGTGCCGTCGCCTCGGCCTTGGCGGTGTTGATCGCCTCTTGCAATTCTTCGGCGTCAAAGGTTTCGCGCCCCACCCACATCACCGCGACAAGGCTTGCCTGCTCATCATCGTTCAGGTTGGCGATGAAAGCGCGCAGGTCGGCAGCGGCGGCGCTGCCATAACCGCCGGCATCGCCAAAGCCGCCGAAATCGGCCTCCATCTCGCGGGCGCGGATGATGACATGGGCGATTTTGTCGGGCGTGATCTGCAGCATAGGGGCCTCCGTTGAGCGCCAGTGTTGAGGAAAGTTGCGCGGCGCGCAAGCGGCGCAAGCGCGCACCCTCAGGGCAGCGGCAAAGGGGGCACAATGGCGGGGTCGGTTTCGGGCGCCAGTTCCTCAAAATCGAAGTTGTCCAGGCGGCGCGCGCGCTTTCCGGTCTTTTCTGCGGAAATCTTGATGTCTTCGATATCCTTAGCGGCCTGTCCAAAGTGGCGGTCAAGGCTCTCGACCCGCACCCCAAGCCGCTCGACATCGCCGTAAAGCAGCCCCAACTCTTTGCGGATCGCTCCGGCCTGTTCGCGCATCCGCGCATCTTTCAGCACCGCGCGCATGGTGTTGAGCACCGCCATACATGTGGTGGGCGAGACGATCCAGATCTTGAGCCCGAACCCCTCGCGCACCAGTTCGGGGAAATTGGCGTGCAGTTCGGCGTAAACCGCCTCGGAAGGCAGAAACATCAGCGCGCCGTCGGCGGTTTCGCCCTCGATCACATAGCGTTCAGCAATCGCGCGAACATGCCCACGCACCGCCACCCGCATCGCCCGCTGCGCCTCAAGCGTCTGACCGGGGTTCTCGGCGCGGCGCAGTGCTTCGTAGGCCTCAAGCGGAAACTTCGAATCGATGACGATAGGGCCGGGCGGGTTTGGCAGGTGGATCAGGCAATCGGCCCGCCGCCCGTTCGAAAGCGT
>PHEE01000030.1 GCA_002842855.1 Alphaproteobacteria bacterium HGW-Alphaproteobacteria-4 | reverse complement strand
ACCGCGGCGACATCATCAACGGCTTCGATTTCACCGCCGATGCGCGGGTGCCCGATCCGGGGCGCATGTTGCAGGCCTATACCCAGGCCGCTGCCAGCCTCAACCTGCTGCGCGCGTTTTCAACCGGGGGCTACGCCGATATCCACCGGGTGCAAAACTGGATTTCGGGCTTCACCGATGAAGATGACGCCGCCCGCTACCGCGAAATTGCCACCCGCATTTCCGATGCGATGGCCTTCATGGCCGCCGCTGGCGTGACCTCGGAGACCGCGCCCGAGCTTGGGGCGGTCGATTTTTATACCAGCCACGAAGCCCTGTTGCTGGAATACGAAGAGGCGCTCTGTCGGATCGACAGCACCACCGGGCTGCCGATTGCGGGCTCTGGCCATATGCTCTGGATCGGGGATCGCACCCGCCAACCCGATGGCGCGCATGTTGAATTCTGCCGTGGTGTGCAAAACCCGATCGGCCTCAAATGCGGCCCTTCGCTCAAGACCGACGACCTGAAAGTGCTGCTGGAGCGGTTGAACCCCGATAACGAACCGGGCCGCCTTACGTTGATCGCGCGCTTTGGGGCGGGCAACGTGGGCGAGCATTTGCCGCGCCTGATCCGCGCGGTGCGCGAGGTGGGGGCCAACGTGGTCTGGACCTGCGACCCGATGCACGGCAACACGATCAAAGCGGCCTCGGGCTACAAGACGCGGCCATTCGAGTCGGTGTTGCGCGAGGTGCACGAGTTCTTTGCGGTGCACCGCGCCGAAGGGTCGATCCCCGGCGGCGTGCATTTCGAGATGACCGGCAAGGATGTGACCGAATGCACCGGCGGCGTGCGCGCCGTGACCGATGAAGACCTCTCGAACCGCTACCACACCGCCTGCGACCCGCGCCTGAATGCCAGCCAGTCGCTGGAACTGGCGTTTCTGGTGGCGGAAGAGCTGCAAAGCCTGCGCGACCAGCGCCGCGCCGTGGCGGTCTGAGCCACGCCCTGACCCGATGCGAAAAGGCGCCCTGCGGGGCGCCTTTTTCAGGTGTCGTTGCGCACGATGCGGAACCCGGCACGGCGTGCCTCAGGGGTGCCTGCGGCGGGATGCGCAAAGCCGCGCCCCGGTTCGGCGAGCCCGGGCAGGCGGTTGGTCTCGGGCAGGGGGGGCACCGGGCTCACCGGCTCTACAGTGCCCGGTTCGACCGGCACGCCGGCGGTAATCTTGCTCATCTGCACCGACGTAATAGTAAAGCGGCGCGGGCTGCGGCCAATCTGGCCATCGCTTGCAAGGCAGCCAAGCGCGCGGTTCACGTCGCCAAGGTCCGACTTCAGCGGCAAGATCAAAAGTCGTGCAGTCAGCGGCGGTTTGCCAATACCTGCTTCAGCCTGCAACGTCACCTCGGCCACCTCTGGCCCCTGAAAAACCGCCTCTATCACGTCCGAAATGCGCTTGCGTGCCTCGGGCGCGAAAAAGGCAGAAAGCGGCATGCCGCGCACCTCCATGCCCATCAGGTCGTTGAGGTGCATCCCCGCCAGACGAAAGCGCGCCATGCCGGGGGCTATGCGTTCTGCAATAAACGCAAATTCCAGCGCCTGTTCGATGCCGCGCGGATCTACCTCGGCGCGGCCGGGCACCTGCCGCCCCTTGCGCAGCGCTTCCCAATATGCGCGCACATGCGCCAACGACCGATAGTGCATGGCACCCTCCGCCCGAGCCAACGTGACGATCTTGCCGAACGAGTCTTCAACCGTTTCCACGTTACCAAATCCTGTCATTTCCGCACAGCGTGCCGTTGCGATGCTGCCCCGTCGCCTGCGGCCCTGTCGCTGGCGCGCTGACTGTGCTAGGCCCCGAACGACATCGTTACCGCAAAATGAATCTACCCCTTTCAACGGCAAAAAGGTGGGGAAAGTTTACAAATGGTTAACCAGACACAGGCCAAGGGCCCGCTCTCGATGACGGGGTTTGCCGCGCGGCAAGGCGCAGCCGCCGGGGTTGAATGGGCGTGGGATCTGCGCGCAGTCAATGGCAAGGGATTCGATCTGCGGCTTCGACTGCCCGAAGGCATCGAGGGGCTTGAGGCGGGCGTGCGCGAGGCCATGGCACGGGCGGTGGCGCGCGGTTCGGTGCAACTTACCTTGAAACTGACCGCGGGCGAGGTGTCGGATGCCATGCGCATCAACCCCGCGGGGCTGGCGGCGGCGCTGGCAGCGCTCGCCAGTGTCGAGGCGCAGGCGGCGGGGCAGGGGATCGAACTGGCCGCAACCTCTGCGGCGCAGGTTCTGGCCTTGCGCGGGGTAGCACAGCAAGGCGGCGCCGAACTGCCGGACCCGGCGGCGCTGCGCGCCGCGCTTTTGGCGGACCTTGCGGGACTTCTGAATGATTTCAATGCTATGCGCCGCGCCGAGGGGGCCGCACTTGCGCGGGTGCTTGCCGCCCAGATCGACCGTATCGCCGAGCTTACCGCAACCGCTGCCGAAGCCGCCGAGGCGCGCCGCCCCGAGGTCGCCGAGGCGCTGAAGGCGGCGCTGGCGCGGGTTGCCGATGCGGCCCCCGGCGCAGACCCCGGGCGGGTGGCGGCCGAACTTGCGATGCTTGCCATCAAGGCCGACGTGACCGAAGAACTTGACCGCCTGCGCGCCCACATCGCCGCCGCCCGCGCGCATCTGGCCGCCGACGGGCCAATTGGCCGCAAGCTTGAGTTTCTCACACAGGAATTCGTGCGCGAGGCCAATACGCTCTGTTCCAAATCTGGCTCGACCCGGCTGACTGCAATCGGGCTTGACCTCAAGCATGTGATCGACCAGATGCGCGAGCAGATCCAGAATCTGGAGTAGGCGATGCCCCAAACCCTGCGCCGCGGCCTGTTGATCATCCTCTCGTCGCCTTCCGGCGCGGGTAAAAGCACCCTCGCGCAACGAATGATGGCCAAGGATGCCACCCTGCGATTTTCGGTTTCGGCCACCACACGGGCGCCAAGGCCGGGCGAAACGGATGGCAAGGAATACTGGTTCATGTCGCGCGAAGGGTTTCTTGCCGCCGCCGCGCGCGGTGACATGCTCGAACATGCCGAAGTGTTCGGCAACCTCTATGGCTCGCCCCGTGCGCCGATCGAGGCCGAACTGTCGGCGGGCCGCGATGTGCTGCTTGATATCGACTGGCAGGGCGGCCAGCAGGTGCGCAATTCGGCGCTGGGGCGCGATGTGGTTTCGGTTTTCATCCTGCCGCCCTCGATCGCCGAGCTTGACCGCCGCCTGCGGGCCCGTGGTCAGGACACGCCGGAGGTGATTGCCGGGCGAATGGCCAAAAGCCAGGCCGAAATCAGCCATTGGGCGGAATACGACTATGTTCTTGTCAACGACGATGTCGACCGTGCCGAGGCCGAACTGGGAACCATCCTTGCCGCCGAGCGCCTGAAGCGCGAGCGCCAACCGGGCCTTGCCGATTTCATTCGTGGCCTCAATGCGGAGTTTGCTGCCCGATGATCTATGCGCTTGACGGAATTGCCCCCACACTTGCCGCCGACACCTGGATTGCGCCAAACGCCAATCTGATCGGGAAGGTCGTGGTTGAGGCGGGCGCCTCGGTCTGGTTCGGCGCCACGCTGCGCGGCGACAATGAAGAAATCCGCATCGGAGCAGGCAGCAACGTGCAAGAGGCTTCGGTGCTGCACACCGACATGGGATTTCCGCTGACCGTTGGCGCCAATTGCACCATCGGCCACAAGGCAATGCTGCATGGATGCACGATTGGCGCGGGGTCGCTGATCGGCATGGGCGCGACAGTTCTGAACGGCGCGGTCATCGGGCAGGGCTGCCTGATCGGCGCGGGCGCGCTGATTACCGAAGGCAAGGTGATCCCGGATTTCAGCCTCGTGATGGGCGCGCCGGGGCGCGTGGTGCGCCAGCTTGATGCGGATGGGGTGGCCAGGCTGCTCGGGTCTGCGGCGCATTACCGCGAAAACGCGCGCCGCTATGCGGCAGGGCTGCGCGCGCTTTAGCGCCAGATATTCAGGATGGGTGCCGGGGCGACCGCCAAAGCAGTATATCCGATAAGAGGTATTATGTTAAACAATCGTTACCAAGGCGCGCTACGGCACAAGAATTGTTGAACCAGTGGTCTGCCGCCCGGCAAGCGCTTCATGTGCAGAACCCACGGCATCCAACGAAAATCGCTGCGCAATTTCAACCTTGATGGCCCCGGAAGCGATCATCGTGAACATTTCGCCCGAGGCTTTCGCCAGCCACCCCGGCACCCGCGTATGGTGAAACAGCGTCGGCCGCGTGACCCGCAGACTGGCACGCGCGAGATGACTGACGCGAAGGTTGTCAGGCGCGCCGGATGACTGGCCAAAACTTACAAGCGTGCCGAACGGTTGCAGAACCTCAAGTGATTTCAGCACGGTATCAACGCCAATTGAATCATAGACCGCTGCAACGCCGCCACCTTCGGTCAACCGCATAACCTCGGGCACGAAGTCCTGCGCACGGTAGTCAATCACCTCGGCATACCCGCGCGCGCGCGCCAGTGCGCATTTTGTAGCCCCGCCTGCGGTTCCGATGGCACGCACGCCCTTGGCCGCAAGCCATTGCCCGGCAAGCAGCCCGACACCGCCGGCAGCTGCGTGAAAAAGCACGGTTTCCGAAAGTGTTACAGGATAAGAGTGATGTATCAGATAGTGTGCTGTCAGACCTTTGAGCATCACCGCCGCCGCCACTTCATCGCTGATCGCATCGGGCAGCGGCACCGCGAGGGCAGCGGGCAAGGTTCGGTGGCTGGCATAGGCGCCGTTCGGCGTGGTATAGGCGACGCGCTGACCGACCCTGAGGCTAACCCCCTCGCCCACCGCCTCAATCACGCCCGCGCCTTCCGATCCGGTGATCAGATCGCGCGGCAACGGCCACGGGTAAGCGCCGGTTCGAAAGTATATATCTATGAAATTCAGTCCAATAGCTGTGTGTCTTAAGGTAATTTCACCCGCACCGGGGCGCGGTGTTTCAAACGCGATGCGGTGAAACTGCTCGGTGCCACCAGGTGCCGCTACCGCGAGTGCATAGGCCATGCCATAAATCTCCTTCGTCGGCGCCACATCGCGCGCCGGCCCCGGGGCACCCTGCCACCCTGCCCGGCCGCGGTCAATCATCGCTGGCGCGACGCCGATACGCGCGCTAAAAGGCGCAAAACCCGGGAGCTGCCAATGACCCTGCCGATCAAGATCGCCCCCTCGATCCTTTCTGCGGATTTCGCCAATTTTGGCGCGGAATGTCACGCGATTGAGGCTGAGGGCGCCGATTGGGTGCATGTTGACGTGATGGACGGGCATTTTGTGCCAAACCTGACCTTTGGCCCGGCCATGTGCTCGGCAATCCGACCGCATATAAAGGGCACGATGGATGTGCATCTGATGATCGCGCCGGTTGACCCCTATATTGATGCCTTTGCTGCGGCTGGCGCCGACATCATCACTGCCCATCTCGAGGCCGGGCCACACATTCACCGCACCTTGCAAGCTATTCGCGCAAAAGGCAAAAAGGCTGGACTTGCGCTGAACCCCGGCACCGGTATCGAAGCGGTGGAATACCTTGCCGACATGGTTGACCTCGTCTGCGTGATGACCGTCAACCCCGGCTTTGGCGGCCAGAGCTTCATTGCCGCACAGGTGGAAAAGGTGCGTCGCCTGCGGGCCATGCTGGGCGCGCGGCCCGTGCATATCGAGATTGATGGCGGCGTTACGGTTGCAACCGCGCCGCTGGTGGCCGCCGCCGGTGCCGATGTGCTGGTCGCAGGATCTGCTGTGTTCAAAGGCGGCTCTGCCACCAACCCGGCGCCTTACGGCGCCAACATCGCTGCCATCCGCGCCGCCGCCGAGGCCGCGCGGTAAGGAGACCCGGATGGACATTCGTCAACTCGCGCCCGGCTTTGCGGTTGCCCCGCAAATTGACCCTTCCGATCTGCCTGCGCTGGCCGCGTTGGGCTATCGCACCATCATCAACAACCGCCCCGATCATGAGGTTGAAGCCGACCTCGCCAGCGCCGCGATGCAGGCGGCGGCGCGGGCGGCGGGGCTGGCATATCACCGCCTGCCCTATATTCCTGGCCAGATGACAGATGAACTGGTCGCGGCATTCGCGGCCACTCTCGCGGTTGCCGAGGGGGCAGTGTTGGCCTATTGCCGTTCCGGCACCCGCTCAAGCCACCTGTGGGCAATGGCCGAGGCGCCCCGCCTACCGCTCAGCGAAATCCTTGGCGCGGCCGCAGCGGCAGGGTATGACCTTTCGGGCCTTGTGCCGTTGCTTCAGGCACGCGGCGCACGTTAGACGATCGCGCGTTCAAGGAACGGCCGCCCCTCGATCACCCGGCGCATGTCGAGGTCTGACAGATCAAGGCTCTGCCAGTCGCCGGTCAGAATGACCTCGGCGATGCCGCGCCCAACCGCGGGTGCCTGTTGCAGCCCGTGACCCGAAAAACCGTTGGCCAGGTAGAGGTTCTGAAACGCCGGGTGGCGGCCCAGAATCGCATTCTGATCAAGCGTATTGTAGGCGTAATGCCCAACCCAGAACCGCGTGACCTTGACCGCGTCGAACCCCGGCGCACGCGCGTAAAGCGCGGGCCAGATCAGGTCTTCAAACTGCGCGTGGTCCGGCTCGAAGTCGTCGGCATCGCAGGGGCCGTCGTGTTCGGGTACGGTCGCGGCAATCCACTGGTCGTGTTCGGGGCGCAGATAGTAGCCGGTGTGGTCGATCATCAGGGGCGCGTCCGGGTGGCGGGCATTTGGCGCATCTATTACAAAAACCGTTCTTTTGCGAGGCTCTACGGGGTATTCTTCACCTAGCCAGCGCAGCAATTCCGATGCCCGTGTGCCCGCCGCGTTAACAAATGCCGCAGCCTCGATGCGCCCGCCCTGCGCCAGTGTTGCAGATACCACCGCGTCGCCTTCGCGCGAAAGGCCCACCACACGGTCGGTGATGAATTCGGCGCCCTGCGCGCGGGCCTGTGCCTTCAGCCCACCCAAAAGCCCCATGTTGTCGAACCACCCCTCGCCCTCGTGGCCAAAGGTCGCAGCCACCACATCATCGAGGCAAAGCCACGGAAAGCGGGCGGCGATGGCGGCGGGTTCCAAAACCTCGGTCGAGGCACCAAGTCCGCGCTGCATTTCCGCCAACTCGCCCATCAGCGCCACCGCATCGGGGTTGCCCGAAAGAAACAGGTAGCCGTTTTCCTTCAGGCCAAGGTCGGCAACCCCGCCCTGTGGCACTTCGCACGCGAAATTGCGAATGAAATCAAGCCCAAAGCGGCTGATCTGAACGTTGACCGGGTTGGAAAACTGGGACCGGATCGAGGCCACCGAAAGCGCCGTTGATGCGCGCGCGTAGCTGGGGTCCATTTCGACCACGCTGACCTTGGTGCCCGGTGCCATCCGGGTGATCCAATACGCGATCGAGGCGCCCATGACGCCACCGCCAATGACCAGAACATCCGGCTTCCTGTCCATCTGCATCTCCGTGCGACTCGGAGCCTTGCCTAGCAGTTTGCCGCAGAAGTGGAAATATCTGCCGCGCTCGACAGATGCCGCGCCGCATGGCAGGGTTTCAATCGAGAGGTGAGACGATGCGTGATCAGACAGATTTTGTTGCGCAACGTATGTTGGCCCCGGCGTCAGACCACGCGATGATTGCGCATCTGGAGCAACTGTTCGCTGTGCGCACGGCCGCAGAAATCTGGGCCCTGCATGTCAAGCGCATGGCCGATTTCGGCTTTGACCGGCTGATCTACGGGTTTACGCGCTTTCGCCAGAACGGGGCCTTCGGATCCCCCGCCAACCAACAGATCTTGACCAACCACGACCCGGCCTACCTGGAAGCCTATCTTGCAAGCAACGCGTATCGTGACGGCCATATGGTCAAGCTGGCCGCCGAAAATGAGGGTGCTTTTTCCTGGTCTTTGGGCGCGGCGGCATTGCGCACGGGGCGATTGACCGAGGCCGAAAAGCGGGTCGCCGAGTTGAACCGCCGGTTTGACGTGGTCGCGGGCTACGCAATCGGTTTTCGTGAAGCCGCGGCGCGCGCCAAGGGTGGAATTTCGCTTTGTGCCGCGCGCGGCATCAGCCAGAAGCAGGTAGATGCGATCTGGCAGACGCACGGGCGCGAAATTCTGGTCTGCAATCAGTGCATGCATCTGCGCATTACCGCGCTGCCCGACAGCACCGACGGCGTTGGCCTGACACGGCGCCAGCGCGAGGTGCTGGAATGGGTCGGGCATGGCAAGAGCGTTGCCGAAACCGCCGCCGCGATCGGCATCACCAAAGCCACGGCAGAAAAACACCTCCGGCTGGCGCGCGCCGCTCTTGGTGTGGAAACCACCGCGCAGGCGGTGCTCAAGGCAAGCTTGTCACATCAGATCTATGTGTCGCCGTAGCGGCCCCGTAACAGCCAACACCCCAAAATACGAACGCCGACCCCCAAAAGGAGGTCGGCGATCAGGTCATTTTTGAAAGATCAGGCGCCCTGAAGGGTTTTTGCCACTTCCGCGGCGAAATCTTCGTTGCGCTTTTCGATGCCTTCGCCCACCGCGATGCGTGCAAAGCCGGTAATCTCCACGCCGGCATCTTTTGCGGCTTGCGCCACGGTGATGTCGGGGTTGATCACGAATTTCTGACCGAGCAGCGTGACCTCTTCAAAGAACTTCGCCATGCGGCCGACAATCATCTTTTCGATGACCGCCTCGGGTTTTCCGGACTCGCGGGCCTGTTCGCTCAGCACATGCTTTTCACGCTCGACCAGTGCCGGGTCGAGGTCGGCTTCGCCGAGCGAGGCGGGCGAGGTCGCGGCAATGTGCATGGCGAATTGCTTGCCCACTTCTTGCGCCTTTTCGGCCGGCCCCGTCAGTGCGACGAGCACGCCGATCTTGCCCAGGCCTTCACCAACCGAGTTGTGCACATAGGAAACGATGGTGTCGCCTTCGAGCACATGCAGGCGGCGGAAGGTCATGTTTTCGCCGATGCGCGAAATGGTTTCCGCAAGCACCTCGTCCACGGTCTTGCCGTTAAGGTCGGCAGCCTTGACAACTTCAATCGATTCGCCGGTTTGCAGCGCCACTTTTGCAACTTCGCGCACCAGCGCCTGGAAGTCTTCGTTCTTTGCCACAAAGTCGGTTTCCGAGTTGATCTCGATGGCCACGCCGCGGCCATTCGACACCGCCACGCCTACCAGCCCCTCGGCTGCAATGCGGCCCGATTTCTTGGCGGCCTTGGCAAGGCCCTTGGTGCGCAGCCAGTCGATCGCGGCTTCCATGTTGCCATCGGTCTCGGTCAGCGCCTTTTTTGCGTCCATCATGCCCGCGCCGGAAACATCGCGCAGTTCTTTTACCTGAGATGCAGTGATTGCCATATCGGCTCTCCTCTGAATGGGGTCAGGCGGGGAAAGCCCCCGCCCGAGATGCTCTGTTCACGCCCGGCCCGGATCAGGCCTCGGCGACGACGTCCTCAACCGGTGCGGCGTCGAGCGCACCAAGGTCAACGCCAGCCGCACCCATCTGCGCGGTCATGCCATCAAGCGCGGCCCGGCTGACCAGCTCGCAGTAAAGCGAAATGGCGCGCGCGGCGTCGTCGTTTCCGGGGATGATGTAATCGACGCCTTTGGGCGAGCAGTTGGTATCAACCACTGCCACCACCGGAATCCCGAGCTTCTGCGCTTCGAGAATGGCAAGGTCTTCCTTGCTCACGTCGATGATGAACAAAAGGTCCGGAAGGCCGCCCATATCGCGGATGCCGCCCAGGCTCGACTGCAGCTTGGATTGCTCGCGCTCCATGCCCAGACGCTCTTTCTTGGTCAGGCCCTCGGCGCCGTTCGCCATGATCTCGTCGATCTGCTTCAGGCGCTGAATCGATTTCGACACCGTCTGCCAGTTGGTCAGCGTGCCGCCCAGCCAGCGGTGGTTCATGTAGTATTGCGCGCAGCGCTCGGCGGCCTCGGCCACCGCTTTTTGCGCCTGCCGCTTGGTGCCGACAAACAGGATCCGGCCACCCTTGGCAACAGTGTCACGCACCACTTGCAGCGCCGCGTCGAGCATCGGCACGGTTTGCGTAAGATCAATGATGTGAATGCCGTTGCGGTCGCCGTAGATGTACTCCGCCATGCGCGGGTTCCAACGGGCCTTCTGGTGGCCATAGTGTACGCCAGCTTCCAAAAGCTGACGCATCGAAAATTCGGGAAGCGCCATTCCATGTCCTTTCCGGTTTGCGCCTTGGCGGGGCATTCAGGGCTTGCGCCCCAACCGGTGGACCGATGAGGATTTCTCCCCCATCAACCCGACCCCGCCTGTGAAGTGTGTGCCCCTTAGCGCGGATGCCGCAGCAAAGCAAGCCCCGCCCCAGACGACGAGCAGCTTGCGGCCTTGGTGCGCTCCGCGGGGGATATTTCATCCAAGGCAAGCGCATTCGCCTTGGATGAAATATCCCCGCCGGAGGCTGCTGGTGTCGCCACTTGCGCAATGCCGCTGCATTGGGCAGGAATGGTGGCATGAGCGCCACCCCCGACATCCTGTGTATCGGTTCGTTCCTGTGGGATATCATCGGCCGCGCGCCGGTGCATATGCACGCGGGGTCGGATGTGCCGGGGCGGATCACCCGGCTGCCGGGCGGGGTGGCGATGAACATCGCGATGACGCTGGCCCGATTCGGGCTGCGCCCCGCGGTGCTATCGACCATCGGTCGCGATGCCGAGGGGGCCGAGTTGATAACGACCTGCGAGCGGCTGGGGCTTGATTGCGAATATCTTTACCGCTCCGACGATCTTCCGACCGATCGCTACATGGCCGTTGAGGGGGCCAATGGGTTGATCGCCGCGATAGCCGATGCGCATTCGCTCGAGGCGGTGGGCGACAAGATCCTGCGCCCGCTGGCTGACGGGCGGCTTGGAAGCGTCGCGGCACCTTGGCGCGGGCCGATCGCGCTGGATGGCAATCTGACGGAGGCGCTGTTGTCAGAAATCGCCACGTCGCCGCTGTTTGCAGCCGCCGATCTCCGCGTGGCGCCTGCGAGCCCCGGCAAGGCCGAGCGGTTGCTGCCGTTGATTTCGCACCCGCGCGTGACGCTTTATGTCAATCTCGAAGAAGCGGGGCTGTTGTGTCAGACAAGCTTCGCTTCGGCGCCACAGGCAGCCGAGGGCTTGCTTGCGCGGGGCGCGCGGCGGGTGCTGGTAACCGATGGTGGCAAGGTCGCGGCGGATGGCGCGCCCGAGGGGATTATCGAAGGGTGCCCGGCGGCGGTGATGGTCACCCGCGTGACGGGGGCGGGTGATACCTTCATGGCCGCGCATATGGTTGCCGAAACGCGCGGTGCGGCGCGCGCCGATGCGCTGGCGGCCGCACTGCAAGCCGCAGCGCGATATGTTTCCGGGGAAGGTGCGACATGAACGATTTGCTGGTTTTTTCCCCCGAGGTGTCGGCGGCGCGCGTGGCGGGGGCTCCGATTGTGGCGCTGGAATCGACCATCATCACCCATGGCATGCCCTACCCGCAAAACCTTGCGACTGCCCGCGCGGTTGAGGCAGAGGTGCGGGCGGCGGGCGCGGTGCCTGCCACCATTGCGGTGCTGGACGGGCGTCTGTGCATTGGCCTTGGCAAAGCCGAACTTGATGCCTTGGCGCGAACCCCCGGCGCGATGAAGCTGAGCCGCGCCGATCTGGCTGTGTGTATTGCGCGCGGCGCGACCGGGGCCACCACGGTTGCCGCCACGATGATTGCGGCGCATCTGGCAGGCATTCAGGTTTTTGCCACCGGCGGCATCGGCGGCGTGCACCGGGGGGCAGAGCTGAGTTTCGATATATCGGCAGACTTGCGTGAATTGGCCCAAACCCCGGTGACGGTGGTGGCGGCGGGCGCCAAGGCCATTCTCGACCTGCCAAAAACGCTTGAGGTGCTCGAAACTTACGGGGTGCCGGTGATTGCTTTCGGGCAAGATGCCCTGCCTGCGTTCTGGTCACGCGACAGTGGCTTGCGCGCGCCCTTGCGGATGGACAGCGCCGCCGAAATTGCCACAGCGCACCGCCTGCGCGCGGCGCTCGGCCTGCCCGGTGGCCAACTGGTCGCCAATCCGATTCCGCCCGAGAACGAGATCGCGCGCGCCGATATCACCCCGGTGATCGAGCGCGCGCTGGCCGAGGCGGCGGCGCAGGGCATCGCGGCAAAGGCGGTAACGCCGTTTCTGCTGGCGCGGATATTCGCGTTGACCGAGGGCCGATCACTTGCTGCCAACATTGCCTTGGTGCTGAACAACGCGCGGCTTGCGGCAGCAATTGCCCACGAAATTGCCAAACGGGTTTGAACGACCCATTGCCGCCACCCCGCACTGTGCCTACGTTGAGCGCTCAGAAGGGGAAACCATGACCGAGCATGACCATGATCCGCCGCACCCGCCACGCAAGCGCGGCTTGTTTGCGGGGTTGCGCGCGTCGTTTCTGACCGGGCTTGTCGTGGTCATGCCGATTGGCCTGACGCTGTGGCTGATCTGGACCGTCACCGGTTGGATCGACGGCTTCGTATGGCCATTCATCCCGGCGCGGTGGCGCCCCGAGCAATATATCGGCATCAACCTGCGTGGCGTCGGCGTGATCATCTTTCTGATCTTCACGGTTATCGTCGGTTGGGTCGCCAAAGGCTTTTTTGGCCGTTCACTGCTGCAATGGGGCGAGGATCTGGTGGACCGGATGCCGGTGGTCCGCTCGATTTATGCGGGGATCAAGCAGATCGCGGAAACCGTGTTTGCGCAGACCGAGGCCAGTTTCGACAAGGCCTGCATGTTTGAATACCCGCGCAAGGGCACCTGGGCGATCGGCTTTGTGTCGACACAGGCCAAAGGCGAGATCGCGCAGAAGATTCCACATGGCGAAACGATTCTGTCGGTGTTTCTGCCGACCACGCCGAACCCGACCTCTGGCTATCTGCTTTATGTGCCCGAGAAAGATGTGGTCTATCTCGACATGGGTGTGGAAGACGCCGCCAAGCTGATCATTTCGGCGGGGCTTGTCTATCCCGCGCCACCCGGTGCGGCTGCGGCCAAGGCCGAAGCGCGCGCCGAAGCGAAATCGAGGGCCAAGGCGGCGGCGCTGCCCAAACCCTAAAGTGCGGTCCAGCCACCATCGACCGAGATCGTGGTGCCGGTGATCTGTTCGGCAGCCGGGCTGCACAGAAATACCGTGGTGCCGCCAAGCTGTTCGACCGTCGCAAACGCGCGCGAGGGCTGGCGTTCGAGCATCACTTTCTTGATGACATCTTCGCGGCTCATGCCGTGGGTTTTCATCTGGTCAGGTATCTGCGCTTCAACCAGCGGCGTCAGCACATAACCGGGGCAAATGGCGTTGCAGGTGATCGGCTCCTGCGCGGTTTCGAGCGCCACCGTCTTGGTCAACCCGACGATGCCGTGCTTGGCCGCGACATAGGCCGATTTGTAGGGGCTGGCGGTCAGCCCGTGGGCCGAGGCGATGTTGACCACCCTGCCCCAACCGCGTTTGCGCATGTGCGGCAGCGCGGCGGCGATGGTATGGAACGATGAGGAAAGGTTGATGGCGATGATCGCATCCCATTTCGCGGCTGGAAACGCATCAATCGGCGCCACGAACTGGATGCCCGCGTTGTTGACCAGAATATCGCAACCGCCCGCCGCATCGACCAGCGCGCGGCACGCATCGCCCTTCGACATGTCGGCCTTGATATAACGCGCCTTCACGCCGAACTCGGCGGCAATACCCGCCGCCAACGCGTGATCTTCGGGGCTATCGGTGAACGAGTTGAGCACCACGTCGGCCCCTGCGCGGGCCAGTTCACGCGCCACGCCAAGCCCGATGCCCGAGTTTGAGCCGGTGATGATTGCGGTCTTGCCCCTGAGTGTCATGCGCTGCCCCCGTTTGCGGTTTTCACCCAAGGGATGGCGCAAAAAAAACGCCCGCACAAGGCGGGCGTTAAGTCATGAGGCAGGTTTCATACAGGCAAGAAACCTATCGAGCAGTGAGTTCCTTATAGGCCTAACTCCGCCGCACTCCAAGAGAAAAGTTTGCGCAAACCGCTCCGCTTGGCTAGCTTTGTTCCAGCAAATACAGCTCAGAGGGGGATTGTTGCCATGCCGGGATCGGTGTTTTTCCGCAGACTGCGCCCTGCAATCGCAGCATTCGGGCTTGTTTTCATGGGCGCGACCGTGGACGCCGAGCCGCAACACGCCATTGCCATGTATGGCGCCCCGGCGCTGCCCGCCGATTTCGCGCACCTGCCGCAGGCCAACCCCGATGCGCCAAAGGGCGGCGCGATACGATTCGGCGAATCGGGTGGGTTCGATTCGCTCAACCCCTGGATCCTGAAAGGCCGGGCCCCGGCCGCGGTGGCGTCATACACCGTCGAGACGTTGATGGGGCGCAGTTATGACGAGCCGTTCACGCTATATGGCCTCTTGGCCGAAAGTGTCGAGACCGACGATGCGCGCGCCTGGGTCGAATTCACGCTGCGCGCGGGGGCGCGGTTTTCCAATGGCAACCCGGTAACAATCGACGATGTGATGTGGAGCTATGAGACGCTCGGCACGCTTGGCCACCCGCGCTATCACACCGCCTGGGCGAAGGTCGCGAAGATGGAGCAGACCGGGCCGCGTTCGGTGCGTTTCACCTTTACCGAACCCGACCGCGAGCTGGCGTTGCTGATGGGCATGCGCCCGGTGCTTGAGCGCGCGCAGTGGCAGGGCAAGGATTTCACCGCGACCACGCTTGAGGTGCCGATCGGTTCCGGCCCCTATGTGGTCGATCGCTTTGAGGCAGGTCGCTACATTGTCTTGAAGCGCGATCCGAACTGGTGGGGCGCCGATCTGCCCTTCAACCGTGGCCAGCACAATTTCGATGAAATCCGCTACGACTATTTCGGCGATGGCGGCGTGGTGTTCGAGGCCTTCAAGGCCGGCGAAATATCAAGCTACCGCGAAGGCAATTCGGCGAAATGGGCCAGTGCCTATGATTTTCCGGCGGTGACCGAGGGGCGGGTGGTCAAGTCGGAGATCGTGCACCAGCGGCCCTCGGGCATCACGGGCCTGGTTTTCAACACCCGGCGTGCGCAGTTTGCCGATTGGCGGGTGCGCGAGGCGCTGACGCAGGTGTTCAACTTCGAATTCATCAACCAGACCCTCGGCGGCGGCACCGAGCCGCGCATCACCTCGTATTTCTCGAACTCGCCGCTGGGCATGTTGCCCGGCCCCGCATCGGGGCGCGTGGCCGAACTGCTGGCGCCCTTTGCCGCCGACCTCGTGCCCGGCACCATCGAGGGTTACAGCCTGCCGGTGGGCGACGGCACCGAACTGAACCGCGCCAACACCCGCGCCGCACTGGCGCTGCTGGAACAGGCGGGCTGGACGGTGCAGGACGGGGCGCTGAAAAACGCGGCGGGCGAGCCGTTCACCTTTGAAATCGTGCTGGCGCAAGGCGCGCGCGAGGTGATCTCGATTGTAGAAATCTATACGCAGGCACTTTCGCGGTTGGGCATAACGCCCACCGTCACGCTGGTGGATTCAGCGCAATACACCGAGCGGACCAATGCCTATGATTTCGACATGGCGTGGTACGTCCGCGGCCTCTCGCTCAGCCCCGGCAATGAACAGATGCTGTACTGGGGCATCAAGGGGGTGACCGAACCGGGCAGCCGCAACTGGATGGGAATCGCCTCGCCCGCCGCCGAGGCGATGATCACCGCAATGATCTCGTCGCGCGATCAAGGCGAGTTCATCGCTGCGACGCGGGCGCTCGATCGGATACTGACGGCGGGGCGCTATGTGATTCCGATCTGGTACAGTCAGGTTTCGCGGCTCGCGCATGACCGCGCGCTGCACTACCCCGAACATGTGCCGCTTTACGGCGACTGGATCGGGTATCAACCAGATGTCTGGTGGTACGAGGAGGCGAAATGAAGGGGCTGTGGCTGATCGCGCTCATGGCGCTCGCGGGGTGCAATACCATCGCGGGAGTGGGCGAAGATGTTGCGGGCGGCGCGCGCACCGTGCAAGGCTGGTTCAGCCGCTGATTTTGCTTTTCCTGCGGCAGGTTTGACGCCAGAATGAAGTTGATCCGGCAGCACGGAGGAACCGGCGATGAAATGGCACCATGTGCAGGAAAACTGGTCGGCCTTCTACGAGGCGATCCTTGATCGCTGGCCCGATGCCGACGAGGCCGATCTGGAGGAGATCGACGGCGATCAGCGCGCCTTCATCGCCTATATCGCAGAACTGACCGGCGGCGAACCCGCGGACGCGCGCGAAGAGATTCGTGAGTGGCTGGTGGGCGAGCTGCCTTCGGACGTGGTCATGGACCCGCGCCACGACAACCATTCCATTGCGCTTTCCGCCAAATATGTGGGTGAGGGCGAAGACGAATCGGATGACGACGCGCGCTTTGGCGACGACGGGCCAAGGGACTAGACCGGCCAGCCCCCGGTGCCGCAACGAAAAAGCCGGGTCATACCAGCGACGTGACCCAAAGCACCGTGGCGTCTTCTTCGGAAAGCGAAATCAGGTTGTGGCCCATCGAGGCGTCATAATAGGCGCTGTCGCCGCGCTTGAGGTCGGCGGGTTCGTAGAACTCGGTGTGCAGTCGCACGATGCCGGTCAGGACATAGAGGAATTCTTCGCCGTCATGGCGCACCCAGCCGCCGAATTCTTCAAGCCGGCGGGCGCGGATGCGGGCGCGGTAGGGCAGCATCTGCTTTTGCGTCAGCGCCCCTGCCAGCAATTCGTGCTCATAGGTCGGGGTGGCCTGGCGTGTGCCCTCGTGGGCGCGCGTAACGGTCATGCGTGCGGTCACCTGCGCGCGCGGGCGCGGGGTGAACAGCTGCGGCACCGAAATGCCCAAGCCCTCGGCCAGTTTCTTCAGCGCCTCCCAGGTGGGTGACATCTGGCTGTTTTCGATCTTGGAAAGCGTTGAGCGCGCCAGCCCCGCCTGCCGCGCTGCCTGTTCCAGCGTCCAGCCGCGGGCCTTGCGCAATTCGCGCACGCGCGCGGCAAGGTCCACCGGCTCGGGAGCAGCCACCTCGCCGCTTTCGCGCGCGATGCGAAGCATTTTCGCCTGATCAATTTCACCCATCTGTTCGGCCCCGCACGGCTGGCCCTGCGCTATGGCAGGCTCGGCGCAGTTGCATCGCGCGCGCCGCACGGGTAGCAGGAAGCCATGCGCGCTGTCCATCACGAACCCTGCCCCGCCCCTTGCCCCGCGTCATTCAACATGGCCGCGCATGTGTTGGCGCGCGCGCCTGAACTTGGCGCCAAATCGGCGCTGATGATCGTGACCGCGACCGAGGCCGAGCGCTGGAGCTATGCGCGGCTCGAAGAAGCGGTGCGCGGGGCTGCGACCGGGATGCTGGCGCTGGGGCTGGAACCGGGTGCGCGGGTGCTGCTGCGGTTGGGCAACACGCCCGAGTTTGCGGTGGCGTTTCTTGGGGCTATCGCCGCGGGGCTGGTGCCGGTGCCGACTTCGTCGCAACTGACCGCGCCCGAAATCACGCGGCTTGCGGCTGAGCTTGACCCTGCGTTGGTGGTTGCAGGCGAAGGAATCGCGCTGCCCGACCACCCTGCCCCGGTCTTGCGTGAAACCGCCTTGCGGGGGTTCGAGCATCTGGCGCCCGCGCCTTATGCGATGGGAAACCCCGACCGGCTGGCCTATATCATCTACACCTCAGGCACCTCGGGGCGCCCGCGCGCGGTGCTGCATGCACATCGCGCGATCTGGGCGCGGCAGATGATGCACACGGGCTGGTATGGCTTGCGCGAGGATGACCGGGTGCTGCACGCGGGCGCCTTCAACTGGACCTATACGCTCGGCACCGGCTTGATGGACCCGTGGTCGGTGGGGGCGACCGCTCTCATTCCCGGCGAGGGTGTTGGGGCAGACCAGATCGGGCTTTTGCTGCGCCGCTATGATGCCACTATTTTTGCCGCGGTGCCGGGGGTTTACCGCCAGATCTTGAGGCACGAAGAACGGCTGGTGCTGCCCCGCCTGCGGCATGGGCTGAGTGCGGGTGAATCGCTTTCGCCGGGGTTGCGTGCGGCGTGGACGGCGGCGGCAGGCGTTGCGCTGCATGAGGCGCTGGGGATGTCGGAGTGTTCGACCTTCATCTCGTCTTGCCCGGCGCGGCCTGCCCCCGAGGGGTCTATTGGCTACCCGCAGCCGGGTCGGCAAGTGGCGGTGCTGGGGCCAGATGGCGCCCCGGTGGCGCGCGGCAAGGCGGGAATTCTGGCGGTGCATCGCTCTGACCCCGGCCTGTTTCTGGGCTACCTCAATGCGCCAGAGGAAACGGCGGCGCGGTTTCAGGGTGACTGGTTCGTGACCGGAGACACGGTGACGATGGCCGAAGATGGCGCCATTGCCTATGTGGCGCGATCGGATGACATGATGAATGCGGGCGGCTACCGGGTTTCGCCGCTGGAGGTTGAGGCTGCGCTGATGGCTTGTGCGGGTGCAGGCGAGGTTGCAGCCGTTGAATTACGCGTGAAACCCGAGGTCAGCGTGATCGCGGCCTTTTACACCGGCACCGCCGATGGTGCGGCATTAGAGGCCCACGCCGCCCGGTGCCTTGCCCGTTACAAGCAGCCTCGGCTTTACATTCAGCTGCAAGGTCTGGCGAAAAACGCCAACGGCAAGCTCGATCGTGGCGCCATGCGGCGGGCCGAGGAGGTGCTGCGTGGGCTTTGATCTGTGGCTGGTGTTCGCGGTGGCCTCGCTGGCGCTGGCGCTGACGCCGGGGCCGAATTCGCTGCTGGTGCTTGACCATGGCGTGCGGCACGGGTTTGGCCGCGCGGCGTTCACCGCGCTGGGGTCGGTCAGCGCCATGCTGGCGATGGTAGCGGCAGCAATGGCGGGGCTTGGTGCGCTGATGCTGGCCTCGGGCGAAGCGTTTCTGGTGCTGAAATGGGTGGGGGCGGCCTATCTGGTCTGGCTCGGGCTGCGGCTCTGGCGTGCACCGGGCCTTGCGGCCCGCGCGCCTGCGGCGGGCGCGGCGGCTGGCCGTGTTGCGCGCCGCACCACCTTTGGGCAGGGCGGTTTGGTGATGCTGTCAAACCCCAAGACGATCTTGTTCTTCACCACCTTCCTGCCGCAGTTCATGGACCCTGCCCGCCCGCTTTTGCCACAGTTCAGTGTGCTCGGCGCCACACTGGCGCTGGCAGAGTTGAGCGTGGAACTCGCTCTGGCGGCGGCGGCGGGGCGGCTGGCACCCTGGCTGATTGCCCACGCCCGCGCCTTCAACCGCCTCACCGGCGGTGCCTTCATTGCCATCGGCGGCATGGTGGCGTTGAGCACAAAAGGATCCGCAACATGACCACGCTCGACATTTTTTCCGACCCGGTCTGCCCCTGGTGCCTGATCGGACGGGCGCATTTACAGGCCGCTCTGGCGGCGCGCCCTGGGCACGGGCTGAGCATCGCCTGGCACCCGTTTCAGCTTGACCCCGAGATCCCGCCCGAGGGGTATGATCGGCAGGTCTATATGGAGGCGAAGTTTGGCGGCGGCGCGGCGGTGGCGCGCACCAATGAGCACGTCGAAAAGGCCGCCGCCGAGGCCGGTGCCGAGGTGAACATCGCCGCCATCACGCGGCGCCC
The DNA here is from genome assembly GCA_002842855.1 of Alphaproteobacteria bacterium HGW-Alphaproteobacteria-4. GTDB lineage: Bacteria > Pseudomonadota > Alphaproteobacteria > Rhodobacterales > Rhodobacteraceae > UBA6213. The sequence continues at coordinate 2,987 of PHEE01000030.1, read as the reverse complement.
CAACACCTTCAATGCGCATCGGCTGATTCATTGGGCGGGGCTGGAGGGGTGTCAGGATGCCGTGGTCAGCGCCCTGATGCACGCCTATTGGGCCGAGGGCCGCGATATCGGCGCGCCCGAGGTGCTGGCCGATATTGCCGCCGGGGCCGGGATGGAGCGTGCCGTGGTCGCCCGCCTGCTGGCCAGCGATGCGGATGCCGACGAGGTGGCGGCGCGCGAAGCCCATGCCCGCGCCCGCGGCCTGCGCGCGGTGCCGACCTTCGTGATCGGCAACGCCCACGCGGTTGAGGGCGCACAGCCCGCCGAGTTCTGGTTGCGGGTGATCGATGAGTTGGCGGGTGAGGAGGCGCGGTGAGCGCGCCTTTTTCGCCGCCCCGGCTTCGGCTTTTCGAGTTTACCGCGCTGCTCGCCTTTCTCTCGGCCATTGTCGCCTTTGCCATTGACGCCATGCTGCCCGCCCTGGCCGAAATTGCCGCCGAGCTCACGCCGGGCAATGTGAACCGCGCGCAACTGGTGCTGACGGCGTTCATGCTGGGGATGGGGCTTGGCACCTTCTTTGCCGGGCCGTTGGCCGATGCCATCGGGCGCAGGCGCACCATCGGCTGGGGGGTCGGGCTATACATTCTGGGCGCGGGCCTGGGCGCAATGGCGCAGAACCTTGAGTTGATGCTCGCCGCGCGGTTCTTGCAGGGCATCGGGGCCGCGGGGCCGCGCATTGCCAGTATGGCGCTGGTGCGCGACCAGTATTCGGGGCGCGAAATGGCGCGGGTGACAAGTTTCATCTCGATGATCTTCATCCTGATCCCGGCCGCCGCCCCGGCACTGGGGCAACTGATCATCGGGTTCGCGGGCTGGCGTGGGGTGTTCGTGGCCTTCATCCTGTTTTCCGGCGGCGCGCTGGTGTGGCTTTACGCGCGCCAACCCGAAACGCTCGACCCGGCACGGCGGCGGCCATTTCGGCTGGCCAGCCTGCGGGCGGGGGCGGCCGAGGTGCTGGGCAGCCGCGAGGTGCGGCTTTACACGCTGGTGCTGGCTCTCGGGTTCGGGCAGATGTTCGCGCTTCTGTCGTCAGCGCAACAGATCTTTGCCGAAGTTTACGACATCACCGACGCCTTTCCGCGCTGGTTCGCGTTGATGGCGCTGCTTTCGGGTGCTGGCACCATCCTGAACGCGCGCTTTGTGGTGCGGCTTGGCATGCGGCGGATCGTGCGCGCGGCCTATGCAATGCAGGTGGTGGCGGCGGCGCTGATGCTGGGGGCAATCGCTTTGCCGGGCGGCGCGGGCTTTGCCGCGTTCTTCCTTTGGGCGGTCAGCCTTTTCTTCATGGCCGGGGTCACATTCGGCAACCTCAACGCGCTGGCGATGCAGCACATGGGGCATCTGGCGGGCATGACCGCCTCGGTGGTGATGGCGGCATCAACCGTGATCGCGGTGGCGATTGCCGCACCGATCGGGCTCGCGTTTGATGGCACCCCGTTGCCGGTGGTGCTGGGGGCTTTGCTGGCGTCGGGCACGGCCTGGGTTCTGATGGGGCGGTCGCGCGCGGCGTGACGCCTCCGGCGGGGATATTTGGACCAAGGCAAGCGGGTCAGGCTTTACGTTTTGCGGCCTCGTCGCGCACCTTTTCGGCCAGATCGCGGGCAATGCCGAAAGCCCCCTTGATCTTGTCGGCCTCGGTGCCCCAGTCGCGGCGCACCACCACCTTGTTGCCGACAATCTTGGCCATGCCGCGCTCGGCGGTGAGAAACTCGACCAGCCCGGCGGGGTTGGGAAACTTGTCGAGGTGGAACTGCACAGTGGCGCCTTTGGGCCCGGCATCCATGCGCGCGATGCAGGCGCGTTTGCACATTGCCTTGATCCGCACCACCAGCATCAATGAGTTGACCTCGCGCGGCAGCGCGCCGAAACGGTCGATCAGTTCGGCGGCGAAGCCTTCCAGTTCGGTCTTGGTGGTCAGGCGGGCAAGGCGGCGGTAAAGGCCAAGGCGGGTGTCGAGATCGGGAACGTAAGCCGCCGGGATCATCACCGGCACCCCGAGGTTGATCTGTGGCGCCCACTGGCCATCATCGTCAAGCGGGGCTTCAAGCTGGCCCGCGCGCAGTTTGGCGATGGTTTCTTCCAGCATCGCCTGATAAAGTTCGTAGCCCACCTCTTTGATGTGGCCCGATTGTTCCTCGCCCAGAAGGTTGCCGGCGCCGCGCAGATCGAGGTCTTGCGCGGCCAGCGAAAAGCCCGCGCCAAGGCTGTCGAGACTGCCAAGCAAGCGCAGGCGCTTGTCGGCGGCGGGGGTCAGGCGCACCCTTGGGCGGGTGGTGAGGAAGCAATAGGCGCGGGTCTTGGCGCGCCCCACGCGGCCGCGGATCTGATATAGCTGCGCCAGCCCGAACATGTCGGCGCGGTGCACGATCATGGTGTTTGCGGTCGGAATGTCGAGCCCGCTTTCGACGATGCTGGTGGCCAGAAGCACATCGTATTTGCCATCGTAAAAGGCGTTCATGCGGTCATCAAGCTCGCCCGCCGCCATCTGCCCATGCGCCACGATAAAGCGGACCTCGGGCACATGGTCACGCAAGAACGCCTCGATCTCGGGCAGGTCGGCGATGCGGGGCACGACGTAAAAGCTCTGTCCGCCCCGGTAATGCTCGCGCAGCAGCGCCTCGCGCAGGGTCAAGCTGTCAAACTCGCTGACATAGGTGCGGATCGCGAGCCGGTCGACCGGCGGGGTGCCGATGATCGACAGGTCGCGCACCCCGGTAAGCGACAGTTGCAAGGTGCGCGGAATTGGCGTTGCGGTGAGGGTAAGCACATGCACCTCACTGCGCATTTCCTTGAGCCGTTCCTTGTGACCGACGCCGAAGTGCTGTTCTTCGTCGATCACCAAAAGACCCAGGCTGGCGAAGCGCACCCCCTTGGCCAACACCGCATGGGTGCCGATGACGATATCGACGGTGCCTTCCGCCAGCCCTTCGCGGGTGCGGGCGGCATCT
>PHEE01000029.1 GCA_002842855.1 Alphaproteobacteria bacterium HGW-Alphaproteobacteria-4 | reverse complement strand
CTTTCAAGGTGCAGGCCCAGCCCTTCGCGCACCGCTGAAAGCGCCAATTCCTCATTGGGAAATTCGGTGAACCGAAGCGCCTCCGGCTGCAATCCGATGCTTTTAAGCCAATCCAACTGCTCCGGCCAATCCCGTTCGCGCACCCACGGCAGCGCGGTCATCTCGGCCAGTGTCAGGCTGCTGCGCCCCCCCAGCAATTCCGGCGCGCCCACCACCACTTGCGGCGCTGCGGTCAGAAACTCGGCCCTCACCCCCGGCCAATGGCCGTCGCCAAACCGAATGCCCATCGCGACGCCCGAGTGTTGCAGATCGACCACCCTATGATCGGGCAGAAGCGACAGCGAAATATCGGGGTGCCGCTTCCAGAACCGTGCCAGCCGGGGCATCAGCCATTCGGCGGCAAAAGCCGGCGGCAGGGTCACGGTCAGCGGCCTTTGCCGCGCCTCGGCGGTCAGCGCGGTCAGCCCTTCCTGCATCAGCGCAAACCCTGCGTTCAGTGCTGACCCCAGCTTCTCACCTTCGGGCGTCAGCCGCAACGCGCGTCCGTCGCGCCAGACCAGTGGCACGCCCAGCGCATCTTCGAGCGCCCGCACCTGCTGCGCCACCGCGGCGTGGGTCACGTTCAACTGCCGCGCGGCGGCGCTGAATCCGCCGCTGCGCGCGGTCGCCTCAAAGGCGCGTAGCGCCGCCAGTGCGGGCATCCGATGCCAGTTGACTTCGGCCATATGAAAGACTGCCTATCATATCCACAATTTAAATGACTCGCCTGTTCTACCCCGTATCGCCTAGATCAAGCGCGTTATGAGATGAAAAGGAGGGTCAACCGATGATCCGCATCATAGCAGAGGTTATGGCAATTGCCATCGGCGGCTACACCCCGCGCCGCATGGCCGAACCGGAGCGCAAGGGGCGCTAGGGTTTACGCGGTCGTCATCGCCGCCAAAAGCGCACGGTGGCGCGCGGTAAACGCGGCGCGCACCTCGGCCGGGGGACGCAGGCGAATAGCCAGCCCCCGCAGCGCCCCCTCGGTCGGTTTGCCGAACAACCGGTCGGCCTCAGCCTCGGAAAACCCCGCAATCTGCACCGCTTCTGCCCAAGCCGAAAGCCGGTCGGCGGCCTTGATCGCCTTCTTGATTGCCCCCGGCAACACCGCTGGCAGGCCAAAGCGCAAATGCACCGCCGCTGCAAGCCGCGCGTCCATTTCGCCGTACGCCGCCCCGATCGCCGATTTCACCGGGCTGATCATGTCGCCGATCACGTATTCGGGCGCGTCATGCAGCAGCGCCGCCAATTGCCAGCGCCCCCCGATACCGGGATTGGCACGCGCAAACAGCGCCTCGACCAGCAGCGAATGCTCGGCCACCGAATAGGGCCAGTCGCCCCGCGTCTGCCCGTTCCAGCGCGCCACAAAGGCCAAGCCATGCGCAATGTCCTCAATCTCGACATCAAGCGGGGTGGGGTCGAGCAGATCGAGCCTGCGGCCCGAAAGCATGCGCTGCCACGCGCGGGGTTGTTTCATGGTCACCTCAAATTCACGCACGCACCATATTGCGTGCCCGCAAACATTGTCGAGACGCCCCGCCAGTGCTATCTGGCCCCCAACCACAGGTTAAGGAGTGCGGCTGATGCCGAAAGATTACATCGTCAAGGACATTTCGCTGGCCGCCTACGGCCGCAAGGAACTCGACATTGCCGAAACCGAAATGCCCGGCCTGATGGCGCTGCGCGAGGAATACGGCACCTCAAAGCCGCTCAAGGGCGCGCGCATCGCGGGCAGCCTGCACATGACAATCCAGACCGCCGCGCTGATCGAAACCTTGAAGGTGCTCGGCGCCGATGTGCGCTGGGCAAGTTGCAACATCTTTTCCACCCAGGACCACGCGGCGGCGGCGATTGCCGCTGGCGGCACCCCGGTTTTTGCGATCAAGGGCGAAACGCTTGAGGAATACTGGGCCTACACCGACCGCATCTTCCAGTTCGGCGGCGAGGGCGGCACCTGCAACCTGATCCTCGACGACGGCGGCGATGCCACGCTCTATATTCTGATGGGGGCGCGGGTTGAGGCGGGTGAAACCGATCTGATCGCCCTGCCCACCAGCGATGAAGAGGTGTGCCTGTTCAACCAGATCAGGAAACGCCTTGCCGCCTCGCCCGGCTGGTTCACCGCGCAGCGCGCCGCCATTCGTGGTGTCAGCGAAGAAACCACCACTGGCGTGCATCGCCTTTATGACCTGCACAAGAACGGCCTGCTGCCCTTCCCCGCGATCAACGTGAACGATTCCGTCACCAAATCGAAGTTCGACAACAAATACGGCTGCAAGGAAAGCCTGGTTGATGGCATCCGCCGCGCCACCGATACCATGATGGCCGGCAAAGTCGCCGTGGTCTGCGGCTATGGCGATGTCGGCAAGGGCTCGTCGGCCAGCCTGCGCGGTGCCGGTGCCCGCGTGAAGGTCACCGAGGTTGACCCGATTTGCGCGCTGCAAGCGGCGATGGACGGCTATGAGGTGGTGCTGCTGGAAGACGTGGTGGCGGATGCCGACATCTTCATTACCACCACCGGCAACCGTGATGTGATCCGCATCGAACACATGCGCGAAATGAAGAACATGGCGATCGTTGGCAACATCGGCCATTTCGACAACGAGATTCAGGTGGCGTCCTTACGCAACCACAAATGGACCAACATCAAGGATCAGGTGGACATGATCGAGATGCCCTCGGGCAACAAGATCATCCTGCTGAGCGAAGGCCGCCTTCTCAACCTCGGCAACGCCACCGGCCACCCCAGCTTCGTGATGTCGGCCAGCTTCACCAATCAGGTGCTGGCGCAGATAGAGCTTTGGACCAAAGGCGGCGATTATGCCCCCGGCGTTTACATTCTGCCCAAGGCGCTCGATGAAAAGGTGGCGCGGCTGCATCTTGCCAAGGTCGGCGCCAAGCTGACCACGCTGCGCAAGGATCAAGCCGATTACATCGGGGTCAAGGTCGCAGGCCCGTTCAAGGCCGACCATTACCGCTATTGATATCAGATAGCGGGCACGCCTCGGCCGAAAATTGACCTCGGTCGTTGCATGACAATCGCACTTTTGGCCGCCTGTCCGGGTGATTTCGGACAGGAGGAAAAAGCATGTATCCGCAACGCGCAATGACCGCATTCGCGCTCGCCGTGGCGACATCCGCATTTTCGGCGCCTGCAAATGCCAAAGATATCGTCTGGACCTGCCCCAAGAAAACCGCTGATACCGAATTTGCCACGATTGTATTCGACCCCAAGGTGTTCGGCATCGACTCAGGTCAGGACGATGGCGGCAGCGCCTACGAAATGGAGTTTTCGGTCCGCGCCGAGGTCCGCGAACATGATGAGGCCAAGCCCGGCTGGCAGGGGCCAAAACTGTGCAATTTTTCCAAAACCTGGCTGCGCGATCTGCCGATTCCGAACATCCTCTACGAGTTCAATTCCTACCCGATTCCCGAGCGCTTCGTCATCCGCAACGTGCCGCGCCATTCGCTTGTCACCATCTTCTTCGGGGCGGATGAACAGGATGATTTCGCGACCGATTTTGGCGACTTCTCTCCCTATCCCGACGGCCTTGGCGACATTCAGCTGACCGTTTTCACCAGTGCGCTGAAGGCACAATCGATGACCGGGCAGCGCGCGGGGCAGTTCGACATCACCTTCGGCCACGACAAGCGGCTGGTCGGCGACGGTAAGATGGGCCTCAATGCCGACACTTTCAGAGGCGCGCTCGATTTCAACCTCAGCCTCGAGTTCGAGCCGACCGCCGCCCCCGGCATATCGCCCAATCTGCCCTCGCCCGGGCAACCGCTTAACCCCGCCGCAAGCAATGAACCCACCTGCCGCGATTACGCGCTGAAAGAGGTCGAGATGAACGTTGAGGCGCAGAAACTCGGCTGCGGTTTCGCCGCGCCGGTCTGGAGCAACAACCATCAGATGCATTACGACTGGTGCATGCAGGGCGCCAACGTTTCGGTTGCCAGCGGCGAAAACATCAAGCGCGCCGCCGAACTTGATAGCTGCCGCGCCGCGCAGGCCAATACGCAACCCGCAGTGCCGCCGCCCCCGGGGCTTGACCTGTGCGGCATCTACGCCAACGAGGCGGTCAAGGCGGCAGTTACCGCCGATGTGCTTGGCTGCGGCCTTGCTGGGCCGCGCTGGGTGCAGGATTTCGGCGCGCATTACAACTTCTGCGCGGGCAACCCGCTGCCTGCGGTGGTGCTGGCCGAACAGATCGCGCGCGACATGGAACTGCAGAACTGCAAGGTGGCAAAGGGCAACTGAGCGGACCGCCGTGACGAAAACAGCTTGGCTGACCCCTGCAAGGGGGAAGCCGCTGACAGATTTCCCTTTGTGCGCGGGCTGGAATGGCTTTAACTTGGCCACGCGGCGCGGCCAGCGCCTTTGTTTTCGTCATCAAAAAGAACGGGTGGAGTGGACCATGGGAAAACGCGACGAGCTGATCGCCAAATACGCCGACGATCTGAAGAACAAGTGCAAGGTAACGCCCGATATGGCGCTGCTGACCAAAGTCACGATCGGCTGCGGCCCGGCCATCTACAATGCCGATGCGGCGACCGTTGCGGCAGGCCAGCCAGCCGAGCTGGAAACCGTGAAGAACAACTTTCTGGTGAAGAAACTCGGCCTGAAGGACGGCCCCGAACTTTCGGCGGCGATCAATTCGGTGATCGAGGTTTACGGCAAATCCGAGCGCAACAAGTATCGCGCGGTGGTCTACTATCTGCTCGTCAAGCATTTCGGCAAGGAAAAGGTCTACGCCTGATCGCGTAGCCGGGCAGGGCGGCGCATTTGGCGCCCTGCCGCCTCACCTGACCAGCGTCTTGATCGCCCCCGCCAGACCGGGGCGCGCGGCGCAGGCATCTGCGGCCAGTGCTGCTGCCGTTTCGGCCAACGCTTCGGGCGCCACGATACGGTCGATCAGGCCCCATGCCAGCGCTTCCTCGGCGCCGATCTTCTGCCCCGCCATCAAGATCATCTTTGCCCGTGCCGGGCCGACCAGCGCCGCCAGCCGCCCCGGGTCTGAGGGCTGCGGCAAGAACCCGAGCTTCATTACCGGGTAAAAGAACTTGGCCCCCGGCACCGCCAGCCGCAGATCGCAGGCCAGCGCCATGCCGAACGCGCCCCCTGCCAGCGTGCCGTTCAGTGCCGCGATGGTCAGGCAAGGCAGCGCCGCGATCCGCCCGGAAAGCTGTTCCCAGATACCATCGGTCGCCAGCCCCGCGCGCGCCTCGTCAAGGTCGGCCCCGGCCGAAAAAACCTTGCCCGTGCCAGTCAGCACCAGCGCCTGCGCGCCTTCTGCGGCGGCCAGTGCCGCAATCTCGTCAATCCGCCCCAGCATGTCGCGGGTCAGCGAGTTGGCCTTTTCGGGCCGGCCGAGTGTCACCACCCAAAGCCCCCCATTGCGCGTCAACCCGATCATCCTGCATTGCCCCCCACTTCCGCCTCACCCGTTATCTAGCAAGCGCGGAAACCCTTGACCACCGGCCAAAGGCGCGGGATGCTGGCGCAAGACAAGTGTATTTTTTCGAGGGGATACCAAATATGGCACAGTGGAAATCTCTTGCCACCGGCACCGCGCTTTCGCTGCTGCTGGGCAGCACGGCGGCATGGGCCGATGTGACCGCCGAGCAGGTCTGGACCGCGTGGACCGAAAGCCTTTCCAGCTTTGGCTACATCTTCAACAGCACTGGCGAACAGAAGGCAGGCGATACGCTCGTCATCTCGGACCTTGTCATGTCGATGACGCGGCCCGAAGGCACCTTTGATATGAACATCGCCGAGATCCGCCTGAAGGAAACCGGTGATGGCAAGGTTACCGTGACGATGTCGAACGACATCCCGATCTGGGCCACCACCACCGCCGAAGGCGTGCCGCCGGTCAACACCACCATGATGCTGCGCCAACAGGCGCTGGAAATGATCGTCTCGGGCGTGCCCGAGAACATGGCGTATGACATTGCCGCCTCGGAACTGACGATCGAGGGCGAAGGCAGTGGCGCCGATGCACCCACCGAAGCCAAGGTTGCCTTCACCCTGCGCGACATCGAAGGCGCCTATACGCTCGACACGTCCGCTGGCCAGACCATCACCGCGGACTTTGCCGCCTCCACCCTCAACTTCACCGCGTCTGGCACCGATCCCGATACCAAGGGCCTGTTTGACATGACCGGCAGCGTCGCCGACCTCACGTCGCAGTTTTCGGCCTTCCTGCCTGCCGATACCGATATGAACGATATGGTCGCGGCAATCGGCGGCGGCTTTTATGCCGAGGGTGAATCCAGGTTTGGCCCCGGCAGCGCCACCGTGAACTTCTCGGATGACAGCGGCCCCGGCTCGCTGGTCACTTCGGGTGATGGCGGCTTGTTGCACTTCTCGCTTTCCGGTGACGGGCTTGAATACGGCGTCGAGGGCGGGCTTGTGACGGCCTCGATGACAGCGCCCGACCTGCCCTTCCCGATTGAGTTTGGCCTGCAAAACACCTCGTTCCTGATGTCGATTCCGATCGCCAAGGGTGAACAGCTGCAAAACTTCGCGCTGAAAATCGGGATTGGCGGTCTGACCGTCGCCGAACAAATCTGGGGCATGGTTGACCCGATGGCGCAGCTGCCGCGCACCCCGGCCGATCTGCTGGTTGACCTAACGGGCTCGGTCAAGCTGATCGCCAACCTCTTTGACCCCGCCGATGTGGAAGCCAACCCGATTCCCGGCGAAGTGCAGGATCTGGCGTTGAACGCGTTGCACCTCGCGGCTGCGGGGGCCGACCTGAGCGGCACCGGTGCCTTCACCTTCGACAACTCTATGGGCTTCCCGATGCCCAAAGGCGCGGTTGACCTCAAGCTCGTGGGCGCCTACGCGCTGATGGACAAGCTCAGCGCCATGGGTCTGCTGCCCGCCGAACAATCGGCTGGTTTCAAGGCGATGCTGGGTCTGTTCGCGGTGCCGGTCGGTGCCGACGAATTGACCTCGAAAATCGAGATGCGCGAAGACGGCGGCATTTACGCAAACGGCCAGCGTCTGCAATAAGCGCATGTAAACCAAATCAGGGGCCGCCCGGTCACTGCCGGGCGGCCCTTGGCTTGGCCAGATGGCCGCGACACAGGAGAACGCTGCATGACCGACCGGCTGCAAGATCTGACCGCGGCACTTCTGGCCGCCGCCGCGCGCGCCGGTGCCCCCGCCGCCGATGCCATCGCCGTTGACGGGCGCGCCATTTCCATCGACGTGCGGCACGGCGCGCTGGAACAGGCCGAGCGCTCGGAAGGTGTCGAGGTCGGCTTGCGTGTGTTGATCGGCGGGCGGCAGGCGTGTGTTTCCGCTTCTGACATCTCGCCGCGCACCCTGCAAGAAATGGCCGAACGCGCCGTGGCGATGGCGCGCGAGGCACCCGAAGACCCGTTCGCGGGCCTCGCCGACCCGGCTGAACTGGCGCAGGGCTGGGATGCGGCAGCGCTCGCGCTGGCTGACCCCGCGCCCGAACCCGCCGCCGAAACCTTGCAGGAAGATGCCCGCCGCGCCGAAGCCTCGGCGCTCGCCGTGGCTGGGGTGGCGCAGGTGCAATCCGCTTCGGCCAGCTTTTCGCGCCGCAACCTTTTCTTTGCCGCCTCCAACGGGTTTGCCGGTGGCTACGCGCGCAGCTCGCGCTCGGTTTCGGCGGTGGCAATCAGCGGCGAAGGCAGCCAGATGGAGCGCGACTGGGCCGCCGAGGCACGCACCTTTCAGGCCGACCTGCCCTCGCCCGAAAGTGTCGGCACGCTTGCGGGCCAGCGCGCGGTCGAACGGCAGGGCGCCCGGCGCCCGCCCACCGGCGCCTTCCCCGTGCTCTATGACGAACGCATCGCCGCCAGCCTGATCGGCCATCTTCTGGGTGCCATCAATGGCGCTTCGATCGCGCGCGGCGCCTCGTGGCTGTTGGGCGCCATCGGCGCCGAGGTGCTGCCGCCGGGTCTTTCGATCATCGAAGACCCGCACCGCCCCCGCATCTCGTCGTCGCGTCCGTTCGATGCCGAGGGGCTCGCCACCCGCCGCCGCGCCATCGTCGATGCCGGCGTGCTGACCGGCTGGACGCTTGATCTGGCCACCGCCCGCAAACTGGGCATGCAATCCACCGCGTCAGCATCGCGCGGCACCTCGTCGCCACCTTCGCCCGGCATTTCCAACATCGCGCTGACGCAAGGGCCGAAAAGCCGTCAGGATCTGTTGCGCGACATGGGCACCGGCCTTCTCGTCACCTCGCTGATCGGGTCATCGATCAACCCCACCACCGGCGATTATTCGCGCGGCGCCTCAGGCTTCTGGGTGCAAGATGGCGAAATCGTCTGGCCGGTGAACGAATGCACTGTCGCGGGCAACCTGCGCGATATGCTGCGGCGCATTACCCCCGCCAATGACGCCCGCGCGCACCTCAGCCATGTCGTGCCAAGCCTGCTGGTCGAGGGGTTGATGCTTGCCGGAAGCTGACCTTGCTCTGCTGCTGCGCACTGCCCACGCCGCAGGCGAAATCGCGCACCGCTACTGGCGCCGAGCGCCCGAGGCATGGGAAAAACCCGGCGGCGAGGGCCCGGTCAGCGTGGCTGATCTGGCCGTCAACGCGATGCTGCGCGAAACGCTGCTGGCCGCCCGCCCGGATTATGGCTGGCTGTCCGAAGAAAGCCCCGATGACCCTGCTGCCCGTGGCGCCTGCACGCGCGTCTTTCTGCTCGATCCGATCGACGGCACCCGCGCCTTTCTGGCAGGTAGCCCCGACTACGCCCATTCGCTGGCGGTGGTCGAGCGCGGCGAGGTGATTGCCGCCGTGGTGCATCTGCCCGAAATCGGCCTGACCTACAGCGCAACGGCAACCGGCCCGGCACTGCTCAATGGCGCCGCAATCACCCCCGCAACCACCCTGCGCGCCGCCGATGCCGTTGTGCTTGCCCCGTCATCGGTGCAGCGTTCCGAACATTGGCGGGGCGGCGCCGCGCCGGGTTTTCGGGTTGCCTTCCGCGCCTCGCTCGCATGGCGCCTTTGCCTGGTCGCCGAGGGCAAGTTCGACGCGGCGCTGTCGTTGCGCCCGGCGTGGGAATGGGACATTGCCGCAGGCGCTCTCATCGCCGCCCGCGCCGGGGCGCTGCTCAGCGACCGCCACGGCGCGGCGGTGCGCTTCAACCAGCCGGTGCCGCAGTCCAGCGGCCTCTTGGTCGCGCCGCCGGGTCTGCACGCCGACCTGCTCGGCGCACTTTCCACTCAGGCAGCAAACGACGGTCGCGCACCGTGAAACCGCGCCAGCCCCAGCGCATAGCTTGGCGCTCGGACCCGCGCGGCGCGGTGCAGCCTGCGCAGCGCTGCCGGCGTGATTTCGCCCCGCTGCAATAGGCTCTGCACCTTCGCGAACAAATGCGCCTCGCCTACCAGCCGCAGCGCGGGGTGCCCGCCAAATGGCATCGCCACACTGCGCAGCGCCGGAAATCGGGTCCGAATCAGCGCGGCATGGGCCGCGTCGGCGGGGGCAAGCCGCGGGTCGAACACGATGCAACCCGCAAGCGCCGGGTCGGCCTGCGTGTCGAGATCGTCAAACCGGGGGTCAAGGCGCGCTGCGATCTGGCGATACCGAAGCTCGAACGGCGCACGTTCGGGAAAGATCGAAAACTGCGGCGAAACCAGCAGCGCGCGCCGCAGGTGCAAGGCCCGCGCCAGCAGCAGCGCGCCATAGCCCCCGAACGAAAACCCGATTGCCGCGACATCCTCGAACCGCGCGGTGAAGCCATTCAGCGCCGCACGAAGCGCGGGCAGATCGGGGTTCAGAAACCAGTCGTTCTCGGCGCTCTCGATCATCAGGTGCGCCGCCCCCGCCTGCAACAGGTGCCGCGGCGGCGTGCGCATCGGAAAGCCCGCCCTGCCTGCGCGCAGATAGTCAAATCCAACCGTCAGCCGCGTGCCCCTGACGCCATGGCAAACAGCCCGCAACCGAGTTGAGGCAAAGACCACAAGCGCATCTTCGCCGCCAGCATTCCTTCCGATGTCTGCCATCTCCACCCCCTTGGGCACGGCCGCTTCGCAAACCCGATCCTGCACTGATCGCCGCTAAGCCGTGGTTGATGAAGATCACCCCAAATATCTATAATAAAACGAAAATGCTAGCAAACGCGCGCCCGGAACGCTCGAATGCAAGCCACTTTTTCCGCCGTTTCGTGGCCCCCGCGCCCCCGCATTAGGGCAATCGAAAACAATACCCCCGATCCTCGAAGGCTCATGCACTGGGGGTGTGGGAAAATGAATGTCTCAAGAAACCGATTGATCGGTGGCGCAAGATTTCTGTGTGCCGCTCTGACTGCAACCGCGGCGCTCGCCGCCTGCGCGCCGACGAATGATCCGCAAGTGACGATGTCAACGTCAGATTACCAGATCGCCTCGCCGCTCTTCATAACCCATGATCTTGGCGGGCCCTTGCCGGAATACGAGACGCAGTACTGGACCGCCGCCTTCGCCACCCGCGAGGTTCAGATTATGGGCCAATGTTACTCGTCCTGCACGATCTGGCTCAGGTCCGCCTGCGTCACGCCAAGCGCCACGCTCGGCTTTCACCACGCGCGCGGCATCCCGCCGGGCCACCGCGAATGGGACAGTACCACGCATTGGATTGCAAGCTATTATCCGCCGCAAATCGCGCAGTGGTTCCTGTCGCAGGCCCGCTACAGCGCCGCGGTCGTGCCGATGAGCGGCGCAGACGCAATCCGGATGGGCGCGCGCGCGTGCGCGATATGAACAGCGGGTGCGCGCCGTGCCAAACCCGCGCCCGCGGGCGAACCGGGCTTGCGCATCGGGCCTTCTCCGTCCGATTCGCGCTGGGGTGAAACCTGTGATGGTGAGCCGGTCGGGGCTCGAACCCGAGACCTACTGATTAAAAGTCAGTTGCTCTACCAACTGAGCTACCGGCCCATCACAGGGCGCTTCTGTAGTAACCCCTCCGGGGCGGGTCAAGGGCTTATTTGCCCAGATAACCCGGCTCTGGCCGAATCTGTTCCGATTGCGTAAAAGCGCGCGATGATGACCAGTGCGCGCCCCTCTGGCCTGCCCTTTCTGAAAATGCACGGGCTTGGCAATGACTTCGTGGTAATCGACGCCCGCGCGGGCGGCGGCACGGTCACGCCAGCCCTTGCGCGCGCGTTGGGCGATCGCCACCGCGGCGTGGGGTTTGACCAACTTGTGCTGATCGAGACCGACCCGCAGGCCGACGCGCGGCTGACCTTTTACAACGCCGATGGCTCGGTTGCGGGTGCCTGCGGCAACGCTACCCGCTGCGTCGCCCGCCTGATCCTCGATGAAACCGGCACCACACAACTGACCCTGCGCACGGCGCGCGGGCTTTTGGCCGCCGAAGAAGCAGGCGGCGGCCTGACCCGCGTCAACATGGGCGCGCCGCAACTGGACTGGGCCGACCTGCCGCTGGCCCGCGCTACCGATACCTTGCACCTGCCGCTGCCGGGCGATCCGGTAGCGGTGGGCATGGGCAACCCGCATTGCGTGCATTTCGTGCCCGATGCCGAGGCGGTCGATGTCGCCACCCTTGGCGCGCGGATCGAGCACGACCCGCTGTTTCCGCAGGCCACTAATGTCGAGTTTGCCTCGCTGACCGCCCCCGATCGCCTGCGCATGCGGGTGTGGGAACGCGGCACCGGCATCACGCTCGCCTGCGGCTCGGGCACCTGCGCCACCGCCGTCGCCGCCCATTTGCGCGGCCTGACCGGGCGCCGCGTCACCGTCGATGTCGATGGCGGCACGCTCGAAGTTGACTGGCGCAACGATGGGGTGTGGATGACCGGCCCCACCGCGCTGGTATTCCGCGGCATCCTTGCGCCCGAGTTCCTGGCCGCCCACGCATGAGCGCCCCCATCTTTGCCACCCTGGGCTGCCGCCTCAACGCCTATGAGAGCGAGGCGATGAAAGAACTCGCCGCGGCCGCCGGCATCGGCAATGCGGTGATCGTCAACACTTGCGCCGTCACCGCCGAGGCGGTGCGCAAGGCCCGGCAGGAGATCCGGCGTCTGGCCCGCGAAAACCCCGGCGCGCCGATCATCGTTACCGGCTGCGCCGCGCAGACCGAACCCGAAACCTTCGCCGCCATGCCCGAGGTGACGCGGGTGATCGGCAACCACGAGAAAATGCAGCCCGCCACCTGGGGCGCGCTTGCCACCCCCGACCTGATCGGGGCCACCGAAAAGGTGATGGTCGATGACATCCTCTCGGTGCGCGAAACCGCGGGCCACCTGATCGACGGCTTTGGCCGCCACCGCGCCTATGTGCAGGTGCAAAACGGCTGCGACCACCGCTGCACCTTCTGCATCATCCCCTACGGGCGCGGCAATTCGCGCTCGGTCCCTGCGGGGGTGGTGGTGGAACAGATCAAGCGGCTGGTGGCCAAGGGCTTTGCCGAGGTGGTGCTGACCGGGGTTGACCTTACGTCGTGGGGCGCCGACCTGCCCGCCGCGCCGCGGCTGGGCGACCTCGTGCTGCGCATCCTGCGGCTGGTGCCCGATCTCGCAAGGCTTCGGATAAGCTCGATCGACAGCATCGAGGCCGACCCGGACCTGATGCAGGCCATCGCCACCGAACCCCGGTTGATGCCGCACCTCCACCTGAGCCTGCAAGCCGGCGATGACATGATCCTCAAGCGGATGAAACGCCGCCACAGCCGCGATGACGCGATAAGCTTTTGCGAGGAAGCCCGCGCCCTGCGCCCCGGCATTGTATTCGGCGCCGACATCATCGCGGGCTTTCCCACCGAAACCGAAGCGATGTTTGAAAACTCGCTGCGCCTCGTCGAAGACTGCGGCCTGACCTTCCTGCACGTCTTTCCCTACAGCCCGCGCCGCGGCACCCCGGCCGCCCGCATGCCGCAGGTCAAGGGCCCGGCCATCAAGGCCCGCGCCGCCCGCCTGCGCGCGCTTGGCGATGCCCGCCTCCTTGCGCATTTGCAGGCCGAGGTCGGCCAGACCCGCCGCATCCTTACCGAAGGCCCCCGGCTAGGCCGCACCGAGTACTTCACCGAAGTCGCCTTCGCCACCGACCAGCCCGAAGGCACCCTTATCGATGTTCGCATTCTGGGCAACAGTGGCACGCAACTGCTGGCATGATCGTCTTCAACGTGAAAAATACCCCGGGGGTCCGGGGGCAGCGCCCCCGGCCTTGCCCGCGGCACGCGCCGGGGGTTTCACACCCCCGGACCCCCGTGGGGTATTTGGACGATGGAGAAGGGGAAAAGCCATGCACCCAAACCCGGGCTTTCGGGGCGAAACAGCCGAAGCGAACCTTGCATTTGCTTTGGCGCGCGGCTTTGGCGCGCTCTGCGTGAACGCTGGTGGCGGGCCGTTGGTTTCGCATCTGCCGTTTTGCGGGCATGCGGGCGGCATCGAGTTTCACCTGGTGCGGGCGGCGCCGATGGCGCGGGCGCTGGCCGCGCCGCAGCCCGGCGTGATGGTGGTAAGCGGCGCCGATGCCTATGTCTCGCCCGACTGGTACGGGATGGAACATCAGGTGCCGACCTGGAACTACCATGCCGTGCATCTGCGCGGGGTGGTCGAGGTGTTGCCCGAAACTGCCCTGCGCGAGCACCTGGAGCGGTTGTCCGCTGCCTTCGAGGCGCGGCTGCAAAAGGCGCCTTGGCGGCTCGAGAAGGTGCCCGATGACGTGCTGGCGCGGATGATGCGGGCGATTGTGCCCTGCGTTCTGCGCATCGACGAGGTGCAGGGCACCCTCAAGCTTGGCCAGAACAAGCCCGAGGCGGCGCGGCAGGCCGCAGGGCGGGCGATGCTGGCCGAAGGGTTCGGGCCGGGTGCGACCGAAATCGGTGCGCGGATGGCGGCGCCCGATTGAGGCGAACCTTGCGGCGCGGCGCATGGGGCACTAGCCTTGCCCGATGACCACCGCGTTCTTCACCCACGCCACCGCCTTGCAGCACCTCGCGCCCCCCGGCCATGCCGAGTGCGGGGCGCGGATCGAGGCGGTCTGGGCAGCCTTGCGCGCCCCCGCGTTTGACGCGCTTGCCCGCTACTCCGCACCGCGTGCCGACGACGCCGAGGCGCTCCGCTGCCACCCGCAGCGCCACCTCGAGCGGATCCGCGCTGCACTTCCCGCCGAAGGCTGGGCGATGCTCGACCCCGACACCTACGTTTCGCCCGGCTCGCTCGACGCCGCCCTGCATTCCATCGGTGGCGTCAACGCGGCGGTTGACATGGTGCTGGCGGGGCGCGCGGCCAATGGATTTGTCGCCATGCGTCCGCCGGGGCACCACGCCGAGGCCGAGGCCCCGATGGGGTTTTGCCTGTTTGGCACCGTGGCGATTGCCGCCAGGCGCGCGCTTGACCATCACGGTCTGGCCCGTGTGGCGGTGCTCGATTTCGACGTGCACCACGGCAACGGCACCCAGGCGCTCTTGTGGGACGAGCCGCGGGCAATCTTCACTTCGTCGCACCAGATGCCGCTTTACCCCGGCTCGGGTGCCACCACCGAGACCGGGGCGCATGGCCAGATCGTCAACATCCCGCTGCCGCCCGGCTCGGGCGGTGCAGTCATGCGCCCGCTCTGGCAGCGGGCGCTTGCGCGGGTGCGGGCCTTTGCGCCGGAACTGGTGCTGGTTTCGGCGGGGTTCGATGCGCACCGCGCCGACCCCTTGGCCGGGCTTGGCTGGACCGAGGCCGATTACCGTTGGCTGACCCACGCTATTTGCGATCTGGCCGATGATTGCTGCGGCGGGCGGGTGGTCTCGACACTCGAAGGCGGATATGATCTGACCGCGCTGGCGGCGAGCGTGTCCGCGCATGTTGCGGTTCTGATGGAGCGGGGCGATGAGCGAAATTGCAGCGATGAGCTTTGAAGACGCGATGGCGGCGCTTGAAAAGGTCGTGCGCGATCTCGAACAGGGCACCGTTTCGCTTGATCAGTCGATCACGCTTTACGAACAGGGTGCAGCACTCAAGGCGCATTGCGAGGCCCTGCTGAAAGCCGCCGAAGAGCGGGTTGAAAAGATCACGCTTGGCGAGGGCGGGCAGCCTACCGGGTCGGTGCCGGTCACGGGGCTTTAGGTGTTTCCCGAACGTCTGGCCGAGGCGCGGCATGTGGTGCAGGGCGCGCTCGACGCTGCCATCCTGCGCCAGCCCGCCGGGCAGCTACGCGATGCAATGCGCTATGCCGCGCAAGGCGGCAAGCGGCTGCGCGCCTTTCTGGTGCTTGAAAGCGCGGCTTTGCACGGCCTGAACGCGGCGCAGGCGCTGCCCGCCGCCGCCGCAGTCGAGGCGCTGCACGCCTACAGCCTTGTTCACGACGATCTGCCGAGCATGGATGATGATGATCTGCGCCGCGGCCAGCCTACCGTGCATCTGAAATGGGATGAGGCGACCGCCGTTCTGGCTGGCGACGCCTTGCAGGCGCTTGCGTTCGAGCTCTGCTGTGACCCCGCCCTGGGGCCGCCCGACCGGCGCATCGAACTGGTCGCAGCACTTGCCCGCGCTTCCGGCGCGGCGGGCATGGTTTATGGGCAGGCGCTGGATATTGCCGCCGAAACCGCGCCCGTGCCGCTGACGCTGGCCGAAATCACCGCCCTGCAGGCGGGCAAGACCGGGGCGCTCATATCCTTCGCGGCGCAGGCGGGGGCGATTCTGGCAGGCGCCGACCGCGCGCCGCTCGCGGCCTACGCCGCCGCCCTTGGCCTTGCGTTCCAGATTGCCGATGACATTCTTGATGTCACCGGGTCCGAGGCGCAAACGGGCAAGCGGCTGGGCAAGGATGCGGGCGCGGGCAAGGCCACCTTTGTCACCCTGCTCGGGCTTGCAGGGGCGCGCGCAAGGGCCGAGGCGCTGGTGGATGAAGCCTGCGCCGCGCTTGCGCCCTATGGCGCAAAAGCGCAAACCTTGCGGGATGCGGCGCGCTTCGCTATTGCCCGCCAGACCTGACGCCCTTTGGAGGGCCCCATGACCGACCGACCCCTTACCCCCGTGCTCGACCGCGTGCGCCTGCCATCCGACCTCAAGGCGCTGAGTGACCGCGAGTTGCGCCAGCTGGCCGATGAATTGCGCGCCGAGACCATTTCGGCGGTGTCGGTCACCGGCGGCCACCTTGGCGCCGGGCTTGGCGTGGTGGAACTGACCGTGGCGCTGCACGCCGTGTTCGATGCCCCGCGCGACAAGATCATCTGGGATGTCGGCCATCAGTGTTATCCGCACAAGATCCTCACCGGGCGGCGCGAGCGCATTCGCAGCCTGCGCCAGAAGGGCGGGCTTTCAGGCTTTACCAAACGGTCGGAGAGCCCCTATGACCCGTTCGGGGCGGGCCACAGCTCCACCTCCATCTCTGCCGCCCTTGGCTTTGCCATGGCGCGCGAGCTGGGTGGTGACGCGGGCGACGCGATTGCTGTTATCGGCGATGGCGCGATGAGTGCGGGCATGGCGTTCGAGGCGATGAACAACGCAGGCCACCTTGGCAAACGCCTGTTCGTGGTGCTGAACGACAATGAAATGTCGATTGCGCCGCCGGTTGGCGCGCTTTCCTCGTATCTCACCCGGCTTTACGCGGGCGGGCCCTATCAGGAATTCAAGGCGGCGGCGAAGGGCGCGGTCAGCCTGCTGCCCGAGCCGCTGCAAGAGGGCGCGCGCCGCGCCAAGGAAATGCTCAAGGGCATGACCGTAGGCGGCACGCTGTTCGAAGAGCTGGGCTTTACCTATGTCGGCCCCGTCGATGGCCATGACCTTGACCAGCTTTTGCCGCTGCTGCGCACCGTCAAGGCGCGCGCCACCGGGCCGATGCTGATTCATGTGGTGACGAAAAAGGGCAAGGGCTACGCCCCCGCCGAGCGCGCCGCCGACCGTGGCCACGCCACCGCCAAGTTCGACGTGCTGACCGGGGTGCAGGCCAAGGCCGCCTCGAACGCGCCGAGCTATACCAAGGTTTTCGCGCAATCGCTGCTGGCCGAAGCCGAGCGTGATGAAAAGATCGTCGCGGTTACGGCGGCGATGCCCGAGGGCACCGGCCTGAACCTTTTCGCCGACCGCTTCCCGCGCCGCTGCTTTGACGTGGGCATTGCCGAACAGCACGCGGTGACGTTTTCGGCGGGGCTGGCGGCTGGCGGCCTCAAGCCCTTCTGCACGATCTATTCCACCTTCCTGCAACGCGGCTACGACCAGGTGGTGCACGACGTGGCGATCCAGCGGCTTCCGGTGCGTTTCGCCATCGACCGCGCCGGGCTGGTGGGCGCCGATGGTGCCACCCACGCAGGTGCCTATGACGTGGCTTTTCTTGCCAATCTGCCCGGTTTCGTGGTGATGGCCGCCGCCGACGAGGCGGAACTGGTGCACATGGTCGCCACCGCCGCCGCCTATGATGCCGGCCCCATCGCATTCCGCTACCCGCGCGGCGAGGGCATGGGGGTGGAAATGCCCGCCCGTGGCGTGCCGCTGGAAATCGGCAAGGGCCGCATTGTGGCCGAGGGGGGCCGGGTGGCGATAGTGTCGTTCGGCACCCGCTTGGCCGAGGTGCTGAAAGCCCGCGAATCCCTCGCCGCCCGCGGCCTTGCCCCCACGGTGGCCGACGCCCGCTTTGCCAAACCGCTAGACCGCGAACTGATCCTGCAACTGGTGGCCACCCACGAGGCGCTGATAACGGTTGAAGAGGGCGCCATTGGCGGCTTTGGCAGCCATGTGTCGCAATTGCTGGCCGAAGAAGGCGTGTTCGACCGCGGCTACCGCTTCCGCTCCATGGTGCTGCCGGACACCTTCATCGACCACGCCAACCCCGAAGACATGTATGCATCCGCCGCCATGAACGCGCCGCAGATCGAGGCGAAGGTGCTTGAGGTGTTGGGGGTGAAGGTGGCGAAAAGGGCGTAAGTATTTCGCCCCCGAGAGCAAATGCAGTTATCGCTTGGGGGCGAGAAGGAAAGCGCCAAGGTGGGCCGCCCCGCGATGCAGCAATTCGTGGGCAGCCTTACCGGCGAGGGTGCCACCAAAGGCGTTTTCGTCACCACCTCCGATTTTTCCCGCGAGGCGCGCGATTATCTCACCCGTGTTCAGCACCGCGTAGTGCTGATCAACGGCGCCGAACTTGCGCGGCAGATGATCCGCTACGAGGTGGGCGTGCGGGCGCGCGCGGCCTATGTGCTGCGAGGCATGGACGAGGATTATTTCAGCGAGGAATAGCCCCCCTCAGATATCCAGGTTCTCCACGTTCAGCGCGTTGGTCTGAATGAACTCGCGCCGGGGCTCCACCACATCGCCCATCAGCTTGGTGAAAATGTCGTCGGCCTCGGCCAGATCGTCGATCTTCACCTGCAACAGCGTGCGCGCCGCGGGGTCGAGCGTGGTTTCCCAAAGCTGCTCGGGGTTCATCTCGCCCAGCCCCTTGTAGCGTTGCAGGTTCAGCCCTTTTTCGCCCTCGGCCAAGATCGCCGCCAGCAGCTCGAGTGGCCCGTTGACCGGCTGCTCGCGGTCCTTGCGCACCAGACGCGCGGGGTGCCCGTAAACCTCGCGCAGGGCCTGCGTATGCGCCGCCAGCCGCCGTGCCTCGCCTGACCGCAGCACCGGGCCATCAAGCGTGCGCACCTCTTCCACACCGCGCAAGCTGCGGGCAAAGCGCAGCCCGTGGTCTTGCGTGGGCCGCCCCTGCCAGCCGCGCTCATATTCCATCGCTACCAGATCGAGCCGCGCCGCAACCGCATCGGCCACGCCCTGCGCATCGGCATCAAGCACGCCTGCCACCAGCGCCCCGGCAATCGCCGATTGCTCGAGTATCCGCTGCGGGTAATGGGTGGGGAAGGCCTGCAAGATCCGCCGCACCACCCGCGCCTCATCAAGCACGCGGGCCAGATCGGCGCCGATGATTTCCTCGCCCGACCCCAGCCGCAGTGTCGCCCCTTCGATGCCCTGCTGGATCAGATAATCCTCAAGCGCCGCCTGATCCTTCAGGTAGACCTCAGATTTGCCCCGCGCCACTTTGTAAAGCGGCGGCTGCGCGATATAAAGGAAGCCGCCGTCAATCACCTGCGGCATTTGCCGAAAGAAGAAGGTCAGCAGCAGCGTGCGAATATGCGCGCCGTCCACATCGGCATCGGTCATGATGATGATCTTGTGGTAACGCAGCTTGGCAATGTTGAATTCGTCGCGCCCGATCCCGGTGCCAAGCGCGGTAATCAGCGTGCCCACCGTCTCAGATGCCAGCATCCGGTCAAACCGCGCCCGCTCGACGTTCAGGATCTTGCCGCGCAACGGCAGCACCGCCTGATTCTTGCGCGCCCGCCCCTGCTTGGCCGAACCGCCTGCGCTATCGCCTTCGACGATGAAGATCTCGCTCAGAGCGGGGTCTTTTTCCTGACAATCGGCCAGCTTGCCGGGCAGGCTTGCCACATCCATAGCGGTCTTGCGGCGCGTGAGGTCGCGCGCCTTGCGCGCCGCCTCGCGCGCCAGCGCGGCTTCCACGATCTTGCCGACAATCACCTTGGCCTGACCGGGGTTTTCCTCGAACCACTCACCCAGCTTTTCGTTCACCAGGTTTTCTACCGCCGGGCGCACCTCGGAAGAAACCAGCTTGTCTTTGGTCTGGCTTGAGAATTTCGGGTCCGGCACCTTCACCGACAAGACGCAGGTCAGCCCTTCGCGCGCGTCATCGCCGGTAAAATCGACCTTTTCCTTTTTCGCAATGCCCGAGCTTTGCGCATAGGCGTTGATCGTGCGTGTCAACGCGCCCCGGAACCCGGCAAGGTGGGTGCCGCCATCGCGCTGCGGGATGTTGTTGGTAAAGGGCAGCACGGTTTCGTGGTAACTATCGTTCCACCACATCGCCACCTCAACGGTAATACCGTTGCGCTCGCCCACAATGTAGATCGGCTCGGGCATCGCCGGGGTTTTTGACCGGTCGAGGTAGCGCACATATTCGCGCACGCCGCCCTCGTAGAACAACTCGGTTTTCAACGGTTCCACCGGCCGCTCGTCGATCAGTGAAATGCGCACGCCCGAATTGAGGAACGCCAGCTCTCGCAGCCGGTTTTCCAGCGTCTTGAAACTGTAGTCGAGGTTCGAGAATGTCTGCGTGCTGGCCAGAAACCGCACTTCCGTGCCCTTTTCGCCGGGCTTCGCCGGGCCGACCACACGCAGATGCTCCGAGGTGTCGCCATGCACGAAACGCGCAAAATGTTCCTTGCCGTCGCGCCAGATGCGCAACTCCAGCCACTCGCTCAGTGCGTTCACCACCGAAACGCCAACGCCGTGCAAGCCGCCCGAAACCTTGTAGCTGTTCTGGTCGAATTTGCCGCCCGCGTGCAGCTGCGTCATGATGACTTCGGCGGCCGAAACCCCCTCGCCTTCGTGAATCCCGGTGGGAATGCCACGGCCGTTGTCAAACACCGAAACCGAGCCGTCGGCATGGATTTTCACGCTCACAAGATCGGCATGCCCGGCAAGAACTTCGTCAATGCCGTTATCGACCACCTCATAGACCATGTGGTGCAGGCCCGAGCCATCGTCGGTATCGCCAATGTACATCCCGGGACGCTTGCGAACAGCCTCCAAGCCCTTGAGAACCTTGATTGAATCCGCGCCGTATTCGTTCGGCTCTACAGCGATATCGGTCATGCCTGCCTACCTTGGGTTTTGCCCTCCGCTTATAGGGGAACGGGTGCGCGTTGTCACGCGCGCGGGGCAATTATCCGGCGTCTGGCAGGGTCAGGCTGCCGTCGTCGGCCAGCGGCCAGAACGGGTTCATCGCCAGTTCCCATACATGCCCGTCAGGGTCGGCGAAATAGCCCGAATACCCGCCCCAGAATACCTCTTGCGGGGCTTTCAGCGCCACCGCGCCCGCCGCGAGCGCACCTGCAAAAGCTGCGTCAACTTCGGCCCGCGTGGCAAAGTTTTGCGCCAGTGTCATCGCGCCAGTGCCGAGCATCGCCCCTGGCCTGCCCTGATCGGCGGCAAGGTCGGCGCGGCCAAACAGCGCCAGTGCCGCCCCCAGCATCTGAAAGAACACGACGCCCTCTTGCGCACTGGCCACCAGCCAGCCCCAGCCTTCGTAAAAGGCGCGGGCACGGGCGAGGTTGTCCACCCCGAGGGTAATCAGCGTAATCCGTTGCGGTGTCATGGTGTCATCTCCTCAAGCGGCGATACAATTCTTGCCAAAGTGTTGATGAATAAAACACATATCTAGCTAAAACAAACGGTTAGCATGTGTAACACGCGTGTTACACTAGCCCGAAACCGGCAAGACTCCGCCCCTTTCGCGCACCTCGAATGCCTGCGCCCGCGCCCCCAGCGTATCAAAAAGCTCCGGCTCGGTCCCGGTCATGAAAGCCTGGCACCCGAGCGCGCAAATCGCGTCATAAAGCGCCGCCCGCCGCCCCGCATCCAGATGCGCCGCGACCTCATCAAGCAGCAATATCGGCGGCGTCCCGGTATCTTCCGCCAAAGCCCGCGCATTCGCAAGGATCACCGAAATCAAGAGCGCCTTCTGCTCGCCCGTCGAAGCCTGCGCCGCAGGCGTCCCCTTGGCCGCGTAGCGCGCGATCAGGTCGGCCCGGTGCGGCCCTTCCAGCGTGCGCCCCGCCGCCATGTCGCGCCCCCGCCCCTCAGCCAGCGCCGCCGCCAGATCCGCCGCCCCCGCGCCCTCGATCGCAAGTTCGGCAGCGGGAAACGCCGTCGCCGCGCCTTCCTGCGCCGCCCCGATCCGCGCCAGCGCCGCCGCCCGCGCCGCCGAAATCGCCGCCCCGGACGCCGCCATCTGCGCTTCGAGCGCGCCATACCAGCCCGCGTCGCGCACCATATCTTTCAACAGCCGGTTTCGCTCGCGCATCGCCTTTTCGTAGGCCAGCACCTCGTCGGCATGCCCCGGCTGAAACGCCATCGTCAGCCGGTCCAGAAACCGCCGCCGCCCCTCGGGTGCCTCGATCCAGAGCCGGTCCATCGCCGGCACCAGCCACAACACCCGCAAAAGCCGCCCCAGTGCCACCTGTGGCGCGGGCTTGCCGTCTATCGCCACCTCGCGCGCTGCCCCCGGTGCCGCAAATGTCTCGACCTCGTGCCCGACCGCGCCAGCCTCGATCTCGGCGCGGATCTTCCAGCCCAGATTGCCCGGCTTCAGTGCCAGTTCCTCCGCCCCCGCCCGCCGCAACCCGCGCCCCGGCGATATGAGCGAAACTGCTTCCAGAATGTTGGTCTTTCCCGCCCCGTTCGGCCCGAAAAACGCCACCGGCCGCCTGTCGAGCGCCAGCTCCAGATGCGGGTGCGAGCGGAACTGCATCAGCGTCAGCCGGGTCAGCACCGCACTTCCCCCTGCCTTGGTTCAAATATCCGCGCCGCAGGCACCCAGGCTAGCCCGGTCAGACCCGCATCGGCATCACTACATAGACCGCCGAAGTATCGTTGCCCTCACGCATCAACGTGGGGTCGCCCGACGAGTTGAACAGGAATACCGCGTTTTCGCGGTCCACCTGGCTGGCGATTTCCAGCAGATACTTGGCGTTGAATCCAATCTCCAGCCGCTCGTCGGCGTAGGCCACGGCCAGCTCTTCTTCGGCCGCGCCCGCATCGGGGGCGTTGACGGAAAGCACCAGCCGGTCTTCATCAAGGCTGAGCTTGACCGCGCGCGAGCGTTCCGAGGAAACCGTCGCGACCCGGTCAACCGCGCGGGCAAACTCGGCTGCGTCCACCTCGAGCCGCCGGGTGTTGCCGGTCGGAATGACGCGGGTGTAATCGGGAAAGGTGCCGTCGATCACCTTCGAGGTCAGCGTGATCGTCGGCGTTGCAAAGCGCACCTTGGTTTCAGATACCGAAACCGCAATCTGGGCCTCGTCATCATCCAGAAGTTTGCGCATTTCGCCCACGGTCTTGCGCGGCACGATCACACCGGGCATGTCGGCCGCCCCGTCAGGCAGAGGCGCGTCGATCCGCGCAAGACGGTGGCCATCGGTTGCCACGCAGCGCAGCACCGGGCCCGTCTCGCCG
>PHEE01000006.1 GCA_002842855.1 Alphaproteobacteria bacterium HGW-Alphaproteobacteria-4 | reverse complement strand
CGGTCTGACAGCGCCAGAAACCCCACCCCGTCCGCTGCCACCTCAATGCCCGAAAATCCGCCAAAGGCGGGGTCGGCATCGGCCCAGGTGATCGAGCCGAGGTATTCCGCCAGACCTTCCGCGCCCGCCGCACCGGCAGCGAGCACCAGAACCAGCACAAGGGTTATTTGGCGGCGAGAACGGCGGAACATTGGGCGGGCAGGTCCGACATGAGGTAGGTGGCCGCCGTGCGCGGCGGCGGCGTAGTGGGCTTTGGCGGCGGCGTCGTGGGCTTTTTCGGCGGCTCCAGATAGGTCGTCACCCACCAGTCAAGCGAAGCATCGCAACCATTGCCGCCATTGGAAAGCTCGGCCACCGTAGGCGATTGCGTGATGCAACTGGCCGAACCTGCCGGGCAGCGCAGCCGCACATGAAAATGGGTGTTGTGCCCGGCTATCGGGCGAATTTTTTGCAGCCAGGCAGTATCGCGCCGGGTGGCGGTCTTGCACATCTCCAGTTTTACCGCCGCCGCCACGAAGATACGGTCCACCCTCGGGTCAGATGCCGCCGCCTGCAACAGCGCGGCATGCGCCGGGGTGAAGTTTTCGTTCACCGCGCGCTGATCCGCAGTGCGCACCGAAATCGAAGATATCTCTTCGCGCTCGGCGCGGCTCAGGTTCAGCCGCCTCGGCGGCAGCATCCAGATGTCGGCATCGAGCCCGATCTGGTGGCTGGCATGATCGCCCGTCATCGGCCCGCCGCGGGGCTGGCTGATATCGCCAAAATACAGGCCCGCCCAGCCGACGGCCTGCGCCACGCGCGAAAGGTCTTGCAAATACGCGATCATCTCGGGCTGACCCCAGAAGCGGTTTCTGCTCAGCCGCATCGCCTGCCAGGTTGGCCCGCTTTCCGGCATCGCCACCAGCCCCGCGCCGCACCCTTTGGCATAAGACCCGATTGCCTCGGTCGCCTGCGGCGACGGCACCTTGGCCGCGCCAAACAGCGTGCGCGCCAAGGTCTCGGCCCCGACCGGGGTGGCAAGCAGCGCTGCGGCCAGGAATACGCGGATCATCCTTTCCTCTCCCCTTGCGGTTTCACCCAGATCATCAACGCCAGCCCGGCCAGAAACAGCACCACCAGCGGCGTGATGCCGATCTGCTGGCTGCCGCTCAACTGCGTCACCACGCCGATGCTCAGCGGCGCAAGGAACGACGTGGCCTTGCCGGTCAGCGCATAAAGCCCGAAACTTTCAGTGATTTTCGCCGGGTCGGCCTGCCGCACCATCATCGACCGGCTTGCCGCCTGCATCGATCCGCCCGCCGCCCCGATCAGCCCGCCGATCACATAAAAGGCGATGTCGGGCAGGTTGCTTTCCGGCCCCACCACGAACCCGAAAACCGATGTGCGCGAAACGTAAACCACGCCCACCGCCACCAGTGTCAGCACCGCCACCGTGAACACGATCACCGGTTTGGGCCCGAAACGGTCATCGGCCTTGCCGCCCAGCCAGGCAAATGTCGCCCCGGTAATGGTGCCCAGAATCCCGAAGATGCCGACACTGACAATCGACCAGCCGAGCACGCCCGAAGCGTAGATGCCGCCAAAATAATAGATGCCGTTCAACGCGTCGCGGTAGAACATCGAGGCGAAGAGGAAGGCGAACAGGCTGCGGTCGCGTGGCAGGTGCCGCAGGGTTTCGCGCAGTTCCGGCCAGGCGCCGCGCACTGCGGTGCCGATGGAAACCATGCCGGGGCGGCGCACCTCGCGCACCCACAGGAAGAACGGCACCATGAACACCGCATACCAGACCGCTGTAAGCGGCCCGACCGAGCGCGTGCCCTCGCGCATACCGGCATCAAGCCCGAAGATCGGCGAAATGCCGATCAGTGTCTTGCCCGATCCGTTTTCGGCCAGAAGCGTGAGCATGATGATCAACGCCACCATGCCGCCAAGGTAGCCAAACGCCCAGCCCGAGCCCGAAATGCGCCCGATCTCTTGCGGCGTCCCGAGGTCTGGCAGCATCGCGTTGGTGAAGGTGGTGGCAAATTCCATGCCGATCATGCCAAAGGCAAAGGCCAGCATCACCAGCCAGATATTGAAATCACCGGGTGCGGCAAACCACAGCAGCCACGCACCCACGACATACATGGCCGAGAACAGCCAGATGAACCCCATCCGCCCGCCCGATTTGTCTGCCACCGCCCCCAGCAAGGGCGAAAGAATGGCAATCACCACGCCGGTTGCGCCAATGCCGTAGCCCCAGACCGTTTGCGCGGCGGTGCCGCTGCCCAGCAGCTCGGTCATGTAGGGGGCAAAGATGAAGGTGATCAGCAGCGTGTTGTAGGGCTGGCTTGCCCAGTCAAAGAACCACCAGCCCCAGATCTTCTTGCTTGCGCGCGCCATGATGCCCCCTCGCCCGGTGCCGCCGATCAAGCCTTAAATCGGCGCCCGGCGCAAGCGGCTCAGGGGGCGGGCGGCCAGGGGCGGGTGGCATCGGCGGCAATCCACGCCTGCACCCATTCGGGCAGCACCGGGGCCGGGCCCGCGTGCCCCAGTTCCGCCGCCACCCGCTCGGGCGCGATCATGCCACCCTTCGAGATCACCGCCATGCGCAGCAGCATCTGGTTGGTGCATTCGCCCGCGCGCCACATGCTTTGCTCAATGTAAAAGAACCGCGCATCCCAGCCAAGCGCGCGGCTGCGCATTTCAAAGCGCTGAAACGGCTGCACCCGGCGCCGGTAGCGCACCGAATTGCCCGCCACCGTCAGCCCCCAGCCATGCGCCCGCGTTACCCGCACCAGCCCGGTGCGGCTGGCAAGCGGAATCCGCCCAAGGTCATAAAGCGTCAGCGCGCGGCCATTGTTCAGCTCCATCCAGGGGTCGATATCCCAGGGCCAGCAGACATGGTGGCTGACATGGGTGCCAAGCAGCCCCAGCGCGGGGGCATTGCGAAACTTGAGCGCCTCTTTGGCGAGCCGGACGAATGGATACATGCGCACCTCCACTTGGCGCCCTCGCTGCCCGAGCCTTTTGACCCCGTCAACCCGGCACGTTGCGGCACTTGCAGTTGCATGCCACGCGTGGCTGACATACCTGTGGGGCCGCAACGCCAAGAGGACGCCCATGATCACCCTGTTTCAAGCCCTGACGCTGATCCTCAACGTGGTCTGGTTCATCATGATCGCCCACATCATCCTGAGCTGGCTGATCAACTTTCAGGTGCTCAACGTCCGCCAACCGCTGGTGGCGCAACTCTGGTTCGGCCTGAACCGCCTGCTCGACCCGATCTATGCACCGATCCGCCGGATGCTGCCCAATATGGGCGGGCTGGACCTCGCACCCTTGGTGCTATTCATCGTGGTCATCATCTTGCAACGCGCGCTGATCAACAACGCGGGCTTTTTCTACGGCTTTTGAGGGTGAACGCGCTTACCCCGCAATCGCTGCTTGCCTCGGTATTCGGCTTTTCCGACTTCAGGCCGGGGCAGGAAGAAGTGGTGCGCGCGGTCCTCGCCGGGCGCAACACGCTGGCAATCATGCCCACCGGGGGCGGAAAATCGCTCTGCTTCCAGCTTCCCGCGCTCTGCCGTGAGGGGGTCACGGTGGTAATCTCGCCGCTGATCGCGCTGATGCGCGATCAGGTGCGCGCCCTTCGCGCGGCGGGGGTTGAGGCGGGCGCCCTGACCTCGGGCAATACCGACGAGGAAACCGAAGATGTTTTTGCGGCGCTGGATGCGGGCCGCCTGCGGCTGCTCTACATGGCGCCCGAACGGCTGGCGGGGGCCGCCACACTTGGCCTGCTGCGGCGCATCAACACCACCCTGATCGCGGTTGACGAGGCGCATTGCGTCAGCCAGTGGGGCCATGACTTCCGCCCCGATTACCTGCGCATCGGTGATTTGCGCCGCGCGCTTGGCGTGCCGCTTGCCGCCTTTACCGCCACCGCGGACGAGGAAACCCGCGCCGAAATTGTCACCCGACTCTTTGGCGGTATCGCCCCGGAGACCTTTCTGCGCGGTTTCGACCGGCCCAACATCCACCTTGCCTTTGCGCCCAAAGACGAACCGCGCGCGCAGATCCTTGCCTTTGCCGATGCGCGGCGCGGGCAATCGGGCATTGTCTATTGCGCCAGCCGCGCCAAAACCGAAACCCTCGCCGCTGCCCTGCGCGAGGCGGGGCACGCGGCCCTTGCCTACCACGCCGGCATGGAGGCACAGCCGCGCCGCGATGTGGAAGCCCGCTTTCAGCAGGACGACGGGCTGATCGTGGTGGCAACCGTGGCCTTTGGCATGGGAATCGACAAACCCGATATCCGCTGGGTCGCGCATGCCGACCTGCCAAAGTCGATCGAAAGCTATTATCAGGAAATCGGCCGTGCGGGCCGCGATGGCGCGCCCGCCGAAACCCTTACCCTTTACGGCGCCGACGACATCCGCCTGCGCCGCGCGCAGATCGACGAGGGGTTGGCCCCGGCGGACCGCAAGGCCGCCGACCACGCGCGCCTCAACACGCTTCTGGGGCTGGCCGAGGCCACCGCCTGCCGCCGCCAGCGCCTGCTGGCCTATTTCGGCGAGGCGTCGGAACCCTGCGGAAACTGCGACCTCTGCCAGACCCCGCCCGAGGTGTTCGACGCCACCGAGGCGGTGCGCAAAGCGCTTTCGGCCTGCCTGCGCACCGGCGAAAGTTTCGGCGCGGGCCACCTGATCGACATTCTCACCGGCTCGGTCACCGACAAGCTGCACCAGCGCGGGCACGAAGCGCTGCCCACCTTCGGTGTTGGCCGCGACCTGACCAAGGCCCAGTGGCAATCGGTGTTTCGCCAGATGCAGGGGCATGATCTGATCCGCCCCGACCCCGAACGCCACGGCGCGCTGGTGCTGACCGAGGCCGCCCGCCCGGTGCTGCGCAACGAGGCGCGCCTGAGCTTTCGCCGCGATCTTGTGCGCCGCGCCAAGACCGCGCCCGTGGTGCGCGCGCTCGTGGCCGACGAGGATGCGCCGCTGCTTTCCGCGCTCAAGGCCAAGCGCCGCGCGCTGGCCGAGGCCGCCCGCGCACCCGCCTACATCATCTTTCCCGATCGCACCCTGATCGAAATGGCCGAGGCGCGGCCGATGACGATGGACGCGATGGCGCAGATATCCGGGGTCGGGGCCAAGAAGCTCGAAAGCTACGGCGCGCAGTTTCTTGAGGTGATCGCGGGGGCCGCGCCCGAAATGCACCCGGCGCGCAGAAAGCTTGCGGGCAGCACGGCGGGGGCGCTGTTCGACCGCTTGCAGGCCGCGCAACTCGATCTTGCGCGCGGCACCGATGGCCACGGGCGCTACCTGAACTGCACGCAATCCACGCTGCGCCAGATTGCCGAAACCCGGCCCCGCACACTGGAACAGCTCGCCCATGTCCAAGGCATGGGCGCGGCCAAGACCGAGCGCTTCGGCGCCGCATTTCTGGCCATTCTCGCCGAGGGTTGACCCACGCCCTGCCGGTGCCAGCCGCTACGCGCTTTCGAGATCGGCTACCGCGGGCCGCGATGTCTGCGGGCAATGGGCATGGATCTGTTCGGCGATTGTGCTCTTTTTCAATGGCTTGGTCAGATAGTGGTCAACACCCGCGGCAAGGATCGAGTCCGAATCTCCTTCCATCGCGTGGGCGGTCAGCGCCACAATCGGGGTGCGCGGCAAGCCTTTCACCAGTTCGTGGTCGCGGATAAGGCGGGTCGCCTCACGCCCGTCCATTTCGGGCATCGAAATATCCA
The DNA here is from genome assembly GCA_002842855.1 of Alphaproteobacteria bacterium HGW-Alphaproteobacteria-4. GTDB lineage: Bacteria > Pseudomonadota > Alphaproteobacteria > Rhodobacterales > Rhodobacteraceae > UBA6213. The sequence continues at coordinate 103,173 of PHEE01000006.1, read as the reverse complement.
TGAACACCAGATCGGGGTGCCAACTTTGCCACAAATCGACCGCCTCGCGCCCGTTGTTGGCGAAAGTCAGGTCGATGTCGTAATCTTTCACCATCTTGCGGAATACAAGCTGGTTGGTGCGGTTGTCCTCGGCGGCCAGCACGCGCATCTGTCGCAATTCGGGCGCTGCCGCCGCCATCGCCGCTACGCCCGCGGGTTGCGAAATTTCCTGCAAGGCGCGGAACAGGTCTGACCGCAGCACCGGCTTTTCCAACAGGCCCGCCAGTTCGCCCCGAATCGGGCCGATCGCCACCTCGTCGGGGTCCGAGGTCAGCAGCAGGATCGGTGTCTCCAGCCCCATTTCGCGCAGCCGCAGCACCAGTTGCAGCCCGTCCATGTCTGGCATCTGGTGATCGGTCAGCACCACATCGAACCGCCCGCCCGCCGCAAGCGCCGCAAGCGCCTCGGCACCGGAACGACAGAGCGTCACGGCCAGACCGTAGGTCTGCAACTGCCGCTCCAATATCACCCGGTTCACCATCAGATCGTCGATCACCAGCGCTGCCTTGAGCGTGATCGGCGGCGTCGGCCCCGGCGTCGCCGCATGTGGCTCGGCCACCGGCAGGGTCACCTTGAAGCCAAAACACGAGCCATGGCCAAGGTCACTGTCCACCCAGACCCCGCCGCCCATCAACTCGACCAGTTGCCGGGTAATCGCAAGCCCTAGCCCGGTGCCCTCGAACTTGCGGTTCGACTCGCTCTCGACCTGATTGAACTCTCCGAACACATGCTCGATGTTTTCCGGGGCAATACCGATGCCGGTGTCCTCGATCGTCACATGCAGATCAAACCGGCCATCTCCCCGCTCCACCCCCACCACCCGCGCCAGCACATGGCCCTCGGGCGTGAACTTGACCGCATTGCCTATGAGGTTGGTCAACACCTGCCGCATACGGCCGGGGTCAGCGATAAAGCGCGTGGGCAGGAACATGTCGTAATCGATCAGCAATTTCAGCCCTTTGTCGCGCGCCGAAGGGCCAAGCAGCAGCATCACCTCGTGCAGGCAACGCTCAAGGTCGAACGCTTCGGGGTAAAGGCGCAGCTTGTCGGCCTCGATCTTGGAATAATCGAGCACCTCATTGATGATGTTCAACAGCGCCTCGCCCGAAGACTTGATGGTCTCTGCGTAAAGCCGCTGATCTTCGCTCAGCGCGGTTTCGCACAACAGGTCGGCCATGCCCACCACGCCATTCATCGGCGTGCGGATTTCATGGCTCATGTTGGCAAGAAAAGCCGATTTGGCGCGGTTCGCCGCCTCGGCCTTGGCGCGCGCCTCTTCCAGCTCGGCCTCGCGCGCCATGGTCTTGGTGATGTCTTGCACCAGACAGACCAGATCGCCATCGTCGCCCCAGCGATCGATCAGCCGCAGATAGCGACCGTTGGCCAACCGCAACACCTGCGGCTCGATCTTGGTGCGGCGGATGCGCGCCACCATCTCATGGTGCCAATCAAGCGGGTCGCGCCCCTCTAGGTCAAACATCCCATGCTGCGCCACCAGTTTGAGCACCGCAGCGTAACTGACCCCCGCCGTCACCGCGACCTGACCATCGAAGAACGCGAGATAGGCGCGGTTCGCCGCGACCAGCCGCAAGTTCGCGTCAAACACCGCAAAGCCATCGCGGATGGTTTCCAGCGCCTCCCACAGCCGCCGCTGCGCGATCTGCACCGCCGAATTGGCAAGCTCCAGATCGCCGCGCACCTTGTGATTTTCGCCCTGAAGCGATTCGGCCTGCGCACGCGCGCGTTCCAGCCCGTGCCGCTGCTCCACGATCTGATCAGAGAGCGACCGCGCGTGTAGCGCGAGCTTCTGGTTGGCGGCAAAAAGCTCGGCTTTCTTCTGTTCCAGCAGGCGTTCGGCTGCCAGTCGCGCGCGCCGTTCCTGTGCCAGTTTGTCGGCAATGCTGACCTGCATCCTGCGGCGCCCGTTGTTGCCTGAATGTTTCGCACCAACCCTGCACACTCCGCGTGAACAAGCACTTAATCCGCGGGGGAATTGGCGGCGCGCTTGCGTGGACTCGGTGAAAGTGAGACCATTCCGCCATTCATCCACCAAGGAGTTTTCCCATGCGCGCCCTGCTGACCGCCGCCCTTCTAAGCGCAATTGCCTTACCCACCTTCGCGCAGGAAAATCCCTTGGTTCCGGCCCGCCGGCTGGTGATGAGCGAAAACGTCGATCTGGTCGGCACCGACCTCGCCCAGATATTCGACACCACGCTGGAAGCTTGTTCCACCGCCTGCATCAGCAATTCCGCCTGCACGGCAGTGACATTCAACACCCGCAACGGCTCGTGCTTTCCCAAATCGGCGGTAACCCGCGAGGCGCCCTATCAGGGCGCCTACTCGGCACGGGTGCGGCTTGCTGGCGCGGGCGTTGCCAACCGCGCCATCGGGCGCGCGGGTGAGCTGGCGTTTCTGGGCGCGGGCGACCTTGCGGCGGCCTATGATCAGGCCTCGACGCTGGCGCAAACGCACCTGAACAACGACTGGACCGACAAGCAGTTGCTTGACGGCATCGCCGATGCGCGCCGGTCCGGGGATCTGGGGCTTGCGATGCGGTTGCAGGGCGCGGTGGTGAACCTGACCGACGCGCCCGACCACTGGCTGGAATATGCGCGCCTGCTGCTCGCCATGGGTGGCAGCGACAGCGACCAAAGGGCGCAGGCCGCGCGCGCCGTGCGGGCCGCGATTAACGGCTATCTGCGCACCGGTTCCGCCGGGGTGCGCGCCGAGGCGCTGCTGGTGCTGAGCCAGGCGCTGGAGCGGGTCGGCCGTGGCCGCGACATGGTGCCCGCGTTGCGGCTGGCCAAGTCAATCTCGCGGCGCGAAGATATCGCCGCCGCGCTTGATGATGCCGCCGCGAAATACGGCTTCCGCATTGCCGAACATCAGGTTGAAGCCGACAGCGCCGACCCCCGTATCTGCGTGACCTTCAGCGACGATCTGGTGCGCGCGGGGGTGGACTATTCCAGCTTCGTGAAACTGCCGCAAAGTGGGCTTTCGGTTGACGCCGAGGCCAGCCAGATCTGCATTGGCGGGGTCCAGCACGGCGGGCGCTATGCGCTGACCTTCCGCGCCGGGCTGCCTGCCGCTACGGGCGAGGCGCTGGCCTCTGACGTAACCGTAACCGCCTATGTCCGCGACCGTTCCCCCGCCGTCCGCTTTGATGGCCGCGCTTATGTGTTGCCGCGCGCCGCCGATGCCGGGCTGCCGGTGCAGACCGTCAACACCGCGGGGCTCGATCTGACCCTGCTGCGGGTTTCCGACCGTAACCTCGTGGCGGCGATGCGGGATGACTATTTCGCCCGTTCGCTCGATTACTGGTCGCTCGATTATTTCAACGAGACCATGGCCGAGACGGTCTGGCGCGGCACCGCCGAGGTCGAGATGCTGACCAACCGCGATGTCACCACCCGGCTGCCGGTGCAGCAAGTCACCGGCGCGCTTGGCCCCGGCATCTACGCGCTGCAAGCCGCAATTCCCGGCGCCGACCTTTACGAAACGCCCCCCGCAACCCAGTGGTTCGTGATCTCGGACCTCGGGCTTTCCACGCTTGCGGGCACCGACGGGCTGCATGTTGTGGTGCGCGGGCTTTCCGATGCGGGGGCGCGCGAAGGCGTGGCGGTGCAATTGGTCTCCAAGGCCAACGCCGTGCTTGGCACCGCCAGCACCGATGCGCAGGGCTATGCGCATTTCGCGCCCGGGCTGACGGGGGGCAAGGGCTCGTCCGCGCCCGCGCTGGTGACCGTGGCCAAGGGCGATGACATGGCCTTCCTGTCGTTGACCGACGCCGAATTTGATCTGTCCGACCGTGGCGTCGAGGGGCTGCCGCCGGCGCCGCCGATTGATGTGTATGTGACCACCGACCGCGGCGCCTACCGCGCGGGCGAAACCGTCAACGCCACCCTGCTGGCGCGCGATGCTGCCACGCGGGCGCTGCCCGGCCTGCCGCTGGTGGCGGTGCTGATGCGGCCCGATGGCGTCGAATACGCGCGCAACCTCGCGCCCGATCTGGGCGCGGGCGGGCATGTGGTGGCCTTCCCGATCGCAGCCTCGGCCCCGCGTGGCACCTGGCGGCTGGATATCTTCGCCGATGTCAACGCGCCGCCGCTTGCTTCGCAGCGCGTGCTGGTCGAAGATTTCCTGCCCGAACGCATCGACATTGACCTGACGCTGCCCGATGGCGCACTGGCACTCGGCAAGGAGGCCGAGCTTGGCGTTGCAGCGCGCTACCTCTTTGGCGCGCCGGGCGCTGGCCTCAACCTTGATGGCGACCTGCGGCTGACCCGCGCCGAGGGGCTTGCGGGCTTCCCCGGTTTCCGCTTCGGGCAGCACGACACCGCCTTCACCACCGCCTATGATTTTCTCGGTGCCGCCAGCACGGATGCCGAGGGCCGGGCGACCTTTTACCCGGTCCTGTCCGAACCCGCCGATGATGTAACGGCGCCGCTGCAAGCGACCTTCACGATGCGTGCCTACGAAGGCTCGGGCCGCCCGGTCGAACGGCAGATCAGCCGCACCGTGCTGCCCGCGCGGCCATTCCTTGGCATCAAGCCTATGTTTGCCGATGAAGCGGTCGCCGAAGGCGCGCAAGCGCGGTTCCAGATCGTCGCCCTCGGACCCGAAGGCACCGCCACCACGATGCCCGCGCATTGGACGCTGAACCGCATCGAAACCCGGTACCAGTGGTACGCCATTTCGGGCACCTGGAACTGGGAACCCGTCACCCACCGCACCCGCGTTGCCGAAGGTGACCTTGCCCTGACCGCCGCCGGCGCGCAGGAGATTGGTGCGCGTGTTGACTGGGGCCATTACGAGTTGAAGGTCGAATCCGCCAGCGGCGCCTACACCGCCGCATCGATGGGTTTTGACGCGGGCTGGTATGCCGCCGCCGGGGCACTGGAAAGCCCCGACCGGTTGGCGTTGTCGCTGGATGCTGCCAGCTACCGCCCGGGCGATACCGCGCGGCTGCGCATCGTGCCGCAGGCCGATGGCGTGGCAGTTGTCTCGGTGCTTTCCAACCACCTGATTTCGCTGCAAACCGTGGCCGTTACCGCAGGCGAAAACGTGATTGCGCTGCCGGTGACGGATGAATGGGGGGCGGGCGCCTATGTCACCGCCTCGGTGCTGCGCCCGCTTGCCGAAGTGGCGGGTGACCGGGTGCCGAACCGCGCGCTCGGGCTTGCCCACGCAAAGGTTGACCCCGGCGCCCACCACCTTGGCGTGGCGTTCGAGGTGCCCGCCAGTTCTGACCCGCGCGCGCCCCTTCCGGTCGCGCTCAAGGTCGATGGCGTGGCTGCGGGCGAAACCGCCTATGCCACTATTGCTGCCGTCGATCTGGGCATCCTGAACCTGACCGGCTTCAAATCGCCCGACCCTGCCGCGCATTACTTTGGCCAGCGCCGCCTTGGCGTCGCCCTGCGCGACCTCTATGGCCGCCTGATCGACGGGCGCGCCGGAACCCTTGGCATTCTGCGATCGGGCGGCGATGCCAACGCCGGGCTGAAGATGCAGGCGCCCCCACCGACAGAAGAACTGGTTGCCTATTTCAGCGGCCCGCTGACCGTTGGCCCCGATGGCTATGCCCGAACTGATTTTGCCATGCCCGCCTTCAACGGCACCGTGCGGCTGATGGCGGTGGTATGGTCGGCCTCGGGCGTGGGCCAGGCGAATACCGATGTTCTGGTGCGTGACCCTGTGGTGGTTACGGCCACCGTGCCGCGTTTCATGGCGCCTGGGGACCAGTCGCGGTTGCTGCTGGAAATCACCCATGCCACCGGCCCGGCCGGGCGGATGCCGCTTGCGGTCTCCGCGACCGGTCTGCGGCTTGGCAAGTCGCCGTTCGAGGTGAACCTTGCGCCGCGCCGCACCTTCACGCTGAGCATCCCGGTCACGGCGGGCGATGTGGAAGGCGTGCAAAGCCTGCGTATCGTGCTGACCACCCCCGACGGCAAACAGCTTGAGAAGGTGCTCAGCATTCCGGTGCAGCGGCTCGACCCCGCGGTTTCACGCCAGTCGCGGTTTGAACTGGCGGCGGGCAAGAGCTTCACGCTTGATGCCAACGTGTTCGATGGCCTCGTGCCCGGCACCGGGCGCGCCACACTTGCAGTCGGGCCGTTGGCGCGGTTCGATACGGCGGGGCTGCTCGCCTCGCTCAACGCTTACCCCTACGGCTGCACCGAGCAGATCACCTCAAAGGCGCTGCCGCTGCTATATTTCAGCGATGTCGCCGCCGCGATGGGGCTGAGCGAGACGGAAGACGTTGCCATCCGCATCACCAGAACCATTGCCGAGGTGCTGACCAATCAGGATGCCTCGGGCGCCTTTGGCCTCTGGTATCCCGACAGTGGCGACCTCTGGCTTGATGCCTATGTGACCGATTTCCTCAGCCGGGCGCAGACGCAGGGCTATGCGGTGCCCGCAAACGCCTTCCGCAACGCGCTCGACAACCTGCGCAATCAGGTGAACTACGCGCCCGAGTTTGACGCTGGGTCGAACGGCGGTGGTGTCGAAATCGCCTACGCGCTGATGGTGCTGGCGCGTGAAGGCGCGGTGCCAGTGGGCGATCTGCGCTACTACGCCGATGTGAAAGGCGATGATTTCGCCACCCCGCTGGCTGCGGCGCAACTGGGGGCAGCACTCGCCTCATACGGCGAGCAGACGCGGGCTGACGCAATGTTTGCCCGCGCCGCACGGCTGATGGCCGACCGCGCGCCCGAAACCGCGCTCTGGCGGGCCGACTATGGCACCCGCCTGCGCGATCAGGCGGCGGTTCTGGCGCTGGCGGTCGAGGCAGGGTCAAACGCCATCGCCGCCGACAGCGCGGGGCAAGCGCTTGCCACCCGGCTTCTGGGCCAGCGGCTTTCGACGCAAGAGGCGACCTGGGCCCTGATGGCCACCCATGCGCTGATCGACCGCCCCGGCGCCGAGGGCTTTACCCTCAACGGCGCGCCCTTCACCGGGCCGTTGGTGCGGGTGCTCGATGACGGGCCGGGCTTCAGCCCCGCCAGCATCGGCAATGGCTCGCTCAGGCAGGAAACGCTGACTCTGACCGTTTTCGGCGTGCCCGAGGTGCCGGAACCTGCCGGTGGCAAGGGCTACACGATCAACCGCATCTACTACACGCTGGAAGGCGAGGCGGTTTCGCCCGAAAGCGTGGCGCAGGGCACGCGGCTTGTAACGGTGCTCGAAATCATCCCGCATGCGCGCGATGGCGCAGCGCGGCTGATGGTCAACGATCCGCTGCCTGCCGGGTTCGAGATCGACAACCCGAACCTTCTGCGCGCAGGGGACATCGCCGCGCTCGACTGGCTGGATGTCGAAGGCGGCACCTCGATGACCGAGTTCCGGCAGGACCGTTTCCTTGCGGCGATCGACTGGCATGGCAACGATATCTTCCGCCTCGCCTATATCGTGCGCGCGATCAGCCCCGGCAGCTTCCATCACCCGGCGGCCAGCGTGGAAGACATGTATCGCCCCGACCAGCGCGCCCAGACCGATGCCGGGCAGGTAACGGTCAACTAGGCCCGTGCGCGCGGGCACCAGACTGATCTGGCTGGTGGCGGCTCTCTGGGCCGCCACCGCCGCTTTGGATGCAGGCCGTGACTGGGTCGCCCGCACCGACCTGCCGCTGCTCTCGGTAACCGTCGGCACCGAGGTGCTGGCGCGCGATGGCACCCTGCTGCGCGCCTTTCAGGTATCTGATGGCCGCTGGCGGCTGGCACCGGGGCCGGTAGATGAACGCTTTGTCACCATGTTGCTCGCCTATGAAGACCGGCGCTTTTATTCCCATTCCGGGGTCGATCTGCGCGCCATCGCCCGCGCCGTGGTGCAGACCCTCTGGCACCGCCGCATCGTCTCGGGTGCCTCGACGCTGACCATGCAGGTCGCACGGCTTTTGGAGGAGGGGCCGACCGGAACCGTAGCAGGCAAACTGCGGCAGGCCCGCGTGGCGCTGGCGCTGGAAGGGCGGCTGAACAAGGTCGAAATCCTCGACCTCTATCTGCGGCTCGCCCCCTATGGCGGCAACCTCGAAGGTATCCGCGCCGCCTCCCTCGCCTATTTCGGCAAGGAACCGCGCCGCCTGACCCCAGCCGAGGCGGCGCTGCTGGTGGCGCTGCCGCAATCGCCCGAGCTGCGCCGCCCTGACCGCTCGCCCGAAGCCGCGGAAGCCGCGCGCGCACGCGTGCTGGCACGCCTGCTCGCGCAAGGCGCGCTTGATGCCGAGCAGGTGGCCGCGGCCGCCCGCGAACCCGTGCCCACCACCCGCCGCGCGTTTCCCACCCTCGCGCCGCACCTGACCGAGCGGCTGCACCGTGCCCAGCCCGAGGCGCTGCGCATCGCCACCACCATCGACGCCACCCTGCAACGCGCCGCCGAAGCACTCGCCCTGCGCGCCATTGCCGGGCAAGAGGGGCGGCTGACCGCTGCGCTGATCCTTGCCGACCATCGCAACGGCGAAATCCTCGCCCATGTCGGCGGCGCCGAATGGAGCAACGACGCCCGCGCCGGCTTTGTCGATATGACCACCGCGCTGCGCTCGCCCGGTTCCACGCTCAAGCCCTTCGTCTATGCGCTGGCTTTCGATGACGGCCTCGCCCACCCCGAAACCCTGATCGAAGACCGCCCCACCGCCTTCGGCGCCTGGCGGCCGCAAAACTTCGACCGCCAGTTTCGCGGCACGCTGACAGTGCGCGCCGCCCTGCAAGCCTCGCTGAATATCCCCGCCGTCAGTCTGACCGAGGCGGTCGGCCCGGCGCGGCTGCTGGCCACGCTGAAACGCGCCGGGGTTGATGCCGTGGTCGAGGGCACGCCGGGGCTGGCGGTCGCACTGGGCGGGGTCGGGGTCAGCCTTGAAGGGCTGGTGCAGGCCTACGCAGCGCTCGCCCGCCAAGGTGCGCCGATCACGCTCTCGCCGCTGCCGGGCCAAGGGCGCGAGCTGCCGCAGCGGCTTTTTGGTGCGGTTGCGGGCTGGCAAGTGGCCGACATCCTTGCCGGCCTCGCGCCCCCCGCAGGCGCAGCACCCGGCCGCATCGCCTACAAGACCGGCACCAGCTATGGCCACCGCGATGCGCTGGCGCTGGGGTTCGATGGCCGCCATGTGGCAGGCGTCTGGCTTGGCCGCGCCGATGGCACCCCGGTGCCGGGTGCCTTCGGCGGCGATCTGGCCGCCCCGATTCTGTTCGAGCTGATCGGGCGGGCAAAAAGCACCCCCGACCCACTGCCGCCACCCCCCCCGGCCACGCTGCTGCTGCCCACCGAGCGCCTGCCGCAACCGCTGCAACGCTTCCGGCCGCGCGATGCGGCTTTTGCCACCACCAACCCCGACGCACCCGATCTGGTGTTTCCACCTGATGGCGCGCTGGTCGAAGCCCCCGGCGGCGCGCTGGCGGTAAAGATCCTTGGCGGCACCCCGCCGTTCACCTGGCTTGCCAATGGTGTGCCCGTGGCGCTGACGATCCGCGCGCGTGATACCACCCTGCCGATGCCCGGCCCCGGCTTCGTCACGCTGAGCGTGATCGACGCCAAAGGCAACGCAGCCCGCGCCGAAATCACCCTGCGCTGAACCATGTCTTCGACGCCTAAATACCCCCGCCGGAGGCGCGCAACGCGCGGTCAGGCGCCTCCGGCGGGGATATTTAGGCCAAGGCAAGCGTGCAGGATCAGGCCCGTTCGATCGCCAGCGCTATGCCTTGCCCGCCGCCGATGCACATGGTGATCAGCGCGCGGTGGCCGCCGGTGCGTTCCAACGCGTGCAGCGCCTTCACCGTCAGCAGCGCCCCGGTGGCGCCAACCGGGTGACCCAGTGCAATCGCGCCGCCCGAGGGGTTCACGCGCGCCGGGTCGAGGCCAAGCTCGCGCGTTACCGCAATCGCCTGCGCGGCAAAGGCCTCGTTCGACTCGATCCAGTCGAAATCGTTCAGCTTCAGCCCGGTGCGCGCCAGAAGCGCGCGCACCGCGGGCACCGGGCCAAGCCCCATCACCTCGGGGCGCACCCCGGCATGGGCATAGCCGAGAATGCGCGCGCGTGGTGCAAGCCCCGCCTTTGCCGCCGCGTCGGCCCGCGCGAGCACAAGCGCCGCCGCGCCGTCATTGATGCCGCTGGCATTGCCCGCCGTAACCGTGCCGTCTTTCTGGAATGCAGGCCTGAGCCCTGCCAGCGCCTCAAGGCTGGTGACCTTGGGGTGCTCGTCGGTATCGAACACCACCGTGCCTTTACGCCCGACAATTTCGACTGGCACGATTTCAGCCTTGAAATGCCCTGCCGCAATCGCCGCCGCCGCCCGGCGCTGGCTTTCCAGCGCAAAAGCATCCTGATCGGCACGGCTGATGGTGATCTCGCGCGCCACGTTTTCGGCCGTTACCCCCATGTGGCCGGTGCCGAACGGGCAGGTCAGCGCCCCGGTCATCATGTCGAGCGCCTTGACGTCGCCCATCTTCTGGCCCCAGCGCGCCTGTTGCAGAATGTAGGGCGAGCGGCTCATGCATTCGGCGCCGCCCGCCAGCGCGAAATCGGCATCGGCCAGTTGCAGCGCCTGCACCGCCGAAACGATCGCCTGCGCGCCCGAGCCGCAAAGCCGGTTCACGTTCATCGCCGGGGTGGTATCGGGCACACTGGCCTTGATCGCGGCAACCCGGCTTACATACATGTCGCGCGGTTCGGTGTTGATGACATGGCCCAGCATCACATGCCCGATCTGCGCGCCCGCGACCCCGGCCCGCTCCAGCGCCGCCTTGAAGGCGATGGTGGCAAGCTCGATCGGGCCAAGGCCCGAAAGGCTGCCGCCGAAGGTGCCGATGGCGGTGCGCGCGCCAGACAGAATGACGATGTCGGTCATGATGGTCTCCCCCAGAGGTTTCGGACAAAGCCTAGCGCGCCGCGCCCGGCCGCGCCAGCCGTAACGCCGCGTAGCGGCTCAGCCTCCGGACCCGAGCATCGCCAGAACGGTGTCGAGCACGATCAGCACAAGCCCATCGCGAATCGCCCAATAGGCCGCCAGTTCCAGCGCCAGCGCAAGCGCCACCGAGGCCCGGACAGGCAGCCAGCGTGCCAGCCAGAACCCGGCGATCATCGCCAGAATGTCGCCTTGCGCATTCAGCACGGTATCGCCCACCGCGCCCAGCGCCGCCTCATCCGCCCGGAAATGCGCGATCACGAAGTTCGAGTTCTCGACCACCTCCCAGACCGCCTCAACCGCCACCGCAGCCAGCATGCGCCCCGGCACCGCCAACCGGGGCAACAGCCACCACGCAGCGCCATAAAGCAACAGCCCGTGCACCAGATGCGAAAGCGTGTACCAATCGGTGAACTGTTGCGAGACCTGCGCCGTTTCCGCCGCCGCACTGGCAAATCGTATGCTGCCGCAAGGGCAGACCAAGGCGCGCCCCGACAGCAGCATGGCAACGGCAGCGCCCGCCATCAGCACCGCTGCCCAGACCCAAGGCATCACGTGCATACGCATGGGCCGATGCAACCACGCGCGCACTGCATTGGCAAGGCCGCGCGGCCGTGCCCTGCGCAGGTCAGGGGGTCAAACGCACCCGCCCGGCCGGGGTCAGCAGCCAGGCGTCGCGGCCCTCGATCACCACCGCAGAAACCGGGCCGCCGTAGGCTGCCGAACTGTCGATGTTCAGCCGGTTGCCGTGGTGGCGCGGGGTTTCAATCGCGGTGTGGCCATGCACGATCAGTGCGCCGTGGTCGCGGGTATCTTCGAGAAACTCGGCGCGAATCCACAAGAGGTCATCTTCGCGCTGCGCCGCGAGGTCAACACCGGGGCGGATGCCCGCGTGCACGAACAGCGCCTGCCCGCGCAAAAGATGCAGCGGCAGCCCGGCCAGCCAGTCGCGGTGCGCCTGCGGCACCGCGGCCAGCGCCTCGGCGTGCACCTGGTCGACCGGCCGGTTCGCCGGTTCGCGCAGCCCGTAGGATTCGAGCGTGCCCGGCCCGCCAAGGCGCGGATGAAACCAGCTCAGCTCGGCCCGCAATCCGGGGTCGCGCGCCCAAGGGTCGTCGAGGAACCCCGCAAACATGCGGTCATGGTTGCCCTTGAGCACCACCCAGGGCTGCCCCTCTGCCTGCCCGCGCAGCAAAAACTCGATGGCACCGCGGCTGTCTGGCCCGCGGTCCACCACATCGCCCACATGCACCACCGGCGCATCGGCCTCGCCATGCCGCGCGCGGTCGGCGGCGATCAGCGCGTGCGCCTGCTCCAACAAGGCCAGATGGCCATGAATGTCGCCGATGGCATAGGTCTGCATGCTGCCTCGCAAAGAAAAGGCCCCCCGCGTGTGGCAGGGGGCCGACACTCGTTACCACAACATTCAGGCGACCTCAAACTCCAGCGGCTTGACTTGCTGGAAAAGCCCGGTCGCTTCCAGTTCGGCAATCACCTCGGGCGCCAGCGGCTCGTCCAGGTAGAGAATGGCGATGGCATCACCGCCGGCCGCCGCCCGGCCGAGGGTAAAGTTGGCGATGTTGACGCCGTGCTTGCCCATGGTGCCGCCCAGGGTGCCGATGATGCCCGGCACGTCGCGATTGGTCGTGTAGAGCATATGCGCCCCCACCTCGGCGTCGATATTGATGCCCTTGATCTGGATGAAGCGCGGCTTGCCATCGGCAAAGCAGGTGCCCGCCACCGAACGTTCGCGGGTCTCGGTGACCACCGTCAACTTGATATAGGCATCAAACGCACCCGATTTTTCCTGCCGGGTGGTGGCAATCTGCACGCCGCGTTCCTTGGCGATGACCGGGGCCGAAACCATGTTCACATCGGGGTTGGTGGCCTGCATGATGCCCGCAATCGCAGCACAGTTGAGTGCCGCAAGGTTCATGTCGGCCACCGCGCCGTCATAAAGAATGTTGATCGCGCGGATCGGCTCGTCGGTCATCTGGCCCACGAAGGCGCCCAGATGCGCGGCAAGTTTCAGCCACGGCCCCATCACCGCCGCCTCTTCCGCCGTGACCGAAGGCATGTTGAGCGCGTTTTGCACCGCCCCGGTCAGCAGATAATCGGCCATCTGCTCGGCCACCTGCAGGGCCACGTTTTCCTGCGCCTCGGTGGTCGAGGCACCCAGATGCGGCGTGCAGACCACGTTGGGCATGCCAAACAGCGGCGATTCGGTTGCCGGTTCGGTGGCAAACACATCGAGCGCCGCGCCCGCTACCTGCCCCGATTTCAGCGCATCGACCAGCGCCGCCTCGTCAATCAGCCCGCCCCGCGCGCAGTTGATGATGCGCACACCGCGCTTGGTTTTGGCCAGCGCCTCGCGGCTCAGGATGTTGCGGGTCTTTTCGGTCATCGGCACATGCAGGGTGATGAAATCGGCACGCGCCAGCAGGTCATCAAGCTCGACCTTGGTCACGCCCATCTTTTGCGCGCGCTCGTCGCTCAGGAACGGGTCATAGGCGATGACTTTCATCTTCAGCCCCAGGGCGCGGTCGCAGACGATGCCGCCAATGTTGCCCGCGCCGATAACGCCCAGGGTCTTGTTGAACAGCTCCGCCCCCATGAAGCGGTTTTTCTCCCACTTGCCGGCATGGGTGCTGGCGCTGGCTTCGGGCAGTTGCCGCGCCACCGCGAACATCATTGCAATCGCGTGTTCGGCGGTGGTGACCGAGTTGCCGAAGGGCGTGTTCATCACGATCACCCCCTTCTTGCTGGCGGCGGGAATATCGACGTTGTCAACGCCGATCCCGGCGCGGCCGATGACCTTGAGGTTGGTTGCGGCGGCAAGGATCTTTTCGGTCACCTTGGTGGCCGAGCGGATCGCAAGACCGTCATACCGGCCGATCACCTCCAGCAGCTTTTCCTTGTCCTTGCCAAGGTCGGGCAGGTAATCCACCTCTACCCCCCGGTCGCGGAAAATCTGCACGGCGGTTTCAGAAAGCTTGTCGGATACGAGAACGCGGGGTGCCATTTCGGGGCTCCTTGAAATTTCGGAAATTGGGGAAAGGTGGGCGGGCACCAACCCGCCCCCACGATCAGGCCTGCGCGGCGATTTCGGCGGTGAATGCCCATTCGACCCAGGGCATCAGCGCCGCCACATCGGCGGTTTCCACCGTCGAGCCGCACCAGATCCGCAGGCCGGGCGGTGCGTCGCGATAGGCGCCTGCATCCAGCGCCACCCCAGCCTTTTCCAGCCGCTTGGCAACCGCCTTGGCGAAGGCCGCGCCATCCTTGATGCGCGGATCGGTGAACTTCAGGCACACCGAGGTGGTCGAGGCCGTTGCCGGGTCAACCGCGAGGTTGGCGATCCAATCCTTGCCGCGAATGAAATCGGCAATGGCGCGCGCGTTGGCATTGGCCCGTGCGATCAGCGCCGGAAGCCCGCCAATCGCTTGCGCCCATTTCAGCGCCACCAGGTAATCTTCAACCGCCAGCATCGAGGGCGTGTTGATGGTTTCGCCCACGAAGATCCCCTCGTTCAGCTTGCCGCCCTTGGTCATGCGAAAGATCTTGGGCAGTGGCCAGGCCGGGGCGTAGCTTTCCAGCCGCTCCACCGCGCGCGGCGAAAGGATCAGCACCCCGTGCCCGCCCTCGCCGCCCAGCGCCTTTTGCCAAGAGAACGTCACCACATCCAGCTTGGCCCATGGCAGGTCCATTGCGAACGCCGCCGAGGTGGCGTCGCAGATGGTCAGCCCCTCGCGGTCAGCTGGGATGGCATCGCCATTCGGCACCCGCACACCCGAGGTGGTGCCGTTCCAGGTGAAAACCACATCGGCGTTGAAATCGACCTCAGCCAAATCGACAATCTCGCCATATGCCGCCTTGCGCACCGTGGCATTCAGTTTGAGCTGCTTGACGACATCCGTCACCCAGCCCTCGCCAAAGCTTTCCCACGCCAGCATCTCGACCGGGCGCGCGCCCAGAAGCGACCAGAGCGCCATTTCCACCGCCCCGGTATCCGACCCCGGCACGATGCCGATGCGGTAGCCTTCGGGCACCCGCAGCACGTCGCGGGTAAGATCAATCGCCTCTTTCAGCTTGGCCTTGCCAACCGCGGCGCGGTGCGACCGGCCCAAGGGGGCGTCAGCCAGCATTTCCAGCGTGAAGCCGGGAATTTTAGCGCAGGGGCCAGAGGAAAAGCGCGGGTTGGCCGGGCGCGCAGCCGGGGTCTGCAGATCAGACATGGTATCCTTCCAGATAAATGCCCCCCGTTGGGGAGGGGTGTCCCGCCGCCGGGCATAGCCGCGCCGCAGCACTGGCACAAGCGCCCAAATTGCGCTAAGCGCCGCTTCGCGCGCATTTTGCGACATGCCGTGTTTACGATCGGAAACTTCGCCCATGTTCATCGCCTCGCTCATCACCAACCCCGCCGGGCGGCCGCTGGAGCGGGTCGCGGTAGAAAGCCTGCGCGATGCCTGGGGTGGCGGCGAAGCGGTGTGGCTCAACCCCGGCGTGGCTGCTGAATTTGACCTGCCGCAGGTGCCCGCCAACCGCTGGGAGGCCTGGGCGGGGCTGCAAGCGCTTGGCATCGACCTTTGCATCCAGCCCGCCGAGGGGCGGCAAAAGCGGATGCTGCTGGCCGACATGGACAGCACGATGATCGGGCAGGAGTGCATTGATGAACTGGCCGATATGGCGGGCGTGGGCGCGCATGTGGCGGGCATCACCGCGCGCGCCATGAACGGCGAGCTGGATTTTGAGGCTGCGCTGACCGAGCGGGTGGCGCTGCTCAAGGGCCTGCCCGAGGCGGTAATTGCGCAGGTGCTGGCCGAGCGCATCACCTACACCCAAGGCGGGCGCACCCTGATTGCCACCATGCACGCATTCGGCGGCCACGCGGTGCTGGTGTCGGGCGGATTCACCGCCTTTACCACCGCCGTCGCCGCGCATCTGGGGTTTGATGAACACCGCGCCAACACCCTTCTGGTGCGCGATGGCCACCTGACCGGGCAGGTCGCCCGCCCCATTCTTGGCCGCGCCGCCAAGGTGGCGGCACTGGAAGAAATCACCGCCCGCCTTGGCCTGACCCCTGCCGAGGTCATTGCGGTGGGCGATGGTGCCAATGACCTTGGCATGCTGCATCTGGCGGGCGCCGGGGTGGCGCTGCACGCCAAGCCTGCGGTTGCGGCCCAGTGCGATCTGCGCATCAACCACGGCGATCTGACCGCGCTACTCTACCTGCAAGGCTACGCTGTCACCGATTTCGCCTGAGATTGCCAGCCTGCGCGGCGCGGCGTAGCTTTGCCGCGTCGGGTGGCGAGGGTGCGCGATGGAGAGTTTTCTGATCCTGCTGGCGATTGCCTTCGTTGGCCTCATGATCTGGCTGCCGATCTATGTGCTGGTGCTGGGCGCGCGGCTGCGCAAGCTGGCCGCGGGGCTTGCGCGGCTTGAGGCTGCGGCTGCCGCGCCAGAAGTTGCGCAGGCCTTGCCGCCACGGGGGGACCCCATACCCCCCTCGCCGTGGCAACCCCCGCCCAAGCCCACAGCCAAGCCCGAAACCGCCGACCAGAACCGCCCGCTGGTGGTCAGTTCCGAGCGCTTCAAGGCCGCGACCCTATGGCTCACCAGCAACTGGGTCTATGTAATTGCCGCCCTCTCGCTGGCGCTCGCTGCAATCTTCCTGCTGCAATACGGGGTCGAACACGGCCTGTTGCCGCCCGCCGCACGGGTAGCGGCCGCCGTGGTGCTGGGGCTTGCGCTGGTGGCGGCGGGCGAATGGCTGCGCCGCCGCCACGGCGACGGCGCGCGACAGGTCACCGCCTATCTGCCCTCAACCTTTTCCGGCGCCGGCATCGTGGCACTTTTCGCCGCGGTGGTCGCTGCGCGGCAGATGTATGGGCTGATCGGCCCCGAGGTCGCCTTCGCCGGGCTTCTCGTCGTGGCTGCGCTGGCACTGGTGCTGGGCTGGCTTTATGGGCCATGGCTGGCGGCGGTGGGGCTGGTCGGCGCCGCTGCGGCACCCTTCCTTGTCGGCGGGTCGGCCGAGGTCACATGGTGGCTCTACCCCTATTTCGCGCTCGTCACCGCCACTGGGTTGGCAGTTGATGCGGGCCGCCGCTGGGCATGGGTTTCGGTGCTGGCGCTGGCCCTGGGCTATGCGGGCGGCGTGACGGTGCTCGCGGGCGGGGGCGAGCCTGGATGGTTCGCGGCGCAACTGGTGGTGCTGGTGGCGCTGACCCTCAGCGTGCCGATGCTGCACCCGTTGCCCACCCATGCGGGCACCACCGTGGCCGCGCGCCTGCTCAGCCGCAGCGGCGAATGGCCCACCTTTCCCACCCGCCTCGTCGCGGGCACCACGCTTGCCGCCAGCCTGACGCTGGCGCTTCTGGGCATCCAGACCGCCGCCGAGAGCCTGTTCATCTTCGCGGCGCTTGCCGCCCTTGTGCTGATGCTGGCGATCTGGGCCAAGGGTGCCCCCGCGCTGGCCGACCTTGCCGCGCTGCCCGCGCTCGGCTTTCTTGCGCGGCTCGCGGCGGAATCGCTTGGCGGCCCGTTGCATGGCGATTTCATGGCGCAGATGACCCTGCTGCGCGCGCCCGAAGCCGCCGCCCCGGTCACCGTTACCCTGCTGCTGACGCTGGCACTTGCGGGCAGCCTTGCCGCCGCGTGGCGCAGCCTGCGCTCGGTCGATGCGGAGCTTGGTGTTTTCTGGGCGGCCGGGGCGGCGCTCTTTGCGCCGCTCGCAGCGCTGGCGCTTGAGCTGTTCTGGGCCCCCGCGCGGGTGATCGGCGCCAGCCTGTGGGCAACCCAGATCATGGCGCTGGCGGCGCTGATGGTCTGGCTTGCGGTGCTTTACGCCCGCGCCGATGCCACAAACCTGCGCCGCGCCGCGCTTGCCATGCTTTCGGCGCTGTCGCTTATCGCCTTCGCGCTGTTCATCGTGCTTACCGAAACCGCGCTGACGGTAGCGCTGGCGGCGCTGCTGGTGGTCGCCGCCGCAATTGACCGCCGCCTGCGGCTGCGTTGCGGCCTGCGCTGCGGCCTGGCTGCTGCTGCAAGGCCTCGGGCGCGACCGCGTGACCCCGCTTCTGGAAAGTGCGGGGGCGGGCTTTGCGGCCATATTCGTCGATCTCGTGATTTTCCGTTGGCTGCGCGACAGTTTTGCAGGCGATGCGGCGGCCACGCATTGGGGTCTGACCCTGCTGGCGTTGCCGTGGCTGGTCACCGCGCTGGTGGCGCTCTGGCGGTTGCAGGTGGGCGGGCCGCTCATGCCATTACGCAAGGCGCTGGCGGCGCTGACAGGCGCGATCGGCCTTGCCGGGCTGGTGGGCGCGGTGGTGGTGGCCAACCCGCTGCTTTCACCCGGCACCAGCGGCGACAATGCCGTAGCCGGGCCTGCCCCCTTTGATACCCTGACCCTCGCTTACCTCTTGCCCGCTGCCTTTGCCTTCGCGGCCGCGCGCGGCTTGCGCACCCGCCTGCCGTGGCTGCACCTGCCGCTGCTCGGTGCCAGCGGGGCGCTGGCCGCGCTGTGGCTGGGGCTGGAAATTCGCCGCTTCTGGGTGGGCGATGCGCTCTGGCGCGGCGGTCTGCCGCAGGGCGAACTGATCAGCTACACCGTCGCCATGGTGTGTGCCGCCACCGGTTTGCTCTATCGGGCCATCGCGCGCGGCTCGGCCCCCTTGCGGCGGCTGGCAATGGCGGTGGTGGTGCTGACCGTGGCCAAGGTGTTTTTGCTTGATGCCGCAGGCCTGACCGGCCTCACCCGGGTTGCGTCGTTCCTCGGGCTTGGTCTGGCGCTGGCCGGCACCGCCTGGCTCAACCGCTGGGCTGCAACGCGGCAGCGCAACCCCTCGCCCTGACCGCGACACTTTGCCCACACACGGGGCCACGATTTTCCGATATATGCGGAAGCGTTCTGAAAATAGGCCGACACCATGCGGGCCTTGTGGGGAGACTGACATGCACAGGATTTTGGCTCGGCTTTCCGGCTTGGCGCTGGCACTTGCGCTGGCCCACACGGCACCGGCGCAGGCGCTCGATCTGATCAAGATCACGCTCCCCGACGGCACCGATTCGCGCTATGTCGTGGCGCTGCCCCCCGACTTTGACGCGAACAAGTCCTACCCAACCCTGATCGCGATTCCGGGGGGCGAGCAGACCCCCGAAGGCGCGCTGAGCATGGTCGGGCGTTTCGAGGACGAGGCCAACGCGCGCGGCATCATCGTGATCGGTATTTCCACCGACTACAACGGCGTGCGCCCGATGTTCGGCCCCTATGCCGATGATACACTGATCCCGCAGCTGATGGCCGAAATGCTGGCACGCTACCCGGTCGAGGGCGGAGCGTTTTACGTTACCGGCCATTCGGCGGGCGGCGAATCGGCCTTCCGCGCGGCAATCCGCCACCCAGAGATGTTCCGCTCGATCACCTCGACCTCTAGCTATGTAGCCGATGAAGACCTTCCCAACGTTGGCGTGCTGAAGGATATTCCGGTCAACCTGATGGTCGGTGGCGATGACTTCGCCTACCACCCCGGCGCCACGCAATCGCGCGACGCCTTGCTCGCTGCCGGTGTCGATCTCTATTTCGAGATCCGCGGCACCGACAAACACTCGATGATATCGCTGCGCACGCCCGAGGGGATGGCGTTCTTCTTCGATTTGGTCACCCGCACCGGGCCGGTCAACTGACCGGGCTGGCTCAACCCTCGGTGTGCCGCGTCAGGCGGCTGCTGAGCAGGTCGCCGGATTCGGAAAGTATGGGATAGGCGACCATCGTGAACGCGGTGTTCACCTGCTTGAGCGCGCGCAGCGTCTCTTGATGGATGTTCGAGGTCTCGATGCTTTCCACCAGACCGCGCCGCAGCCGATCAAGGTGCGACCGCTGCAGGTCGTGCTCGACCTCGCGCACCCGCTCCTTTTCCTCGACCAAAGCACGCGCCGCGTCGGGGTTGGTGGTCATCAGCACATTCAACGCAGCCTGCGCATTCGCCAGCACCCGATCGTGAAAATCGGTGATCTCTTGCCAGCCGGTCTCGGAAAACCGCAGGTTTTCCGGGCCCATCCGCGCCGCCAGCCCCAGCATCTGGCGCGAGATCGCGTCACCCGCCGCCTCGATATTGGCGGCAAGGTCGGCCAGTTCCACCGACCGCCGCGCCACCTCGACCCCCTCGCTTTCCCGGGTCAGCCGCGCAAGGTAAAGCTTGGTCTCGAAATGCATCCGGTCCACGGCCTTTTCCTTTAGCCGGATCGCCTCGGCGGTCGGCTCGTCCCAGTCGCGGTAGAGTTTTACCACCGGGCGCAGCATCGCCTCGACCTCTTCGCCCATGTGCAACACCTCGCGCGCGGCGCAGGCCAGTGCACGGTCGGGAAACGCCAGCGCACTCGGCTCCAGCGCCGACAACCGCGCCAGTTCGGCCGCCGCCTCGGGCGCGCGCAACAGCCGCGTGGCGCCGCGCAGCACCGCAGCGCAAAACGGCAATGCCAGCAGCGCCACGATCAGGTTGAAACCAAGGTGCAGCGTCAGGATCTGCCGCACCCCGCCGCCACCCAGCATCGGCAGGAACTGCACCAGCACCCCCAGCGACAGCAACGCCGCCACCGCGCCGCCACCGCGCAGTATCAGGTTCGACAGCACCACGCGCCGCGCCTCGATTTCGGCGCTCAGCGTCAGGAACCACGCAATGAAGCTGCCGCCAAGGTTTGCGCCCAGCACCACCGCCGCCGCCACCGGCACCGGCATCAGCCCTTCGGCCACGAAAGTGACCGCCAGCAGCACCGCCGCCACGCTCGATTGCACCGCCCAGGCAAACGCCGCACCAATCAGAAACGCGCTGATCGCATCATTGCCCAGATAGCGCATCGCCCCCGCCAGCGCCGCACTTTCGCGCAAAGGCTCGGTCGCGTCGCGGATCATGCTCAGCGAAACAAAGATCAGCGCCAGTCCGATGATGATTCGCCCGCCCTGCCGCCAGGTCTTGTCTCGACTGCGCAAGAACAGCGTCACCCCGGCCAGCAGCAGCAGCGGCACCAGCCAATCGGCGCGCAACAGCAACAACTGCACCACCAGCGCCGAGCCGACATCGGCACCCAGCACGATCGCCAGCGCCACCGAAGCCGTCATCGTGCCCGCCGCGATGAAAGAGGTTGCCAGCATCGCCACCGCGGTTGAGCTTTGCAACAGCACAGCCACCCCGGCCCCCGCCAGCGCCGCCAGCGCCGGGCGCCTCGCGCCAAGCCGCAGCCAGCGGCGCAGCGGCACCGAAAAGGCACGCTCAACCCCGGTGCGCACCAGCCGCACCGACCAGATCAACAGCGCCGCCGCACCCGCAATGTGCACCAGAAACAGGACCACGCCGGGGTTTTCCACGCTGCCTCCCGTTCCGCCCGGGCGCATGATGCGCGCCATTTCGGCGGAATCCGACCATTTGCAGGCATTTGGCGCAAAAAGTCCATGCCCGCCGAAATCTCTGCCGCCCCATGCGCGCGCCCTTTACTTCGCCCCGGCCAACCCCGATCAAAGGCGCCTTGCCGCCCGGAGCGCCAGATGTTCGAAGTCTCGCTGGATCTTGCCACCCTGCTCATCGCCGCCGCCTTCGCGGCGGGGTTCGTGGACAGCATTGCCGGCGGCGGCGGGCTGATAACCCTGCCGGTGCTGCTGCTGGCGGGCGCCCCGCCCTTGCAAGCGCTTTCCACTAACAAGGTGCAGGGGGTGTTCGGCGCCGCCACCGCAGCGCTCAGCTACGCCGCAAAGGGCCATGTCAAGCTGCGCAGTCAGCTCGCCGCCGCCGCCATAGCCTTTGCCGCGGGCATCGCAGGCGCGCTGCTGGTGTCGGTGATCCCCACCGAACCGCTGCGCCTCGTGCTGCCGTTGGTGCTGATCGCCATCGCCGCCTTCTTCTGGCTGCGCAAGGGCCTGGATGATACCGACCGCGCGCAGCGCATCGCGCCTGCCACCTTCACCGCCTTCGTGGTGCCCTTGATCGGCTTTTACGACGGCCTGATCGGTCCCGGAGCGGGCGCCTTCTACATGATCGGTTTTGTCACGCTGGCAGGCTACGGCGTGCTGCGCGCCACGGCGCACACCAAACTGCTGAACTTCGCCTCCAACCTCGGCGGCCTGCTGGCCTTCGCCGCGGTCGGCGCGCCGTGGTGGATCATGGGGCTGGCGATGGGAATCGCCCAGATCGCCGGTGCCCGGCTTGGCGCGCGCCTCGCCATGCGGATCGGTGCGCGGCTGATCAAGCCGCTGCTCGTCACCACCTCAACCCTGTTGGCGCTGCGCCTGATCTGGCAGATGCTCTAGCACAATTGCTTCAGGCAAACCCCGCCGATAGCCGCAATTCACCCGTCACCAGCCCGCGCCAGTTCGTTTGCGGGCCGCTGAGATATTTTGCCACCATCGGGTGGGCGGTGGGCAGCGCGCCGTATTTCACCAGCAGCGCCACGATCGCCGCCTCGGAGGCGCGGGTGGCACCATCGACGATTTTCAG
This sequence comes from Alphaproteobacteria bacterium HGW-Alphaproteobacteria-4, assembly GCA_002842855.1. Taxonomy (GTDB): domain Bacteria; phylum Pseudomonadota; class Alphaproteobacteria; order Rhodobacterales; family Rhodobacteraceae; genus UBA6213. The sequence goes on along the minus strand of PHEE01000006.1, from coordinate 80,756 downwards.
CGCGATGCCCCGTTTCTGCCCGGGCAGGATCGCCACGAACACCGCTTCGGCGCCGGTTTTAACCGCCACCTGCCCGCCCATGGCGCGCATGAGGTCGGTGCAGGCGCGGCCCTCGCCCGCCACCATTTCGGGGTAAGCCATCATCGCCCTCGCCAGCCGCGCGGCGGCGGCCTCGCGCCGGTTGCCTTCGGGGTTGGCGGCGGCAAAGAATTGCATGGCGCGGGCGAGACCCTCCACCGAGGTGGCGAAGTTCGGCGCCGAGCACCCGTCAATGCCAAAGCCGGGGCTGGCCGCGTCGGTCACATCCTCGAAGGCCTCGCGCACCGCGCGCTGCACGGGGTGCGCGGGGTCCACATATTCCGGCCCCGCCTTCAGGTGCCTTGTCAGCGTCAGAAACCCCGCATGCTTGCCCGAACAATTGTTGTGAATCTGGCAGGGCGCGGTATCCGAGCAGATCAGCCCCTTGCGCGCCTCGGGGTCATTGGGCAGGTGCGACCCGCAGCGCAGATCGGCCTCGCCCAGCCCCAGCCCCGCAAGCCAGGCGCTGACTGCCCCGGTATGGATCGCTGCCCCCTGATGGCTGGCGCAGGCCAGTGCCAGTTGCCGGTCGGTCAGCCCCGCCGCCACCGCCGCCCCGCTTTCGATCAGCGGCAGCGCCTGGATCATCTTGCACGACGAGCGCGGAAAGATCACCGCGCCGGGATCGCCCCATGCCGCTTCGATGCCCCCCGGCCCCCAGACCACCGCGTGCCCCAGATGCGCGCTTTCCAGCCGCCCGCCCCGCCATAATTCGATCATCGGTACCGCTGCCATGCGCTTCCCCCCCGGTTTTGCGCGATTTCCCGCCAACGAGGGTTTTACCCGCCGCCAATTTTGCGTTATCTGTTCGATATCGAGTTGAAAAGGGCTCCGCCATCCGAAAAAAGGGCAGCAGGCCCGTGTGGTGCGATGCCAGGGCAGGAATACCGCTGGAGGCAGTTGAAAGATGACCCATTTCGGAATGCGTAGTGCTTTGGTTGCGGTGCTTGCGCTCAACCTCTCTGCCGCCCCGGTTCTTGCGCAAGACAGCACCAACCGCGTCGCCGCCGCGACCGACTGGAGCGTTTTCGTCGAGGAGACGCCGCAGAAATCCTGCTGGATCGTTTCGCAGCCGAAGGAAACCGTGAACAGCCGCGATGGCAAACCCGTGACCGGGGTGGTTCGCGGCAAGATATTGCTCTACGTCTCGTTCTTCCCAACCAGCAAGGGCGAAGTTTCGTTTGCAGGTGGTTACCCCTTCAAGCCCGGTTCGACGGTCGAGGTCGACATCAACGGCACCAAGTTCGATCTGTTCACCCAGAATGAAACCGCTTGGGCGGGTTCGCCCGAGGATGACGCCAAGATCATCGCGGCGATGAAGGCGGGGTCTTCGGCGATCGTCACCGGAACTTCGTCGCGCCCCACCGTGACCAGGGATACCTTCTCGCTGCTGGGTTTTTCCGCCGCGCTGGAAGAAGCCGCCACGCGCTGCAAATAGGCTGCGTTTGGGCTGTTTCGTTTTCGCGGAAAATCCTCTATGTCGGGGCTTTCGCTGAATCTGGAACCGCCGATGACCGCTGCCGCCCTTACCCCGGATGTCCGTGTGCTGCCGCGTCAGCGGCCCGATGGCGCGCGCATCAATATTGTCGGTCTCACCCGCGACCAGCTGCGCGCCGCGCTGGTGGCGGCGGGCACGCCCGAAAAGCAGGCGAACATGCGCCTTGGGCAGGTCTGGCAGTGGGTCTACCATTGGGGTTGCCGCGATTTTGCCGCGATGAGCAACCTTGCCAAGGACTACCGCGCCCTGCTGGCCGCGCATTTCGAGATTACCCTGCCCGAGGTTGTCACCCGCCAGATTTCCGATGACGGCACCCGCAAGTATCTGGTGCGCGTCGCCGGCGGGCACGAGGTCGAGGTGGTCTACATCCCCGAGGAAGACCGCGGCACGCTGTGCATTTCGTCTCAGGTCGGCTGCACGCTGTCGTGCACCTTCTGCCACACCGGCACCCAGATGCTGGTGCGCAACCTGACCGCTGGCGAGATTGTCGGGCAGGTGATGCTGGCACGCGATGATCTGGGCGAATGGCCGATGCGCGGCGCGCCCAAGGACGAAACCCGGCTGATCTCGAACGTTGTGCTGATGGGCATGGGCGAACCGCTTTACAATTTCGAGAATGTCCGCGACGCGATGAAGGTGGTAATGGATAACGAGGGCATCGCCCTTGGCCGCCGCCGGATCACGCTTTCCACCTCGGGCGTGGTGCCCGAGATTGCCCGCACCGCTACCGAAATCGGCTGCCTGCTGGCGGTCTCGTTCCACGCCACCACCGATGCGGTGCGCGATACACTGGTGCCGATCAACCGCAAATGGAACATCGCCACCCTGCTTGATGCCCTGCGCGCCTACCCCGGCCTCAGCAATTCCGAGCGTATCACCTTTGAATATGTGATGCTTGAAGGCGTAAATGACACCAAGGATGATGCGCACCGGCTGGTGGCGCTGTTGCAGGGCATTCCGGCCAAGGTGAACCTGATTCCGTTCAACGAATGGCCCGGCGCGCCCTACAAGCGCTCATCCGGCAACCGCATCCACGCTTTTGCAGACATCATCCACAACGCGGGCTACGCCAGCCCCATTCGCACCCCGCGCGGCGAAGACATCATGGCCGCCTGCGGGCAGTTGAAATCGGCCACCGAACGGGCGCGCAAAAGCCGCGCCGAGATCGCCGCCGAGGCGGGTCTGCCGGTGCCGCCGCGGGTGGCCCGCCGCCCCGATGCGCCCGATCTGCATTAGGCCGCATGGGCGCCGCGCTGCCGCTTCTGCCCAACCCTGCCGCCCGCCGCCTGTTTCTGGCGGGTGCGGGCCTTGCCGCCGCGCCCACCGGCGCCGCCAAGGATGCGGCACTGGCGGGCCTGATCGACAGTTTGGGTTTCGTTCAGGTTGACAGCATCACCACCGTGGCGCGCGCCCATCACATGATTCTGCGCGCCCGCCGCCAAGGCTACCGCGCCGAGGCGCTGCCGCCCCTTCTGGCGCGCCGCGCGCTTTGGGAACACTGGACGCATGATGCCGCAATCCTGCCGATCGCGCTTTACCCGCACTGGCGCCACCGTTTTGCGCGCGATGCCGAGCGCTTGCACGGCAACTGGCGCAAATGGTTCCGCGAGGGCTATGAGGCGCAATTCGACACGATCCTGCGGCGGATCGAGGCCGATGGCCCGGTGAAGGCCTCCGAGGTCGGCGCGGGCGAGGCGCGGGGCAAGGGCGGCTGGTGGGATTGGCACCCTTCAAAAACCGCGCTCGAATGGCTCTGGCGCACCGGCGCGCTGGCGATCACCCGGCGCGAGGGCTTCCAGAAGGTCTATGACCTGACCGAGCGGGTCATTCCCGCCGACCTGCGCGCCGCCGCCCCTTCGGCGGAAGAAACGCTTGACTGGGCCTGCACGTCGGCGCTCGACCGGCTTGGCTTTGCCACTTCGGGCGAGCTTGCGGCGTTCTGGCGCGCCGTCACCCCCGATGCGGCGCGCGGCTGGTGCCGGGCGGCGCTGGCGCGCGGCGATCTGATCGAGGTTGCGGTGCAAGGTGCCGATGGCGGCCCGCGCCGCGCCTATGCCCGCCCCGACCTGCTGGCCCGCGCCGAAGCCGCCCCCGAGCCGCCCGCCCGCCTGCGCATCCTCTCCCCCTTTGACCCGGCGCTCCGCGACCGCGCCCGCACCGAGCACCTGTTCAGCTTTCACTACCGCATCGAGGTGTTCGTGCCCGAACCACAGCGCCGCTTTGGCTATTACGTTTTCCCGGTTCTGGAGGGTGCGCGGCTGATCGGCCGCATCGACACCCGCGCCGACCGCGCCACCGCCACCCTCGCCACCCGCGCCTTCTGGAGCGAACCCGGTGCGCCGCTGACCAAGGCGCGCCTTGCCCGGCTAGAGGCCGAACTCACCCGCCTCGCCGCATTTTCCGGCTGCAACAGCCTCGATTTCGCCCCCGGCTGGCAGCGCGGGGCACCCTAAACCCCGTTCTTCCAGCCGTAGATCACCGCCACCGCCTCTTCGGCAGTTTCGACGAAGGAAATCAGCGCCAGATCCTCGGGCGAGATTGTGCCGGCCTCGCAGAGCGCCTGCCAGTTGATCACCTTTTCCCAGAACACCCGGCCAAAGAGGATGAAGGGGATGCGCTTCATCCGCCCGGTCTGGATCAGCGTCAGCGCCTCGAACATCTCGTCCATGGTGCCAAAGCCGCCCGGAAACACGCAGACCGCCCGCGCCCGCATCAGGAAATGCATCTTGCGAATTGCGAAATAGTGAAAGTTGAAGCTGAGGTCCGGCGTCACATAGGGGTTGGGCGCCTGTTCATGTGGCAGCACGATGTTGAAGCCGATGCTCTGGCCGCCCGCCTCATGCGCGCCGCGGTTGCCCGCCTCCATCACCCCCGGCCCGCCGCCGGTGCAGATCACGTTTTCGCGCCCGTAGCTGGCCATGCTCTGCTCGGTCATCATGAAGGCAAAGCGCCGCGCCTCTTCGTAATAGTGGCTGAGTTCGCCCAGCGCCGGCACCTTGGCGGTGTGGGCAAGCTCGGGTGCCGGTATCCGCGCGCCGCCGAACATCACCACCGTGGTGTTGATGCCGCGTTCGTCCAGAATCATCTGCGGCTTCAACAGCTCAAGCTGCAACCGCACCGGTCGCAGCTCTTCGCGCATCAGAAACTCGGTGTCGGTAAAGGCCAGCCGGTAGGCCGGGGCACGGGTCTGCGGTGTATCGGGAATCCGGTGCGAGGCGGCGACATCCTGCACCGAATCGCGGAACGGGTGGCTGCGGGTGTCATCCTTCATCACGGGTCTCCTTGGACAGCAGGCCTGGCGCATTGCGCGGCGGGTCTGCTCCGATTATAGGCTGAGGCCACTCAATGCCATATGAAAGCGATGCGAGCCATGCCCCCAAGCGCCCTTGAAGCCACCATCAACGCCGCCTGGGAGGCGCGCGATACCCTCAGCCCGGCCACCCGTGGCGCGGTGCGCGAGGCGGTCGAGGCAACGCTGGAAGAGCTTGACAAGGGCCGCCTGCGGGTGGCCGAGCGGCAGCCCGATGGCCACTGGCAGGTGAACCAATGGGCGAAAAAGGCGGTGTTGCTGAGCTTTCGGCTGAACGACATGGCCATTCAGCCCGGCGGCCCGCAGGGTGGCGGCTGGTGGGACAAGGTTGACAGCAAGTTCAAGGGCTGGACCGAGGCCGACTGGCGCGCGGCGGGCTTTCGCGCGGTGCCCAACTGCACCGTGCGCCGCTCGGCCTTCATCGCCCCCGGCGCGGTCCTGATGCCGTCTTACGTCAACGTCGGCGCCTACGTCGGCGAAGGCACCATGGTCGATACCTGGGCCACGGTCGGCTCTTGCGCGCAGATTGGCCGCAACGTGCACCTTTCCGGCGGGGTCGGCATCGGCGGTGTGTTAGAGCCGATGCAGGCTGGCCCCACCATCATCGAAGACAACTGCTTCATCGGCGCGCGGTCCGAGGTTGTCGAGGGCTGCATCATCCGCGAAGGCTCGGTGCTCGGCATGGGGGTGTTCATCGGCCAATCCACCAAAATCTACGACCGCGAAACCGGGGCGGTCAGCTATGGCGAGGTGCCCGCAGGCTCGGTCGTGGTCGCGGGCTCGCTGCCCTCGAAGGGGGTCAACCTCTACTGCGCGGTGATCGTGAAACGGGTCGATGCGCAGACCCGCTCGAAAACCTCGATCAACGAGCTGTTGCGTGACTGAGGCCCCCGAACCCCCGCGTGAAAAACGCCCGCAGCAGGTATTCACCCTGCTGGTCGAGGTTGGCCGCAAGGCGGGCGACGGGCTGCCGAAGGGGGCCACCGGGGCGGGGTTGCTGCTTTATGCCACCGGCGTGGACGAGGCCGAGGCGGTGCGCGAGGCGGTGGCGGTGCTGAAAACCGCCGACCTCTCGCCTTTGGATGTCACCGGCTACGGCAGCCTTGCCGAGCGTGAAGCCGCAGGCGACGAGATCGACCCCGAAGAACACGCCCTGATGGCCCGAGCGCTGGCCGAAAACGCAGTGATCGTGGCCCAGATGGAACCCTTCTTTGGCGACGCGCGGCCGGAGAAAGACTAAGCCGCCCCGCAGCGCCTTCGGGCAGAAAGCCGCTGAAACCATGGCACCTTGCCGCCCCGGCATTGGCCCCGGCCCCGGCCTGCGCTAGACTGCCACGAAACAACAGGCAGCCCATGCACCCCGTTACCGCCACCCTTGCCGCCGCCACGCTTGCCCTTGCCGCCTGCGCGGGCCGCGCCGAAACCACCGCCGGAGGTGCCATGCCCGCCCAGGCTCAGACAATCGCCGACGCCGCGACCGAGGCCGGCTTCCAGCGCTGGCTGACCGCCTTTCGGCCCCGCGCCCTTGCCGCCGGCGTTTCTGCCCAAACCTTCGCCGCCGCCACCGAGGGCCTGCACTTCGACCCCGACGTGATCCGCCGCGACCGCCGCCAGAACGAGTTCGACCAGCCGATCTGGGACTATCTCGATACCGCCGTTTCCGCCACCCGCGTCCAGACCGGCCAATCCGAGCTGACCGAGCGCAAGCCCCTGTTTGCAGCGCTCGAAGCCCGCTACGGCGTCGAACGCGAGGTGCTGGCCGCGATCTGGGGGATGGAAACCAACTTTGGCCGCCAGCGCGGCGGCAACCCGATATTACCCGCACTCGCCACGCTGGCCTATGACGGGCGGCGCGGCGATTTTTTCGAATCCCAGCTGATCGCCGCCTTGCAGATCATCGAAGCGCGCGAGGTCGATGCCCGGCATCTGGTGGGTTCCTGGGCCGGGGCAATGGGGCATACCCAGTTCATTCCCACCTCGTATCTGGCCTATGCCGAAGATTTCACCGGTGATGGCAAGCGCGACATCTGGGGCGATGACCCCGCCGATGCACTTGCCTCGACCGCCGCCTACCTCGCCCGCGCAGGTTGGGTGAAGGGCCAGCCCTGGGGCGCCGAGGTGGTGCTGCCCGAAGGCTTCAATTACGCCGCCACCGGCAAGAACCGCCGCCGCGCCCACGCCGACTGGGTGGCAATGGGGGTGCGCCTGCCGGGTGGTGGGGTGCCACCCGACCACGGCCTTGCCTCGGTCTTGCTGCCCGCAGGCGCGCGCGGCCCGGCATTTCTGCTCTGGTCCAACTTCTTCGCCATCGCGCGCTACAATACCGCCGACGCCTATGTGATCGGCGTCGGCCACCTTGCCGACCGTCTGGCGGGCGGCAAGCCCTTTGGCGCCGCCTGGCCGCGCGGCACCCGGCTGCTCAGCCTTTCCGAACGGATCGAGTTGCAGAACCGCCTGACCGCAGCCGGGTTCGACACGCAGGGCGCCGACGGCAAGATCGGCCCCAACACCACCGCCGCCATCGCCGCCTTTCAGCGCGCGCGCGGGATGCTGGCCGATGGCTACGCAACCGAGGATTTGTTGAAGACGCTGCGGTAGCAAGGGCCTCCGGCGGGGATATTTGCGCCAAGGCAAGCTGCAAGATCACGCCAGATGCGGGCGGAAGGCGGCAATCACCGCCTCATAGACGTCGCGCTTGAACGGCACGATGCTGCCCAAAAGCTCGTCGGCACCAATCCAGCGCCAGCGGTCAAACTCGGGGTGCGGGGTGTCGATTGCCACCTGATCGTCACGGCCCAGAAAGTGCATCAGATACCACAGCTGGCGCTGGCCACGGTATTTACCGCCCCAGATCTTGCCGACCATCTCGGGCGGCAGATCATAGGTCAGCCAATCGGGGGTGTTGGCGGCCACCTCAACCAGATCGGGGGTAATGCCGGTTTCTTCCCAAAGCTCGCGCAGCGCCGCCGCGCGCGGGGCTTCGCCCGCATCGATGCCGCCCTGCGGCATCTGCCATGCCGGGCCGGGGTTGTCGATCCGCTGCCCGGCAAAGACCAACCCGGCCGGATTGACCAGCACCACCCCGACGCAGGGGCGGTATGGCAGGGCGGCGATATTTTTCGGGGTCATGGGCGCGCTTTCTCGTGCAACGGGGGCGGTTGCCCGCCCCCGGGGTATCACTTGACTGCGGCAAGCTTCGACATCCCGGTCAGGATGTCGATCGCATAGGCCAGTTGGTAGTCATCGACGCGCAGCTTGGCCGCATCTTCGGCGCGCTGCTGTTCGGCCAGAAACTGCGCCTTTTCATCTTCGGTCATCGAATCGTTGGTGATCGCGCCGCGCAGTGCCGCCTCATTGCGGTTGGCTGTGGTCGCCGATGCGGGTTCCTCGGCGGTCACCGGGGCGCGCGGCGGTTGCTGCACCACGATATCCGGCGCAATGCCCAGCGACTGGATCGAGCGGCCCGACGGCGTGTAGTAGCGCGAGGTGGTCAGCCGCATCGCGCCGTCACCCCGGATCGGCATCACGGTCTGCACCGAGCCCTTGCCGAACGATTTGGTGCCCACCACGATCGCGCGGTGGTGATCTTGCAGCGCTCCGGTGACAATCTCCGATGCCGAAGCCGAACCGCCGTTGATCAGCACCACCACCGGCTTGCCCTGCGCCAGATCGCCCGGCTGGGCATTGAAGCGCTCGCTCTGCGACGGGTCGCGGCCACGGGTCGAAACAATCTCGCCCGCGTCAAGGAAAGCATCCGAAACCTTGATCGCCTGCGTCAAAAGCCCGCCGGGGTTGTTGCGCAGATCGATCACGAAACCCGAAACATTGTCGATGCCGCCGAGCTCGGCAATCGCCGCCGCAATGCTCTCCTCAAGGTTGGCGAAGGTCTGATCGTTGAAGGTGGAAATCCGCAGCACCACCGCCTTGCCCTCGGTGCGCCCCTTCACCGCCGTCAACTTGATGGTGTCGCGGATGATCGACACATCAAACGGCTCCGGCCGCCCGTCGCGCACCACGGTGATGATGATCTCGCTGCCCACCGGCCCGCGCATCTTGTCCACCGCCTGATCGAGCGTCAGCCCCAGCACCGATTCGCCATCGACATGGGTAATGAAGTCGCCCGCCTGAATGCCCGCCGCGTCCGCCGGGGTGCCATCCATCGGCGAAACCACCTTCACGAAGCCCTCTTCCTGCGTCACCTCGATGCCCAGCCCGCCAAAGCTGCCGCGCGTCTGCACCCGCATATCGGCATAGTCATCGGGCGGCAGGTAGCTTGAATGCGGATCAAGCGAGGTCAGCATGCCGTTGATCGCCGCCTCGATCAGCTTTTGCGAATCGACCTCTTCCACATAATCGGCCCGGATCCGCTCGAAGATCGAACCGAACAGGTCGAGTTGCTCATAGACCGATGACGGCCTCGCAGCCTCTTGCGCCACCAGAGGCCCAGCGTATTGCGTGGTCAGAAGCGCCCCCGCAACGGTGCCGCACAGCGCGGCGATCACGAATTTCTTCATCCTTTACCCCTGGTTATCGCTTGTCATGGTGAACCACTCGGCCGGGTCCACGGGCGTCTTGCCCTGTCTAAGTTCCATATAAAGCGTTTCGCTGCGGGCAGCGCCACCGCCTTGTTGCGCCACTTGCCCGAAATCGCCCGTAGCAGGCATGTTGCCGCCCATCAATCCCAGCGGCGCCCCTGCCGCCAGCACATCTCCGGTTTCACCATAAACCGTGCCAAGCCCCGCCAGTACCAGAAGATAGCCCGTTGCGGGCTCGACAATCATCACATTTCCGTAGTCGAGCAGCGGCCCGCGGTACCGGATCGTCGCGGCCCATGGCGCCGTCACCAGCGCGCCCGGTTCGGTGGCCACAATCAGGCCGGGGCGGCGGATGCCGGCCGCGTCGGCCTCGTTCATGCGGCGCAGCACCCGGCCCAGCACCGGCAGCGGCAGACGCCCCTTCGCCCCGGCAAAATCGGCCCTCGGCGCGCCGATATCGGTTTCCATATCTGCCAGCCCGATCGCAAACCCGTCCAGCGTCTCGGCCGATTGCAGCAGCGCCGTCAGGTCGGCGGGTTCCTCAAGGTAGCGCTTGGGCAGATCGGTGCGCTCGGCCACCGCCTTGCTCAGCGCCGAGCGTGCGCCCTGCGCCGAGGCAAGCCCCGCCGCCAGCGTCGCTGCGGCCCCCTCCTCGAGCGCGCGCAGGGCGTTCAGTTCTTCCAGATCGGCGCGCAGCGCATCGGCACGGGCCTGCAGCGCAGGCGTCACCTCCGACAACACCATACCGGTGCGCGCGGCGCCCAGCGCCCCGGCCGGATGCAGCAACAGCAGCGGCGCGTCGGTGCGCTGGATCGACGCCATCACCGCCAGCAACCGCCCGATCTCCTCTTGCCGTGCGGCAAACCCGGCGGCAATCTCGGCTTCACGCACTGCCACCCGCCGCAAACCCTCGCGCAGCGCGGCCAGCCCCCGCTCATAGGCGCCGATGGTTGCGGTCAGCGCCGCCACCCGGTCCGATGCCCGCTGCGCCGCATCCAGCGCCGCAATCGTGCCGCGCAAATCCTCGGCAGCCGCACGCGCCGCGTCGGTCGCGCTTACCTCGGCCCGCGCGGCACCCGCACCCAGCACCACCGCCAGAACCAGCGCCCGCCACATCAGCGCACGATCAGGCTTTTGCCCGTCATCTCGGGCGGCAGCGGCAGGCCCATCAAATCGAGGAGCGTCGGCGCAAGGTCGGCCAACCGCCCCTTGCGCAGCCGCACCCCCGCCGGGCCGCCGACCAGCACCACCGGCACCGGGTTGGTGGTATGGGCGGTGTGCGGCCCCCCCGTCACCGGGTCGATCATGGTTTCGCAATTGCCGTGGTCGGCGGTCAGCACCATCGCACCCCCCGCCGCTTCCAGCGCCGCCAGCACCCGGCCCAGATCGCGGTCAATCTCTTCGCAGGCTGCAATCGCGGCGGGCAGGCTGCCGGTGTGGCCGACCATGTCGGGGTTGGCATAGTTGACCACGATCAGGTCATACCCCGCCCCAATCGCCGCCACGAAATGGTCGGTCACCTCGGGTGCCGACATTTCGGGTTGCAAATCATAGGTGGCAACCTTGGGCGACGGCGCCATGTAGCGCGCCTCGCCCGCCTCGGGCGTCTCGCGCCCACCGTTGAGAAAGAACGTCACATGCGGGTATTTCTCGGTTTCCGCCAGACGGAACTGCCGCAGCCCGTGGCTGGCGACCCATTCGCCCAGCGTGTTCTTGATGGTCTGCTTGGGGTAGGCGGCGGTCATGTAGGCATCGTGCTGGGTCGAATAATCGACCATCCCCAGCATCGCTGCCCACTTGGGGCGCAGCCCCACCGGGTAGGCCGCAAACCCCGGCTCGCCCACGGCCTGCAATATCTCGCGTGCCCGGTCGGCGCGGAAGTTAAGGCAGAAAAAGCCGTCGCCGTCCTTGGCGCCGGCGTAGCCCGCAACCACTGAGGGTGCGATAAACTCATCGGTCTCGCCGCGTGCGTAGGCCGCCGTTACCGCTGCCACCGCATCCGGCGCCGCATCGCCCTTGGCGTGCAGCATCGCCTCACTGGCCCGTGCCACCCGCTCCCACCGCTTGTCGCGGTCCATCGCCCAGTAGCGGCCGATCACCGTGGCCACCCGTGCGCCCGCGGGCAAGCCCGCCACCAGATCGGCCATGAACCCCGCAGCCGAGCTTGGTGCCACATCGCGCCCATCGGTGATTGCGTGCAGCACCACCGGCACCCCGGCCCCTGCAACCGCGCGGCACGCCGCCAGCACATGGCTGATATGCCCGTGCACGCCGCCATCCGAAACCACGCCCATCAGATGCGCGGTGCCGCCGCTTGCCTTCAGCGTTTCGACAAATGCCAGCAGCGGCGCGTTGCGGTAAAAGCTGCCATCCTCGATCGCCAGATCAATCGCGCCAAGGTCCATCGCCACCACCCGGCCCGCGCCGATATTGGTGTGCCCGACCTCGGAATTGCCCATCTGCCCGGCAGGCAGCCCCACATCATGCCCATGCGTGACAAGCGTCGCATTGGGGTTGGTTGCCATCATGCGGTCAAAGTTCGGGGTCTCGGCCAGCAGCGGCGCGTTGCCCTGCCGTTCCGCCCGCGCCCCCCAGCCATCGAGAATGCACAAAACAACGGGCTTGGGCGTGGTCATCTGGCGCTCCCCTTGGTGACGCGCCCTTTTACGCCCCGCACCCCGTGGGGGCAACCGCCCGCCCCAACTTACCGGCGCAAATACGCGCAGCACCCCCCTCGCTGCGGCCGCATTTTTCTGCGACCCTTGCGTCATCCTTCAGCGCAGGGCGTGCCCGTGTCCGAATCCCCCATCAGCGACCTCTATCAAGACCTCGCGCTGGCCGAGTTCTATGATCTTGCGCCGCGCCCCCGCCCCGATTTTGCCTATTGCACCACGCTTGCCGCCAACGCGCGCTCGGTGCTCGATCTTGGCTGCGGCACCGGGGTGCTGGCCGCGGCGCTCGCCGCCGGGCGGCAGGTCACCGCGGTTGATCCGGCGGCGGCAATGCTGCGCCTTGCCCAAACGCGCGCCGATGCCGAGGCCGTCACCTGGGTGCAGGCCGATGCCACCACCCTGCGTTTGGGCCGACGCTTTGATCTGATCGTGCTTACCGGGCACAGCTTTCAGGTGTTTCTTACCCGCGCGGCGCAGCGCGCGGTGCTGGCCACCATCGCCGCCCACCTTGCCCCCGCTGGCCGCTTCGTGTTCGACACCCGCAACCCTGCCTTTGCGGGCGCAAAAGAACGCAACCGCGCCGAGACCGAACACCAGATCACACACCCCGTGCATGGCCCCGTCGATGCCTGGAACATTTCGCACTATGACCCCGCCAGCGGCATCCTCAGCTTTTCCAACAGTTACCGCATCACCGCCACCGGCGAGACCCGGTCCGCCAGCGCGCGCATCCTCTACACCCCGCGCGAGGTGCTGGAGGGCCTGATCCGCGAGGCAGGGCTAAGCGTCGAGCACTGGCTGGGCAATTGGTCAGGGGCCGCGTTTGCACCCCGATCACGCGAAATCATTCCGGTCGGGCGGCTGGCGTGAGCTGCGGTCAAAACTTGCCAAATGCTTAGCAAAGAATGCGATTTCTTTCTAGATCAATGACCTGTGGGGCGTAACACGCGTGTTATCACGCCCGGTGATAGGGCCCGCCTGCCAAAATCGTCGCCGCCCGGTAAAGCTGTTCGGCCAGCATCACCCGCACCAGCATGTGCGGCCAGACCATGCGCCCGAAACTGAGCGCGAAATCGGCCCGCTCGCGCAGCCCCTCGGCCAGCCCGTCGGCGCCGCCGATAAGGAAGGCCACATCCTGCCGCCCGCCATCGCGCCAGCCCGCCAGCTTTGCCGCAAACTCGGGCGAACTGAGCTGCGCCCCGCGCTCATCCAGCGCCACCAGCAGCGCCCCGGCAGGCACCGCCCGCTCCAGCAGCGCCGCCTCGGCTTGCATGCCGCCGCCCTTGCGGTCTTCAACTTCCAGCACCTGCGCCGGACCCAGCCCAAGGCTGCGCCCGGTCTTGCCGAAGCGGTCGAGATAATCCGCGATCAGCTCAGCCTCGGGCCCGGCCCGCAGCCGCCCCACGGCGCAGACCGCGGCCCGCATCAGATGTCGCCTTGCCCCGGTGCGGGCGCCGCCAGCCACATCTTTTCAAGCTGGTAGAACTCGCGCACTTCGGGCCGGAAAACGTGCACGATCACCTCGCCCGCGTCGATCAGCACCCAGTCGCCCTGTTCCTTGCCTTCGATCCGGCACACCAGCCCCAACTCGGCCTTCAGCCGATCCATCAGCTTTTCGGCAATCGCACCCACTTGCCGCGACGAACGGCCCGAGCAGATCACCATGAAATCAGCAATCGAAGACCGCCCTCGCAGGTCAATCTCGACCACCTCCTCGGCCTTGTCGTCCTCGACCGAGGCAATCACGAGCGCCAGAAGCTCGGCAGAGGTATAGTCAGACGCGGCATGCGCCGGGCGCGGTCCGACCGGCAGGCCGGTCGCGGGGTCAGAATGGGTCAGGACCATGTCCTCCGAAAATGGCGCGCCGTCATCCCCCGGCACCGGGCTTGCCCCCACCTAACACCGCGAGGTGCAAATCTCAACCGCCGGGGACCGGCCCCGATACATGGCCCGAGCGCCCGCCGCAAGCCCCGCCGCGTATTGCCTGCAAGGCCGATCCCGCGTATATGCGCGGCATGATCCGCTTTTTCGACATGGACGACCGCGCCCGCCTGCCGTGGCGCTTCTTTGGCGAAACCCACGCCATAGCCGCGCGCGCCTGACCGCCGCCGGGGTCTGCCCCATGCCGCCCGTTCTTTCCCATTCTGCCAGCTAGCGAGATTGCCATGACCGGCCCGAAAACCCTCTATGACAAGATCTGGGATGCCCACGTCGTTTCCACGTCGGACGACGGCACCTGCCTGCTTTATATCGACCGCCACCTTGTGCACGAAGTCACCAGCCCACAGGCCTTCGAGGGCCTTCGCCTTGCCGGCCGCAAGGTCCGCGCCCCCGAAAAGACCATCGCGGTGCCCGATCACAACGTGCCCACCACGCTTGACCGCATTTCGGGGGTGATCGCCAACGAGGAAAGCCGGATTCAGGTTGAAGCGCTGGATAAGAACGCCCGCGATTTCGGCGTAGTTTACTACCCGGTATCTGACGTGCGCCAAGGTATCGTGCATATTGTCGGCCCCGAACAGGGCTGGACCCTGCCGGGCATGACCGTGGTCTGCGGTGACAGCCACACCGCCACCCATGGCGCCTTTGGCGCGCTGGCGCATGGCATCGGCACCTCGGAGGTGGAACACGTTCTGGCCACGCAAACGCTGATCCAGAAGAAATCGCGCAACATGAAGGTCGAAATCACCGGCCACCTGCGCCCCGGCGTAACCGCGAAAGACATCACGCTGAGCGTGATCGGCGCCACCGGCACCGCAGGCGGCACCGGCTATGTGATCGAGTATTGCGGCAGCGCCATTGAAGACCTGTCGATGGAAGGCCGCATGACGGTGTGCAACATGGCGATCGAGGGCGGCGCCCGCGCCGGCCTGATTGCACCCGACGAAAAGACCTTCGCCTATGTGATGGGCCGCCCGCACGCGCCGAAAGGCGCCCAGTGGGAAGCTGCGCTTAACTGGTGGAAGACGCTGAAATCCGACCCCGGCGCGCATTTCGACAAGGTGCTGACACTGCGCGGCGAAGACATCGCCCCGGTCGTGACCTGGGGCACCAGCCCCGAGGATGTGCTGCCGATCACCGGCGTTGTGCCTGCACCCGCAGACTTCACCGGCGGCAAGGTCGAGGCGGTCGAGCGCAGCCTAGCCTACATGGGCCTGACCCCCGGCATGAAGCTGACCGACATCAAGATCGACACGGTATTCATCGGGTCGTGCACCAATGGCCGCATCGAAGACCTGCGCGCCGCTGCCGCCATTCTGAAGGGCAAGAAGATCAAGGAAGGGATGCGCGCCATGGTGGTGCCCGGCTCGGGCCTCGTGCGCGCCCAGGCCGAGGAAGAGGGGCTGGCGCAGATCTTCATCGATGCCGGCATGGAATGGCGGCTTGCGGGCTGCTCGATGTGCCTTGCCATGAACCCCGACCAACTGAGCCCCGGCGAACGCTGCGCCGCCACCTCGAACCGCAACTTTGAAGGCCGCCAGGGCCGCGGCGGCCGCACCCACCTGCTTTCCCCCGCAATGGCCGCTGCGGCGGCGATAACGGGGCATCTGACGGATGTAAGGGAGATGATGTGATGCAAAAATTTACTACCCTCACCGGCATCGCCGCCCCCATGCCGCTCGTCAATATCGACACCGACATGATCATCCCGAAACAGTTTCTCAAAACCATCGCCCGCACCGGGCTTGGCAAGAACCTGTTCGATGAAATGCGGTTCACCCAAGACGGCGCCGAGATACCCGGCTTCGTGCTCAACCAGCCCGCTTACCGCAAGGCGGAGATTCTGGTGGCGGGCGACAACTTCGGCTGCGGGTCATCGCGCGAACATGCGCCCTGGGCGCTTCTGGATTTTGGCATCCGCGCGGTAATTTCGACCAGCTTCGCCGACATCTTCTACAACAACTGCTTCAAGAATGGCATCCTGCCGATCATGCTGCCGCCCGAGGCGGTCGCGGTGCTGATGGCCGACGCGCAAAAGGGTGCCAATGCGCGCATGACGGTTGATCTTGCGGCGCAGACGGTGACCAGCTCGGACGGGCAGGTTTTCCCCTTCGAGGTTGATGCCTTCAAGAAGCACTGCCTGCTGAACGGATTGGACGATATCGGCCTGACGCTGGAAAAGGCGCAGGCGATTGACACCTACGAGGCCGCCGCCGCACAATCCCGGCCTTGGGTCTGAAAACGTTTAAAACGCAATATGTTGGGCCGCCTGACTGGAAACAATCAAGGCGGCCTTTTTCTTGCACAAAATTTGATGCAAAGCCGCACCAGTTCCATCGTCAAAATGCCTGATTGGTGCCGCCATAGTGAACTCACTGTTGCCAGAACTAACCAAAGTGGGCAATTTCATGGCGAAAATGAGGCAGGCTGCCACAATTGGCGGAAAAGAAACGGCACAAAGGGTCCGGCTTTGCATCGGCCCCGTGCAAGGTAAAGGGTTGGGGCAGTGATCGCTCGGCTGACAGGCGCGCTGGTGCGCGCCATTCTTGTAGCGCTGGTTATTGCAACCCCGGCGCTGATGCTGCCGGGCATGGGCCCTGACACCAAGCAGATCGCGGCGCTGATCGCGCTCTTTGGCGCTGCGCTTACGTTCTTTGAATATGCCTCGGTCTACCCCGGACTTGTCGAGTTTCGCGATGCGCCACCATTCAACCGCATCCGCTATGTCGCGCTTCTGGCAAGCGTGCTGCTGCTTTCCACCCTCGCGCGCAGCGTAACCGACCCCACCACGCTCGGCTATCTGGTCGAGGCGACGGGGGCTGCGGTGGCGCGGTCGATCGACTTTCCCTATAGCCCGGTCCGGCTGCTGGTGCTGATGCTGCCGGAAGGCAGCTCCGATGCGCACATCGCGCAGGTCCGCTCTGCTGCCGGTCTCAGTTATGTCATTTCGCTGGTCTCGCTTGGCTATTTCGTGCTGATTTTGCGCACTATGGGTTGGCCGCATAGCGACGGTGGTTTCAACGTCTGGATCAATTTGCCTACCTTCGACCCCACGGCGGGGGGCGATGTGGTGTCGCGTTTGCGCCGCGATGCGCGGATCAATGTGGCGCTCGGCTTTCTGCTGCCGTTCCTCGTGCCGATGGCCGTCAAGACCGCCTCGACCGTGTTCACTCCGGTCACGCTCGAATCGCCGCAAACCATGATCTGGACCATCACCGCCTGGGCCTTCCTGCCCGCCAGCCTGTTCATGCGCGGCATCGCAATGGGGCGCGTGGCGGAAATGATCGAAGCGCGACGGAAGATCAGTTCGCACACCGAAGACGTGTTGGCGCACGCATGAGGCGGGCCTGGGTTGCCGGTCTTGCGGCGGCCCTGATGGCGCTGCCTGCGGGCGCCGAACCGCTGCGGCTTGCCACCTATAACGCCGATCTCACCCGCGATGGGCCGGGCCTGCTGCTCCAGGATCTTCGGCGTGGCACCTCCCGGCAGGTATCCGCGGTGGTTGAGGTCATCGCCGCCGCCTCGCCCGATGTGCTGTTGCTGACCGGCATTGATTGGGACCACGACCTGCTGGCGCTCAACGCGCTCGAGGCGGCGCTGGCGGCGAAGGGCGCGGGCTATGGCTACCTTTTTGCGCCGCGCCCCAATGCGGGCCAGCCAACCGGGCTCGATCTGAACGGCGACGGGCGGCTGGGCGGGCCGCGCGATGCGCAGGGCTATGGGCGGTTTTCGGGCGAGGGTGGCATGGCGCTGCTCAGCCGTTTGCCGATCGTGGCAGAGGAGGCGCGTGATTTCAGCGGCCTCCTCTGGCGCGACCTTCCCGATGCGCTGCTTGAGGGGGCGGGGCTTTCGCACGAGGCGCAGGCCGTGCTGCGGCTTTCCAGCATGGGGCACTGGGATGTGCCCCTGCGGTTGCCCAACGGCGGCACGCTGCATGTGCTGGCGTTTCTTGCCACGCCGCCGGTGTTTGACGGGCCCGAAGACCTGAACGGGCGGCGCAACCATGATGAGGCGGCGTTCTGGCTGCGCTATCTTGAAGGCCGCCTGCCCGCGCCGCCGCCAACCGCGCCGTTTGTGCTGATGGGCGACGCCAACCTTGACCCCGTCGATGGCGAGGGGCGGCCGCAGGCACTGCACGCGCTGCTGGCGCATACTGCGCTGCAAGACCCGGCGCCGCAGAGCGCAGGCGGGCTGGTGGCAAGCGCGGCGCAAGGCGGGCCGAACGCAGCGCAGGCGGGCGACGCGGCGCTCGACACGGTCGATTGGCCCGAAACCGGCGATCTGGGCAACCGGCGGGTCGATTATGTGCTGCCCTGGGCGGGGGCGAAGGTCACGGCAGCAGGCGTGGTCTGGCCTGCACCGGGCGCGCCGCTGGCCGAGGCCGCCGCGGCGGCCTCGCGGCACAAGCTGGTCTGGGTCGATATCGACTGGCCCTAGGGCAGCGCGCCCCGGTTCAGAACGTGCCAGCCCCCCGCAGCCCCCGCGCCGCCAGATGTTCGGCCACCACCTGCGGCAGCGACTTGGCGACGAACCCCGGCACGAGGCGCGCAAAATCGGTGCCGTCGATGGCGTGCGGCGTGTCGTAGAGGTAGCGCATTTCGCCCAACTCGCGCCCGAGTTCCCAGAATGGCGCGGCAAGGCGCAGCGCCCACCACGGAAACTGCCCGATCTTCACCTGGCGGCGCAGCTGGCGGCCCACCTCGGCGGCCAGATCGGCAGGCGAAAAGGTAAGCCCGGCAAAGCCGATGTCGTTGCAGGCGGGCAGCGCTGGCATCTGATCGGCCAGCGCAGCGACCGCGCGCCCAAGGTCGCCAAGGTCGGCCCAGGCGTGCGGCGCGTCGGGCGCGCCGAGCGCGGTGACGCGGCCTTTGGCAATGCCCTTCAGCATCACCATGTTCAAAATCGTTCCGGCATTGCGCGCCGCCACAAAATCGCCCGCGCGCAGGATCACCACCTTTTGCCCGCTCTCCGTCGCCGCGCGGTAGCGCGCCTCCATTTCGGCGCGGATCACGCCTTTGCGTGCCACCGGGCGGTGCGGCGTGGTGGTGCCCCAGGGGCCGGGCTGGGTGCCGAACACATAGACATTGCCCGGCACCAGCACCGCCGCGCCGCTCGCCGCCGCCGCCGCCAGCACCGAAGTGGTGATTTCAGGGATCAGCCGCGCCCAAGCGTGATAATTCGGGGGGTTAAGGCCGTTGACGATCAGCGCGGCCCCCTTCGCCGCCGCTGCCATGTCGGTGCCGCGCGCATAGCGCGCAACCTGCCACCCCGCCGCCGCCAGCGCCGCCGCCGCCGCGCCGCCAAAGTTGCCGCCCGCGCCCAATACCAGCGCCCGTTTGTTGCTCATGGTGCCCTCCGTGGTTAGTGCGCCATAAATCGGCGCTGCGGCGGGTCTTTGCCATTGCCCGAAAGCGCCCATCTGGTATTCATTTCTGCATGGATACCCCGCCCCCCGACTGGACCCTGCTGCGCAGCCTGCTGGCGGTGGCCGAGGCAGGCTCGCTCTCTGCCGCCGCGCGTGTGCTGGGGCTGAGCCAGCCCACCTTGGGCCGCCACATCCGCGCGCTTGAGGCAAACCTTGGCCAGCCGCTGTTCACCCGCGCGCCCGATGGCTTGCGCCAAACACAGGCCGCCGCCGACCTGATCCCGCACGCCCGGGCCATGCGCGAGGCTGCCGAGCGGCTAGCACTGGCCGCCGCCGCGCGGGGTGAAGGGCTGGCCGGGGCGGTGCGCATTTCCGCCAGCCGGATCGTCGCGCACCACCTGCTGCCACCGATCCTTGCCCGCCTGCGCGAAAAGCACCCCGAGATCGAGATTGACCTGTCCGCCTCGGATGCCAGCGAAAACCTGATGTTCCGCGAAGCCGACATTGCACTGCGCATGTATCGCCCGACAGAACCCGAGGTGGCGGCGCGGCATCTGGCCGACCTGCCGATGGGGCTATATGCGGCGCGCAGCTACCTTGACCGCGCCGGACGGCCGCAGACGATGGACGATCTGCTGGCGCTGCAATGGGTGGGGTTCGACCGATCCGACCTGATCCTGCGGATGATGGCGAGGCTGGGGGTAACAGTTGGCCGCAATTTCTTTGCCACCCGCTGCGACGACCAGCTTGTTTACTGGAACCTGGTGCGCGCGGGCTGCGGTGTGGGCGGCATGCAGGCGCGCATCGGCGATGCCGACCCCGGACTCGAGAGGGTGGCGTCGTTCGTGGCGCTGCCCGCACTGCCGGTGTGGCTGACAGTGGCTGAAGCGTTGCGGGCGGTGCCACATATTCGCCTTGTGCTCAACGCATTGGCGCAGGGCCTGCGCACCCCGCTTGACCCCGCGCCCGCCAGCCGCTAGGCCGCAGCCAACCCCAATTTGCAGGAGCGTTTCATGGCGAACCCGACCCTTCTCATTCTCGCAGGCGACGGCATCGGCCCCGAGGTCATGGCCGAGGTGAAAAAGATCATCGGCTGGTATGGCACGCGGCGCGGCGTGCAGTTTGACGTATCCGAAGACCTGGTCGGCGGCTGCGCCTATGACAAATACGGCACCCCCCTGCACGACAAGACCATGGCCAAGGCGCAGGAGGTCGACGCCGTGCTGCTGGGTGCCGTCGGCGGGCCGAAATACGACACGCTCGATTTCAGCGTAAAGCCCGAGCGCGGCCTTTTGCGCCTGCGCAAGGAGATGGATCTGTATTCCAACCTGCGCCCGGCACAGTGCTTTGACGCACTCGCCGATTTTTCATCGCTGAAAAAGGAAATCGTCGCCGGGCTCGACATCATGATCGTGCGCGAGCTGACCAGCGGCGTCTACTTTGGCGAGCCGCGCGGTATCTTCCCCGATAACGAGGGCGGGCGCGTGGGCATCAACACCCAGCGCTACACCACCGACGAAATTCGCCGCGTGGCGCGCTCGGCGTTTGATCTGGCGCGCAAGCGCGGCAACAAGGTCTGCTCGATGGAGAAGGCCAACGTGATGGAATCGGGCATTCTGTGGCGCGAAGAGGTGCAGTTTGTGCACGACACCGAATACCCCGATGTCGCACTCAGCCACATGTATGCCGATGCGGGCGCCATGCAGCTGGTGCGCTGGCCCAAGCAGTTTGACGTGATCGTGACCGACAACCTGTTTGGCGACCTCTTGTCCGATTGCGCCGCGATGCTGACCGGTTCGCTTGGCATGCTGCCCTCGGCCAGTCTTGGGGCGCCAATGGCCAATGGCCGCCCGAAGGCCCTGTATGAGCCCGTGCATGGCTCGGCGCCCGACATTGCCGGGCAAGGCAAGGCCAACCCGATTGCCTGCATCCTCAGCTTCGCGATGGCGCTGCGCTATAGCTTCGATCTGGGCGCCGAGGCCGAGCGGCTGGAAAAGGCGGTCGAAAAGGTGCTGGCCGATGGCGTGCGCACCGCCGATCTGATGGGGCCCGAGGGTGGCAAGCCGGTTTCTACCACCGAGATGGGCGATGCGGTGGTGGCGGCGCTGGACGCGAGCCTTTAGGCCCTTCGCACAAGGCACGGCAAAGGCCCGCCCACCCGGCGGGCCTTCAGCTTTTCTGCATCGCCGCCTGCCGGTAATGGCTGATGCGTTCGACGTGGTCGAACACCCGTTCCAGCCAGCGCATGGCATCGGTGCGGCGCAGGAGTTCGGCGGGCGGCACCTGCCAGTCGGCCTCGCGTAAAAGCGCGGCGCGACGGTGGCGGCGGGCGCGGGCATCGACCAGTGCAGCCAGCCGCGCCAGCCGCGCCGGTGGCAGATCGCGCGCTACCGCCGCCGCCAGCAGCCGCGCCGGGCGGGCAAGCCGCGCGTCGCCCGACAGTTCGCTTATCCGCGTGCCCTCGCCGCAACGCGCCAGCAGCCGGGTCAGGTGGTCGATCTGGTGCATCAGGGCCGCAAAACGTGCGCGCGCGGCGACCCGGTCGGTCGGCACGCTGATCTGCACCAGATAGCTTTCCAGCGCGGCCAGCGCCGGGGCCACCCTGCCGCCCAGCACCGCCAGCCGCCGCGCGTCTTGCCGGGGCCCCAGCGCATCGGCGAGCGCGGAATTGAGCGTGTGCGCCACCGCATCGGCCACCACCTGCGCCGCGTCCATCGCAGCGCCCTCATCGCCCAGAAGCCGGGGGTCGAGCGGCTCGGCCAATGGCACCCGCCGCTCGGGCACGAGCCACGCGACCAGCGCGGCAAAGGGCCGGGTCAGCGGCAGGAACACCAGCGTGCCAAAGAGGTTGAACCCGGTGTGAAACAGTACCAGCGCGGTCGGGTCATCGGCGCCGAGCGGGGTTGCGTGCAACAGCGGCGCCACCACCCCCAGCAGCGGAAAGGCAAGCGCAGCGGTTCCGAGGTTGAACAGCATGTTCGCCAGCGCCGTCATCCGCATTGGCCGCGCGCCCCCCAACGCAGCCAGCAGCCCGGTGAAGGTGGTGCCAAGGTTCATGCCCACCACCAGCGCCGCAGCCTGCGCAAAGCTGAGCGCACCCGACCCCAGCAGCACCAGTGCCAGCGCCACCCCCGCCGAGGATGATTGCATCAGCAGCGTCAGCACCAACCCCAGCAGCGCCAGTTGCAGCCGCCCCAACAAGCCATCATGCGGCAACAGATCGGGCGTGATCTGGCCATCCAGCCCCGCCATCGCGCCTTGCATGGTCGCAATTCCGATGAACAAAAGCGCAAACCCGGCCAGCAGCCGCCCGGCGCGCTCAACCCGGCCACGGCCCAGCAGCCCCATCAGGCTGGCCGCAAACATCAGCGGCAACGCCGCCAGCCCCAGTTGCAGCTTGAAGCCGACCATCACCACCACCCAGCCGGTGACCGTGGTGCCGATATTGGCGCCGTAAAGCACGCCCAGCGATTGCGCAAACCCGATCAGCCCGGCGCCGACAAAGCCGATCGTCATCACCGTGACCGCCGAGGATGATTGCACCACCGCCGTTGCCAGTGCCCCGGTGGCCACACCCGCCAGCGGCGTGGCGGTAAACCGCGCCAGCAGGTGGCGCAACCGCCTGCCCGCCAGCTCGCGCAGCGCGGCCGTCATCAGCCCCATGCCGAACAGGAACAACCCGACCCCGCCCAGAAACTGCAGCACCGCCTGTGTCATCGTGCCCCCTGCCGGAGCCGATCTTCCGCCATGCACGAAATGCCTGCAAGACCATGCGGCAGGTCATTGAGCCTGCGCGGCAAATCTGCGATGCTCGGGTTAGCGCAATCAGGGTGGCAAGGCGATGGGCAGCAGCAATTTCAAGGGCGCGCTGCTCGCGCTTGTGGCGCTTGGCATTTTTGCCACGCATGATGTGGTGGTGAAAACGCTGGGGCGGGGGTTTTCGCCGTTTCAGATCATCTTCTTCGCGTCGCTCATCAGCTTTCCCATGGTCACGCTGATCTTGCTGCGCGACCGCACCGGGGGCAGCCTGCGGCCCAACAACCCCGGCTGGGTTGGCCTGCGCACGGTGATGACGCTGATCACCGGGGTATCGGCCTTTTACGCCTTTTCACACCTGCCACTGGCACAAACCTATTCGATTCTGTTCGCCTCGCCGCTGCTCATCACCATCATGGCAATTCCGCTGCTGGGCGAGCGGGTGCGGTTTCGCCGCTGGGCGGCGGTGGTGGTGGGGCTGATCGGCGTGCTGGTGGTGCTGCGACCCGGCGCCGAGCCCTTAAGCCTTGGCCACCTTGCAGCACTGGCGGCGGCGCTCTGCGGTGCCTTTGCCACGGTGATCGTGCGCAAGATCGGCAAGCTGGAACGGCCGCTGGTGCTGATGCTCTACCCGATGACCGCCAACTTCCTTTTCACCGGCGCCGCACTGCCCTTTGTCTACAAACCGATGGAGATCACCGACCTTGGGATGATGGCGGTGATCGCACTCTTTGGCCTGACCGCCTCTTATCTGTCGATCCTCGCCTATCGGCTGGGCGAGGCGGTGATCGTGGCGCCGATGCAATATTCGCAGATGCTCTGGGCTATCGGCTATGGCTGGTTTCTGTTTGGCGAAAGCGTCGATACCTACACGCTGATCGGCTCGGCGATCATCATCGCCTCGGGGCTTTACATCGTATTGCGCGAAAGCCGCGCGGGGGCATCGGAACACACGCCGGTGCTGCAAAGCCAGGGTCGCGCCGAAACCGTAACCGCGCCGCGCAGTTCCATCCTGCGGCGCATGCTGAACCCCACCGCACGCGGCGAACGCTAACGCCCTTTCCCCCCTTGCAAAGCGCAACGCGAGCCTCTAAACCCCGCGCCACACGGTCGGAGCGTAGCGCAGCCTGGTAGCGCACCTGCTTCGGGAGCAGGGGGTCGGAGGTTCAAATCCTCTCGCTCCGACCAATAAATTCCCGCAATTACAGCATGTTAACGAGCGCCCCTCGGGGCTGGTCGCGACGGCATGACCTAGGCAGTAAGCCGTTAGTAAGCAGCGGGGAGAATCGGCGCACTCGTTCATGAAAGGCGCCCCGCAACCCATGCTGCGAGGCGCTTGTCGGTTCGGGCAGCGAAGGAACACCGCCGCCGACTGGTCCCGATGGTTTTGCGTCCGTCGGTTTCCTCAAGGACGTGCGGCTGGCAAGGCCGCGTCCTCGTGGGCCACTCCTACCACGAGGGTTATGGGTTACGTCGCTGGCCGCGAGGCAGCTTGCAGTCGTCGCACATCCTGATCTTGACCACATCGTCAGACCAGTATGGTGCCCGGCATCTCATGCAAACCCGCCAGCCGACCTTACGGATGATGCGCGGCGGGTTCGCGTCGGTGTCCAACACCGCCTCCCTTCGCACCCCGCCGTCCCATGCCCAAGGCTCCGGCTCGTCAAAGCCCGTATCGAAACGACCGCCCCTGCGGCGCGGCGTAGCTGGCGGCGCAGGCCCCGTGTGGGTATCGCTGCCCCTGTCCCCTTGGCCTGCTGCGGCCTGCGGCTGTGCGGGCGGCGCTGTCGCGGCTGGGGGTGCTTTCTCGCCCCTGCGGTACGCGACCAGCCACGCAGGCTCGCCCGTCACCGCGCTCGCCCCGGCCATTGTGCATACGCCGCCTGCCACGTGCCGTCCGTCTCCCATCGGGCGAGACAGTCGATTGGAAAGTCGCTCGCAAGTTCGCCTGCCGCCATCTGGGCGCGGCACCGGGCCTCGAACTCCTCGAAGGGCGCAAAGGGCGAGAGGCGCGGCGCACGCGCGGCTTCGAGCTTCGCAACCCGCGCCAGCATTCCCCGCACCGCCGCCATGCCTCAGTCCTCCAGCACCCGGAGCGCTTCGCCAAGCTGGACCAGCGTGGTCATCGCCCGGTCCCTGTCGGCACGCCGAGCCTCTGCCGCTTCGGTCGCGTGCTGGTGAAGCACCTTCTGTTCCGCCGGGGTGATGGTGTTGTCGGGGTCATGGCGCGAGGTCTCGCGGCGGAAGAACCGTCCCTCGAAGAAGGTCAGGTTGCGCTCGTCGGCGGGGTCGTACCTCCGCCGACGCGGCTGCGGCTCCTCTTCGTCGGCCCAGGTGTGCCGTATCATTGCTGCCGCCTCGCGCGGATGTTCTCCCAATTGTCGAGGTTCCTCAGGATGTCGTGCCCCTGCGCCCGCACCTCGGGGGTGTGGCCCGCGAAGGCGAACTGGTGGGCGTCGGCGGCGAAGCGCGCGTAGTCGAGCGCTTCCTCGCTCTCGTAGGGGATCACCTCGATTGGCCCGGCCATACACTCGGACATCAACAGCGCCCACTTCACCGCTTCGTTCATCTCTGCGATGGGCCGTACCGACGATCGCCAACGACCTCGGGGCGACGGTAGAAACACGGCGACCACAGTGTCGGTCGCGGACGGTCGTCCGACGATGACATAGTTGCAGCCTGTGGGGATCATCGGCATTAGCGGACCTCCTTCGCTTCAAGCTGGATGATGCGGGCTTCCAAGTCCTCGGTGGCACGCACCGATGCGAGGTTGCTAATCATCGCCACCAGAGTCTGTCCCACATCGGGCGGCACCTGCCCAGCGGCGACGGCGGCCAGCACCTGCTCAACCTGCTTGCCGATGGGCAGCTCCGGGTCGAAGTCGAACTCGACTGTCTGGGACTTGCTGCGCAGGGCGGGAGCGATGCGGCTGAGGACATGGCCACAGGCCACCATGTCGCCCGCCTTGGCCGCGTCTAGCACGACGCGCACCACCTCCAATCCTTCCTCGTTCAAGGCGCGGGCGACCTTGTCGCTCTTGCTCAGCGACCCCTTGGGCCTGCCTTTGGGGTTGCCGCTGACGCCCTTGGGGAAGCGACCGCCGGGCGGGGCTGGGACGGGAACGAAATTCTCCATCCAACTCGGTTTGAGAGGGTGGCTCATGGGCACCTGCATCAAGAGTCTCGGTTCAGGGTTCAGGCGTGCTTCGCGTAGACCTTCGCACTGGCATCGCGCTTCGCGCGGATCGCCTGCGGTCCATCCTCGCGGATCACCTTGCCGGTGCGCTCGTCGATGACGGGCAACCCGCCAACCGCCTTCACCATTTCATTGAGCACCAGCCCGCCTTGCTGTTCGAGGTAGGTCTTGGCGCTGGTCAGGGCACGGAGCCGCTGCATCGTCTCGGGCTTCCGCTGCTCGTTGTACTTGCGCAGGAAGACCGCGTGGATTTCCTTCGTCAGCCCCGAGAGCATGGGCGGCGCGCCCAGCACGGCGGACAGCACCTCGTCGTCGCCCTCTGCCAGCGCCTTCTCCATCAAGCCCACCCGGTCGTTGGACTTCTGCATGAGGGCGCGGACCTCGCCCGACACCGCGCGCCCGGCCTGCTCTTTCACGCTTGCGGACAGGTCAGCCTCAAGGCTGGCGATGGTCGTGCCGAACCGGGCAACAGCGGCGTCGAACTTCCGGGTGACACCCGCCAGCTTCGCTTGCGCGTGGTCATCCGCTTTCAGCAACGCAGCTTCCGGCGTCATCGTCGGGTCGGCAAACGCCGCCGCACGAACGTCATGGATCGACCCGAGGTAGCCATAGGCCGCTGTCAGTGCCTCGGTGGCATCCGCCACCAGCGGCGCGGTGCTGTCGTTGTACCCGTCCAGCGATGCGATGTTGTCCGGGTGAAGTGCCGGGGTGATCCTCGTATCAACGTCTGCCATTTTGTCCTCTGATGTCCTGATGCGGCCCTGTTGAGGCTCCCTATGGGCTAGGACGCTACCTGTTCTCGCAATAAGTCCGCAACGAAAACAATTACTTAGGTCGAGCGTCCAGCATATTGCGGATATGTGGGTCGAGGTGCTGGGGCGAAAGAACACAATGGCAACACAATTCGCTTGCGCGGCTCGGGCGACCTGCCAGACCTATTGCTGTCACAACCACAACGGGAGTGACTGACATGCTCGATATGACCACGGTGAGGCCGCGCCGCCTCCGCCCCGCACCTCTGCCTCTGCTTCTGCTGTCCCACTGGCGGGTTGATGCCCCGCCTGCCGCACCTGTCACCCTGGCCCATGCCCGCGCCGGGCGACTGCGGGCACTGGTGGCGGTGCAGCGCAAGCGCGCTCCTGCCTGCCCCAGCCCCAGCTTCCGGGCGCGGATCGCGGCTATACAGGCGAGCCGCAGCGTAGTCACCGCTTAGCGCTCGCTGGGGGCCGGACTACGCTCGCGATCAAGGGGCGCTGCCGCAGAGGATAGCGCCCCTAATGCTTGGCCGGTGTTGTGCGCGGCGCTACGCGCCCAAAGGGCTGCCCCGTCCTCGCCATAATTGTCAACTATGAGACGATTGATCTTTCAATCGGGAAGGGGGCATCACATGCCAACGGCAACTGACGAAGCACGCGAAAAGAAGAGAGAGGAAACCGCGACGCGCGTTGAGCATGCTCTGAACGCCGCGACAGAGTGGGTCATAAACATCTTCAGGTGGGTTATGGCGGTCATTATCATGATCGTTGGTCTGGTCCTTGCCTGGCTATACATCGGCGCGCTGTTCTCGTCCCCGGTCGTGACGCTGCTCGCCACCATTGCGGTGATCCTTGTTCTCCTGCTGATCAACGCGGCAAGCGTATAAGCCGGAGGTTGGCGACGCGATGAGAACCTGTGAGTGGAAAGGAAAGGCGATATGCGTTCCGGGGGAGTTGGTCTTCTCACGAGATGACCACGCTACCGGCAATCCGGTGTACGTCGGTACGGGGTATGTCCAAGGCGAACCCGAGGTGCCTCATACATGGCGGCTTTTCTGGTACGGCTCAGGCCTGACTTCCAGGATCGAGCCCGCGCCGGACGCCCAGCCGTTTCAGGGAGTGGAGATATGATGATGCGAAAGCACCTGGTTGCGGCCGTCATCGCAATCGCAGCGTCCGCACCTGTCTCCGCTCAATCGCTTTCACGGGCTGAGCTTTTGGACGGCTGCTCGCTAATGGCGAATCTCGCTGAACACATCATGGGCGCACGTCAGAGACGGGCGCCGCTCACCAAGGCACTGGAGGTGGCATCACGCATTTCGGCTGAACAAGGGATTCCGTGGGAACCACTGAAGGACCTGACATTGCACGCTTACGAAAGGCCGGTCGGCAATTCGGAGCTGGAGCGGCAGCAGGCCATCGGGGACTTCGCTGACTACGCCATGCTGGACTGCATGAATACCCTGAACTGACCGACCCCGGCTGAGCATGGGCTATGTGACGGCGATACCCACACCAGCTTCCCGACCTATTCCAATCGCTTGCTCGGCACGCGCCCCATACAGGACATAAGCGGGTCGGGCAGGGCTTGAAGGGGCGGCACCAAGCGGCACTGCACAGTGTCCCCCCTATATACCCCCGCACACTGTGTGCCGGGGATCGGCACAGTGTGCACGCGGTGGCACAAAGCGTACCGTGTGCCACTGTGTGCACTGTGTGCAGTCTATTCATTTTCAGCCCCCTTCCCCGGCGGCACAAAAGGTTTGCTGGGGTCGCGCATCACCATCCACCGCTCAGCTTGGGTGCGGTTCGGGCGCTGGTACGGTTCCTTGGCGATGATGCCGTCGCGCTCCATGTCGCGCAGCACCTCGTTCGTCTGCTTCGCCTTCCGCAGCTTTCGCGGCCACCGGGAATCGCCCTTGAGGCTGGCGTGCACGCCGGTCGGCGCATTCGGCGCCAGCGAGGCACTGACAAACTGCCCGCGCTCGTAATATTCGCCGATCAGCTTGGCGATCACCTCGCGCTCGTCGGGTTGCGGTTCACCCGCCAGCGCGCCGCCGAGGTGCACGCCCTGTTGCCATAGGCCGAACTCCCCGCGCGCAAGCTCCATGTCGGGCGCAGGCTTGCCATCAGTGTTCTTCATCACCCGGAGCAGGAAGGTCTCGCTGATGACCGAACCGTCCTCATCGTCCTTTTCGACCTTCTGTTGCAGATACATCCGGCGACGGCACGAGTTGTGCCACTGGGCGTTGCCCGCATAGCCATCGTCGTTGGACGAGTAGCCCCGCGCGCTGGCTCGGTCGATATGCACCATCAGCAGAACGCCAACCTTCCGCGTCGGGTGCACCTGCCGCAGGAGCTTGATGAACCCGCGCACCTCGCGGCGGGCGATCTCGTTCCCGTCGAAGGTGTCGGACGCGCCATCGACAATCACAAGCTGGGGGTCGAAGGTCTCGACCATCGCTTGCAGGTTGCGGAACGTGGCGGTGTCCCCGAGGTGCTTCATCAGGTGCGGCTTGCCCGACGCGCCCACGTCCCGCAATTCCTCGCCGTAGAGCGGTTCAAGCTCGCTGGCGTCGAGCACGAGCAGGTTGCCCCGCAAGCCCTCCGGGTCATAGTCGAAGGTATCGGTGACGCGGCGCAGGCGGCGCTTCAGCCGCTTCCGCCCGTCCTCGGCTGAGTAGTAGAGCACGCGCGCCTGCCGCGTATCGCAGCCAAGCACGGTCTCACCGAGCGCCACAGCGCACGCCATCTGCAAGGCGAGGAACGACTTGCCGACGCCACCGTGCCCTCCAAGCAGCGTCACGTCCTCGTCGGCAACCAGCCCCTCCACAATGTCGGGCACCTCGTCCTCTTCCTCGTCGGTCCAGTCCACGTTCAGACGGGCGAGCATCTGCGCCGGGGTCTCGACAGGCACGGTCGGAACGGTCGGCACTGCCAGTTGGGCAGCACCGCTCGCCGGGTTCACCCAGCCCTGCCGCTGCGCCTCAGAGAACACGGCCTGATAGCCCGTGCCGGTCGGTTTGAAGGTCTCCCATTTCCGGGCGGCCTGCTTCGGGTCGAACTTTTCCGAGGTGTCGGACCAGTCCATCCACAAACCGCGCCCGGTCATGCCAAGCTCACGCAGCGCCAGCCCCATGCTGACCCACAGGTCATATCCATCGGCGGGCATGTGCATGAGCGCCGAGCGCAATTCCGTCACCGTCTTGGCATCGACGGGCACCGTCTCCACCGTCCCGGCGCTGGGCGCACGCGCTGCACCATGTCGAGGCGCAAGCACTTGCTCGACATAGCTGGCGAGGCACACCGGCCCGCTGTCGCGGATAGGGCGTTCCGTGACGGTGAAGTACCGGCCCGCAGCGTAGGCCTCTATGCCGCTGCCGTTGGACCCCAGGGTGGCGAACGCTCGCCCGTAGCCAATGGCGTGCGCGCCCTCGCCGCTCGGGCTGAACTCGACGTATCCGGGAACCTCGTTCGCCGGGTCGGCAAGCTGGTTCTGCCGCACATCGTCAAGGTCCACCCCCTGCCAGTGCCCGCCGGTCTCGTCGGGTCCGAGGGCAAAGCCAAGCATCCACCCTTGCCCGCGAGCATCACGCGCGGCGCGTGCCTCGTCGTAGGTGACGAGCTGCGCCCGGTCGGCGTCGGTGTCCAGCGTGCCGTGCCGCTTCGTGCCGTTGGCGTAGTGCGGCACCTTGCTCGCGTCTGCGATCAGCCACCGCCTGACACCCTGCATTGCGGCGAAGGTGGGGAACTGAGCGCTCGTTTGCGGACCGATTCCGCCCTGTGTTACCGTGTCCATGCGCGCCAGTCCTTTCTCGCATCAGGCTGGTGGCTGGGAACGATGATCGACAGCCGGGTGTCCGCAGCGCCCGGCTGTTTTCGTGACGTAGGCTTATGACAGGCTTGCCGAAGCGCGCCCGCGCTGAAGTTCGGGAGAGTTTCCATCAGGATGCCGCCCCCGAACCGCTGCTGGCGGGTTTGGGGGTCTCCCACGGGCCACGGATTGCACCGGGGCGCTGCGCGGCCACCGTGTAGGCGCTCGTGCTGCGGAACGTCTGTTGCGCGATCCACGCGAGCACCTCGGAGCGTTGATAACGAACGCCCGAGCGCGGGGTGTTGCCGTACTTGATGAAGCGCGGGCCTTTGCCGAGGCCGCGCCACGTCTCCAGCGTCGTCTTCTTGATGCCGATCAGCGCCGCCGCAGCATGCGAGTCGAGCAATTCGTCGGGTTGGGTCATATCGGACCTCCAGCTCGCCCTAGCCGAGCATCTTGGCGGCTGTCAGGCAGGGTTGAGCTGTGGTCACCTGCCCCCATAAGAACTCCCTATGGGGGGTGTCCGGGTCCTGGGGGCTGCGCCCTTACTCCACCGGCTCATGTAGCGGCTTGCGGTCCCGCTCGACGCGGCCACCATCGCTGGCGACGGGTGTATGTTGCACCGTCGGGATACGTCGGGCAAGCGCAAATTGCCCCATCAAGGCCACAATTTGCACATGGATATAAGTCACTTACTCCCTATCAACCTGACTGAGAGGGATTGTGGAACCGATGGAAATAATCAGCCGAGCGGATGCCAAGGCCCGGGGCCTGCATAATTACTTCACCGGAGTGCCGTGTAAGAATGGACACGTCGCAGAACGCTATGTGGCCGGCACCGGACCTTGCGTGGTGTGCGACGCCGAGAATCAGACGCGCTACAAAAAGGCGAATCCAGATAAGACTCGCGCCTGGCAGCGCGCATATCGGGAGAGGAGGAAGGCAAAGCTGGCGGGCGAAGCGAGCGCATAGCGCGGCGCTACAGCCGCAACCCGCAGCGCCGCCGGGGTAGGGGCGGCAAACCCCAATCCCCGGCTGCTGCCCGAGCACAGGGAGCGCTACGCGCGATCCGCCAGCGCCACCACGTTCGCCCCGCTGGCCTTGGCGGCTTCAAGTTCAACGAAGTCGCCAATGGCCTGCACCTCGGGGTGATAGTCCCGGAGGTCACTCGTTTCAAGGTAGTGGCGGGCGGTGACACCCTGCGGGACGTGGTTCGTCAGCAGTTCCAGCTTCATGATGTCGAGGCGGCAGGCCTTGACCCCGAGGGTCACGAAGCTGCGCCGCAGGTCGTGCGCGCTGAGCCGCTCCATGCCGATGGTAGGGGCGAACCGTTCCAGCGGCGCACGGGTGTCGCGGATGCGGCCTAGGACGCCACGGCTCGGGAACACGAACTTGCTGCTGACCGGGGCGCGGTCATCGGCGGCCTTGCGCAGCTTCAGGATGGCCACAGCCTGCGACGACAACGGCAGATGCACCGCGTTCCCGTTCTTCGGGGCCTCGATGTACCACCAGTTGTCAGCCGGGTCGTCGTCGTTGAGATGGACGTTCCGCCATTCAAGGGCGGCACCTTCGTTCCTGCGGGCGCCGGTCAGAAGCAAGAACATCACGAGGTCCAGCCCGGCGCGGGTGTCAGCGTTGAAAGCCGGGTTCTGCCGAGCTGTGGTCAGCCCGTGCCAGAACTTGCCAACGTCGCGGCGGTCAATATGGCGGGTGCGAACTCGGCTCGCGTGGTTCGCCAGTTCCTTCTTCAGGACCGCAACCGGGTTACGCTCGATGATCTTGGCACCGTCGAGCGTCTGGTATTCGTCCTTCGCCCAGTTGAACAGGGTGCGCAGGATAACGAACGCCGACGCTGCGCTGCCCGGTGCCGGGGCGGGCTTCTTGCGCAGCCCCTTGGTGGCGATCTCCTCGAAGCGCTTGCGACACTCGTCGGGGGTGATGCTGGCGATGGCGCGGTTCTGCCACTTGGGGAAGGCGGTCTTCAGGTGGCGGTCCATCTCGTCGCGCGTGGTCTCCTTGAGCATTCCCGGGCGCGCGAAGAAGGCGTCCGCGACCTGCCGCAGAGTGATCGCCTGCGCCTCGTCCTTCCGCTTCTCGTTGCGCGGGTCCACCCCCTTGCGCATGGACCGCAGGTGTTCGCGGGCAACCTCACGCGCTTCGTCGGGCGTGAAGATGCCGTATGCCCCCACGGTGATGCGGATGGCACCACCAGTCGGAGTCAGTCGTCCTTGGACGATGAAGGTGACTTTCCCGGCGGTGCTGATCTTGGCCCCGAAACCCTTGTCTTGGGCATCCCAGTGGAACTCGTCCTTGGGACCGGGCTTGATGCGGTCGATGTAGCTCTTGGTGAGCTTCACCGGCGGGTGCTGGCGGGCAGGGTTGGGCATGGCTTTGGCTCCTCAGTAAGCAGATAGTAAGCAGCAGCGGTCGTGCTGCCTCCATTTGCATAGGGCTATGCCGTCGAGCCAAGCAACTGATTTCGCTAAATAATACAGCTACATGCAGAAGTGTCGGGCTATGTCGGGTTCGTTTGCCTTAGCTTCGGGAGCAGGGGGTCGGAGGTTCAAATCCTCTCGCTCCGACCAATTATCCCGAATTATTGAAATCGCTGCTGTGCAGGTCGTAGTGCGCCAGTTCGTCATAGCGCGGCGGCCCGGCGCCGAGGAACGAGCGGAACAGCACCATTCGCGTAGCAATGAAGGGTGGCAGGGCGATGCCACCACGCTCGGCCATGAACCGCACCAGACGCGCGGTATCGGGCTCGGGCAACGGCGCGCGAAACCGCAAGAGCGTGACATGCGGGGTGTAGCGTTCGCGCGGCAGTATCACTCCAGCGCCATTCAGCCGCGCCAGCACCCGGCGGTGTAACGCCACAAGCGGGGCGGGGTCGGCCACGCCGATGTGCAGGCCGGCGGGGTGTCTGCCGCCGAACACGTCTAGCCCGCAGAGCGCGATCGGCAGGGCTTGGGCATCAAGGGTGGCGATGGCCTCGTGCGCTGCCACAACCTCGGCCTCGCGCCGCTCGCCCAGAAAGGCCAGCGTCAGGTGCATGTTCTCGGGTGGCACCGGGCGCGCGAAGGGCAAGCCGGCGACCAGTGCAGCAAGCGGCCTGGTCACGCCGGGCGGCAAAGGAAGTGCCAGAAAACTGCGCATCGGTTCTTGCTCCTGCCGAACAAGTGAAGCACATCGGGGCGCACTTGTGCAGCCCTTGCAGACGCATCCATTCTGCCGCAGGGTCGCCGGGCGAAACGGAGGCGCGCATGAAGGTCGGAATTGCTTTTCTGGTGGCGGGCTATGTGCTGAGCCAGTTCTACCGCGCCTGCCTTGCGGTGCTGGCACCCACGCTGACTGCCCAGATTGGCGCCACACCCGGCGATCTCGCGGTGTCGCTGGGGCTTTGGTATGCGGCTTTCGCGCTGATGCAACTGCCGGTGGGCGCGGCACTTGACCGGATCGGGCCACGGCGCACGGTTTCGGTGCTGCTGTTGCTGGGTGGTGCCGGTGGTGCTGCGGTGTTTGCGCTGGCGACCGGGCCATGGGGCGTGCATCTGGCAATGGTAATGATCGGCATCGGCTGCGCGCCGGTGCTGATGGGTGGCTATTACATCTTCGCGCGCATGTACGCGCCCGCCGTTTTCGGCACACTGGCGGGGGCGATGATCGGGGTCGGCAGCCTTGGCAACCTTGCAGGTTCCACCCCGCTGGCATGGGTGATCGGGGCGGCGGGCTGGCGGCCCACGCTTTGGGGGCTGGCGGTGATTACCGCGCTGGTCGCCGCCGCCATCTGGCGTTTCACCCGCGACCCCGAGCGCATCATCCATAGCCACGGCGCGCGCGGCTCGGTGTTCGACCTCATGCACATCCCGGGGCTTTGGGCGATATTGCCGTTGATGGCGGTCAACTATGCCGCCGCCGCCGGGCTGCGCGGGGTCTGGGCGGGGCCCTATCTGACCCAGGTTTACGGCGCCGACACCGCCGCCATCGGCAAGGCAACGCTGGTGATGGGGCTGGCGATGGTGGCGGGCAACTTTCTCTACGGCCCCGCTGATCGACTGATCGGCAGCCACAAGCGGGTGGTGCTGGGCGGCAACCTTGTGTTGGCGGCAATAGTCGCGACCTTGTGGCTGGCACCCGACGCGGGCCTTGGCCGCGCCACCCTGCTGATGGCGGCGGCAGGGTTCTTTGGCGCCAGTTTCCCCGCGATGATGGCGCATGGGCGCAGCTTCTTTCCCGCCCACATGGTCGGGCGCGGGGTCACGCTTTTGAATATGTTCTCGATCGGCGGGGTTGGCATCATGCAGTTCGCCTCGCGCCCGGTGTATGAAGCGGCAGCGGCGCGCGGCAGCCAGAGCCAAGCGTTTTCGGCGCTGTTCCTGTTCTTCCTCGTGCCCTTGCTGGCCGGGCTGGCGATCTACCTTTTCGCCCGCGACAGGGGCGAGGCGAGCCATTAGAACGCCACCATGGACCCCGCACAAATCGACGTCATCGCCCCCAACCTCAAGCGCCGCCTTTCGGGCGTGACCGCCACCATCGTGCGGCTGGTGCCGGTGCAGGCGCGCCTGATCGGCATTGCCGCCACCGGGCCGGGCTTGCCCGCCGATCTGCCGCATATCACGCTCGGGCGGCTGCCGTTGCTGCCGCGCGACCGCTGGCGGGTCTGGCACGCGCGGCGCAACACCGAAATGGTGCTGGGGCTGGTGCTGCGGCGTCTTTTCCGGCGCAGGCTGCGGCTACTGTTTACCTCGGCGGCGCAGCGCCGCCACAGCGGCTTCACGCGCTGGCTGATCCGCCAGCAAGACGCGCTGGTGGCCACCTCGCCGCAGGCCGCAAGCTACCTTGAGCGCCCCGCAACGGTGGTGATGCATGGGGTGGATACTACGGTTTTTGCCCCCGCACCCGACCGGGCCGCAGCACGCCGCGCGTTGGGGCTGGCAGAGGATGCCACGATTCTGGGCTGCTTTGGCCGCATCCGCGCGCAAAAGGGGGTCGATCTTCTGGTCGAGGCGGCACTGCGACTGCTGCCCGACCGCCCCGGGGTGCAGATCGTCTTCACCGGGCGCATCACCGAAGACAACCGCGCCTTTCACGCCGATCTGGTCGCCCGCCTGACCGCAGCTGGCCTTGCCGACCGGGTGCGCTTTCTGGGGGAGGTGCCGTGGGCCGATGTGGTGCGGCTTTATCAGGTGCTCGATCTCTTTGTGGCACCCGCCCGCTGGGAGGGCTTCGGGCTGACCCCGCTTGAGGCGATGGCCTGCGGGGTGCCGGTGGTAGCCGCCCGCGTAGGCGCCTTTGAAGCGTTGATTGCCGAAGGTGTTACCGGCTCGCTGGTGCCGCCGGACAATGCCGAGGCGCTGACCGAGGCAATCCGGATTTGGGTCGATGCGCCCGCACGCCGGGCAACTGCGGGCACTGCGGCGCGCGCGCATGTGGTGCGCAACCATTCGATCGAGGGCGAGGCCCGCGCCTTGGTTGGCGTCTACCGCGCCCTGCTCGGGCCTGCGCCGTGACCCCGCTTGCCTTCCTGCTGGCGCGCACCTTGCGCCGCGAAGCGCCGCTGATGGCACTTTCGGTGCCGCAATCCGTGCTTTTGGCCGATCTGGAGGGAAAAAGCGTGGCGCTGGTGGGCAATGCCCGCGCCCTTGCCGAAACCACCCACGGCCAGGCTATCGACGCCGCCGACATCGTCATTCGCATCAACCGCGCGCCGATGCCTTCGCCCACCTCGCACGGCACCCGCTGCGATTGGCTGGCGTTGGCCGCTTCGCTTGGCCCTGCCGACAGCGCGCGGCTTGCGGGGGCGCGCAAGCTCTGGATGTCACCCAAGCGCAAGCGGCTGGGCTACGCCATCGCCACCAGCCCCGGTTTTTATCTGCACCCGCTGCCCGAATACGCCGCGCTGCACGCCACCCTTGGCGCACCGCCCACCACTGGGCTGATGCTGATCGACATGCTCGCACGCTCGGGCATGCAGGGCCTCACGCTTTACGGTTTCGATTTCTTCGCTTCCCTCTCGCTTTCGGGCCACCGTCAGGCCGCCCAGGTTCCGCACGACTTCAGCGCCGAGGCTGCCCTTGTCGCAGACCTAATCGCGAGGGATTCGCGCATCACTCGGGCGGAATAGCGCCTGCCCCCTTTTCACGCGCCAGCCTTTGGGCTAACGCAGCGACGTTCTTTCTTCAGGAGATGCCTCATGGGCTACAAGGTCGTTGTTGCCGGTGCCACGGGGAACGTGGGCCGTGAAATGCTGAATATCCTCGCCGAGCGCGAGTTTCCGGTGGACGAGATCGTTGCACTGGCCAGCCGCAAATCGCTGGGCACCGAAGTCAGCTTTGGCGACAAGACCCTGAAAACCAAGGATCTCGACACCTTCGATTTCACCGGCTGGGATATCGCGCTGTTCGCGGTGGGTTCCGAGGCCACGAAAATCTACGCCCCGAGGGCTGCAAGCCAGGGCTGTGTGGTGATCGACAATTCGTCGCTCTACCGCTACGACCCGCAAGTGCCGCTGATCGTGCCCGAGGTCAACGCCGATGCGATTTACGACTACAAGAACAAGAATATCATTGCCAACCCGAACTGCTCGACCGCGCAGATGGTGGTGGCGCTGAAGCCCTTGCATGACCGCGCGCGCATCCGCCGCGTGGTGGTTTCCACCTACCAGTCGGTTTCGGGCGCGGGCAAGGCGGGCATCGACGAGCTTTGGGACCAGACCAAGGGCATGTATGTGCCCGGCCAAGAGGTCGCACCGAAGAAGTTCACCAAGCAGATCGCCTTCAACGTGATCCCGCATATCGACGTGTTCCTTGATGATGGTTCCACCAAGGAAGAATGGAAGATGGTCGCGGAAACCAAGAAGATCCTCGACAAGAGCATCAAGGTCACCGCCACCTGTGTGCGGGTGCCGGTGTTCGTCGGTCATTCCGAGGCGATCAACATTGAGTTCGAAGAGTTCCTCGATTGGCAAGAGGCGCAAGACATTCTGCGCGAAGCGCCGGGCGTGCTGGTGATCGACAAGCGCGAACCGGGTGGCTACATCACCCCGGTGGAATGCGTCGGCGACTATGCCACCTACATCTCGCGCATCCGTCAGGACAGCACGGTTGATAACGGCCTGAACATCTGGTGCGTGTCCGACAACCTGCGCAAAGGCGCCGCGCTCAATGCGGTGCAGATTGCTGAAGTGCTGGGCAACCGCTGCCTGAAAAAGGGCTGAAACCCCGAACTGAGACTGCCACAGGCCCCGCCCGCAAGGCGGGGCTTTTGCGTTGGCACGAAGCGTGTTTCCGCCCAGGAACCCCTGTGACAATCTGGCGCATCTGGTCTTGGGGCTTGTGCAATTTCGGGTCCGGGCAGACAATTCGCCCGCATTTAAACAGGAGAGCCCCATGCGCAGCCTGACCCTTGCCCTTATCCTTTGCACCGCCGCCCCCACCGCCCTGCTGGCCGACACCCTGATGCTGCCGTCACGCGTCGCGCGGGTCACGCTCTACCCCTGGGGCGCAACCGTGGTGCGCGTCGTTGACGTGGCCGCCCCGGCGGGCGTGCATGAGCTGATCGTGCCCGACCTGCCGATGGATACCGACTCGGGCAGCCTGCGGGTGGCCGGGCAAGGGGTAACAATCGGCGCGGTGAATCTGCAATACGACCGCCTTCCGGTGACCGAAACCACCCCCGACCCCCGCATTGCCGCCGCAGAAGCCGAGGTGAAGCGGCTCGAGGGCGTGGTACGCGAAGATAGCACGGCAATTGCCGCGATCCGTTTGCGGGTTGACGCCGCAAACCGTCAGGTGGCGTTCCTGAGCAAGCTCGGGCAGGTCGAAGGCGCCACCCCGGAAGATCTGCGCGCGCTATCCCGGATGGTCGGCGAAGAGGCGCTGACTGCCTCGCAGACCGCTTTCGCCGCCGAGGAAGAGGCAAAGGCCGCCGAACGCGCCGCCCTCGACAACCTCAAGGCGCTCGATCAGGCGCGCAAAGCGCTGGCGGCGCTGACCACCGGCGGCAAGGATTTTGCGGCGCTGGTCGCGGCGGTGCAGACCGATGCCAGCGGCACCGGCACGGTCGAGATTACCACTTTCACCGGCAACGCTCGCTGGGAAGCGGTTTATGACCTGCGCCTGACCCGCGTTGGCGCAGCCAGACCCGCGCTGGCGCTGGAACGCGGCGTGGTGGTTTCGCAGTTCTCGGGCGAAGACTGGATGGGGGTGGACCTCGTGCTGTCCACCGCGCGCCCATCTGACCAGTCCGAGCCCTCACCCGTAAGCCCGTGGCTGCGCCGGATCGGCCCGCCCGAGCCACCGGCCCCGGTGATGGCGGCGCCCCGCTTTGAATCGAAAGGGCTGTTTGACAGCTATGCCGAAGCCGAAGCCGCGCCCTTGGTCGAAACCGCTTCGCTGGAAATGATGGGCGCGACCGTCACCTACCGCTACGGTGCCGCTGTTGATATCCGCGACGGGGTCGAGGCACTGCGGCTGAAGCTCGATACGCTGGCGCTGGCGCCCGAGGTGGTGGCCGAGGCGGTGCCTTCCCGCGATGAAACCGCCTTCCTCGTTGCCAAGGCGGTGAACGACAGCGGGCAGGTGCTGTTGCCGGGGCAGGCGACACTGTTCCTTGATGGCGCCATGGTGGGGCTGGCCAACCTGCCGCTAACGGCCGCTGGCGCCGACATGCGGCTGGGCTTTGGCCCGATCGACGGGCTGGTGCTCACCCGCACCGTGCCGGCCAAGACCGAGGGCGACCGCGGACTGATCTCGAAAACCAACCAGCAGAACGAAACCGCGGTGCTGACGGTCGAGAACCTGACCAACGAGACCTGGCCGCTGCGGGTGCTGGACCGGGTGCCCTATTCGGAACAGGAAGATCTGGTCATCACCTACAAGGCGACCCCGGCGGCGACCACCGCCGATGTCGATGGCAAACGCGGCGTTTTGGCCTGGCAATCGGTTCTGGCGCCGGGCAAGTCCCAGACGATCCGGCTGGAAACCACGCTGAGCTGGCCAGCTGACCAAGTGCTTCGCTGACACGCGAGGCGGCGGGCGCACCCCCGCGCCGCATACGCCCGCGCGCCGGCCAATGGTGCCGGCGCGCGGGCGCATTCATTCCGGTCGGGCCGCCGTGTTTCGGTGCCGTGCCGCGCAGCAAGCCTTAGGCCACCTTCCCGGCATGTCGGCGCGGCGCGGCGATATCACGCGAAGGCACCGCGCCGGGGAAAGGCGCGCGAAAGCGAATGCAGAGCGCGGGCAGGCTGCCGCCCAGCGACTCGATCGGCATCAGCGGGCGGTCGGCGGGCCAACTGTTCAGCGTCAGCGTGCCCGCATCCGAAAGCCGCAGCACAAAGCCCGCCATCCGCAGCCGGGTTTGCAGATCAAGCCAGCCACGCGCCGCGGCAAGGGCGGCATGCACCAGCGCAAAACTGCCCCCGATGCCACGCGACGGCTTCGGTTCTGC
This sequence comes from Alphaproteobacteria bacterium HGW-Alphaproteobacteria-4, assembly GCA_002842855.1. GTDB lineage: Bacteria > Pseudomonadota > Alphaproteobacteria > Rhodobacterales > Rhodobacteraceae > UBA6213. Next base: position 40,393 of record PHEE01000006.1, on the reverse strand, counting down.
CGCCGCAAGCGCCGATTCAAGCAGGGCGCGCACCACATCGGCCGGGCTACGGCCCTGCACCCGCGCCGCGCGGTCGAGCGCGTCGATCACGGATTCCGGCAGGCGAAGCGAGACGAGGCGATGCGGGTTCATGCCGCAAGCTTTGCAGCCAGCCCTTAAACTGCGGTTAAGCGCAGCCCCTAGAGCGGCACGAAACCGTGGCTTGCGGCATCAAATTGCAGCAGCGTGCCTTCGCCGATATCGGTCCAGAGCCCGTGCAGGGTCATCCGGTCGGCCTCAAGCGCGGATTTGACGAACGGAAAGGTCATCAGGTTCTCAAGGCTGATGATGACCGATTCGCGTTCGAGCGCAGTGATCCGCTCGGCCTCGTCGGGCACCGCCGCAACCCGTTCGAAACCGGGGCGCAAGATGCCAAGCCACTTGCCCACGAACGAGGTTTCACGTTCGAGCTCGGGGGCCTGCCCGGTGCACATCGCGTGGCACCCCTGCACGCCGCCACATTGCGAATGGCCCAGCACGATCAGATGCGCCACCTTGAGCGTGCTTACGGCATATTCCACCGCCGCCGAAGTGCCGTGGTGGTCGCCATCGGGGTTGTAGGGCGGCACGAGGTTTGCGATATTGCGGTGAATGAAAAACTCGCCCTGATCGGCACCAAAGATCGAGGTAACGTGCACGCGGCTGTCGCAGCACGAGATCACCATGGCGCGCGGGCGCTGGCCATCTTGGGCAAGGCGGCGGTACCAGATCCGGTTTTCGGCGTAAGTGGTGGCTTTCCAACCCTGAAACCGCTGCACGAGATACGAGGGCAACGGGCGCACATGGTCCTGCATCGGCATCACTCCTTCGGGCTTGTCGTTCAATAGGCCGCAAGCGTAGACAATTCGAGCGGATTTTTCCGCTCGGCTCAACCTTTTCTTGACCGCCCCAGCGCACTGTCGCTGCGGGGCTTGGGGGCCTGTACAGGAGGGAAGCGGGGTGGCGGACATTTCCGTTTTGCATCATCAGGAAGGCGTTCGGCTCGACCCCGACCGCGTGGTGGCGCTCTATGCCGAATTGGGCGAGGTCGGGGCCGAGGCCGTCATGTGCCGCTCGATCGAAGAACTGGCGGTGCAGCTTGCAGCGCTGCAAAAGGCCGCGCGGGCGGCAGACGCGGGGGCACTGGTAGAGGCGGCGGGTCGCCTTGGCCGGCTGGCCGAGCAGATCGGCATGGTCTCGCTGGCACGGGTGGCGGGCGATGTCGCGAAGGCAGCGCTTGGCGGCGATGCGGCGGGCATGGCGGCAACGCTGGCGCGGCTGGTGCGCATTGGCGACCGCTCGTTGACCGCCGTCTGGGATATGCAGGATATGAGCCTCTAGCCGCGATGCCCCTTGCGGGGGCCGCGCGGGGCGGTAGGTTGGCGGCGAAACCAGCACAGGAACGCCCCATGCCGCTTTTGTTTGCCGACCCCGCCAGCCCCTCATTGCCGCTGACACTGGTGCCCGAGGCCGCGCTGGCCGAGGCGTTGGCGCAGCTGCCCGCCGCTGCCCGCCGCTGGGCCGAGGCGCAGGGGTTTGCTGGCATATTGGGGCAGACCTGCGTGTTTCCGGGTGCCGATGGCACGCCCGCAGGGGCGCTGTTCGGCCTTGGCACCCCCGCCACACTGGCGCGTGGGCGGTTTCATCTGGCGAAGGCCGCCGAGGCGCTGCCCGCCGGGGTCTGGCACCTTGACGGCACCCTGAACAAATCCGACGCGGAAGAGGCCGCGCTTGGCTGGCTGTTTTCGGGCTACCGCTTTGGCCGCTACAAGGCCGCCACCCCGCCGAAAGCCCTGCTGAAATGCCCGGCAGGTGTGCATGCAGCCCGGCTCGAGGCGATTGCGGCGGGCGAGGCGTTGACGCGCGATCTGATCAACACCCCTGCCTGCGACATGGGCCCGGATGAGCTGGAGGCTGCCTTCACAGCACTTGCCGCCCGCCACGGCGCCAGCACCCGCGTGGTGCAGGGCGAGGCGCTGCTGGACGAGCGTTTGCCGATGATCCACGCGGTCGGCCGCGCCAGCCCGCGCGCGCCTCGGCTGCTTGATCTGCACTGGGGCGATGCCGGGCCGCGGCTGACGCTTGTGGGCAAGGGCGTGTGCTTCGATACCGGCGGGCTGGACCTGAAGCCTGCGGCGGGCATGGGGCTGATGAAAAAAGACATGGGCGGCGCGGCCACGGTGATGGGGCTGGCCGAAATGATCATGGCGCTTGGCCTGCCGCTGCGGCTGCGGGTGCTGGTACCTGCCGTGGAAAACGCGGTTTCGGGCAACGCCTTCCGCCCTCAGGATATTCTGACCAGCCGCAAGGGCCTGACGGTAGAGGTGAACAACACCGACGCCGAAGGGCGGCTGGTGCTGGCCGATGCGCTGGCGCTGGCCGACGAGGAAGCGCCCGACCTGCTCTTGTGCATGGCCACGCTGACCGGCGCCGCGCGGGTGGCGCTCGGCCCCGACCTTCCGCCGTTTTACACCGACGACGAACCCCTTGCCGCAGCACTGGCGACAGCGGCGGCGCAAGTGGCCGACCCGCTTTGGCGGATGCCGTTCTGGACCCCTTACGAGAGCCTGATCGAGCCGGGCATCGCCGACCTCGACAATGCGCCTTCGGGGGGCATGGCGGGGTCGGTTACCGCTGCGCTGTTCCTGCGTCGCTTTGTGACCGCCAGCCCGCGTTTCGCACATTTCGATATCTACGGCTGGCAACCCACCGCCGCCCCGGCCCGCCCCAAAGGCGCCGTGGGCCAAGGTGCGCGGGCGATTCTGGCTGCCCTGCCCGAGGTGCTTTCACTATGAGCCACGATCGCCGCACTACCCCGTTTTCAGGCCGTATCGCGCATGATTCGCTGCGCGGGCTGGTTACCGCCGAGGGCTATACCGAGGGCACGCCCGCGCGCCTTTCGGTGCCAATGGCCGACCTTTGCGCCAGCCCCTTCGGCAAGCGCGAGCGGCAACTTCTGCTGGGCGCCACGCTCACCCTGATCGACCGCCACGAAGGCGCCGCTTTCGTGCTATCGGCGCTCGATGGCTATTGCGGCTGGGTCGATGCGGCAGCGCTCGCCGCGCCGCAAGAGGCAACGCACTGGGTTTCGGCCCCCGCCAGCCACCTTTACCCCGAACCCGCGGTGCGCGTGCGTGAAATCGCGGCGCTTTCGCTGGGGGCGCGGGTGCGCGTGGTGGGCGAGGTCGGCAAGTTTGCCGAAACCGCCGATGGCACCTTCATTCCCAGCATGCACCTGCGGCCGCTCGGCGATTGGGCCTCCGACCCGGCGGCGGTGGCCGAAAGCCTGCTGGGCACGCCCTACCTCTGGGGTGGCAACAGCCGCGCCGGCATCGACTGCTCGGGCCTGGTGCAAGCGGCGCTGACCGCCTGCGGCATCTCATGCCCCGCCGACAGCGACCAGCAATGCGATGCGGTGGGCACCGCGCTGCCCGATGGCACCGCGCCCAGCCGGGGCGATTTGTTCTTCTGGCCGGGGCACGTGGCAATGGCGGTATCTGAATCGGTGCTGATCCACGCCAACGGCGCCAGCATGAGCGTGGCTTATGAGGGCATCGCGGCGGCACTTGCCCGTATCGCCGCTTCGGAAGCGCCCTTGCAGGCGCTCAAGCGGCTCTAATCCACCGCCCGGATCAGCTTGCGTTCCAGCACCCGCAGCACGGTCGCAAGGTCGTGCCCGCGCCGCAGCACCTGCCCCTCGGCACCGACCACCGCGAACTGGCCCTGCCGCAAGCGCAAGCCGGGGCGCTTTTCAATTCGGTAGAGCGGGTTTTCGCTGGCGCGGCGATAGACCGAGAACACCGCCACCTCGTGCAAGAACGCCATCGCATAATCGCGCCATTCGCCGGCCGCGACCATGCGCCCGTAAAGCTGCAAGATCGGCCCGAGCTCGGCACGGTTGAAGGCCACCCGCTCGGGTAGGGCGGCCATCAGGGGTATCGGGGGCTGCACCGTCATGGCACCATGCTGACACAAGCTGGCCATGCCGATCAAGCGCCGCGAAAAAGCCACGAAATGACCCCACGCCCGGCACGCCCATTGCATCGGGTCGCCGTGATCGGGGGGCACTCAGGGGGCAGCGGAAAACGCTAAGCCCCGGCGGTGTGCAAGCAGCCCCCACCCAGTTCGCGCCGTCGGGGTGCCTTCCGCCCGCAAGACCCTGCCCGAAACGGCGGGGTCTTCGCGTTTTCAGTCAGCCGCAGGTAACGCGCACGATCCGCCCGCCCGCGTCGAGCGACACATTCAGCCGCGCCGCGCTATAATCCATGGTTACCGCCTGCCCCGGCCGGATCACCCGCAGCGGCCCCGCAAAGACCATGCCTTGCAGCACGGACTCGGGCTGGCCGATCAACCCCTGCAGGGCGGTTGCGCCGCAGGTATCAACCTCGCCGCCCGGCTCGGGGGGCATCTGTGCCATGCCCTGACAAGCACCGAGCGCCACAATCGCCGACATCGCCAATGCCATCTTGCGCATCATCGCGCCCCTCAGCCGCAGTCGATGTTGAAAATATTGCCCGCCGCATCAAGCCGGAACACGATCCGCCCCGCGACATATTCCTGCGGCTCGATCCCGCGCCATGGCACCACGCGGTAGGGCCGGGTGATACCAAGCGCCTCGATCACCGATCCGGGCTTGCTCAGGTAGGGCACATAATCGATCGCGTGGCAAAGATCTGGTTCTTTCGCCTCAAGCCCCGGCGCGGCGATGGTGGGCGCGGGGGCGGCTCCGGCCAGCGGAGCGACGGTGACCGGCTCGTTCGACAGGATTGGCGGCGGCATCTGTGGCGCTTCAACGCAGCCCGCCAACGCGAGCACCACAGTGAAAGCCAACTTTCTCGTCATTCGATCAACCCCAATGTTGCGCGCCCGGCGTGTTTCGCTCAGGTTGGCCCAATATAGGGAGAGGATTGCGCAATGAGAACCCGTGCCGCCGTGGCCTTGCAGGCCGGCAAGCCGCTGGAAGTGATGGAAGTGAACCTTGAAGGCCCGCGCGCGGGCGAGGTTCTGGTGGAAATCAAGGCCACCGGCATCTGCCACACCGATGATTTCACCCTGTCGGGCGCTGACCCCGAGGGGTTGTTCCCCGCGATTCTGGGGCATGAGGGCGCGGGCGTGGTGCTCGAATGCGGGCCGGGGGTGACCAGCCTGAAACCGGGCGACCACGTGATACCGCTTTATACGCCCGAGTGCCGCGAGTGCCCCTCGTGCCTTTCCCGCAAGACCAACCTCTGCACCGCGATCCGCGCGACGCAGGGCAAGGGGTTGATGCCCGACGGCACCACCCGGTTTTCGATGCTGAACGGCACGCCGATTCTGCACTACATGGGCTGCTCGACGTTTTCCAACCACACGGTGATGCCCGAGATCGCGCTGGCGAAGATCCGCGCCGACGCGCCCTTTGACAAGGCCTGCTACATCGGCTGCGGGGTCACCACCGGGGTCGGGGCGGTGATCAACACCGCCAAGGTCGAGGTCGGCGCCAAGGCGGTGGTGTTCGGGCTGGGCGGGATCGGGCTCAATGTGATCCAGGGGCTGCGGCTGGCGGGCGCCGACATGATCATCGGGGTCGATATCAACAACGACAAGAAAGGCTGGGGCGAGCGCTTCGGGATGACCCATTTCGTCAACCCGCGCGAGGTGGGCGACGTGGTGGCGCATATCGTGAACCTCACGAAAACCCCGTTCGACCAGATCGGCGGCGCCGATTATTCGTTTGATTGCACCGGAAACGTCACCGTGATGCGGCAGGCGCTGGAATGCACGCACCGGGGCTGGGGGGTCTCAGTCGTGATCGGGGTGGCAGCGGCGGGGGCCGAGATTCAGACGCGGCCGTTCCAGCTTGTGACCGGGCGGGTCTGGAAAGGTACCGCTTTTGGCGGCGCAAGGGGGCGCACCGACGTGCCGAAAATCGTCGACTGGTACATGGACGGCAAAATCGAAATCGACCCGATGATTACCCACGTTCTGAGCCTCGATGAGATCAACCGGGGCTTCGAGTTGATGCGATCGGGCGAGAGCATCCGCAGCGTGGTGGTGTTCTGAGGGCGCGATAACACGCGTGTTATGGGCGGTAAGGGGTTGAAAAGGAATGGGAATGGCGGCGGCGTTAGGGGGTTGTTAAGGTCGCCCCATAGAATTCGTTCCGCCAACTATCTGCAAGCCGAAAAAATGCCTCCTGCGTCGCCTTGGCGTTGTTCCATGCGGGAGGAAAAAACGCCGCAAAAGTCGTGGCTCATTCAGAGGCGAAACCTGCCTGAGCGGGTTCGGATAGCCCGTTTTGCCACTAACCCCCTCACCCCCCAAACGTATTGCACCCCGCCAGCGTGCCGCCCTGATACCCCTGCGCGAACCACGCTTGGCGGTCGGCGCTGGTGCCGTGGGTGAAGCTGTCGGGGTTGACGGTGCGGCCGGCGTTGCGTTGCAGGGTGTCGTCGCCGATCCGGGCGGCGGCGGACATTGCTTCGGCGATATCGCCGGGCTCGATGCTGCCAAAGCTGGCTTCGGCCTTGCGTGCCCAGATGCCCGCGTAGCAATCGGCCTGCAATTCGACCTGCACCGAAATTGCGTTGGCGGCGGCCTCGGTCGCCTGTGCGCGGGCGCGGGTGGTGGTTTGCAACGTGCCAAGCTGGTTTTGCACGTGGTGCCCGACCTCATGCGCGACCACATAGGCGGCGGCGAAATCGCCCTTGGCGCCAAGCTGGCGTTCGAGCGTGGTGAAGAATTCGGTGTCGAGATAGACCTTCTGATCGGACGGGCAGTAGAACGGCCCCGAGGCGGCGCTGGCGCCGCCGCAGGGCGATTGCGTGGCACCCTTGAAAAGCACCAGCACCGGCGGCTGGTAGCGCTCGCGGGTTTGGGCGGCGAACACCCCGGCCCAGACCTCTTCGGTATCGGCCAGCGTGACCGAAACAAACTCGCCCGCCTGTAGGTCGGCGGCGCTGAGTTCGGTGCTGGTCTGGGTGCCGGCGCCCTCAAGCAGCGGCGTCACATCGACGCCGAAGAAATAGCCGATCAGCACCACCACCGCGCCGCCGCCCAGGCCGCCGATGCCTGCGGCCGAGGTGCGCCGGCGGTCTTCGATATTCCGGCTGCCGCGTCTTCCCCGCCACTGCATGAACGACCACCCCGCTGATTGCGGTGCCAACCCTACGCCGATCACGGCGTTGCGCAACCGGGTCGCGCAGGCAGCCCCCCCTACTGCACCAGAAACTCGGCGTGCAGCGCCCCGGCGGAGTTGATGGACTTCAGAATGTCGATCATGTCGCGCGGGCTGACGCCAAGCGCGTTGAGCCCCGCCACCACCTCGGAAAGCGTGGTGCCCGCCGAAATTTCGGCCATGCCGACCCCCGGCTCTTCGGTGATCGTCGCCTCGGTGCGCGGCACCACCACGGTTTCGCCGCGCGCAAACGGGTTCGGTTGCGCCACCAGCGGCGCTTCCTGAATTCGCAGCGTGAGGTTGCCCTGGCTGACGGCAACGCGGCTGATGCGCACATCGGCGCCCATCACGATGGTGCCCGAGCGCTGATCGACGACCACCCGCGCGCGCTGCTCGGGTTCAACGGTCAGGTTCTCGATCCGGCCAAGCACATGCGCAGGCGAGGCCAGTCGCGCCGCCGCAATCTCGACATTGACGGTGCCGCTGTCGAGCATCCGTGCCACGACGCGCCCGAACTCGGCATTGATGACCTGCTCGATCCGCCCGGCGGTGGTAAAATCGGGGTTGCGCAGCGCCAGCCGCACATGGGCAAGGGTGCCGAAATCAAAATCGATCTCACGCTCGATCCGGCCGCCGGAGGGGATGACCCCGGCGGTCGGCACGCCCTGCACCACCGAGGCACCTTCACCCGAGGCAGCGGCGCCGCCCGCGATGATCGTGCCTTGCGCGACGGCATAGATGGCGCCATCGGCGGCGTTGAGCGGGGTCATGATGAGGGTGCCACCGAGCAGGCTTTTGGCATCGCCGATGGCCGAAACGGTGACGCTGATCTGGCTGCCGGTGCGCGCGAAGGGGGGCAAGGTGGCAGTGACCAACACGGCGGCAACGTTCTTGGGCCGGAACTGTTCGCCCGAAACGTTGACCCCGAGCCGTTCGAGAATGTTGGCCATGATCTCTTCGGTGAAGGGGGCGTTGCGCAGCCCGTCGCCGGTGCCATTCAGGCCCACCACAAGGCCGTAACCGACCAGATCGTTGCCGCGCACGCCGTCGAATTCGACCAGATCCTTGATCCGGATCGGTGCGGCGGTGGCCACCAGTGGCAGCAGGCAGAGGATCAGCACAGCCAGGCGTTTCATCGCAGGTAATCCGTCAGTTTGAGGTTCGCGAGCCGCGCGGTCAGGGTGTAGAGCGTCTCGATCTGCGCCTGCACGGCTTGCAGGGCGGTGGCGGTATCGTAAGGGTCGGCGGCGGTCATGCCGGCACGGACGATTTCAAGCGCGGTGGCCTCGGCAGTGGTGCGGGTCGCCGTGTCTTCGATCTGCGCCTCGGCAGTGCCGACGCGGGCGCGCAGCGTGGTGGCGGTATCGGACGCGCGCATCACCCATTCGCCCGCCACGCGGGTGAGGTTGGAGCGCGCGGCGGCATCGCCCGCCAGCGCGCCTTCAGAGACCAGCGCGGCCAGCGCGAGGCCTTTGAGCAGGTCGCGCACCTCGGGGGCGGCGGCGGTGATGCCGATGTCCACGCTTTCGCCGCTGGCAATGCGGAACGGGCTGAGCGCCGCACCGCCGCCATAGGCGGTGTCGAGGTAACCCCCCGCACCGGCGGGCGCATCGAACCAGGCCGCAACCGCAGTGACAATGCCGGAAACGGTGGTCTCGGGCGCAATCGCGGTGGCGAGGGCGGCGAGGATGCTTTCGGGCGTGGCCAGCGGGCGCGTATCGGTTGCGGCGCCGGCAAAGCTGTAGCGCCCGGCGGTGGAGGTGTTAAGCGCGCCGATCACCGCGCCAAACTTTTGCCGCGCATCGGCAGTGGTGGCGCTGACCATCGTATGGCTGGAACTGGTCGAGGCCGACAGGAGTGTGGGCCCGAGGTCAGTCAGCATTGCGCCGATCGACCCAAGCGCCACCTGCTGCGTTGCCGCAAGCTGGCCCGCCTCGGCGGCAGCGGTGGCATACGACGCAAGCGTGGTCAGCGCGCGTTCAACCCCGGCGAGCGCGGTAAAATCGCCGCGCACGGCGGCGCCGGTATCGTGTTTGTTGCCGCTCGTCAGTTCGCCCGCCAGCGTCGTGGCCAGCGCCTTGAGCCCGGCGTTGTGGCGGCGCATCTGGTAGACCTGCGCCATGTCTCCGACGGAAAGAAAGCTCATATCACAGCGCCAGAAGTTGTTGGATCAATTCGTCCATCGTGCCGATGACGCGCGCGTTTGCGGCATAGGCCTGTTCGATCTGAAGCAGTGTCTGCATCTCGTGGTCGGTATCGACCCCGTCGGCGAGTTGCAGCGTGCGCAGCGCGTCTTGCCGGGCGCTGGCGAAAGCCTGCTGCGCTTCGGCCGATTGCCGCCCCGAAGCGGCCTGCGAGAGAATATCGGCGGCCAGCCCCGAGGCAGAGCGCGCGGCGCCGATAAAGCCGCCCGAAGCGGGCACCTGCCCGCGCGTCAGCGCATCGCCAAGCGCAGTGAGGATGCTGGCATCACCGACCGCGCCCGGTGCGACCGCGCCAAGCCCGTCGCGCAGCCGCCAGAGTGCGCCGCCCTGCGCCGGATCGGCCCGCGGGTTCACCGCGATGCGCCCGGCCAGCCCAACTTCCTCAAGCGGGTCGAGGGCTGCACCGCGGTCGGTGAACAGGCCGGGGTCGCCGGGTGCAAGGGTAGGGTCTACCGCCGGATCCTGGAACCGCGAGATCAGATCGCGGGCGAAAGCATCGAGCTGGGTTTGGGCGGTGGGGGCGAGGGTGTCACGCAGCGCGAAACTCGCGCCAAGGCTGCCGCCGCCGAGCAGCCCTTCATCGCCGGGCGGCACCGCCATGCCGTTGATCGTAAGGCCGGAGAGCGCGCCGGAGGCGAGCGTCATGTCGGCAGTCACCACACCCACGGGGGCAAAACCGATTGCGGCCGCGGTGCCCTCAAGCAGGATCGCGCCGCCGGTGGTGTAAAGCGAGATCTGGTCATGTTCGCGCGCCACCTCGCGCACCGGAACGATGGCGGCAACGGTATCGACGGCGCGCTGGCGCAGGTCCATCAATGCAGTGGCATCGCGGCCCGCCGCCCTTTGCGCCACGATTTCGGCGTTGAGACGGTCGATCTGGGTGAGCGATTCGTTAAGCACGCGCACCTGCTCGGCGATGGAATGGTCGGCATCGGCGCGCGACTGCTGCACCGAGCCGGAAATGCTGTTGAGCTGTGCGGCAAGTGTCTGCGCCGATTTCAGCGCCGTTGCCAGCCGTGCCTCGCTGTCAGGGCGGCTGGCCGCCTCGATCAGCGCCGATTCGAAATTCGCGAGATTGGTCGAAAGCGAGCCCGCCTGCCCGGGGTTGCCAAGAAGCGACTCGAGTTTGGCCAGAAAATCGGTGCGCAGGTTGGTGTTGGCGACCTCGGCATCGGCAATGCGGCGGTCAGCCAGAACCACGCGGTTGACAACCCGCGAAACGCCATCGACCCAGACCCCGGCACCAGAGCCGCCGAGGCTGCGCGACGAGAGCGACAGTTCGCGCCGGGCATAGCCCTCGGTCATCGCGTTGGCGGTGTTCGACGCCACCACGTCGGCGGCGCGGGCAACCGCGGAAAGGCCCGAAAGCGCATTGCCCAGCGCACCCGAAATGCTCATGTCTCCGCCTCCGTTCTAAAGGCCGCTGACCGGGATCAGCGCTTGATGTTGGTCGTCTCCTGCAACATTTCGTCGACCGTCTGGATCACCTTGGCGTTCGAGGAATAGGCGCGCTGGGTCTGGATCAGGTTGGTCAGTTCCGCCGCGACATCGGTGGTGGACCCTTCGCGCGCGTAGCCGACAACCGAACCGGTCGGCCCGTCGCCCGCATCCCACAGGAAGAACGATCCGGACACCGGCGAGACCTGGAAGGTCTGGTTGTTGAGCGTTGTCAGCCCGTTCGGGTTGGGCACATCGACCAGCGGAATCTGGTAGATGGTGCGGATGAAGCCGGTGTCGTAGGTGGCGCGGATAAAACCGCCCTCATCGACCTCGACAGCGGTCAGGTTGCCCACCGGCGAGCCATCCTTGGTGATCGAGGTCGGCGCGAAACTGTCGGATAGCTGGGTCAGCCCATTGGGGTCGCCCAGCTTGCCGATGGTCATTTCCAGGGGGCCGCCCGCCACGGTCAACGCCAGCGTGCCTTCGGCGCCATCATAGGCGCCGCCCGAGATCTGGGTGACCGAGGCCAGCGTGCCGCCGCTGCCACGACTATCATCGAACACCAGCGTATATTCACCGATGGTCGCGCCGGCCTGCGCCGAATCGCGGATGACCATGGTCCACTCGTTTGACGAGCCGGTAGCCGGGATCGTCGGGGAAAAGGTGATGTCGAGCGTTTCCGAGGTGCCCAGGTTGCCGAAATATTCGACCGAAAGCGGCAGCGGCGTGCCAACGGCACTCGATTCGGTATCTACGGCGGGCAGGTTGACGCCAAGGTTCATCTTGGTCGTCGGGTCGCCCGCAGTCTGGTTGGCGTTGATCACCACCGGCACAAGCCCCGCAATGGTATCGCGCGGCTTGACCGGAATCGTGCCATCGGCGTTGGCGGCCCAACCCAGCAGCACCAGCCCCGATTGGGTGCGTAGCACACCGTTTGCATCGGTGCGGAAGGCGCCGGTGGTGGTCATCATCAGCGGCTGGTCACCCATGTTCGACCCGATCGTAACCGAAGGCACCACCGGCAGCATGCCGCGCCCGGAAACCGCCAGGTCGAGTGCGTTCGAGGTGGCCACCAGCGCGCCGCGTTCCTCGATCAGCCGCATGGTTTGCGCGCGCACCCCGCCCGCAGAATAAATGCCCGAGCCGCGCGACTGGTTGATGACCATGCTTTCAAATTCGGCCGCGGCACGTTTGTAGCCGTAGGTGCCCGAGTTGGCGATGTTGTCGGAAATGGTCGCAAGGCGGGTGGCGTTGGCCGCAAGGCCGGCCACCCCCGCGTTGAGCGATGACGAGATGGACATATACTAGCGCCTTTCTGCTGCTGCATCCCTCGATACGCCGCAGAATGCGCAGGCACGCCTTAAAAACCTGCTAACGGATTTCGGGCCCGGTCAGCGCCCGTCGCGCAGCAAGATCACCTCAAGCCGGTTGTTGCGCACGGCGGATGGGTTGCGCACGGCAAGCTTGCGGTCGGCAAAGCCCGCCACCCGTTGCACCCGAGCTCGATCGAGGCCTTCGGCTTCGATCAGCCCCCGGAAGACCTGCGCGCGTTCGGTCGAAAGCGCCCATTCCGGGTTTACGCGCAGCATTTCGGGGTAGGATCGCACATGCCCGCTGATCGCCACTTCGTTGCCGACCAGCGCGAACACCCGCGCGAGCATGCCTGAAATGGCGCGGGTCACCGGCCTGGGCTCGGCAGTGTCGGGGGCAAAAAGCGGCTCACCCTCAAGGTCGAAGAACTCGACGATCAGCCCCTCATCGGTAACGCGCGTAACGATGTGGCGCGAGGCATCATCGGCCAGCATCGATTCGCCGCCAATGCCCATCAACGCCTCGTCGATGGTCTTTTGCACCTCGGCGAGGGTCGCTGTCTCGGCTGCCAATGCCTGGCCCGAGGCCTGTCGCTCGGTCGTTGGGCGTTGCGCGCTGGCACCGGTGCCGACTTGCGCCAACTGCACTTCAGAGAACACCGATTCGCCACCAAAGGCGCCGTCACCGCCGCCCGAAACCCGGTTGATCGGAATTGTCGGGCTGAAATAGTCGGCAATGCCCTTGCGTTGTTTTTCGGTCGTTGCGTTCAGCAGCCACATCAACATGAAGAAAGCCATCATCGCCGTGACAAAATCGGCATAGGCAACCTTCCACGCCCCGCCGTGGTGCCCGCCGCCTGCGATAACCTTCTTGCGTTTGATAATGACTGGCGCCGCATTGTTGCGCGCTGCCATCCCATCACCCGTTCATTCACCCACCACCAGCCTTAGCAGGGCGGCATTAACACTACCTTAAATGTTAAAAATGGGGCTACTTTTCAGCGGGTTCCGCTTGCGGGGTCAAGTGGGTGAAGCTGGCCGTAACCGCCTTGCGCAAACACCAGAGGAGCGGCCAGCGGGCCTGATGCGAAGCGAATTACGCGACCAAGGATGATGGTGTGGTCGCCGCCCTCGTGCCGGGTTTCGGCCACGCATTCGAACCGTGCCAGCGTATTGCCAAGAAGCGGCACGCCAAGATCGCTGAGCGTAAAGGGGATGCCCGCGAAATCGGCGCCGTTGCGGCTGAAGCGGGTGGCAAGCTCGGCCTGATCGGCGGCCAGAACGTGAATGGCGAAAGCCCCCGCCACCGAAAAATGCGCATGCCGCAGTGATGCCCGCGCTGCCGACCACAGCACCAGCGGCGGGTCGAGCGACACCGAGGCAAAGCTGTTGACGGTGATACCCAGCGGCCCGCCGCCGCCCGCCTCGCGCGCGGTCACCACCGCAACGCCGGTGGCGTAACGCCCCAGTGCATCGCGGTAGGGGCGCGGGTTGGCGGGGTCGGGGGCGACACCTTCGGACAGGGTCGCGGGTTCCGGCTGGCGGGTCATTGGCATGCGGCGGTCCGTTCTTCTTGCATGACGCAACCTAGGGCCCGCGCCGCCGCTGGCAAGGGGATGTGTGGGTTAACTGCCCACCGTATCGCCAAACACGTCGGCCCATTCCGGGTGGCGCTGGTATTGTGAGCGCACAAAGGGGCAGATCGGCACCACCCGCAACCCGCGTGCACGCACGTCCGCCACCAGATATTCGACCAACAGCAGGCCAAAGCCCCGGCCCCGGAAAATATCTGGCACGCCGGTATGGTCGGCGGCGATGGTGCCTTCGCCCAACTGCGCCCAAGTCAGTTCCGCCTCGGTCATCTGCCCGTTCAGGCGGATCAGATAGCGGCCGCGCGTGGCCGACTGCTCGCGCAGAATTTCAACGCTGGTCATGGCTGCTCCTCCCCAGGAGGGCTGCCGCAGGCGCTGTATCAGATTGGCTTCGGCGCCTTGGGCAGCCTGGCCTCAGGATCATCCAAAGCCGGCCACAATGCAACCGTGCAGAATTGCCGCAGCGGTTCAGAACAGAAAATCGCCGCCACCGACTGCCGGGGCGCCTTCGAGGTGGATCACCAGATCGGCGAGCGCGTCGCCGTTGATGTCCGCCGACAAGACCCCCACCCCGGCGGCGACCTCGTAGCGCAGTTGCCCGGCAATGCCGCCAAACCCCGCCGCCCCGATAAAGGCGGAAAGCCCAAGTCCGCCAAGGTCAATCCGGTCTTCGCCGGGCGTGAAATCGGCGATCAGGTCAGGCACGGCACCCGCCACCCCGCTATCACCCGCGGCGAACACGAAACAGTCGGCGCCGGGGCCGCCGGTAAGCAGGTCAAATCCCGCGCCACCGCGCAGGGTGTCGTTGCCCGCGCCGCCCGCAAGCAGATCCATCCCGTCGCCACCGACAAGCAGATCGGCGCCCGCACCGCCATCGAGCGTGTCATTGCCCGCCTCGCCCATAAGCGTGTCGTCACCTTCGCCGCCCACCAGCCGGTCGGCATCGTCGCCACCTTGCAGCACGTCGTTGCCGGTGCCGCCGAACAGCACATCACTGCCCGCACCGCCTGACAGCGTATCATTGCCCGCACCGCCATTGAGCAGATCGGGCCCGGCGCCGCCGATGACCACATCATCGCCCGCGCCGCCCAGAATCAGGTCGGCACCCTCGCCGCCATCGAGCGTATCATTGCCCGCGCCGCCATCGATCCGGTCTGCCCCGCCCAACCCCTGCACCAGATCGTCGGCATCGGTGCCGACAAGCGTATCGGCATCGCTGGTGCCGACGATCTCGGAGGCGGTCTCGGCGTAGTCGTATCCGGGCGGATAGCGGGTGATCTCGATACTGCCGACCCCGGTGAATTGTGCTGGCATCAGCGTGTTGCCGTTCGCGGCAAGCACGGTAATGTTGGCCCCGCCATATTGCAGCAGCGCGCCGCCCGTGATCGGGGTGATCGTGACCTGCGCCATGGTGCGCAGAAACGGCAGGCCGGTAAGGTCGAGAATGTCGGTGCCAGACTGGTAATCCATGATCGTCACGTTGCGCGCACCATCCGAGATCACGAAGCGGTCGCGCCCGGCCCGACCCCAAAGCGAAATATCGCCTGCGGCAGTCACCAGAATATCATCGCCCGCGCCGGCGTTCATCGAGGTGGTCAGCGCTCCGGCCACCAGCAGGTCATTGTTGCTGGTTCCGTTCTGCGCGCCCGCACCGCCGATGCTGGTGACCCCAAGCGTACCGGTATCGAGGTCGAACTGGGTAATGCCTGCGGCGTTTTCACCCGCCGCGAATACCTGTATCCGCCCGCCCGCCATAACGGCGGCCAGCGCGGTAATATCGGCCAATGTCAACCCGGCTGCGTCGGCGATGCTCGACAGGTGCAAAAGCCGCCCGTCCGGCAACAGGGTGAACACGCTGATGCCATCATCGGCGCCGCCCGCGAGCACGAAGACCCTCTCGCCCGCCACCACCACCTCAACCGCGCTGACCCCGGCAAAGCGGCTGAACAGGGTGTCGGTGATGTGGTCTACCGCAACCATCGCGCCGTCGGCCTGAAGCCGGAAAACCGTCAGCGAACCGCTTTCGGCGGCACCGACAATGACAAAGGTGGCGCCATAGGCGGTGACCGTGGTCAGCACTGTTGGTTGCGAAAAACCGATACCGCTGTCCGCGCTGATCGTGGTTGCGTGCTGCGCAAGGCCGTCGGCCGCGATCAGATAGCTCGCAATCGTGTTCGCCGTGGCCGAAACCGCCAGAAGCAGGCCCTGGCCGCCAACCTCAACCACCGCCATCATGTCGATCGCGGCGCCGAGCGTTGGCGAGGCGACCGACACCTGCGTGATGGAGCCGGTGGCGCCAAGCGCATATACCACCGGCTCGCTGCGCCCGTACCTTGCGCCGTAGATATAGACCTGGCCGCCGACGCTGGCGCTGACCGCCGAGGTCAGATCGCTTGCCATGCCGCCGCTGCCGCCAAGGTTGCTGGCCGCACCAAGCGTGCCGGTGCTGCCGATCTGGTAGCTGGTGGTGGCGCCGTTCCGCAGCCCCAGCGGCAAAAGGTAGCCGTTCGTCCCGCTTGCAAGCTGCAACATGTCGGGCGCATCAAGCGCGCTCAGGCCGCCGGCATACGCCTTTTGCTGCAACAGACCGGCAGCACCCGAGCTGGCCGACAGATCGTAAACCGAAACGCCGCCGCCCAGCCGCGTTGCGGCATAAAGCCGTGGCTGCCCGTTGACCCAGACCACATCGAGATCGGTCAGATTGGTCACGAAACTCGTGTTGCTGCCCGTCAACGTGGACACATGGCGTAGAACCGCCATTGCTTCCCCTTCCCCCAATGCACCCCCGTGCGAGGGAAAGCCTCGTCGCCGCGCGTTAACACCGCCTTGTGAAATTGTGGCGCCAGCGCGGCGAAAGCCGACAATGCAAACGATCACGTTACCGGCAGTGGCGCTTGCGCTTTCTGAACCGGGGCGTTTACATTGCGCCCAAAGCAAAAGGTGCAAACCAAAAGGGGCGGCGTGGAAACGGCAAAAATCCGGCGCGGGCGCAAGTTCGATCAGGTGCTGCTAGGCGCGCGCAGCGTTTTTCTGCGCGATGGCTTTGAGGGCGCCAGTGTCGATGACATCGCGCGCGAGGCGCGGGTGTCGAAGGCCACGCTCTACAGCTACTTTCCCGACAAGCGGCTGTTGTTCATGGAGGTGGCGCGCAGCGAATGCCGACGCCAGGCCGAGGCGGCGCTGCACCTGATCGACCCCGGCGCGCCAGCCGCCGTGGTGCTGCGCGCCGCCGCTGAACATATCGTGGCCTTCATGATTTCTGATTTCGGTCAGCGCATCTTTCGCATCTGTGTGGCCGAGGCCGACCGCTTCCCTGCGCTTGGCGCCGAATTCTACCAATCTGGGCCGATGCTTGCGCGCGAGAAACTCGGGGCCTACCTGCGCCTTGCGGCGGCGCGGGGCGAGCTTGCCATTACCGATTTCGACCTCGCGGCCGACCAGTTCGCCGAGCTGTGCCGCGCGAATATCCACGCAAAACTGATTTTCGGCATCACCCCGACGCCGACCGGGGCCGAGATCGACCGAACGATCACCGGCGCCGTGGAAACCTTTCTGGCCCGCTACGGCACCAGCCGCGCCTGATCAGGCCTCAGGCCACGTCGCGCGCCAGCAGCTGCCCGCCCGGACCCGATTTCACCTCGAACCGGCTGATCTTGCGCACAAGGTCGCTCAGCTTGGCGCTGCCATAGGTGCGGGTATCGAAATCGGGGGCACCCTGGGTTATATACTGCCCGATCTGCCCCAGCGAATACCACTCGCCCTCGGGGTCGATCGCCCGCATCGCCTGAATGATCAGCGGAATCGCCTTTGCGGGGGCCTCTTTAGCGCCGCGCGGCTCGGGCGCGGGCTGCGGCTCGGCGTTGCCCGCGCGGGGCACCGGGCGCGGCGCGGGGTCTTCGGCGCCGCCCAGATTCTCGACATAGATGAAGCGCTTGCAGGCCATACGGAAAGCCTCGGGGGTCTTTTTCTCGCCGATCCCGTAGACATCAAGCCCCTGTTCACGAATGCGCGCCGCAAGGCGGGTGAAATCGCTGTCGGAAGATACCAGCACGAAACCGTCGAACAGGCCCGAATGCAGGAAATCCATCGCCGAGATCACCAGCCCGATATCCGAGGCGTTCTTGCCCTTGGTGTTGGAAAACTGCTGATCGGCCACCAGCCCGAGCGCCGCCACCTTCTTTGCCCAGGCGCCAAGGCGCAGCGCCGACCAATCGCCATAGATGCGCCGCACCGAGGCCTCGCCAAGGCTGGCCACCTCTTCAAAAATCGCCTCGGCGTAAGAGGCGGGCACGTTGTCGGCATCGATCAGCACACACAGGCGCGGCGCACGGGTATGGGGCATGGGGTGGTCCTTTCGCATCTTTGCCCGGTTGTGCCCGAAAGGCAGGCGGCGTGAAAGGGGTTTGGTCTGGCGCCGGCTACAATGCCACCACCGGCCCGCCCGCCGCCTCGGCATCGCCCGCGTCATGGGTGACCATCAGCGCCGGAATGCCGCGCGCGCGGATGTGATCGAACACGAAATGGCGAATGTCGCCGCGCAGCGCGGTGTCGAGTTTCGAGAACGGCTCATCGAGCAACAGCGCAAGCGGCTCGGCCAGAAGCGCGCGCATCAGCGCGGCGCGCGCGCGCTGGCCGCCCGAAAGCGTGGCCGGGTCGCGCCCGGCAAAACCGGCAAGCCCCGCCTGCGCCAGTGCCGCATCAACCGCCGCGCGCCGTGCCGCGCGCCCGCGCACCCGCTGCGCCAGACCAAAGGCAAGGTTGTCGCCCACCGTAAGGTGCGGAAACATCAGCGCATCCTGGAACAGAATGCCGATCCGGCGCGCCTCGGCGGGCAGACGCATCATGTCGCGCCCGTTCAGCGTGACCGCACCCGAGGCGGTAAAGCCATGCGCCAGATGCCCGCCGATCACATCGAGCAGGGTCGATTTGCCCACCCCCGATGGCCCCATCACGGTGACGATCTCGCCCGCAGGCACCGAAAGGGTCAAAGGCGCAAAAAGCGGTGCGGCGGCACCCGCCGGGGTCACGCTGACGCGGGTCAATTCCAGGCTCATGCGCGCGGCTTTCCGGTCAGGCCAAGGCGGTTGCGATGCAGCATTGCGGGCAAGAGCAGCGCAACACCATAGGCCACAAAGGGTAGCGCGGCTTGCAGGACCGCGTAAACCCCGACCACCCGGCGATCAGACCCCGAGGCCAACGTGACCGCCTCGGTGGTCAGGGTTCCAATCCGGCCCGCGCCCAGGAACAGCGTCGGCAGATACTGCGCCACCGACACGCCAAAACCGATCGCCGCGGCAGAAAGGATCGGCGCCAGCAGCACCGGCAGTTTCACCGCCACAAGGCGGCGCAGCGGCGAGGCGCCAAGGGCGGCGGCGGTGTTGAGCAGACGGCGGTCAAGCGCGCGCCAGGGCGCGGCAAGCGCGATCATCACATAGGGAAACACAAACAATAGATGCGCCCATATCACGGTGCCATGCCCGGCCGGCAGCCCGGCACGCAGGAACACCACATTAAGCCCGTAGAGAAAGCCGATCTGCGGCACCAGCAACGGCAGCACGATCAGCGCCCCCGCCCAGGGCGTGGTGCCGCGTCGGGCGCGGTCTTCGCCCTCAAGCCAGGCAATCGCCAGCGCCAGCGCCAGCGCGGTTGCCGCCACCCCGATCAGCGCGGTTTCGCCCGCCGCCCGCGCCCAGCCACCCGCCGGGTTGGCCCATACCCGCAGTGACCAGCTTTCCGGCAGGCTGGCGGGAAACGGCCAGCGCCACGCCAGCGACCAGAGCGCCAGCGCCACCAGCGCCGCAAAGCCGAGCGCCATCAGCGCCAACGTGGCGCCGCTGGCCACCATCAGCCAGGGTTCGGCCGAAACCCCGCGCCCGCCGCGCCTGAGCCACCAGCGGCCCAGCCGCGCCGCACCCTTCTGCGCCAGCCAGAAGGCACCGATTGCCGCCGCCACCAGCGCCGCTTGCAGGCTGGCCGCCGCAGAGGCAGGCAATATCATCCGCGTATCGGGCGCGGTGAACCAGCGCGTCACCGCCACCGCCAAGGTCGGCGGGTTCGAGGGGCCAAGCAGGATCGCCACATCCACCACGGAAAGCGCGAAGGCCAGCACGATCAGCACCGGCAGGCGGATCAGCGGCCACATCTGCGGCACGATCACCTTGACCCAGACCACGCCACGGCCATAGCCCAGCGCGCGCCCCGCGGCCATGTGCTGCGTCACCGGCAACTGGCCCAGCGCCGCCATCATCACCAGCAGCAGAAACGGCACCTCTTTAACCAGCAGGCCAAGAATCAGCGCCCCGCCCCAGGGGTCGTGCAACGTGGGCAGATCGGGCGGCACCTGCCAGCCGGTCAGCCACGGGCTGACAAGCCGCGCCAGCCACCCGGTCGGCGCAATCAGGAACGCCACCCCGATGGCCATTGCCGCATGCGGCGTGGCCAACAGCGGCGCCAGCATCCGCGCACCCGCGCCGGGCCGCATATTGCCGTGCACCAGCGCGCAGAACCCGGTGGCAAGCGCCAGCGCCAGCGCGGTTGAAGCAAAGCCGGTCCAGAGTGTCAGCCGCAGGCTGGTGGCAAAGCCGGGCAGCGCCAGCAACTGCCGCCACGGGTCAAGGCTGAACGTGGTAGCGCCGATCGCCGGCAGCACGCCAAAGCCCGCGCGCGCGGTTTCCCACAGCCCGGCGAGGATCGGGGCGACGAGGCCGCCCAGAACCAGCGCCAGCACGGTCATCCGCAGCGCGCGGCCTTCGGGCTTCATTTCGTATAGCGCTCCGCCCAGGCTTCGGTCAGGCGGGTCATCCAGCTTGCGTGCGGCTCAAGCAGGGTCGGGCCAAGGTCGGCAAGGCTGGGCAAGGCGGGCGACGAGGGCAACGCGGCAAACACCGCCGCTTCATCCGCCCCGAGTTTGGCGGGGTCAAGCACCGAAAAGCTGCCGAGCACATCGATGTTCTGCTGATGCGCCTGCGTGGCGGGGGCAAGCAGAAAGTTCGCCACCACCTCGGCGCCTGCGCGGTTGGCCGCGTTGAACGGAATTGCGACAAAGCTGATGTTGCCGATGCTGCCGATTTCGGGCGTGAACACCCGCGCGGTTTCGGGCAACAGCCCCTGCGCGATCGCCGCCGCCGCGCTGGCCGGGTCGAACGAAAGCGATATGTCCACCGCGCCGTCGTTCAGCAACTGCTGCTGCACCGACTGGTTTTCGGGGTAGGTGGCGCCACCTTGCCAGAGGTTCGGCCTGAGCCCGTCATACCACGCCCACAAGGGCGCCGTGGCGGCCTCGAAGGCGGCATCGGTAACCGGGGCCTGCAACACGCTTGCGTCGGGCGCCAGCTCGATCAGCGCCTGCTTGAGGAAGGTCGCGCCCATGAAGTTGCTGACCGCCGGGTGGGTGAAGCGGCCGGGGTGCGCCGCCGCCCATTCCGCCAGCGCCGCCATGCTTGGCGGTGGCTCGGGCAGGCGGGCGCTGTCGTAGGTGAACACGAATTTCGCCAGCCGCCAGGGCGATTCCATGCCCTCGACCGGCACCGTGAAATCGACCGAAGCAGGCGAGGTGGGGCCAAGGTCAAGGTAGCGGGCATTGGGCAGATCGGCCACGAAGGGGCCGTGCAACAGGCCCTGCGACTTCATCGAAAGAAAGTTGGGGCCGTTGATCCAGATCAGGTCCACGGTGCCCTTGTCGGTCACCCCGGCGGCCTTTTCCGAAATCACCCGCGTAACCGCCTCGGCGGTGTCGGTCAGCTTTACCTGCTGCACCTTCACGCCATAAAGCGCCTCGGTCTGCTGGCCGACCCAGGTGATGAAATCATTGGTGCGCTGGTCGCCGCCCCAGGCATTCCAGTAAACCGTTTGCCCGCGCGCGGCGGCAAGGGTGGCATCCCAATCGGCAAAGGCGGGGGTAGCAAGGCCAAGGCTGAGCAAGGCGATAAGGGAAAGGCGCATGGTGTCTCCGGTGTGATGGGTCAGGAAAAGGCGTGCCAGCCCTGCCGCCAACGGGTCAACGTGGTCAGGGCGCAGGCGACGGCGAAGATATAGGCAAGCACGGGGAAGGCGGCAGGCCAGAGGCACATCGCCACAAACAGCGCGATGGTCTCGGTGCCCTCGGTCAGGCCGCCAAGGTAGTAAAGCCCCTTGCTGGGGTAGGAAGCCGCGCTGATGCCGCGCTTGGCGGCAATCGCGGCAAAGGCCAGAAACGAAGACCCGGTGCCGACAAAGGCAGCAATCAGCACCGCGGCGGGCAAGGCATTGGCGGGGTTGGCAATCGCAAAACCCAGGGGCACCAGCGCGTAGAACAGGAAATCGAGCGCGATATCCAGAAACGCGCCGCGGTCGGTCGGGCCATTGAGCCGCGCCACCGCGCCATCAAGCCCATCCGCCACCCGGTTGAGCGCGATCAGCCCCAGCGCCAGCCAGAACTGCCCAAGCGCCAGCGCGGGCACCGCCAGCACGCCCAGCACGAACCCCGCCAGGGTGATCTGGTCGGCGCTGATGCCGCGCGCCGCAAGCGCCTCGGCAGGTGGAGCCAGCAGCCGCCGTTGCAGCGGCAATATCGCCGCGTCGATCATTGCCTAGCCCCGCTGCCAGGTGTGAAAACGCTCCAGCCAGCGCAGGGTGCGCGGGTTGACATGCGCCTTTTTCCATTCGCCCGCCGCGTATTTGTTGGCCTCGGAAAGCGTGGGGTAGGTATGAATGGTGCCCATGATCTTGTTCAGCCCCAGCCCGTGTTTCATCGCCAGCACATATTCGGCCAAAAGGTCGCCCGCGTGTTCGCCCACAATGGTGACACCCAGCACCCGGTCGCGCCCCGGCACCGTCAGCACCTTCACGAAACCCCGCGCGGTGCCATCGGCAATGGCGCGGTCAAGCTCGGCAATGTCGAAGCGGGCGACCTCATAGGCAATGCCCTTTTCGCGCGCTTCCTGCTCGTTCAGGCCGACACGGGCAACCTCGGGGTCAAGAAAGGTTGCCCAGGGAATCACCCGGTAATCGGCCTTGAAGCGCCAGAAGCGGCCAAAAAGCGCGTTGACGGCGGCAAACCATGCCTGATGCGCGGCGGTATGGGTGAACTGATAGGGGCCAGCCACATCGCCCGCGGCAAAGATGTTGGGGTAAAGCGTTTCAAGATATTCGTTGGTGGTAATCACCCGGTTGACCGGAATCCCCAGCTCTTCCAGCCCATAGCCTTTCAGGCGCGGGCTGCGGCCCACGGCGGCGATCATTTCGTCAAAGGCGATGCGCGAGGTGGTGCCGTTCGCCTCGACCTCGATCCATTTCTCGCCATCGGTCACGCCGCAGGCCAACGCCTTGTGCCCGGTCAGCACCCGCACGCCGTCGGCCTCAAGCGCGGCCTTGGCCAGCGCCGAAACCTCTTCATCCTCGCGGATCATGATGCGCGGGGCCATTTCGATCTGTGTAACGTTCGACCCCAGCCGCGCAAAACTTTGCGCCAGTTCCGACCCGATCGGCCCGCCGCCCAGCACCACAAGGCGCTTGGGGGCATTGTCGAGCTCGGCCAGCTTTTCCCAAAGCGTGTCCGAGGTCAGGTAGCCCACGGTCTCAATCCCCGGCAGCGGCGGCACGAAGGGCGCGGCGCCGGTGGCAAGGATGATCGAGCGGGTGGTGAGCCGCTGCTTGGCCCCCGCCGCATCGGTAATTTCCACCGTCCAGGGGTCGATCAGCCGCGCGTGGCCCGTAAGCACCTCGACACCAAGCCCGGTGTAGCGTTCCACGCTGTCGTGCGGCTCGACCTCGGCGATCACTTCATGCACCCGCGCCATGACGCGCTTGAAGGAAAATTGCGGCGTGGTGGCGACCAGGCCGTAATGGTCGGCGTGGCGCATCTGCTGCGCGAGCTTGGCCGATTTGATCAGCGCCTTCGAGGGCACGCAGCCGTAGTTCAGGCAATCGCCGCCCATCTTGTGACCTTCGATCAGCGTGACCTTGGCCTTCACGGCGGCGCCGATGAACGCGGATACGAGCCCGGCCGCACCGCCACCGATCACGATCAGGTTGCGGTCGAACCGCGCAGGCTTTTGCCAACGGGCGTAAACCTTGCGGGATTTGAGAGTGTTGATAAACATGCGTGTGATCCAGGGGAAAAGGCCCAGCAGGGCGAAAGAAGCAAAAAGACCAGGCGAGACTATGCCTGAAAGGCTGTCGAGTCGCGCCAATTGCGTGCCCGCGTTCACATAGACCACCGTGCCCGCAAGCATGCCGATCTGGCTGACCAGATAAAACGCGCGCACCGGAATGGCCGTCAGCCCCATGCCAAGGTTGATGGCAAAGAATGGCACCGCAGGTATCAGCCGCAGCGTGAAGAGGTAAAATGCGCCGTCGCGGGCAAAGCCTTCGGCCAGCGCCTGCGCGCGGGTGCCCAGCCGTGCCGTCACCGCATCGCGCAGCAGGAACCGCGCGGCGAGAAACGCCAGCGTGGCGCCGATGGTCGAGGCGAACGACACGATCACCGTGCCCCAGAAAAGGCCGAACAGCGCGCCTATGACCAGTGTCATCAGGCTGGCCAGCGGCAGCGACAGCGCGGTGGCGGCAACGTAAAGCGCAAACACCGCAAGCGCCACCAGCGCCGGCCGCTCCGCCTTCCAGGCGGCGGCGGCCTCGGCATAGCCACGCAACGCCGCCATGTCGGGCACGAGGTTGCGCAGCGCGTAGCCCGCCACCAGCACCGCCAGCACCAGCACGGCGAAGACCAGCGGCCTTGCGCCCCGGCGGGGTCTGGAAGCGGGGGTCGTCGGCGGCATGGCTTTCCCTTTTCTTCTGCACTACTGCCAGCTTGACCGCCAGATCGCGATGCTGTTACAGCGCCACCGAAATATCCTGCCCCACCCCATGCCCTGCGCGGCCCTGCCGCAGCCCTGCCGCCGCATTCGGCTTGACACCTCGACCAGATGCACACAGTTAAGGCACACGCGCCATTGACCCGCACCCCGGATGGGTGCCCGCAACGACCGGAAAAGCCTCCGCATGAACCTTGCGCTGATCGTAATCTTGCCGTTTCTGGGCGCGCTTTTGCCGGGGGTTCTGATCCGGTCGGGGCGTTCGGCGGCGGCGCTTGGGGCGGGGCTGGCAACGGCGCTGGCGTTCGCGGGGGTGCTGGCGCATCTGCCGCAGGTGCTGGCGGGCGAGGCGGTGGCCACGCGGATTGACTGGCTGCCTGCACTGGGGCTATCGGCCAGCTTCCGGCTAGACGGGCTGGCGGCGCTGTTTGCGCTGCTGATCCTCGGCATCGGGCTGCTGATTCTGCTCTACGCGCGCTTTTACCTCGCGCGCTCGGACCCGGCGGGGCGATTTTTTACCTATCTGATGCTGTTTCAGGGCGCGATGCTGGGCATCGTGCTTTCCGACAACATCCTGCTGTTGCTGATCTTCTGGGAACTGACCTCACTCAGCTCGTTCCTGCTGATCGGCTATTGGAGCCACAAGCCCGAGGCGCGCGCTGGCGCGTTGATGGCGCTGGTGGTGACCGCGACGGGCGGCCTCGCGATGATCGCTGGCATGCTGATACTGGGTGGTATCGCCGGCAGTTACGAGATTTCGGCGATTGTCGAGGCGGGCGCGGCTATTCGCGGCTCGTCGCAGTACCCGCTGGCACTGGCGCTGATCCTGCTCGGCGCCTTCACCAAGTCGGCGCAGTTCCCGTTTCATTTCTGGCTGCCGCGCGCGATGGCGGCGCCGACGCCGGTCTCGGCCTATCTGCATTCCGCCACCATGGTGAAGGCCGGGGTATTCCTGCTCGCGCGGCTCTGGCCGGTGCTTTCGGGCACGCCCGAGTGGTTCTATGCGGTCACCACCGTCGGGCTGGTGACCATGCTCTGGGGTGCCACGGTGGCGCTGTTTCGCACTGACCTCAAGGCGCTGCTGGCCTATTCCACGGTCTCGCATCTGGGGCTGATCGTCATGCTGCTGGGCTTTGGCACCAAGGCGGCGGCGCTGGCGGCGGTGTTTCACATTATCAACCACGCGAGCTTCAAGGCGGCGCTGTTCATGGGCGCCGGGATCATCGACCACGAGACCGGCACCCGCGATATTGACCTGCTGGGCGGCTTGCGCCGCCTGATGCCGATCACCTTCGGGCTGGCCACGCTGGCGGCGCTGTCGATGGCGGGGGTGCCGCTGCTCAACGGGTTTCTGAGCAAGGAAATGATGCTCGAGGCGGCGGCGCACACGCCCTACCTCGGCAATGTCTGGCTTCTGCCGGGGCTGGCCACGCTGGGCGCGCTGATTTCGGCGGGCTATTCGTTCCGGCTGATTTCGCTGACCTTTCTGGGGCCGGAGCGCAACGATTACCCCAAGCCACCGCATGACCCCGGGCCGGGGCTTTGGCTATCGCCCGCCGTGCTGGTAGCGGTGGTGGTCACGGTCGGGCTTTGGCCCGCGTTGGCACAGCCGCTGGTGTCGGCGGCGGCGGCGGCGGCGGTGGGCGGCGATCTGCCCGAGGTGGCGCTGAAGATCTGGCATGGGGTCACGCCCGCGCTGGCGATGTCGGGCATTGCGCTGGCGGGCGGGGCACTGCTGCTCACGCAACAGCGGCGCTTGCAGCGGGCGGGCGGGGCGCTGGCGCGGCTTGATGCCGGGGCAATTTATACGGCGCTGATAACGACGGCCGAATCGGGCGCGCGGCGGTTGAGCGAGGCGCTGCACGACGGCGCCATGGCGCGCGCGCTGGCGGCACTGGTGCTGGTGGCGGTGGCGGCGGGCGGTTGGGCCTTTGCCAGCGCCGGGATCGGGCTGCAAACGCGGCCGATGCTGGCGGTAAACCCGGTGGTGGGGGTCGGCTGGCTGGCGCTGATCGTGGCCAGCCTCTGCCTGCCGCTGTTCCACCGCGACCGGCTGCTGGCACTGGTTCTGATCGGTATCATCGGGCTGATGGTGTCGGTCGGGTTCGTTTACCTTTCGGCCCCTGACCTGGCGCTGACGCAGATCACGGTCGAGGTGGTAACGGTGGTGCTGATGCTGCTGGCGCTGAACTTTCTGCCCAAGCTTAGCGTTGCCGAACCTGCGCCGCGCCGCGCCCGCGATGCAGTGATTGCGGCAGGCGCCGGGCTGGGCATCGGGGCGCTGATCTATGCCCTGATGCGGCGCGATTTCGCGGCGCCGACGATTTCCGGCTACCATCTCGAGAACGCCTACACCGGCGGCGGCGGCACCAACGTTGTCAATGTCATTCTGGTTGACTTCCGTGGCTATGATACCTTTGGCGAGATCATCGTGCTCGGCATTGCCGCGCTGGTGATTTACGCGCTGGCCGATGTGCTGTTGCGCCGCCCCAACTTGCGCCGCCTGATGGCCTGGAGCCCGGATCAGCCGCGCGCGGGCGATGCGCACCCGGTGATGCTGGTGGTGGCAACGCGGCTGGTGCTGCCGGTGGCGCTGATGGTGGGGGTCTACATCTTCCTGCGCGGGCACAACGCACCGGGCGGCGGTTTTGTGGCGGGGCTGGTGGTTTCGATCGCGCTGGTGATGCAGTACATGGCATCCGGTCTTGCATGGGCCGAGGCGCGGCAACGGTTTGAGTATCATTCGCTGATCGGCGCAGGGGTTCTGATTGCCGGGCTGACCGGGCTGGGTGCCTGGTTCGCGGGGCGCCCGTTCCTGACCTCGGTGTTTGGCTATGTGCACCTGCCGCCGCTGGAAAAGTTCGAGCTGGCTTCGGCGATGGGTTTTGACCTCGGCGTGTTTCTGACCGTGGTCGGCGCGGTGATGCTGGCACTGGCAAGCCTGTCGCGCCTGTCCTGGCGCGCGATGACCGACGAGCGGCGGCGCGGGGAGGGCAGCTGATGGAAGCACTGGTCGCAAGCGCAGTGGCGGTGATGACGGCTGTCGGGGTCTACCTGATCCTGCGGCGCCAGACCTTTCCGGTAGTGCTGGGCACGGCGATGCTGTCTTACGCGGTCAACGTGTTCCTGTTCGCCACCGGGCGGCTGGTGGTGAACATGCCGCCGGTGCTATCCGATACCGCCACCGGCTATACCGACCCGTTGCCGCAGGCGCTGGTGCTGACCGCCATCGTCATTTCGTTTGGCATGACGGCGGTTGTGGTGCTGATGGCGCTTGGGTCGTTCATCGCCTCGGGCGACGACGGCATTGATCTGGGCGAGGGCCGCGAATGAACCACTGGATCATCGCCCCGGTGGTACTGCCCGCGCTGCTCGCGCCGCTGCTGGTGCTGCTGGCGCGGAACGATTTGCGCGCGCAGCGGTTGCTTTCAGGCGCGGGCACGGTGGGGTTTGCGGTCTTGGCCGGGGTCCTGCTGGTGCAGGCAAGCGCTGGCGGGATCGGGGTTTACCGGTTGGGCGACTGGCCCGCGCCGTTCGGAATCGTGCTGGTGGCCGACCGGCTTGCCACGCTGATGCTGGGGCTGAGCGCGGCACTGGCGCTGGCGGTGCTGGCGCATGTGATCGGCACCGGGTGGGATGCGCGGGGGCGGCATTTTCATGCGCTTTTCCAGTTTCAGCTGATGGGGCTGGCAGGCGCGTTTCTGACCGGTGACGCCTTCAACCTTTTCGTGTTCTTCGAGGTCATGCTGATCGCGTCCTATGGGCTGATGATTCACGGCGGCGGGCGGGCGCGGCTGCGCGCCGGGGTGCAGTATGTGGTGATGAACCTCGCCGGGTCGGTGCTGTTCCTGTTTGCACTGGGCACCATCTATGCGGTGACCGGCACGCTCAACATGGCCGATCTGGCAGTGAAAGCGGCAGCGGTTCCGGCCTCGGAGGCGGGTTTGTTGCGGGTGGGGGCGGTGCTCTTGCTGTTGGTGTTCGCAATCAAGGCTGCACTGGTGCCGCTGCAATTCTGGCTGCCCGCCACCTATGCCAGCGCCCCCGGCCCGGTGGCGGCACTGTTTGCCATTCTGACCAAGGTGGGGGTCTATGCGATCTTGCGGATGTTCACGCTGGGTTTTGGCGTGGATGGCCCGGCGGGCGACATCGGCGGTGCGCTGCTGCTGCCCGCTGCGGGGGTAACGCTGCTCTTGGGCATGATCGGCGTGATGGGCGCCCGCGATCTGGGGCAGATGGCCGCCTTCGCGGTGATAGGCTCGGTCGGCACGCTCATGCTTGGGGTGGCGATGTTCACGCCTGCGGCAACCGGGGCGGCGCTGTTCTACCTGATCCATTCGACCCTTGCCGCAGGCGCGATGTTTCTGGTTGCCGATCTGGTGCGCGGGCAGCGCGGCGGGTTGCGCCTTGTGCCCGGCCCGCGCATGGCAAACCATGGTCTGCTGGCCGCGCTGTTTTTTGCGGTGGCGATCGGAGTGGCGGGGATGCCGCCGCTGCCGGGTTTTCTGGGCAAGCTGCTGATCCTTGATGCGGCACGCGCCGAGCCTGCGGTCTGGGCCATCTGGGCCGCCATTCTGGTCGGTTCTCTGCTTGCCGTCGCGGGTTTGGCGCGCGCGGGCGCGGCATTGTTCTGGGCAACCAGCGATGCGGCGGTGCCCGAACCTTCGCAGCCGCTGGCACTGGCAGGCATCGCCGGGCTGCTGGCAGCGCTGGTGGCGTTGACGGCAGCGGCAGGGCCGGTGAGCGGTTGGCTGAATGCCGCCGCCGCGGCGCTCTACGCACCGGCGCCCTACATTGCGGCGGTTTTGGGCGGGGGGGCACCGTGATGCGCAAACTGTTCCCGCACCCGCAACTGACACTTCTGCTGGCGGTGGTCTGGCTGCTGCTGGTTAACCAGATAACCCTTGGCTCACTGGTGATGGCGGCGCTGCTGGGCACCGCGATACCGGTTCTGACCGGGCCTTACTGGCCAGACCGCCCGCGCCTGCGCAACCTGCCGATGATCGTCATCTACCTTGCCATCGTTCTTTGGGACATCGTGATTGCAAACTTCATCGTGGCCCGAATCGTGCTTTTCATGCCCAACGCGAAGCTGCGCACCGCATGGGTGGCGGTGCCGCTGCGGCTGACCCGGCCCGAAGCGATAACCGTGCTGGCCGCAACCATCACGTTGACCCCCGGCACCATTTCGGCCGACCTTTCCGCCGACGGCCGCACGCTGCTGGTGCATTGCCTGCACGCGCCCGACCCCGAGGCGGTGCTGCACGACATCCAGACCCGTTATGAGGCCCGCCTGCTGGAGATATTCGCATGATCGCCACCGCACTGACCTTTGCATTCGCGTGTTTCGGGCTGGCGCTATTGCTCAACCTCTGGCGCGTTGTGCGCGCGCCGGGGGTCAGCGACCGGGTGCTGGCGCTCGACACGATGGTGGTGAATGTGATCGCGCTTCTGGTGCTCTATGGCATCCAGCAAGGCACCGCGGTCTATTTCGAGGCGGCGGTGCTGATTGCGATGGTCGGCTTCGTCTCGACCGTCGCCTATGCCAAGTTCATGCTGCGTGGCGACATTGTGGAATAGGGGGCGGGCATGGTCTGGGATCTGCTGATTACGGGATTTCTGGTGCTGGCAGGCGTCTTCGGCTTTGTCGGCTCATTCGGGCTGGTCAAACTGCCCGACCCGATGACTCGGCTGCACGCGCCGACCAAGGCCACCACGCTGGGGGTGGGCGGGGTGCTGATTGCCTCGATGCTGTTCTTTGCCACCAAACAGGGGCACATCAGCGCGCATGAATTGCTCATCACGCTCTTTCTGTTCCTGACCGCCCCTGTCAGCGCGCATTTTCTGGCCAAGGCGAACCTGCACGGCGACCGGCCCGAGGGGCTGCCGCAGCCCGAGGGGTCAGAATGGGCAACCTTCAGCCCCGGCACCGATACCGCCGCCGAGGCACTGGCGGAAACCGGCGACGCGCCGCCGTTGACGCCGCCTGAAGGGCGTGATCACTAGGGGCGCAGTTTCCAAGGCCAGCCCCATGCCCCCGTTGACCCATGGCGTTTCCGCCGCCCGCATCGCTGATCTGACCGCCCGCGCCGCCGCCACCTACCGCGCGGCGCGTCCGCGCACGGCACACGCACTGGCGGCGGGGGCGGGGGCGTGGCTGGGCGGCGTGCCGATGCACTGGATGACTGATTGGCCGCAGCCCTTCCCGATGCTGGTGGCGCAGGCCAAGGGGGCATGGCTGGAGGATATCGACGGCAACCGGGTGGATGATTTCTGCCTTGGCGATACCGGCTCGATGTTCGGCCATTCGCCGGCCCCGGTCGCGCGGGCGATTCGGGCGCAGGCGAGGCGCGGCCTTACCTACATGCTGCCCAATGCGGATGCGCTGGCCGTAGGGGTGCTTTTGTCCGAGCGTTTCGGCCCCATGCGCTGGCAGATCGCCACCACCGCCACCGATGCCAACCGCTTTGCGCTGCGGGTGGCGCGCGCGGTAACGGGGCGGCCAAAGGTGCTGGTATTCAACGGCTGCTATCACGGCACCGTGGATGAGGCGATGGTGCGCCTGCACGCGGGCCGCACCGAGGCCCGCCCCGGCCTTGTCGGGCAGGTGGCAGACCTGACGCGGACCGCCGTGGCGGTCGAGTTCAACGACCTTGCGGGTGTCGAGGCGGCGCTGGCGCGGGGCGATGTGGCGGCGGTTCTGACCGAGCCGGTGCTGACCAATTCCTGCATGGTGCTGCCCCAGCCCGGCTTTCATGCGGGTCTGCGCGCGCTGACCCGGCGCTATGGCGCGCTCTTGATGATCGACGAAACGCATACGATTTCGACCGGGCTTGGCGGCTACACCCGCGTGCATGGGCTGGAACCCGACATCTTCGTGCTGGGCAAATGCGTCGCCGGGGGTGTGGCTGCCGCGGTCTGGGGGCTTTCGCCCGAGCTGGCCGACCGTTTTGCCGCCTATGATGCCACCCGACCGCCGGGCCATTCCGGCATGGGCACCACCCTGTCGGCCAACCCGCTGCAATTCGCCGCCCTGCGCGCGACCTTGGCCGAAGTGATGACCGCCACCAGTTACGCGCGCATGGAGGCGGGTGCGGCACGGCTTGAGCGCGGCCTTGCGCGCGCCATTGCCGCCCAAGGTGCGCCTTGGCATGTGGTGCGCGTGGGTGCGCGGGTCGAGTTCATCTGCGCCCCCGGCCCCTTGCGAAATGGCACTGAGGCCGAGGCCGCCCACGCCCACGCGCTCGAGGCCGCGATTCATGCGAGCCTTCTCAATCGCGGCTGCCTGATTGCGCCCTTCCACAACATGATGCTGGTCAGCCCCGCCACCACGCACGCGCAGATCAACCGCCTGATCGCCGCTTTTGCCGCCACCGTGGCGGAGCTTTTCGCAGGAAAGACCACCCCATGACCACCTCCCCCACCGGTTCCACCCCCGCCGAGGCCGAGGCCTTTCTGGCCGCCCACCCCGAGATCGAGGCGTTTGACATCGTGCTGACCGACGCCAACGGCATCGGCCGCGGCAAGATCATTCGGCGGCATGAGCTGATCGGGCTTTACACCGGCGGGCGGCACCTGCCGATTTCCATTCTCGGGCTCGACATCTGCGGCGAGGATGTGCACGAAACCGGGCTGATCTGGGACCAGGGCGACGGCGATCTGCGCGCCTGGCCGATTCCGGGCAGCCTCAAACCGCTGCACGGCACCAACCCGCCGCGCGGCGAATTGCTGATGAGCATGTATCACCTCGACGGCGCCGAGATGACATCCGACCCCCGCCACGCGCTGGCGCGGCAGGTGAAGGCAATGGCCGCCGAAGGGCTTTACCCGGCGGGCGCTTTCGAGCTGGAGTTCTTCCTGCTCGACCCCAAACTTGACGATCAGGGCTATGCGCGCCCCGCCGCGGCGGTGCTTGACGGGCGCAGGTCGGACAAGACCGAGGTCTATTCGGTCGATCACCTGCACGGCATGGAGCCGCTCTTTTCCGATATCTACCGCGCAGCCGACGAGATGGGGATCAAGGCCGAAACGGTGATTTCGGAATACGCGCCGGGGCAATACGAATTGACGCTGCATTACCGCACCGACGTGATGGCCGCAGCCGATGACCTTGTACGACTTAAGCGGATTGTGCGGCTGCAAGCGCGGCGGCATGGGGTAACGGCCTGTTTCATGGCCAAGCCGGTTGAGAAATATGCAGGCTCGGGCATGCACTTTCATGTCTCATTGCTGGCTGGTGTTTGCGCCGCACGCCAACAGCTGGCGCCGCTTTGCCAGCCAAAGCTATGCCCCGGTCAGCCCAAGCTGGGGCGTCAACAACCGCTCGGTGGCGCTGCGTATTCCCGCCGGGCCGGTGGCCGCACGGCGGGTGGAACACCGCCCCTCTGGTGTGGACGCAAACCCCTATCTGGTGGCGGCAACGGTGCTGGCCGGGGTGCGCAAAGGCCTGGCCGAGCGCATCGACCCTGGCCCCGAAACCACCGGCAACGGCTATGCAGGCGAGGCAGAGGCGCTGCCGATACCGGGCGATTGGCGCGAGGCGATTCGCGCCGCGACCGATTCGGCATTTCTGCGCGAAGCCCTGGGGGCCGACATGCACCGCACCTTTTGCGCCATCAAGGCCGCCGAATATGCGCGCGTTGCCCGCACCATAGCCGATGTGGACTACGACCTTTACCTGCACACGGTCTAGGCGCTAGCGCTTCACGCTGGCGGTGACATAGTTCACCGAAAGGTCGCGGTCTGACAGGCTCCAGCGCCAGCTTAGGGGGTTGAAGACCATGCCCTTGCGGTCAACCGGGTCGAGGCCCGCGCTGCGGATCAGCGCGTAAAGCTCATCGGGGGTGATGAACTTCGACCAGTCATGGGTGCCCACCGGCAGCCAGCGCATCACCCGCTCGGCACCGAATATTGCCATTACATAGCTTTTCGGGTTGCGGTTCAGCGTCGAGCAGATCATCAGCCCGCCCTGCTTCAGAAGCTGCTGGCAGGTGGTCAGGAACGCCTGCGGGTCGGCGACGTGTTCGACGACCTCCATGTTCAGCACCACGTCAAACCGCTCGCCATCGGCGGCCAGCGCCTCGGCGGTGGTGTTGCGGTAATCAATCGCCAGCCCCTGCGCTTCGGCGTGCAGGCGGGCGACGGGAATGTTGCGCGGCGCGGCATCGGCCCCCACCACCTCGGCCCCGAGCCGCGCCATCGGTTCCGAAAGCAGGCCGCCGCCGCAGCCGATATCGAGTATCCGTAGCCCCTCGAACGGGCGCAGGGTGGCGGCATCGCGGCCGAACTCGGCGGCGATCTGACCGATGATGTAATCAAGCCGGCAGGGGTTCATCAGATGCAGCGGCTTGAACTTGCCATTGGGGTCCCACCATTCGGCGGCCATCGCCTCGAACTTGGCAACCTCGTCGGGGTTGATGCTGCTGGCGGGGTTTTGCATGTCGGTCTCCGATTCTTTGGCGGCAGGCGTGGCGGGCGGCGCCTTGGCGTTATATAGTCGGGTCATGGACAGAACCGCAGCCCAAAAGCGCAGCAGTGGCGCCTTTCTCTACCCGCCGGTCGAGCCATTCGATCAGCGGATGCTCGAGGTGGGTGACGGGCACCGGATTTATGTCGAGCAATGCGGCAACCCGAAGGGGCGGCCGGTGCTGGTGTTGCATGGCGGGCCGGGGGGTGGTGCAAGCCCGGCGATGCGGCGTTATTTCGACCCCGAGTTCTACCGCGTGGTGCTGTTCGATCAGCGCGGCTGCGGCCGCTCGAAACCCGCCGCTTCGGTTGAGGCGAACACGACCACGCATCTGATCGGCGATATCGAGAAAATCCGCACCACCCTGGGGCTTGAGAGTTTCATCGTGTTCGGCGGCAGCTGGGGCGCGACGCTGGCGCTTTTGTATGCCGAGGCGCACCCCGAGAGGGTGCGGCAACTGGTGCTGCGGGGGGTATTTCTGGCGACCAAGGCCGAGCTTGACTGGTTTTACGGCGGCGGCGCCGGCGTGTTCTGGCCGGACTTGTGGAAGCAGTTCACCGAAATGGTGCCCGAGGCTGAGCGGGGCGACCTGATCGCGGCCTACCACGCGCGGCTGTTCAGCGGTGAATGGGCAACCGAGGCGCGGTTTGCGCGGATCTGGGCGCATTGGGAAAACGCGCTGGCAAGCGTCGAGGGGGACGCGAGCCTTGGCGAGGCGCCGCCCGAATATGCCCGCACTTTCGCCCGGCTCGAGAACCATTATTTCTACCACCGCGCTTTTCTGGAGGTGGACGACCAGATCCTGCGCGACCGGGCGCGAATCGAGCACATTCCGGCGGTGATCGTGCAGGGGCGGCTTGATATGGTCTGCCCGCCCGCCTCGGCCTGGAAGCTGGCCGCAGGCTGGGAAAAGGCCGAGCTGCGGCTGATCGCGGCGGCCGGGCACGCGCTTTCGGAAACCCGGATCACGGCCGAGCTTTTGCGGGTGATGAACGCGCTCAGGGCGTGATAACACGCGTGTTATGTTTGGCAACACGTTGATATTTATATTATTTACTTGCCACGTTAACCTGTTGGCAAGGCTTTGCGGGGCCTAAGCGCGCCCAAAATAATTCGCCCCGCGCCCGATGCTTTAGCGGTGCTTTGCACTACATTCAGGGCAGGCACGGTTGCAGGAGGTTTGCCATGTGGGCCCTATTCCTCGTATTTCTGGCGGCCTCGGGCGCCGCAGCGGCAAGCGGCAGCTTCTTCAAGCCCGGCGACTGGTATCTGAGCCTCGTGCGGCCACGCTGGACACCGCCGGGCTGGGTGTTCCCGGTGGTCTGGACCACGCTTTACATCGCCATCGCCTATGCCGCGGCGCGGGTGGCGGTGCTGCCGGGGGCGGGCTTTGCGCTGGCGCTCTGGGCCTTGCAGATCGCGCTCAACACGCTCTGGACGCCGGTGTTTTTCGGGGCGCGCAAAAAGGGCGCAGGGTTCGCCATCATCGTGCTGTTGTGGCTGGTGGTGGCGGCGATGGTCTGGCAGTTCTGGGCGCTCGACTGGCTGGCGGGGCTGCTGATGCTGCCTTACCTTGCATGGCTGAGCGTGGCGAGCACGCTCAACTTTCGTGTCTGGCGCGATAACCCCGAACCTGCCTGAGGCGGCAGCTTTCTTTCACTTGCCCGATTGAAACCCTTTGCGCTGCGTAACCCACCCTGCCCTACGCCTTGCGGCTTTGGGCAATCGGATCAGCGAGGGGCCACTGGCCCCTCGCTGATCCGGCCCTCGCCGTCGCCCGCCTGAATCTTTCTTGCACCGCGCCGACCTTTCGCCTATATCGCCTTCAACAGCGGCGTGCGGGGTCCAAACTCGCAGCCAACCGGGAAAGAGCAACGGGCCGCGACGGCCCGTTTTTTGTTTTGAAAGTGCTGAGCGCATGACCGACCTGATCGCCAAAGCCGCCATTGACCAGCGTCTTGCCGGCATCGTGGGCCCCGTGATCGAAGGGCTCGGCTATGAATTGGTGCGCATCCGCCTGATGGGTGGGTTAGCCAAGACCTTGCAGATCATGGCCGACCGCCCCGAGGGCGGCATCGACGTGGACGATTGCGCCAAGATCTCGACCGGGGTTTCGGCGGCGCTCGACGTGGAAGACCCGATTTCCGAGCCCTATACGCTTGAGGTTTCAAGCCCCGGCATCGATCGGCCCTTGACCCGGCTGAAGGATTTCGACGTCTGGGTGGGCTATGAGGCGCGGATTGAAACCGAAGCGCAGATTGACGGGCGCAAGCGCTTCAAGGGCATTCTGGCGGGCACCGAGGGCGACGAGGTGCTGATAACGCTGCCCGAAGGCCCCGACGGCGAATTGACCATCGGCCTCAAGTTCGACTGGCTGGCAGATGCCAAGCTGATACTGACCGAAGGGCTGATTGCCGAGATGTTGCGCCAGCGCAAGGCGGCGGGCACGCTTGACGAAACCCAGTTTGACGAGATCGAAGAAACCGAAGGCGACGAGGACGCGGGCGATGACGCCCCCGACGGCGCCACGACCCAACACTGACCACCCCCCGGAGGACTGACATGGCGATTACCTCTGCCAACCAGCTTGAACTTCTGCAAACCGCCGAGGCGGTGGCGCGCGAGAAGATGATCGACCCCGAACTGGTGATCCAGGCGATGGAAGACAGCCTCGCGCGGGCCGCAAAATCGCGCTACGGCGCGGAAATGGATATTCGGGTGGCGATCGACCGCAAGACCGGGCGGGCAACGTTTACCCGGGTGCGCACGGTGGTGGGCGATGACGAGGTGGAAAACTATCAGGCGCAGCTGACGGTCGAGCAGGCGAAGCCCTACCTCGAAGACCCAAAGCTAGGCGACGAGATCATCGACGAGGTGCCGCCCGTAGATCTGGGCCGGATCGCGGCGCAAAGCGCCAAGCAGGTGATCCTGCAAAAGGTGCGTGAGGCCGAGCGTGACCGCCAGTTTGAAGAATTCGTCGGTCGCAAGGGCACGATCATCAACGGCGTCGTCAAGCGCGAGGAATACGGCAATATCATTGTCGATATCGGCCGCGGCGAAGCGATTCTGCGCCGCAACGAGCGAATCGGGCGCGAAAGCTTCCGCCCGAATGACCGCATCCGGTCCTACATCAAGGATGTGCGGCGCGAACCGCGCGGGCCGCAGGTGTTCCTCTCGCGCACCGACCCGCAGTTCATGGCCGAGCTGTTCAAGATGGAAGTGCCCGAGATTTACGATGGCATCATCGAGATCAAGGCGGTGGCACGCGACCCCGGCAGCCGCGCCAAGATTGCGGTTATTTCCTACGACAACTCGATTGACCCGGTGGGTGCCTGCGTCGGGATGCGCGGCAGCCGGGTGCAGGCCGTGGTGGGCGAGTTGCAGGGCGAAAAGATCGACATCATTCCCTGGAACGAAGATCAGGCGACGTTCCTGGTGAACGCCTTGCAGCCTGCCGAGGTTTCCAAGGTGGTGATCGACGAAGAGGCCAACCGGATCGTGGTGGTGGTGCCCGACGAGCAACTTTCGCTTGCGATCGGGCGGCGCGGGCAGAACGTGCGGCTGGCAAGCCAGCTGACCGGGCTCGACATCGACATCATGACCGAGGCCGATGAAAGCCAGCGCCGTCAGGCCGAGTTTGCGGAACGCACCAAGCTGTTTGTCGATTCGCTCGATCTGGATGAATTCTTCGCGCAGCTTCTGGTGGCCGAGGGCTTTACCAGCCTCGAAGAGGTCGCCTATGTCGATCTGGACGAGCTGCTGGCGATCGAGGGCGTCGATGAGGGCACCGCGGGCGAATTGCAGACCCGGGCACGCGAATACATCGAAGAGCAGGCCCGCAAGGCGATGGAAGCGGCACTGGCGCTGGGCGTTGAGCAAAGCCTGATCGACTTTGAGGGGCTGACCCCGCAAATGCTGGAAGCGCTGGCCAAGGATGGCGTGAAAACGCTGGAAGACTTTGCCACCTGCGCCGACTGGGAACTGGCGGGCGGCTGGACCACGGTCAACGGTCAGCGGGTGAAGGACGAGGGGCTGCTTGAGAAGTTCGACATGAGCCTTGAGGAGGCGCAGCATCTGGTGATGACCGCGCGGGTGCAACTGGGCTGGGTTGACCCGTCCGAGCTGGAAGCGCCGGATGCCGATGCAGGCGACGATGACGAGGAGGCCGGGGCCTGAGCGAGGCCCCGGAGACCAGAATGACACGCGGCGGTAAAGACCAGACCCCGGAAGACCCCGAACGCAGGTGCATCGTCACCGGCGAGGTGCAGCCCAAGGTCGGGCTGATCCGGTTTGTGGTCGGACCCGACGCGATGATCTACCCCGATCTGGCGGAAAAGCTGCCGGGCCGGGGCATCTGGGTGACAGCCGACCGCGAGGTGCTGGAGAAGGCGGTGAAAAAGGGCCTGTTCGCCCGCGCCGCCAAGGCACCGGTGACGTTGCCCGATGGCCTTGTCGATCTGGTCGAGGCGGCGCTGGCGCAGCGGGTGGTTGATCTGGTGTCGCTGGCGCGCAAATCGGGGCGCGCGGTCTGCGGGTTCGAGAAGGTGAAGTCGTGGCTTTCAGAAGGCCGCGCCAAGGTTTTGTTGCAGGCCTCGGATGGGTCTGATCGCGGCAAGGGCAAGCTCTGGACGCCCGAGGGCGGGCGCTGGTTTGGCTGCCTGACCGCGTCGGAATTGGGTTTGGCTTTCGGCCGCGATCATGCCATACACGGCGCGCTTGCGGCTGGCGGCTTGACCTCACGCGTAAAAGTCGATGCTGCGAGGCTTACAGGCTTGCGCAAGCGGGACGGCGGCATGACCGCCGAGAAGGATACGAACACGGCATGAACGATACTGACGGCAAAAAACCCCTCGGGCTGGGCGGCACCAGCCGCCCCGGTCAGGTGAAGCAGAGCTTCAGCCACGGCCGGACCAAAAGTGTGGTGGTCGAAACCAAGCGCAAGCGCGTTTTGGTGCCCAAACCGGGTGTGCCCGCACCCAAGGCCCCGGTCGCCGGCGGCCCCACGCCTTCGGGCGACCCGTCGAAACGCCCCGCTGGCATTTCCGATGCCGAGATGGACCGCCGCATGGCCGCGCTGCGCGCCGCCAAGGTGCGCGACGTCGAAGACGCCGCCAGGCGGATCGTCGAAGATAAAATCCGCGAGGAGGAACGCGCGTTGCGCGTGGCCGAGGCCGAGGCCAAGGCCAAGGAGGAAGCCGAGCGCGAAGAGGCGCTGCGGCTGAAGGCCGAAGAAGAGGCGCGCAAACTGCGCGACGCCGAAACCCGCGAGAAAAAGAAGGAAGACGTGCGCCGGCCCGCTGCCGGCAAGCCCGCGCCTGCAGCCGACCCGGCGGCCGCCGAGGCCGCCGCCAGCCGCGCCGAGACCAAGGGTGTGGCATCGGTCGGCCCGCGCAAAACCGACCGCGACCGCGTTGACCGCACTTCGGCCGCCGACCGCGACGCGCGTGGCAAGGCCAAGGGCACCGATGACGCCCGCCGCACCGGCAAGTTGACCCTGACCGACGCCCTTGCGGGCGAAGGCGGGCGCCAGCGCAGCATGGCCGCGATGAAGCGCAAGCAAGAGAAAGCCCGCCAGAAGGCGCTGGGCATTCATACCAAGCCCGAAAAGCAGGTGCGCGATGTGCAGCTGCCCGAAGCCATTGTTGTTTCGGAACTGGCGAACCGCATGGCCGAACGTGCTGCGGATGTGGTGAAAAGCCTGATGAAGATGGGCATGATGGTGTCGATCAACGAACCCATCGACGCCGACACCGCCGAATTGGTGATCGAGGAATTCGGCCACCGCGCGGTGCGGGTTTCCGATGCCGACGTCGAGCATGTGATTGATACTGTGCAGGATGCCGCCGAACATCTGGTGCCGCGCCCGCCGGTGGTGACGATCATGGGCCACGTTGACCACGGCAAGACCTCGATCCTTGACGCGATCCGCCACACCACGGTGGCCACCGGCGAAGCCGGAGGTATCACGCAACATATCGGCGCCTATCAGGTGAAAACCGATACCGGCGCCGTGCTGACCTTCCTCGACACGCCCGGACACGCGGCGTTCACCAGCATGCGTGCCCGTGGCGCGCAGGTGACCGACATCGTGGTGCTGGTGGTTGCCGCAGACGATCAGGTGATGCCGCAGACGATTGAAGCGATCAACCACGCCAAGGCCGCCAACGTGCCGATGATCGTGGCGATCAACAAGATCGACAAATACGAGGCGAACCCGCAAAAGGTGCGCACCGACCTGTTGCAGCACTCGGTGGTGGTTGAAGAAATGTCGGGCGACGTGCTCGATGTCGAGGTTTCGGCAAAAACCGGGCAAGGGCTCGACAAGCTGCTGGAAGCGATCGCGTTGCAGGCCGAACTGCTCGACCTGCGCGCCAACCCCGACCGGGCGGCACTTGGCGCAGTGATCGAGGCCAAGCT
>PHEE01000028.1 GCA_002842855.1 Alphaproteobacteria bacterium HGW-Alphaproteobacteria-4 | reverse complement strand
CACTGCAACGCTGGTGGCGCAAGCGCAGCCCGGCACTGAAAGCGCAACCACGTGCTCGCGGCTGCTCCTAGCAAATCCCGATTTGTCCGAGGTGTTGCGGCCTAATTCCGATCACTGCGGGATAATTGTGGGCATTACAGCAGGCATCAGGTGCCGCGCGGTTTGGCGCGCAGGGTCGGGGCGGCGGTGCGCGGGTCTTCGGGCCAGGGGTGGCGCGGGTAGCGGCCGCGCATGTCGCGGCGCACCTCGGCGTAGGATGTGGCCCAGAAGCCCGGCAGGTCTTGCGTGACCTGCACCGGCTTGCCGCCGGGCGACAGCAGCGTCAGGCACAACGGCAAGCGGCGGGGGCCGACGCAGGGGTGCGTGAGCTGGCCGAAAAGCTCTTGCAGGCGCAGTTCGATGCCGGGCGCCTCGCCCTCGTAATCAATCGGCACCGCGCGCCCCAAGGGCGTGAAGAAGTGTGCCGGGGCAAGCGTGTCGAGGGTTTGGCGCTGCGCGTGGGTAAGCAAGGCGCGCAGTGGTTCGGTCAGGTCTAGTGCGCGCAGCTCGGCCTCGGTGCGGCGTTGCCCGAGGAAGGGGGCAAGCCAATCCCCGGCACCGGCCAGAAGCCCGGCATCCGAGACATCGGGCATGTCGCTGCCTTCGCGGCGCAAAAGCGCGATCCGCGCGCGCAGGCGCCGGGCGGGTTCCGAGAAGACAAGGCCAATCTGGCGCAGGCCGTCCAGCGCGGCGGCTGCGGTTGCTTCGGCCGGCGGGTCGGGCCAGGGCGCCTCGGTCAGCACCAGTGCGCCAAAGCGTTCTTGCCGGCGCGCCAGCACCCGGCCGTCGCGGCGCGACCATTCGCACAGTTCGACGCGGTGGATCTGGTCGCCAAAGAGGCGGCGCAGGCTCGCCTCCTCCAGCGCTACCGCTTGCCGAATGCGCGCCTCGCGCGGGTCGCCGTCAAGGTCGATGGCGACGATCAGGCGGGCGTTGGCCAGCGGGTCGGCGGCGTCGATCACCGCGCCCTTGCCGCCCGAGAGCACGAAGCGCGGCGCCTCGCCTGCCCGCCTGAGGCCGATCCGGTCGGGGTAGGCAAGTGCTGCCATTTCCGCCAGCGTCAGCGCCGCGCGCGGTGGTTTGACCAGCTTCGCAAGGCGCCTGGCCTCGGCGCGTGCGCGCTCGACCACGCCCCGGTTGACGCGCTGGGGGTGGTCGGCCTCGAACTGCGCGGGGGTTTCATAGGCCGCAAGCCGCAGCGCAAGGTCGGCGGGCGCGCCCGGCCCCAGCGGGTCGCGCTCGGCCAGCAGGGCGGCAAGCGGAGCGGCAGCGGGCCCGGCCAACGCCAGCATATGCGCAAGCCGCGGGTGCAGCGGCAACGCCGCCAGCGCGCGGCCATGCGGCGTGATCCGCCCCGCGCCATCGAGCGCACCGAGGCCCGCCAGCAGCGCCCGCGCCTCGGCCAGCGCCGGGGCAGGGGGCGGGGTGAGAAAGGCCAGGTTGGCCGCCTCCGAGCCCCAGTTTGCCAACTCCAGCGCCAGCCCCGCAAGGTCGGCGGTTTCAATTTCGGGCGGCGCGAAGGCTGCCAGTGCCCCTTCCTCGCCGCGCGACCAGAGCCGGTAGCAGACCCCAGACGCCACCCGCCCGGCGCGGCCCTGCCGCTGCGCCGCCTCGGCGCGGCTGACCCGTTCGGTCACCAGCCGCGACATGCCCGAGCCGGGGTCGAACCGTGCCCGCCGCGCCCGCCCCGCATCGACCACCACCCGCACGTCCTCGATGGTCAGCGAGGTTTCGGCAATCGCGGTGGCCAGCACCAGCTTGCGGCCCGCTGCCTGCGGCGCGATCGCGGCGCGCTGCGCGGCAAACTCCATCGCGCCGAAAAGCGGGCGGATCACCACGCCTGCGGGCAGGCGCGGCGCCAGCAGCGCGGCAACGCGCCGGATCTCGGCCTCGCCGGGCAGGAACACCAGCACCCCGCCCGTCGTCTCGGCCAAAGCCTCGACTACCTGCGCTGCCACCGCCGCCTCAAGCCGCATCCCCGGCACCAAGGGCCGCGCCAGCCAGCGGGTTTCGACCGGAAAGGCGCGGCCCTCGCTGACCAGCACCGGCGCGCCATCCAGCAGCGCCGCCACCGGGGCGGCATCAAGTGTGGCCGACATCACCACCAGTTGCAGGTCGGGGCGCAACGCGCAGCGCGCTTCCCAAGCCAGCGCCAGCCCCAGATCGGCATTGAGCGAGCGTTCGTGAAACTCGTCAAAGATCACGCAGCCGACGCCCGCAAGGCCGGGGTCAGTTTGCAGCATGCGGGTCAGAATGCCCTCGGTCACCACCTCGATCCGGGTTGCGGGCCCCACCCGCGCCTCGCCGCGGATGCGGTAGCCCACCGTCTGCCCCACCGCCTCGCCCAGCGTTTCGGCCAGCCGCTCGGCGGCGGCGCGGGCGGCCAGGCGGCGCGGTTCCAGCATCACGATCCGGCCCGCGACCCCTTCCAGCAGCGCCAGCGGCACCCGCGTGGTCTTGCCCGCGCCGGGTGGCGCCACCAGCACCACGCGGCCCTCGGCCGCCAGCGTGCGCGCAAGCTTGGGCAGGATCGCGTCGATGGGAAGGGAAGGGGTGAACATGCTGCCTTATGCCCTGCGGCTGGCAGCGCTGCCAAGGGGCTAGCGGCGGCGCAAGTAACCGGTGCCGAAGATGGTATCGGTCTCGATCAGGTTCACCCGCAACATGCCCTCGCCCACCGGCACATAGACGAGCCGGAAGGCAAAGCGCTCTTTCTCGGCCATTTCCTTTGCGCTGAACCCGGCAAGGCGGCGGTATTCGCCGGTGCAGGCCACGCCTTCGCCCTCGGGCACCGGGGCGCTAAGCGCGATCTGCGAACGGCGCATGCCGTCGAACAGATGCACATCAAGCTTGCAGGCTTCGGCCCTTGGCACATCGCGCAGTGTGGCATAAAGCGCGCGGGTTGTAGGTTTTGACCTGCGGCACGCCGCCGCGATACTCCATCACCGATTCCGAAACCCGCCTGCCGGTATCGGCGACCTCGCTGTAGCGCGCGGGCACATAGCGGCCACCGCGCAGCCGCCCCGAGGCTTCGGCATCATAGCGCACCTTGGCCACCAACCGCACAAGGCCGGCACTTTGCAGGGTGCCGCTGGCATGATAATCGCTGCCATCGACCGAGCCGGTCAGCGTCAGCCGGCCCGCGCGCAGGCCCCGCAGCACCACGTCGAACACGATAAGATCGGTCTGCACCGTCGCAGGCGCCTCCGCCGGCCCAAGCGTCACCAGCACCGCCGCTGCGATCGCGCCGACCCGGCCAATTGCCCGTCCTAGCCTGTTCACCCGGTTCGCCCCATGCGTTTGCGTTGCCATAGTGGCCCAGCCACTGGACATACACGGCCCATTGCGGGCAAGAAAGCCCCATGGCTGTCACATCTGATGACGGTCTCGTCACGAAGCGCAGGATTCCGCCGATGCACCGCCCCGATCTAGCCGATGCCGTGCTTGCAGGCGACCGCCGCGCACTGGCCCGCGCCATTACGCTGGTTGAAAGCGGGCGCGCCGA
Source organism: Alphaproteobacteria bacterium HGW-Alphaproteobacteria-4 (assembly GCA_002842855.1). Classification (GTDB taxonomy): domain Bacteria; phylum Pseudomonadota; class Alphaproteobacteria; order Rhodobacterales; family Rhodobacteraceae; genus UBA6213. The sequence continues at coordinate 38,774 of PHEE01000028.1, read as the reverse complement.
TCACCGCGCCGAAGCGGTGAAGCTGCTGGAGCGGCTGGCGAAATCTGGCCGTCAGGCGCTGCGGATCGGGCTTTCGGGCACGCCGGGGGTGGGCAAATCGACCTTTATCGAGGCGTTCGGGCTGATGCTGACGGGGCAGGGGTTGCGGGTGGCGGTGCTGGCGGTTGATCCCTCGTCGGCGCGTTCGGGCGGCTCGATCCTCGGCGACAAGACGCGCATGGAGCGCCTCAGCCGCGACCCTTTGGCCTTCATCCGCCCCTCGCCCAGTCAGGCCCAGCTTGGCGGTGTGGCCCGCCGCACCCGCGAGGCGGTGGCGCTCTGCGAGGCGGCGGGGTTCGACGTGGTGCTGATCGAAACTGTCGGCGTGGGCCAATCGGAAACGCTGGTGGCGGAAATGACCGACCTCTTCGTACTCTTGCTGGCGCCCGCGGGGGGCGACGAATTGCAGGGAGTCAAACGCGGCATCATGGAAATTGCCGACCTGATCCTTGTGAACAAGGCCGATGGCGACCTTAAGCCCGCCGCCCTGCGCACCCTGTCCGATTACGCCGGTGCCCTGCGCCTGCTGCGCCGCCGTGCGCAAGACCCCGAGAGCTTCCCCAAGGCGCTGCCGGTTTCGGCGCAAGATGGCACCGGCTTGGCCGCCGCCTGGGCCGAAATGCAGACCCTCGCCAGATGGCGGCGCGAAAACGGCCACCTCGCCGCCCGCCGCGCCGAACAGGCCCGGCACTGGTTCGAAGCCGAAGTCCGCACCGGCCTTCTCGCCCGCCTCACCACCGACCCCGAGGCGCGCGAGGCCCTGGCGCGGCTAGGCGATGCGGTGGCCGAAGGCCGCGCCACGCCAGCGGCGGCAGCGGCCGAGATGCTGGCGAGGTTGGGGTAGGCCCGCCCGCGCGTCTGCGCCCCGGTGTTCCGTCTTGCTCGGTGCCCCTTTGCACCGGGCAGCGCCCGCACCGCCACCCTTGCCAAGGCCACAGCCCCCGGCCCCGATACCCCCTTTCCCGGCCCCGCGCGCCGCGCTATACGCCGCGCCATGACCCAGCTAGATCGCATCCGCAACTTCTCCATCGTGGCCCATATCGACCACGGCAAATCCACGCTCGCTGACCGGCTGATCCAGTCGACCGGCACGGTGGCCGACCGTGACATGAAGGCGCAAATCCTTGACAGCATGGATATCGAGCGCGAGCGTGGCATCACCATCAAGGCCCAGACCGTGCGGCTGGAATACAAGGCCCGCGATGGCCATGCCTACATTCTCAACCTGATCGACACCCCCGGCCACGTCGATTTCGCCTACGAAGTCAGTCGCTCGATGCGCGCCGTCGAAGGCAGCCTGCTGGTGGTCGATGCCTCGCAGGGCGTCGAGGCGCAGACCCTGGCCAACGTCTACCACGCGCTTGATGCCGGGCACGAGATTGTGCCGGTGCTGAACAAGATCGACCTGCCCGCCGCCGAGCCTGACCGCATCAAGCAGCAGATTGAGGATGTGATCGGGCTTGATGCCCATGACGCCATTCTCATCTCGGCCAAATCCGGCCTTGGCATCCCTGATGTGCTGGAAGCCATCGTCACCCGCCTGCCCGCCCCCAAGGGCGACCGCGCGGCGCCCCTCAAGGCGATGCTGGTTGATAGCTGGTATGATGCCTACCTCGGCGTTGTGGTGATGGTGCGGATCATGGATGGCACCATGCGCCGCGGCGACCGCATCAAGATGATGCAGACCGGCGCCACCTACGGCATCGAAAAGCTTTCCGTGCTCAAGCCGAAAATGGTCGATATCGCCGAACTTGGCCCCGGCGAGATCGGCGTGTTCACCGCGCAGATCAAGCAGGTCCGCGATACCCGCGTGGGCGACACCATCACCCACGAACGCCACCCCTGCACCACCGCGCTGCCTGGTTTCAAACCTTCGCAACCGGTGGTGTTCTGCGGCCTCTTCCCGGTTGACGCCGCCGATTTTGAGTCGCTGCGCGAGGCGATCGAAAAGCTTACCCTCAACGACGCCTCGTTCACTTCGGAAATGGAAACCTCGGCCGCGCTCGGCTTTGGCTTTCGCTGCGGCTTTCTTGGCCTTCTGCACCTCGAAGTGGTGCGCGACCGGCTTGAGCGGGAATACAACCTTGATCTCATCACCACCGCGCCCTCGGTCGTCTACCACCTCCACATGCGCGATGGCACGCTGCGCGAGTTGCACAACCCCGCCGACATGCCCGACCTCACGCTTGTCGATCACATCGAGGAGCCGCGCATCAAGGCCACGATCATGGTGCCCGACGAATACCTCGGCGATGTGCTGAAGCTTTGCCAAGACCGCCGCGGCATCCAGCTAGACCTTACCTACGCGGGCACACGCGCCATGGTGGTGTATGATCTGCCGCTCAACGAAGTGGTGTTCGATTTCTATGACCGGCTGAAATCGGTCTCCAAGGGCTACGCCAGCTTTGACTACACCATCACCGGCTACCGCGAGGATTTTCTGGTGAAAATGTCGGTGCTGGTCAACGATGAACCGGTCGATGCGCTTTCCATGATGGTGCACCGCGACCGCGCCGAGGCCCGCGGCCGCGCCATGGTGGAAAAGCTCAAAGAGCTGATCCCCCGCCACATGTTCAAGATCCCGATCCAGGCCGCCATCGGCAGCCGCGTGATCGCCCGCGAAACGCTGAGCGCCATGCGCAAGGACGTGACCGCCAAGTGCTATGGGGGGGATGCGACGCGCAAGCGCAAGTTGCTGGACAAGCAGAAAGCGGGCAAGAAGAAGATGCGGCAGTTCGGGAAAGTAGAGATTCCGCAGGCGGCGTTTATTTCGGCGTTGAAGATGGATGGGTAAGTACGTTCAAACCCTTTCCAGAGTTGGCTTAGGTCTCACGCTGGTGGGAACTATTATTTTGCTTCTCTGGCCCAGCGATTTGTCCTTTCTAAATCAGCCAAAGACGATTCTGTCGGTGTTGGCAGCGCTTGTCACTTGGATTTTAGCTGAAATTAAAACAAGCGAAGAATTCGTGCCGAGAAGATCTTCGCCTAACGATATACGGGTTGCGGAAAGACTGCTTCGCCTTTATGCAAATAGTTTTAGGACACTGCTAAAGGATCATGACCTGAGACAATTTTTGGATGACGATTACTTCTTGTCTATGCGCGAATTAATTAATGATAAGAGTGTTGGTGCGTTGATTTTTCAGAATAGAAAACTCGAGCTAATGCTCGAAGAATTCATTAGCCAACTGCGCGAACTAGACATGTTTGTTTCTGTGAACACAACACCGGAAATAATCGCGGGTCGCTCTCGTACGGGGTTTAAGACCTTGGAATACGTTCCAAATGATGAGTATGAGCGCCTGTCATTGCTTGGGGAGCAAGCGAATGATCTAGCTTCAAGAGCTTGGATTGGACTGGAGAATCTCATTAAAGAAGTCCATCGCCATATTCCAGAAGCACTAGACAATCCGATCAAAATTCAGTCTTGAGACTTCCCCCGCCCGGTGCCCCTTGCACCGGGCAGCGCCCGAACCGCCCCCACGGGGCGGGCGCTTACGCCCACCCCTCGGTTCGGGCGCTGCCCTCTGTCACCCACCGCACCCAGCGCAAGCGCCCTCTCTCCCGGCCCTTCGCTTGCGCTCCGGGCGTTCGGCGGGGATACGCTCCACAGGAGCGTTTCCTGATCCGCCTCACCCCCCACGGGGCGGGCGCTTACGCCCACCCCTCGGTTCGGGCGCTGTCCTCTGTCACCCACCACCCCAGCCACAACGGCGACCCCAGGCCCAACAACTGCGCCCTGCCCGATTTGCCCCGAGCAAATCGGGCGGCGCCTGCTTGGGCAGGCGCGGCCCGTTTGGTGCGCTTCATGCGGCTTCACCCCCCTTGCCCTCCGGCTTGCGCCTTCAGGCAATCGGGCCGGGCGAAGGTCCACCGGACCTTCGCTGATCCGGCCCTCGGGCCCCCTCCACGGCGCCCCTGTGCGCAAGCTGCGCCCCGCTTGACCCCCCGGTGCCGTCCTGCGACAATGGCGGCCCAAAACCCCGGAGCCCCCGATGATCCTTTCCGTTCCAGACATGTCGTGCGGCCACTGCAAGGCCACTATCGAGGCCGCCCTTGCCGCCGTCGGCGCCCACGCCAGTTTTGATATGCCTGCCCGGCAGGTCACCGTTTCCGGCCTGCCTGCCGCCACCCTGCTTGCTGCCCTCAAAGGTGCGGGCTACCCCGCCGAGGTGGTCGGCTGAGGCCCGCGCTGCCCCTCGCCGCCGCCCTGCTGTTTGGCGGGCCGGCGCAGGCCGGGTTGGTTGGCGATGCCTGCCTTGCCCTCACCTCTGCGCGGCCCGGCATCGTTCTGTGCGGCTGCCTGCAATTTCTCGCTGATCAAGATCTTGATCGCGCCGATCAGCGCCGCGTCGCCGCCTTCTTTGCCGACCCCGACAAGGCCGAGGTCGCGCGCCGCTCTACCCACCCCGAAGACCGCGAATTCTGGCAGCGCTATTCCAGCTTCATCGTCAAGGCCGAGGCGCTTTGCCGGACATGAAACGGGCGGGGCTTTCGCCCCGCCCGCGCGTCTTGCCCCTCGTGTTGGTTATTTCAGCACGCCCGCCAGCATCAAAAGCTGCGTGAACTGTTCGGGGCTGAGAACTTCGCGCCAGTGATCGGTGCAGTCTGAGCGCGCCATCACCAGCTTCGCCTCGTTGGCGCCGATCTTGTCGGCCAGCGCCTGACGGTCAGCCTTGGGCGCGCCCATCACGATCGCCGCGCGCAGTTCGGCCCGCAGCGCGATGGTTTCGTTTTCGACCACCACCCGTGCGTTGGGCTTTTCAAGCCACGCCTTGAGGTCGGCGCGCTGTGCTTCGTTCAGGTTCAGCGCATCGGCATTGTCGCGTACGAAGGGGGTAAGCATGATGACCGGGGCCGAAAGCCCGTTCCCCGCCGCAGCGGGTGCCGCCATGCCCATGCCACCCATCATGGCGCCGTGGTCCATGCCAGCCATCGGAGCCCCGCCACCCATCATGGCGCCATGGTCCATGCCAGCCATCGGAGCCGCGCCGCCCATCATGGCGCCGTGGTCCATGCCAGCCATCGGAGCCGCGCCACCCATCATGGCGCCGTGGTCCATGCCAGCCATCGGAGCCGCGCCACCCATCATGGCGCCGTGGTCCATGCCAGCCATCGGAGCCGCGCCGCCCATCATGGCGCCATGGTCCATTGCACCCATTGCGCCAGCGGGCGCACCGCGTTGCAGGTCAACCGGGATCTGCACCACAACCTCGCCCGCTTTTGCGAAGGTCAGCGTTACGGTGACGATGTCGCCATCATTCAACGGCTGCTTCAGCCCCATGAACATGATGTGATCGGCGCCGCGTTGCAGCGTGTGGGTGCCGCCCGCGGGTATATCCCAGCCGCCGGGCACCTCGACCATCTGCATCACCCCGGCCGCGTCGGCGATGTGGGTGTGCATCTGCGTCATTTCGGCGATCTCGGAGGCAACGCCGACAAGGTGGTCGGCCTCGGCGCCCTTGTTCTCGATGATCAGGAACGCCGCCCCAGAAGGTGAGGTGGGCGTGGCGACACGCGCATAGGCGTCAGAGATGGTGATGGTCTGCGCGTAAGCGGGCAGCGCAAACACTACGGCCGCAGCCGTAAGAAACGATTTCAGGAAGCTCATGGTTCGGTCCTTTTTGGGTGGGTATCTGTCTGACGAAATCAGACAACCACCGGCGGACCCCTGGCACGCGCCACGACGAAGGAACGCGAATGCAGCAGACGGGGTTCGACGAGGATCAGATCGCTAACCCGCCCGGCGGGGCGTTCCACGCTTGGCGGCGCATGCGCCACAGCGGCCATCAGGCCAAGCGCCATGTCCGGGCAGATATGGATCTCGCTCACCGGGTTGCCGTTGTGGTCAACCTTGATGGTGGTAAGGCCATAGCCCGAACAGATGACAAACTCGCCCGCAACGCGGGCCTGACCGCGCGCCACCGCCATGGTCATGCTTGTCACTGCCAGAAGCAGTGCCAGCACGATCGCGGAAAGGGTGGGCAGCAGACGGTTTGCCATGCAGTTTGACTAACATGGCGCGGTCGCCAGTGGGCAGTGACAAACTGGCGCAGGGGGGCACGATCACGCAAATGCGATCAGGGACGGGCGGCCGACGCAGCAAAACGGGCGGGGCCTTCGCCCCGCCCGCCCCAGCTCGGCCACCTTGCGGCGCGGTCGGGCTACTTGACCACAGCCTCGACCGGCACATCGCCCGCAGTCGCGAACTTCAGCGTGACCATCACCTTTTCGCCGGATTTCAACGGTGACTTGAGGTTGAGCAGCGCGACCTGATAGCCCCCCGGCGCAAGGGTAAAACCGCCCGTGTTCATGATTTCCTTGCCCTGCGGCTGCGGCACCAGTTGCGGTGCGCCCTTGGCGTCTGAAATCGTTGCCAGCAGTTCCGAGCCGCCCGCAATTTCGCAGGTTGCGCCCAGCAATGTATCGAGCGCTTTGCCGTTGTTCAGGATCACCATGTAAAGCCCGGCGGCGTTTTCAACCCCTGCGAGTGGCGTCAGGTAGGCGTCGGTTACCACCAGATCTTGCGCGAAGGCGGGCAGCGCGAAAGACATCGCACTGGCGGCGATAAGGTACTTGAGCGATTTCATCTGGATGCTCCTTTCGAGGTAGCGTTTCAAATGCCTTGCGCGCAGAGAATCGTGCTGCTGCGGCGCGCGCGGCCCGGCAGCTTTTGATGCCTGACCTGCCGCCCCGCCCGTTCCGGGGGCAGCTGATACCACCATCGGCCAAGGCGGAAGAAACCGCCTCCGGTCGCGCTGATCATCAGTGCCGGGGAATGTCGGGCAAAGGCTTGGAACGGCCCTACATCATGTGCTCAATATACACCTTTTTACCCGCGACGGGGGTGCGACAAACTGTGCATGCGGGCCAGGATCACGCAAATGGGATCGTCTCAAATGAACCGGGCGGAGCCTGCGCTCCGCCCGGTTCTTTGCCGCAAATTCGATGCGTTACGGTTTGGCAGGCGCCATCGGCATGTTGCCCATGGGCATGCTGCCCATCGGCATGCTGCCCATCGGCATCGAGTCGGTCGCAGGGGCAACCCCGAAGGGTATCTGCACCACCACGTCGCCTGCCTTTTCAAACTTCAGCGTCAGCGTGACGATATCGCCCACCTGGAGCGGGGCCTTGATGCCCATGAACATCACATGGTCCGAACCGCGCGCCAACGCATGCGTCGTGCCCGCCGGAATCACCCAGCCCTCGGGCACATGCACCATCTGCATGACGCCGCTTGAATCCGCGATGTGGGTGTGCAGCTGGGTCATGTCGGCAATGTCCGAAGCGGCGTCGGCAAGGCGGTCATCGCCGGGGCCGGTATTCTCGATCACGAAGAAGGCGGCACCCGACCCCATCGCCATCGGAGAGGCGATCATATAGGGGCTCACGATGCGAATTTCGGCCGCAGCGGGCAGGGCGAAGGCAACGGCGCTGGCCGCCAGAATGGTTTTGAGAGCGTACATGGAAGGTATCCTTGCAAAGGTTGATATGAGCGTGGTCGCCTCAGATCAGCCTTGGCGGCCCCCGGGCATGCAGCTCAACCGGTATCCACGATTCGGGCAGGCGGGCTTCGACGAGGATCAGATCGCTGACCCGCCCTTCGGGCCGTTCGATAACCAGCGGCGCAGCCTGATGTGCGGTGAACAACGCGAGCGCCATATCGGGGCAGATGTGCACGGTACTTACCGGGTTGCCCGCGGCATCAACGGTGATCGCGGTCAGCCCATAGCCCGAGCAGATCACAATCTCGCCCGCGGCGCGGGTCTGGCCGCGCGCCACCGCCATCGTCACGCTGCTGGCGCCAAGAACCAGCACCATCAGGACCGTGAGATATCTGCGCGCCGCGTTGCACATCATACGCCGAAAATGTGCCTTTGGCGGCCCGGGCGAAAGTGACAGCGTGTCGCAGGTGCCCCACGATTCCGTGATGCAAACGCAAAAGGCCCCGCCGTTTCGGGCGGGGCCTTGGCAATGCAACGGGGCCGGATCAGGCGGTGGCTTGCGCCTTGCTGATCGCCTTCTTGATTTTCTGCGCGTTCACCGAAAGCTCTTCGTCCCTGGCCTTGGCAAGGTAGGCGTCAAGCCCGCCGCGATGGTCGACCGAGCGCAGGCCAGCGGCCGAGATGCGCAGCTTGAACGACTGCCCGAGCACGTCCGACATCAGCGTGACATCGTTGAGGTTGGGCAGAAAGCGGCGGCGCGAGCGGTTGTTGGCATGGCTCACGGTGTTGCCCGACATCGGGCCTTTGCCGGTCAGTTCGCAGACGCGCGACATGGCGTATTCCTTCGTTTCATCGGGCCGCAGACGCGGCATCCATACAATCAATGGGCGCCGCCTCGGCAGCACCCGAATTCAGTTGCGGCTGGATACGGGGTCCGGGGGGCGGCGTCAAGCGATTCATCACCGCTATGGGCAACGGTCTGGCAGCCCGATTTTCCGTCGGCAAAGGCCGTTCACAACGCCGTGCACTTGATCTCGCGCAAGGACGTGATTTGCCGGGCGCTGCCATGCCGCCGATACTACACCGCTCTGATGCCGCACAGCGCGGCCTTGGCAGGTGGTAGGGGCGATGCGCCGCGTAAGGGAAAGAGGATCACGAGAATGCTGAAAAAACTGACGTTGTATCTTGCACTGGCGGTGGCTGCGCTTGCGGCCGCGCTGGCGCCCGCGCTGGCCGAGGGCCTTCCCGGCCCGCTCGTACCGGCCGAATGGCTGCGCGCCAATATCGGCCGCGCCGATCTGGTGGTGGTCGATATCCGTGGCAGGACCGCAGCGAACGAGTTCGCCGCAGGGCATGTGCCCGGCGCGGTGTTCAGCGCGTACCCCGGCGGCTGGCGCGGGCAGGGCGCTATTGCGGGCGCGGTGCCCGCGACGGCAGCGCTTGAGGCCACCATCGCCGAGCTTGGCGTCAATTCCGACAGCCTCGTGGTGATCGTGCCCGCAGGCACCGACTCGACCGAGTTCGGTGGCGCTGCGCGGCTTTACTGGAGCTTCAAATACGCTGGCCATGACACGGTAGCGATTCTCGATGGCGGCTGGCCGGCCTGGGTGGCCGACGCCGCAAACCCGGTGGCAACGGGGGTTACCGAGGTGGCAAAGGGAAACTTCATAGCCCAGGTGCGGCCCGAAATTCTTGCAACCACCGAGCAGGTCGAAGCGGCGCTCGCGGCGGGAATACCGCTGATTGACGCGCGCCCGCCAGAGCAATACGCGGGCACCAAGAAAGCCGGGGCCGCCAAGCGCGCGGGCCACATTCCCGGTGCGGCGAGCCTTGACAGCGATCTGTTCTACGATGCAGCGACCAACCGCATCAAGCCGCTCGACGATCTGCGTGCGCTGGTGCCGGTGGCGCTTGGCGGCGATACCGGGGTGCAAGCGATCACCTATTGCAATGCCGGGCACTGGTCCGCAACTGACTGGTTCGTGCTGCACGAGCTTTTGGGTTACGAAAACCTAGCGCTCTATGTCGATTCCATGATCGGCTGGACGCAGGACGATGCGCACCCGGTGGCAACCAACTGAAACCTGCTGCGCTCGTGGCCCTATGGTTTGGCTTCGGGCGCGGCTTCCTCGATCATCGGGTTGTCGGAAAGCATGTCACCCAGCCCGACATCGATCAGCGCATCGGCCAGTGCGCGCGGATTGGTGATATCGGAGTCGTAAATCACCACAACTTTCTGATCCTTGAACGAAACGACAACCGAGATCACGCCCGGCTGGCGCTTGAGCACAATCTCGAACAGTTGCGGGTCGGAAACCGGGCAGGTCAGGTCAGCCGAAATCGTAACCTGCCGTGGCTCGGCCTGCGCGGCGCCCGCAAAGCCACATAGTGCGATTGCGGCGAATAGCATCTGCATTGGTTTCATGAATGGCTCCCACGCGGCGCACGGCGGCAATTTGTGCCTGAACTGCACAGATAGACCCCAGCCTTGCCCGTGCCAAGGGCGCGCGGGCCACACCGCCAAGGGCAATTCGCCGCGCCCCGCGTTGCACCCCGCAGGCGCGGTTGCGGGGGGCAACGGAATGTGGCAAGAGTCCGCCAGGCTCAATTCAGACCGAAGAGTTCACCGATGCATGACTTCGTGACCCGCCGCACCATGATGGTCGACAGCCAGATCCGCCCGAACGACGTGACAAAATTTCCGGTCATCGAGGCCATGCTGGCGGTGCCGCGCGAAGACTTCGTGCCCGCCGCGCGGCGCGAAACGGCCTATGTCGGCGATGATATCGTGATCGCGCCCGGCCGGGTCATGCTCGAGCCTCGGACGCTGGCAAAAATGCTCGACACGCTCGATGTGCAGCCTTCTGATCTGGTGCTCGATGTGGCCTGCGGCACCGGCTACGGCGCGGCGCTGATATCGCGTATGGCCGAGGCGGTGGTGGCGCTTGATGGGTCCGAATTCACCGATGCGGCGCAGGCGGCGCTGGCCGCCGTTGGGGCCGACAATACCGTTGTGGTGGGCGGTTCGCTGACCGAAGGCGCGCCCAAGCATGGCCCATATGACGCGATCCTGATCGAGGGTGCAATCGAAGTGCTGCCCGAAGTGATCGCGGCACAATTGCGCGAAGGGGGGCGTATTGTCTGCCTGTTCCGCGAAGGGGCGCTGGGTGTGGCGCGGATTGGTCGGAAAATCGATGGCGTGATCAGCTGGCGGCACGCGTTCAACGCGACGGCCCCGGTGTTGCCGGGCTTCGTGGCCGAAAAAGGTTTCGCACTGTGATCTGAGAATATGACGATACCGCCGCACTCGCTGGGCAAAGGCGGCACGGGATCGGGGACCGACGACTTTAGAGGGACGACACGCATGATGTGCAGCACATTTGGGTCTTTCGTTCGGGCGGGCGCAGTTGCCGCCTTGGCTCTGGTGGCGCCGATGGCCGGGGCGCAGACCCTCGCCGATGCGCTGGTCGCCGCCTACCGTAACTCGAACCTTCTCGAACAGAACCGCGCCACCCTGCGCGCCGCCGATGAAGATGTCGCCAGCGCGGTTTCCTCGCTGCGCCCGGTGCTAAGCTGGACCGCCTCAACCTCATACCGAAACAGCTCGGGCAACGAATCCACCAGCATTGCACTCGAACTTGCCGCGCAGATGACGCTTTATGATTTTGGCCGCAGCAAGATCGGTATCGAGATTGCCAAGGAATCGGTGCTCGCCACGCGTGAGGCGCTGGTGGCGGTCGAACAAGAGGTGCTTCTGGCGGCCGTGCGCGCCTATACCGGCGTGAAAAGCGCCGCCGAAAACGTTGCTATCAGCCAGAACTCGGTGCGGGTAATCGGCGAAGCGTTGCGGGCCGCCAACGACCGCTTTGCGGTGGGCGAGGTGACGCGCACCGATGTGGCGCTGGCCGAAGCGCGGCTTGCCGCCGCGCGCGCCGGGCTCGCCGCGACGCAGGGCCAGCTTGCCGCGGCACGTGAAAGCTACAAGGTGGTGACCGGTGGTTACCCTGGCGGCATCAACGGCTTTCCGCGCTCCCCCGCGCTGCCGTCATCACTGGCCGAAGCCACCGCCACCGCGCAGCGCCTGCACCCGTCGATCCGGCAGGCCCAGCGGTTGGTCACTGTGGCCGAGCTTGGGGTGCAGGCCGCCGCCGCCGAACGTCTGCCGACCGTCCGCGGGTCGGCTTCGGTCAGCGCTGCCGACAATTCCATTTCGGGCGACAGCCAGACCCTGGCGCTCGGGCTTTCGATGTCGCAGACGCTCTATGCAGGTGGCCGACTTTCTTCGGCGCATCGCAAGGCGCTTGCCAGCCGCGACCGCGTAACCGCCGCCATGCTCCAGACCACGCGCCTGATCGCGCAGAACGTAGCTGTTTCCTGGGCCAATATCGAGGTCGCGCGCGCCCAGATACGCGCCATCGACCAGCAGATCGGCGCCGCCACCGTGGCCTATGAGGGCGTGCGCGAAGAGGCGACACTGGGTGCGCGCACCACGCTTGATGTGCTAAACGCCGAGCAGGAACTGCTTAGCGCGCAGGCCGACAAGATCGAGGCCGAGGCCAATTATCAGGTAGCACTCTATTCACTTTTGTCGTCTATGGGTCTTCTGACGGTTGACCACCTGAACCTCGGGATTCCGACCTACGATCCCGCCGCCTACTACAACGCCGTGCAGAACGCGCCGCATACTTCCGTCCAGGGCGAAAGCCTTGATCGCGTGCTGCGTGCTATCGGCAAGAACTAAGGCCGGGCAGGGTTTCGTTGTCTTGACCGTTCTGCGCAGGTAGACTCGTGCAGGTACTGGATTGTGGCGGAGGCCTTCATGTCTGACCAGCGGACCCATGTCGAAATCGAGGATGTTCTGTCGTCGATCCGGCGTCTCGTGTCGCAAGATGGGCAGACACCCCGCCGGACCGGGCTTTTACGCGCCGCCGACGCGCAGACCCACGCGCCTGCGCCGCCGGCCGTGGATTCCGAACCCGAGGCCTCGGATACGCTGGTGCTGACGCCGGCGCTGCGGGTGGTGACCCCCGCGCCCGAAGACACGCCGTCTGCCGCGGCGCCCGACCCGCAGCCCCAGCAACCAACCTCGATCGAGCCGCTGGCCGATACCGCACCCGAGATGCCCGACGCTGACGCGGGCGGTTGGCCCAATGATGCCGCTAATTCCACCGAACCCGACGCGCTTTCGCTTGAAGTGGCGCCGCCCGACGGCACCGCGCTTGCCGCTGAGCGCGCCGATGCGGACGAGTCCGCACTGGTCTTCGATCCCGGCTGGCCGATGCCCGCGCCGCCCGCAACTGACCTGACCGACGAGATTTCGCGCCTCGAAAACACCATTGCCGAGCTGGAAGCCGCGGTGGCTGCCAGCGACGATGCCTTTGAGCCTGAGCAGGGCGACCCTTTCGCCCTTTCCGGGCAGGCGGCCGGGCTCGCCGCCGCGTTTGACGCCGAGGAATCCGCCGCTGCCGAACCCGCCTCGCATGCCGCCACGGCACCGGAACTTGCCGACCCGCATGCAGACACGCCATGGGCGGGCGCAAGCGCGCCGGTCGCGGCCCCCGCCGCGCCCGATTTCGCCCTGCCTGAAGCTGAAGCGTCGTCCGGGCCAGTCGCGGAAGCGGTCGATTGGGTCGACCCCGTGGACCCGCATGAGGCCGAACTGACCGCTTCGGATTGGGCGGAAGAAGCGGCCGCGCCCGATGAGCCTTTGGCCGGGCCGCACGCCGCGCGCCGTTTGCACCTTGCAGACGCCCAACCCGCGCCGCCGCAGCACGCGTCGCCGCCCTCAAGCTATGTGCAGATGCAGGACGCGGCCGAGCAGGAGCTGTTGGACGCGGACGACGCCGACCTGCTCGGCTCTGACGATGACGCGCTGATCGACGAAGATTCGCTCCGTGCGCTGGTCTCCGAGATCATCCGCGAAGAGTTGCAGGGCACGCTTGGTGAACGCATTACCCGCAGTGTGCGCAAGTTGGTGCGGCGCGAAATTGCCCGGGCGCTCGCAGGGCGCGACCTACAGTAGCGCGCAACCTGTGGCCGCGTGCGGGGGGCAGCCAAAACCCGCCGGTATGCGGCCCATCCCGCAAACGAAAACCGCGCCCGAGGGGGCGCGGCGTGCGGTGTGCGGTAAAGCCAGATCTCAGGCGGCTTCGGCTTCTTCGGCGGCCATGCGCCGCTCGCTTTCCTCGCGCGACAGCGCAACCGAGGTGCGCACGCCCTTGGAAACGAACGCCATCAGCCCCTTCACCACCCGCTCGTTCGGGTCGATACCGGCACAGGAAAGTACCTCGCGGCCATCGCGCGACCGCGCCCAACGGGCGATCTGTTCGGGGCCATTGCCATATTTCTTGTCATCGGAAATGGCGTCATCCAGCGCGGCCAACACCACAGCGGCAAAAAGTTTGCGCGAGCGCTGGCCCTGTTCGTAGTTGAATGCGGAGCCGTCAACGAAATCGCGCATTATGACATCCTTTTTATTGCTCTTGCGTTCCCGGGCGTAGCGGCCAAATATGGCTGTTCCGCCGCGATTCGATATGGCCCACATAGCATGCCAGTCATGCGTCAGACGCATATCTTCTGGAAGAATGCCACAGGATTTGGTCGGGTTGCCAGCAGGCAACGCGACCTATATAGGTGCCCGGCAGCACAGATCAACCTTTTATATGAGTCACGTGATGGCCAAGATCAACGGCAACGAAATCCGCCCCGGCAACATCCTCGAACACGATGGCGGGCTTTGGGCTGCCGTGAAGGTCAACCACGTCAAGCCCGGCAAGGGCGGCGCGTTTGCGCAGGTCGAACTGAAGAACCTTCGCGACGGGCGCAAGCTTAACGAGCGCTTCCGTTCGGAAGACAAGGTTGATCAGGTTTCGCTCGACTTCAAGGAACAGCAGTTTCTTTACGAGACCGATGGCAAGCTGGTGTTCATGGATTCTGAGACCTACGAGCAGATCGAGCTTGATGCCGAGTTGCTCGGCGACCGCCGCCCCTTCCTGCAAGACGGAATGACCGCGCAGATTCAGTACTACGGCGATGAGGCGCTGACGGTTTCGCTGCCGCAAAAGGTGCGCTGCCGCGTGGTTGAGACCGAGCCTGTGCAAAAGGGCCAGACCGCCGCCAACAGCTTCAAGCCGGCCATTCTCGATAACGGTGTGCGGATCATGATTCCGCCGTTCATCGGGCCGGATGAAGACATCATCGTGCACACCGAACTGATGGAATATTCCGAGCGCGCCTGATGCCGCGCGGGTCGGCGCCGGTCATTCCGGCGCCAGCCGCGCCGTGCCCGCTTGCATTTCACCCATCACACGGTCGAAGCGCACCATTGCCAGCGCGCGCCCGCCGCTTTGGGTGCCGAGCGTGCCCACCTCACGCCCCTCGGCAGTGATCGGGGTGCCGACCGGGGCGGCGCCTTCGATGCGCAGGCGCGCGAGGCCTTTTTTCAGCTCGGTCTTGTGTTTCATCCGGGCTGTCACCTCTTGCCCGACATAGCAGCCCTTGCGAAAATCGACGCCGTTGATGCGCTCGAAACCGGCCTCAAGAATGTAGCTTTCGTTGGCGATCAGCTCGGCCCCCGCCTCTGGAATCAGGTGCTCAACCCGGACCTCCTTCCAGTCGGTGCCGTCGTCCCCCGCCTCGGGTCCGTAAAGCCGCCAGCCCATCGCCGGGTGGCGGGGGTCGGGCAGGGCGCCTGCCGGGGCAGGGCCGGTGCCGCGCATCACCTGGCGCGGCGAAGGCGTGATGCCCACATCAGCGCGCAGCCGGTAGAGCGCGAGGCGGCGGGCGAGATCATCCGCCAACCCCGCCGCCGTATCGAGCAAGACCGCCTCACCTGCGTCAATCAGAAAGAAATCGGCAAGAAACTTGCCCTGCGGGGTCAGAAGCGCGGCGTAGACCGGCCCCTGGGCCAGTTTTCGCAGGTCATTGCTGACCAGCCCTTGCAGAAAGGCAACCCGGTCGGCGCCGGTGATTTCAAAGATCTGACGCGCGCCCATGTTCGCCTCCGCTGTTGCCCGGCCCCAGCATCGCACAGCCCATGCGTGCCGCCAATTGACCTAATCCGGGGCGCGGCTTACGCAAGGGCCCTGAGCCAGAGGAGATTCCGATGAGCCTTTCGCAGGGCCGCCCCTACCTTGCCATTCCCGGACCCTCGACCATGCCCGACCGGGTCTTGGCCGCGATGCACCGCCCGGCACCCAACATCTATGATGGTGAGCTGGTAGAAATGGTGGCCACGCTCTGGCCCGATCTGCGCAGACTGGCGCTGAGTTCCGGGCATGTCGCGCTTTACATCGCGAACGGCCACGGCGCCTGGGAAGCGGCAAACGCCAACCTCTTTTCGCGCGGCGACAGGGCACTGGTGCTGGCCACCGGGCGGTTTGGCGTGGGCTGGGCCGAGCATGCCCGCGCGATGGGGGTGGAGGTCGAAATGCTCGACTTTGGCAAATCCGCCGCCGCTGACCCGAACCGGCTTGAGGCGGCCTTGCGCGCCGACACCGGGCACCGGATCAAGGCGGTGTTGGTGACGCATGTCGATACTTCAAGCTCGGTGAAAAATGATATTCCGGCGCTGCGCGCGGCGATTGATGCGGCGGGGCACCCGGCGCTGCTCGCGGTGGATTGCATCGCCTCGCTGGGCTGCGACGCGTTTCGGATGGATGATTGGGGCGTTGATGTGATGGTTGCAGCCAGCCAGAAGGGGGTAATGGTGCCGCCGGGGCTGGGTTTTGTGTTTTTCAACGACCGCGCCTTGCAACTGGGTCGCAAGGCAGACCTAGCCACCCCCTACTGGCGGTGGGAACCGCGTGCGCTTGGCACCGAGTTCTACCAGCATTTCGGCGGCACCGCCCCCACGCATCACCTCTTTGGCCTGCGCGCATCGCTGACGATGATCCTCGAGGAGGAGGGGCTGACCCATGTCTGGGCACGCCACGCCACGCTGGCGCGCGCGGTCTGGGCGGCATTCGACGCCTGGGGGCAGGGTGGTGATATCGCGCTTAACGTGGCCGATCCGGCACGCCGGGGGCATGCGGTCACGGCGGCGCGGATTGGCGGCGGCGGTGCCGCCCGGCTGCGGGCGTGGTGCGAACAGCAGGCCGGGGTGACGCTGGGCATCGGTTTGGGCATGGCGGCACCCTCGGAACCCAGCTACGGCGATTTCCTGCGGGTGGCGCACATGGGCCATGTGAACGCGCATATGACGTTGGGGGCGCTGGCGGTGATGGAGGCCGGGATGCAGGCTTTGGGGCTGCCGCACGGGCCGGGGGCACTGGCGGCGGCAACAGCGGTGGTGGCGGGCGCATAAGGGGGGGTGTTGCCCCTCTCGGCCCGTTCCGGTCCACCCCAGGGTATGTGCGCAAAGACGAAGCCGGCTCAGCCGCGCGCGGCGGCGAGGGCACCGGGAAGTGCCCGCGCGAAGGCCTCGATCTCGGCCTCGGGCGCGCAGCTGACCCGGATACAGCGGTCGTGCGGCGCCACGAAGGGCATCCGCACGAAGATGCCGGCTTCGGCCAGTGCGGCCAGCACGCGGCGGGCAAAGGTGCCACCCTCACCGCAGTCGATGGTGACGAAGTTGGTGGCCGAGGGCAGCGGTGTCAGCCCCTGCGTGCGCGCGATGCGGGCAAGGGTTTCACGCGAGGCCGCAACTTCGGACTGCACATGGTGCAGCCAGTTCTGGTCGGCCAGTGCCGCAAGCGCCCCTGCCTGACTGATCCGGCTCATGCCGAAATGATTGCGGATCTTGTTGAAGGCCGAAATCAAGCCGGGCGCGCCGATGCCGTAGCCCACCCGCGCGCCTGCCATGCCGTAGCCTTTGGAGAAGGTCCGCATGCGGATCACCCTTGGGTCGGCGGGGTCGATTTGCGCTTCGGTACCGGGCGGCGCGAGGTCGATATAGGCCTCGTCGAGCACCAGCAGGCAGCCATCGGGCACCGCCGCGACCATCTGCGCAATCCGTTGGCCGGGGTGGTGGCTGCCCATCGGGTTGTCGGGGTTGGCAATGTAGAGCAGTTTCGCGCCGGTGCCGGCGGCAATCAGTGCCCAGGGGTCTTCGTGATCGCCCGCGTAGGGCACCTTGTTGAGCTGGCCGCCATAGCCCGCGACGTGAAAATTGAAGGTGGGGTAGGCGCCATCCGAGGTGACGACCGCATCGCCGGGGGCCACGGTAAGCCGCACGAGGTAGCCCAGCAGCCCGTCAATGCCTTCGCCCACCACGATGTTTTCCATGCCGCAGCTATGGTGGGCGGCCAGTGCTGCGCGCAGGTCATGGTTTTCCGGGTCACCATACATCCAGGTCTCGGACGTCGCCGCGCGCATTGCCTCGATTGCGCGGGGCGAGGGGCCGAAGCCGTTTTCGTTGGCGCCAAGCCGGGCGGCAAAGGCGCGGCCACGGGCGCGTTCCTGCGTTTCGGGCCCAACGAAAGGCACCGAGGCGGGCAGGCTGGCGGCAAGGGGCGTGTAGCGTGGTCCGGTCATGCCTTAGGGGTAGCACAATTTGCCCGCCCCGCAAGGGGCCGGGCGTGCCGTGGCGTCGCAGGTGCGCGGGCACGCTGGCGCGGGCGCGGGGGGCGAGGCATACTCGGGCTGATTTGAAGGAGGTGCCGATGAGCCGCGTATTGCTGACCATGCTGGGCAAGGTTGCCCATGTCCAACTGAACCGCCCCGAAAAACTCAACGCCGTCGATATGGAGATGATTGACGAGGTGGTAGCCGTCGGTGAATTGCTGGCAGGGCAAGCCGATGTTCGCGCGGTGGTGATTTCGGGCGCGGGCAAGGCGTTTTGCGCGGGCCTTGACGTGGCGAGTTTCGGCGCGCTGGCGGCAGGCGATGCGGGCAAGCTGGTTTTGCCGCGCACGCATGGTGCCGCCAACCGGTTCCAGCAATTCGCGCTGGTCTGGCAAAAGGTGCCGGTGCCGGTGATCGCGGCGCTGCACGGGCCGGTGTTTGGTGCCGGGCTGCAACTTGCGCTTGGCGCTGACATCCGGCTGGCGCACCCGCACACCCGGCTAGCGGTGATGGAGATGAAGTGGGGCCTGGTACCCGACATGGGCGGCATGGTGCTGATGCCGCGCTTGCTGCGCGCCGATGTGATGGCGCGGATGATCTATACCGCCGAGCCGGTGCTGGTGCCTCAGGCGCTGCAATGGGGGCTAGTAACTGAGGAAGCCGAAGTCCTGATGGAGCGCGCATTCGAGCTTGCCGAGACGATCGCGGCGCAAAGCCCAAGCGCGGTGCGTGCCGCCAAGCGACTGATCGGCAAGGCGTTCGAGGCGGTAGCGGGCGAGGTTCTGGCGGCAGAATCGCGCGAGCAGGTGGCGCTGCTCGGCAAACCCGATTTCAGAGAGGCGGTGGCGGCGAACATCGAGGACCGCGCGCCCCGGTTCGGCTGAGGGGGAGCCGTTTCGCGGCCCTCAGCCCTTCATGAAGGCGCGCCGCGCTTCCTCGGCAATCGCGCGGCGCATTTCAAGCCGCGCCAGTTCGGCCATCGCCTCTTTGCGCATGGCGGGGTCGGTCAGCGTGGCCAGCAGCGCGCGTTGTGCTGCGGCCTGCTTTTTCAGCACGATTTCCTCGGGCAGCACACCCGCCTCGGCCATGATCCGAAAGCCGACCGCGTCGCCCGCCGAAACGTAGGCATCGCCGAGGTGGTCGGGCAGGGGCTTGCCCTCGCCTTCAAGGCCGCTCAGCTTGCCTTCGGCCAAGGCCTTCAGCATCCGCCGTTCCGCAATGTTCGATGTGCTCATGCCGTCACCCCAGATCGGCGAGCCGGGCGAGCGCCGCGCGAAGCTTTGCGCCTTCGGCCTCGCCTGCCGCCAGCAATTCCCGGTTTTCCTCGACCACCTCTTCGGGCGCCGATGCCACGAATTTGGGGTTGTTCAACCGCCCGCGCAAGCCGCCCATGTCTTTTTCAAGCTTGTCGAGCGTTTTTGTCAGCCGCGCCTTTTCGCCTGCCACGTCGATGATTCCCGCCAGCGGCAACGCAAAGGCCGCGCCCGGCAGCGCCAGCGAAATTGCGCCCTTGGGGGTGGTGCCATCGGCGATATGGTCCAGCCGCGCAAGCCGCAGGATCAGCGCTTCGTTATGCGCCAGCGCAGCGCGGGCGGCGGCGTCGGCCTCGGTGGTCAGCATTTCGATTTTCAGCGCAACCGGCACCCCCATCTGGCTGCGGGCGGACCGGATTTCCTCGATCAGCTGGATCACCCAGTTCATTTCGCGGTCGGCTTGCGCGTCGATCAGTTCGGCGCCGTATTCGGGCCAGTCGCCGTGCACCAGCATTTTCGCGCGGCTGCCGGTCATTGCCCACAACTCTTCGGTGATGAAGGGCATGATCGGGTGCAAGAGCGTGAAGCACTGGTCAAGCACCCAACGCATGGTGGCGCGGGTTTCGCCCGCGTGTTCGCCATCGAACAAGGGCTTGGCAAACTCCACATACCAATCGCAGACCTTGCCCCAGACAAAGGCGTAAAGCGTGTTCGCGGCATCGTTGAAGCGGAAGTTTTCAAGCGCCTCGTCCACCGCAACCCGGGTGCGCGCGACCTCGCCGATGATCCAGCGGTTGACGGTGTGGGTGGGGGTGGGCATGGCCTGCGGCGCCTCGAAAACCCCGTTCATTTCGGCAAACCGCGTGGCGTTCCAAAGCTTGGTGCCAAAGTTGCGGTAGCCCGCGATGCGGCTGGTATCAAGCTTCAGAACGCCGCCCATCGAGGCCATCGCGGCATTGGTAAAGCGCAGCGCGTCAGCGCCGTATTCGTCAATGATTTCCAAGGGGTCCACCACGTTGCCCAAGGATTTCGACATCTTCTTGCCCTTGGCGTCGCGCACGAGGCCATGCAGATAGACGGTGTGAAACGGCACCTGCCCCACCACCGCAAGCTGCATCATCATCATCCGCGCGACCCAGAAGAAGAGGATGTCCGAGCCGGTAATGAGCACATCGGTGGGGAAGTATTTTTGCAGCTCGGCCGTGGGTTCCGGCCAGCCGAGCGTGCCGATCGGCCAGAGGCCCGAGGAGAACCATGTGTCGAGAACGTCGGGGTCGCGGGCAATACTCTCGTATGTCTGGCCTTCCTTCGGGTTTTCACCCAGAACTCCGCTGTGCACGCCAAGACCGGGAAGCGCGATAGGCCGTTGCCCTTCACTGGCAAAGAAGTCGGGTGAAAGTTGGCCCTCTTGGACTTCGGAGCAATTGAAGTGGGATTTTGCCAGTCTTGCCGCTTCCTCAAAAGTTGGCGCGCAGAATGGAGTTCCATCGCGTCCATACCAAACCGGAATCTGGTGCCCCCACCAGAGTTGCCGCGAGATGCACCACGGCTCGATATTCTCCAGCCAATGGTAATAGGTCTTTTCGCCCGAAGGCGGCATGATCTTGGTGCGGCCATCGCGCACGGCATCCAGCGCGGGTTGCACAATTCGTGCAGTATCGACAAACCACTGGTCGGTCAGCATCGGTTCGATGACAGTTTTCGAACGATCGCCAAACGGCTGCATGATCGGCTTGGCCTCGACATAGGGCACCGGGGTGCCATCTGCGCCCGGCACCATCACCGCCAGCCCCTCGGCGGTGATCTGGGCAATCACCCGCTCGCGCGCCGCAAAACGGTCAAGCCCGCGCAGATCATCGGGCACCAGGTTCAGCGTGTCGATTTCGGCTTCGGTGAAATCGGCACCTTCGGCAATCTCCTGCGCGCGGCGCGCGCAGGTCGCATAATCCGCGCCATCGGCACGCATCTGGGCGCGGGTGTCCATCAGGCGGTAGCAGGGAATGTTGCCGCGCTTGGCCACCGCATAGTCGTTGAAATCATGCGCGCCGGTGATTTTCACCGCACCCGAGCCAAAGGCGGGGTCGGGGTAGTCGTCGGTGATGATCGGGATCAGGCGGCGGTGCGCCTTCGGCCCCACGGGTATCTCGCAAAACTTGCCGACGATGGGGGCATAGCGCGCGTCGCTGGGGTGCACCGCCACCGCGCCATCGCCCAGCATGGTTTCGGGCCGGGTGGTGGCAATGGAAATGTAATCGCGCGTTTCGCGCAGCGTCACCTTGCCTTCGGCATCTTTCTCAATATATTCATAGGTTTCACCACCCGCGAGCGGGTATTTGAAGTGCCACATGTGGCCCTTGACCTCGATGTTTTCCACCTCGAGATCGGAAATGGCGGTTTCAAAATGCGGGTCCCAGTTGACCAGCCGCTTGCCGCGATAGATCAGGCCCTTGTTGTAGAGATCGACGAAAACCTTGATGACGGCATCGTGGAAATTGCCTTCCTCGCCCTTCGGCGCACCCGGCGCCCCCGACATGGTAAAGGCGTTGCGCGACCAGTCGAGCGAGCAGCCGAGCCGTTTGAGTTGCCCGACGATGGTGCCGCCCGATTGCCCCTTCCATTCCCAGACCTTGGCCAGAAACGCCTCGCGCCCCATCTCGCGGCGCGAAGGCTGTTGGCGGCGCGCCAGTTCGCGTTCCACCACCATCTGCGTGGCAATGCCCGCGTGGTCTTGCCCCGGCTGCCAGAGCACATCATGCCCGCGCATTCGGTGCCAGCGCACCAGAATGTCTTGCAGCGTGTTGTTGAAGGCGTGGCCCATGTGCAGGCTGCCGGTCACGTTCGGCGGCGGGATCATGATGCAGAAGGTTTCGGCGCCGGGGCGGGCATTGGCCCCCGCGGCAAAGGCATGCGTCGCCTCCCACCGGGCGGCAATGCGGGCTTCGGCTTCAGTGGGCGAAAACGTCTTTTCCATCGGCATCGGGGCAACTTTCTTTGGGTTGCCCCGATTTAGCGAAGCCTGCCGCAAAGGCCAAGTGCCGTTGTTCCGGCGCTACTTTGGCCCGACCAGCGCGAACATCGCGCCCTGCGGGTCTTGCCCGACCACGATGAAGGCGCCGCCAGGCACGTCATGCGGGCCGTTCACCACCTTGCCGCCCGCCGCCGTGATCCGCGCGGCGGCGGCATTGATGCCATCCACCCCGAAATAGGGCAGCCAGAACGGCACCCCCGGCCCCGGCAGGTTGGGTGCCTGCCGCATCATGCCGCCGATGTCGGCGCCTGCGTGGCTGAAAAGATCGTAGCTGCCCATCGCGCCCATATCCATGCTGGTGCCGGCCTTCCAGCCAAACAGCGCCGAGTAGAAGGCAAAGGCCGCCTTTGGGTCGCTGGTCATCAACTGGTGCCAGTTGCCGTGGCCGGTCTGCTTTTGGTCGAAGGCGTTGCCGTTGGCATCAAGCGGTTGCAAGATGCCGAACACCGCGCCCTGCGGGTCGGCCACGATGGCAAAGCGCCCGGTGCCGGGAATGTCGAATGGCCCCTTGTGCAGCGTGCCGCCCGCCTTGGTGACGGCCTTGGCGGCGGTATCGCAGTTTGGGGCGGTGAAATAGAGCATCCAGAAGGTCGGCATGCCGGGTTCATCGGGCACCCAGATGCCTGCCACCATGTCGCCCCCCGCCGAGGCAAGCCGGTAATCCATGCCGGGCATGCCCGCCCCGGCAATGGTCCAGCCGATCACCGCCGCATAAAAGGCCTGCGCGCCATCGGGGTTGCTTGTCGTCAGTTCATACCAGCAGGGGGTGCCGTTCGGGGCGGTGGTCATTTCGGTTCCTCCGAATCGAAAATCGGGGCGAAGCCGCCATAAATCATCCGGGCGCCATCAAACGGCATGTCGGCCATCGACATGTCCGCGTCGGCCATCATATCCTTGGCGGCGGCGTCGCGCGTGGCCTGCGAAATCGGTCTGCTTGCCCTGAGGCACATCGTCGCCCCAGGCAACAACCAGTTGCAGCGCCCCGCGCTTGCGGAAACTCGGCCACCAATGCGCTTCGTAATCGCGGTAAACATCGCGCTTGGCTGTGGGAACGGGAATCACGAATCCGTCGATATAGGTCATCTGCTTTCTCCCTGTCACAGATTCCGTTCGCCCAAAATGCGCGTTTCGGAACAAAATGGCAACAGTTTTACGGAGAGACTGCACACGAAGCTGTTATCGCTAGACCGCGCGTTCAAGCTTGGTTGAAAGGTGGATCAGGCTTTCCGACGATTTCACGCCGGTCAACTCGCCGACCTGGTCGAGCACGGCATCAAGCTGGGCGGTGGAGCTTGCCGCGAGTTGCAGCAGCAGATCGACGCGGCCCGAGGTGGTATGGATGCGCTCAACCTCGGGCAGGGCTTTCAGCCGGGTCAGAATCGCTGCCTGCGCGCGCGGTTCGATGGTCAGCAAAACGGTGGCGCGGATGCGGCCCTGCCGCGCCGCTTCGCCCAGTTTCAGCGTGTAACCGGCGATGATGCCGGTGGTTTCCAGCCGCTCCAGCCGCGCCTGAATGGTCGAGCGCGCAACTTTTAGGCGTCGCGCGAGTGTGGCCACCGACATGCGGGCATCGGCACCCAGAAGCGCCAACAGAGAGCGGTCGAGATCGTCCATCGGCAGCACCCGCAGTTTGACCGGAATTTTGGTTGTTATAACGAGTTCACGCTACAAATCTAGTCTTTTGATCGGTGAAAATGTGGCCCAGATAGCGCACATAGTTTCAGGAAAAGGGCGACTCATTCGCACCTGGCCTGGTTGGATGAAACGCGTAAGCGTCTCCCGACCCGTGAAGCCGGGGCAAGAGGTGGCTGCGTCTTGTTGGCAAAGGAAACGCCGATGGGACTGTCGAAGACTATCTGGACCGAACCCGCCGAACTTCTCCGCTCGCAGCAGCCCGACAACCCGGCAATGTTCTTTGCGCCGCAGGTGCTGCAAGCGACCGCCCGCCGGTTTCTGAAAGGATTCCCGGGGCTTGTGACCTATGCGGTGAAGTCGAACCCCGATGAGATGGTAATTCAGAACCTGCTCGCCGCCGGGATCAAGGGTTTTGATGTCGCCTCGCCCGCCGAGATCGACATGGTGCGCCGCCTCGCGCCGACCGCCGCCTTGCATTACAACAACCCCGTGCGTTCGCGCTCGGAAGTGCTGCACGCGGTGAAGGCGGGCGTCAAAAGCTGGTCGGTCGACAGCCGCAGCGAGCTTGCCAAGCTGATCGATCTGGTGCCCGCCGAGGGCTGCGAAATCTCGGTGCGCTACAAGCTGCCGGTGTCGGGTGCTGCCTACAACTTCGGCGCCAAGTTCGGCGCCACGGTGGAACTGGCGGCCGACCTCTTGGCGGCGGTGGCAAAGGCGGGGTTCATTCCCTCGCTTACCTTCCACCCCGGCACGCAATGCACCGACCCGATGGCCTGGGACAGCTACATTCGCGCGGGCGCCGAAATCTGCCGTCTGGCGGGGGTCAAGGCAGTGCGGCTCAACGTTGGCGGCGGCTTTCCCAGCCACCGCGTGACCGATGTGGTGCCGCAGCTTGAGGCGATCTTTGCGCTGATCGACCGGGTGGCAACCGAGGCGTTCGGCGCAGACCGCCCGGCGCTGGTGTGCGAACCGGGCCGGGGGCTGGTGGCCGAGGCCTTCACGCTGGCCACCCGCATCAAGGCAATCCGCGATGGGCTGCATGTGTTCATCAACGACGGTGTCTATGGCGGGCTGACCGAGCTGCCGATGGTGGGCAACATCACCCGCGTTGAGGCGATTTCGTCGCAAGGTCTGCGCCGCAGCGGTGCCCCGATCCCGCGCGTGGTGTTCGGCCCCACCTGCGATTCGGTTGACCGCTTGCCGGGCGAGCTGGAATTGCCGGGCGACATCGAGGAAGGCGATTACCTCGTGTTTCACGGCATGGGCGCCTATTCGATGGCCACCAACACCCGGTTCAACGGCTTTGGTGAAATGACCGTTTCCACCACCATGTCGCTCGCACTCTAAGGCGTTTTGGCGCTGGCCTGAAATGAACCCTGCCCTATAGTCGGGCAGGGCTTTTTTTCGGGGAGGCACCGGGTGCCGGGCAGGTTGTTCAAGCGGATTGCCGCGTTGTTTCGCAGACGCGAACCGGTGCCGCCCCCAGGCAGCCCGCGGAGCGCACAGCGCGGCAGCGTCGATCACATTGTGCTGCTCGATGGCACGCAGGGCAGGCTTGGCGGGGCCGGAGAAACCTCGATCGGCCGCCTCTACCACCTTCTGCGCGAAGGCGCGCCGCGGGCTTCTGTCTGCTACGGCAAAGGCCTTGAGTGGAACGAATGGGGGCAGTTTTCCGATGCCGTGCTGGGGTGGGGGGTTGAACAGCAGATCCGCCGCGCTTACGGCTGGATCGCGACCCGATATCACCCCGGCGACCGCATTTTTCTGCTGGGGTATTCGCGCGGGGCTTTTGCGGTGCGCTCGCTTGCGGGCATCATCGACCGCGTCGGGATGCTGCGCGCCGATGCCGCGACCGAACGCAACGTGCGCCTCGCGTGGCGCTATTATGAGGCCGCCGAGGCGCGCGCCGGTGCCGAAGCATTTCGGCGGCATTTCTGCCATGCACAGGTCGAAATCGAAATGGTCGGGGTGTTCGACACGGTGATGGCGCTTGGCCTGCAATTGCCGCTGATGTGGATGGTTTCCGAGCCGCGCACCCGCTTTCACGATGCCACTTTGGGCCGGAATGTCCGCCACGGCTATCAGGCCCTGGCACTGAACGAAACCCGTTCGGTGTTCGAGCCGCTGATCTGGGATACCAAGGGCTCTGGTGCCAGGCAGGTCGAACAAGTCTGGTTCCGGGGCTGCCACGGCGACATCGGTGGCCAGATCGGCGGCCATGAAGCCTCGCGCCCGCTGGCAAACATTCCTCTGGTCTGGATGCTGGAGCGGATGGAGCGCTGCGGTCTGACCCTGCCCGAAGGCTGGCGCGCGCGCTTTCCCTGCGATCCGCAGTCGCCTTCGGTCGGAAGTTGGCGCGGCTGGGGCAAGGTATTCATTCTGCGCGCGCCGCGAGTGATTGGCCGCGACAGTTCCGAGAGCATCCACGAAAGCGCGGTGGGTGCGCGCATGGGGTGGCGCGCGATGATTCTGCCCGGCATCTGGCAGCGCCGGCGCGGCGCGGCCAACGCCGCCGCCGATGATGTGGCGGGGTGAAGGCAGAAAGCTGGCCCGCGGCACCGCTGCCTGAGGCTGTGGCGCAGCGCTCAGGCGACCTGTTCCAGATTTGGGCTCTGGGTCACGCCAAGCGCGTGGCAGACATCACGCGTCAGGCCAGGGCGGTTGAGGGTATAGAAGTGCAAGTCTTCCACGCCGCCCTGCAGGAGGTCGTCGCAAAGTTCAGTGCAAAGAGCGGTGGCGAGCAATTCTTCACGCCCGTCGCGCGCTGCGGCGGCAAAGGCCTCTTCTATCGATGCGGGCACCGAAGTGCCGCAACGCTGCGCAAACCGCTTGGCCCCCGCCCAGGATTGGATCGGCAGAATGCCCGGAATGATCTTTGCCTTCACCCCCGCCTTTTCAGCAGCATCGCGGAAGCGGAAAAAGGTTTCCGCCTCGAAAAAGAACTGGGTGATGGCGCTGGTCGCCCCGGCATCGCATTTTTGCTTGAGCCAGCGCACATCGGCCTGGGGGTCGGTGGCATCCGGGTGCGGTTCGGGGTAGGCGCCGCAACGGATGGTGAATCGCCCGTCTGCCGCCAATGCCTCGATCAGTTCGACCGACGAGGCAAAGCCCTCGGGGTGCGGGGCAAAGCGTTCCGCACCCTTCGGCGCATCGCCGCGCAGCGCCACGATCTCGCGCACCCCGGCTTGCGCATAGGCCTCGACAATCTCAAGCGTTTCGGCGCGGGTGGCATCGACGCAGGTCAGGTGCGCCGCGACGTTCAGCCCGTAATTGCGCCCGATGGTGGTGACCGCCTCATGCGTCAGTTTGCGCGTGGTGCCGCCCGCACCATAGGTAACGGAAACGAAGCTGGGCTTGAGCGGCGCCAGCACCTGTGCGGTTTCCCACAGCCGGAAAGACGCATCGAGCGTTTGCGGCGGGAAGAACTCGAAACTTACGCGCGGTGCGGGCATGGTATGATCCTTTTGTTGCCCCCTTGTCGCACGGTTTGATATGTGAGACAAACTCATAGTGTTCAAGAACAACATGAGGCTGGCAGCATAATGCACCTAGAACTGCGCCATCTGCGCACGATCCGTGCCATTCACGCCGAAGGTGGCCTCGCGCGTGCCGCCGAGGTGCTGCACATCACCCAGTCCGCGCTCAGCCACCAGATCAAGGGGCTCGAAGATCAAACGGGGGTCGAGCTTTTCGTGCGTGCCGCGCGGCCAATGAAGCTGTCGGCGGCGGGCATGCGGCTTTTGCGGCTGGCCGAGCGGGTACTGCCCGAGGTTGAGGCGGTGGCCGAAGAGTTTGGTGCGCTGCGGCAGGGCCGGGCCGGGCGGCTGCACATCGCCATCGAATGCCACGCCTGTTTTGACTGGCTTTTCCCGGTACTGGAACAGTTCCGCCGGGCCTGGCCCGAGGTCGATGTCGATATCCGCCCCGGCCTCGCTTTTGGCGCAATGCCTGCGCTGATCCGGCAAGAGGTGGATCTGGTGATCTCGTCCGACCCCGAAAAGATTGAAGGCGTCACCTTCAACCCCCTGTTTGACTACGCGCCGATGTTCGTTGCTGCCGCATCCAGCCCGCTTGCCGCCAAGCCCTTCATCGAGGCCGCAGATTTTGCCGATCAGGTGCTGCTGACCTACCCGGTCGAGCGTGGCCGGCTTGACATTTTCACCGAACTGCTCAGCGCCGCGCGGGTGGAACCAAAGGGCATCCGGCAGGTGGAACTGACCGCAGTTATCCTGATGCTTGTCGCCTCGGGGCGCGGCGTTGCGGTGCTGCCCGACTGGGTGCTGCGCGAGGTGAAATACCGCCCCGACTACATCACCCGCCCGATCACCGCCAAGGGCCTGACCAAACGCCTTTACGCCGCTACCCGCAGCGAGGACGCAACCGAGCCCTTCATGGCACATTTCCTGCGGCTGGGGCGCACCGAGCCGGTGAAATTGCAAAGGGTGTAAGATGGCGGTGGAATTGCCGATCCTTGCGGTTCCCGATGCGGCGGCGCTTGCCGCCCGGATTGCTTCATCGCCCGAAGCCCCCGGTTTCTGGCTGAAACTCGCCAAGAAAGGTGCGGGTGGCTCCAGCCCCGGCAAGCAAGAGGCAATCGACGTGGCGCTCAGCTGGGGCTGGATCGACGGGCAGGTGCAACGCTTTGATGCGCAATACTTTCTGATCCGCATGACCCCACGCCGCACTGGCTCGGTCTGGTCCGAGATCAACCGCAGCCGCGCGTTGGCGCTGATTGCCGAGGGTCGCATGACCCCGCGCGGACAGGCCGAAATCGACCGCGCCCGCGCCAGTGGCCGCTGGGATGCCGCCTATGCACCGCAAAGCCGCGCCGAAGTGCCCGGCGATCTTGCCGAGGCGCTTGCCGCCACTTCTGCGGCGGCGGCGGCCTTTGCCACACTCGACGGCCTCAACCGCTACGCGGTGCTCTACCGCAGCCAGACCGCGAAAACCCCCGCGGCGCGCGCCCGCAGAATCGCGAAACTGGTGGACGATCTGGCGCAAGGCAAACTGCCCTATTCGAAAAGGCCCTGACCCGCGGTCTGCTTCAGCGGCAATATCTTCGGGGGGTGCGGGAGGCAAAAGGCCCCCCGCCGGGGTCGAAGGCAAAGCTCTTGGCATCCGCTTACCGCCCGCGTATAGCCACCCCCTGACGAACAGGAGTTCCCCCATGCACGGCAGCGCGAACCTCAACCTGATGATCAAGGCCGCCCGCAAGGCGGGCCGCGCGCTTGTCAAGGACTTTCGCGAGGTGGAAAATCTTCAGGTTTCCTCCAAGGGGCCCGGCGATTTCGTTTCCAAGGCCGACCGAGAGGCGGAACGGATCATCAAGGAAGAACTGCGCGGCGCGCGCCCCTCTTACGGCTGGCTGGGCGAGGAAACCGGCGAGGAAGCGGGCGAAGACCCGACCCGGCGCTGGATCGTTGATCCGCTCGACGGCACCACCAACTTTCTGCACGGGCTGCCGCATTGGGCGGTGTCGATCGCGCTGGAACACAAGGGCGAGATCGTCGCCGGGGTGGTGTTCGATGCCGCCAAGGACGAATTGTTTTACGCCGAAAAGGGCCTCGGCAGCTTCATGAACGAAACCCGGCTGCGGGTTTCCGGGCGCCGCACGATGATCGAGGCGATTTTTGCCACCGGCGTGCCCTTCGGCGGCCGCCCGACGCTGCCTGCCACGCTGCAAGACCTTGCCCGCCTGATGCCGGTCTGTGCCGGGGTGCGGCGCTGGGGGTCGGCGGCGCTCGACCTCGCCTATGTCGCCGCAGGGCGCTATGACGGCTACTGGGAACGCGGTATCAACGCCTGGGACATCGCGGCGGGCCTCATTCTGGTGAAAGAGGCGGGCGGCTTTGTGGCGCCGGTGCGCGAGGGCCGCGAAATATTCGAGAGCGGCTCGGTAATCGCCGGCAACGCGGGGCTTTACGATCAGTTCTGCGCCGTGCTGCGCGCGCCTGCCTGAGGCAGAGCGCGTATAAAGGGCAGGGGGGCGCTGCCCCCCTCCGGGCCATGCGGCCCGTTCACCCCCCGGGGTATTTTTGCATAAGAGAGACCCAGGATCAGCCCCGGTCTGACGGGTGGTTGACGCCATCCATCCACGGTATCGGGTCCAGATCGCGGGGGTTCACGCCTTCGAGGCAGCCAGCATTTACCCCGTATTCGTCCGGGTTCGAGCGGCGCTGGTGATGGGTATAGATGCCGCAGGTCTTGCAAAACCAGTGCTTCGCAGTGTTGGTGCCAAACTGGTAGAGCGTCAGGTTGTCGGCGCCCTTGGTGATGGTGATGCCCGAAAGCGGTGCCGAGACCGCCACCGCGCCACGGCGGCGGCAAAAGCTGCAATCGCAGCGCCGAGCGGTGGCGAGGCCATCGGAAAGCGTCACCAGCATTTCGACCGCGCCGCAGTGGCACCGCAGGCGATGGGGTGCGCGGATTTCGGGCAAGGTCATCGGCGCCTCCGTGGCACGATGGGAATGCGGCTGGGGTAGCGGTTTGCCGGGTGTTCGGGGCGACCGCCGCTGTTTGCCCAAAAATCGGTTCCGCCATGCCGCAGCCATGCCGGCACGGTCAATAACAAGCCCGCAGCAAAGCCGCCCACATGCGCCCAGTAGGCAACGCCGCCCCCGGAAATATCGGCCACAGCGCCATTGAACACCTGTAGCGCGAACCAGACCCCAAGCACCGCCCAGGCCGGAACCGGGATGACCTTGAAGAAGATCACGAAGATGAACAGCACATCGACGCGCGCGCGCGGAAACAGCAACAGGTAGCCGCCCATCACCCCGGCAATGGCACCTGATCCGCCAACCATGGGCACCATGCTTGAAGGATCTGCGACGATCTGCGCCGATGCCGCGGCAAGGCCGCTGGCAAGGTAGAGCACCGCAAATCCGAAATGCCCCAGCGATTCTTCAAGGTTATCTCCGAAAATCCACAAGAACAGCATGTTTCCGGCCAGATGCGCGAGCCCTGCGTGCAGAAACATGTGACTGACAAGGCCGGTCAGCATTTGCCCATGCGTGACCGCGCCGGGGTAAAGCGCGAGGCCTTGCCACAGCGCACCGGGGTAGTCGCTTGCGGACCATGTGGCAACGAACATCGCCAGACTGATGGCGATGAGCACCCAGGTCACAAAGGCCGGGCGGCGCGAAGGGTTATGGTCACGCAGGGGGAACATGCGCACGAGCCTTTCCGATGGGCGGCGCGGCGTCAAGTGGCCGGCATTCCGGTGCTGCCCCGGGCACGGACCGCTGCCAGACCGAAACCGGCACCTAGTTGTTCACGAACCGTGAAAGTCGCTTTCCGGAGGGCAATAAACGCGAAGTATAGCACAATAGTTTACGCGCAATGATGGTTCTGAGGCCCAAAGGTATCGCCGCGACGCAGCAAAACATGGGCTGCTCCGATACTTGGATTTACTATAAGAAAAATAACTAGTTGTCCTGCGATGGCGACGGCTGCAGCGCGCTTCATGCCGTTGCGCGGAATTTCGATTTTGCGTCCGCAGAATACGCAATCGCAGCAGCCATTCAATAATATGGCTCTAAAACAATATGTTATGCTTCCGTAGACTAAAGGTTTAGCGCCTTGTTGTGCTGACTTGACATCCCCGGCGTTGCCTCACGATCTTGTGACGTGAAGAAACGTGCGGCGAATGCTGCGGCATAAAACAAGGGGAGAGGATGACGATGACGAAAACGAAAATGGTGGCCGAACTGGCGCTGGGCGGGGCGATTGCGGCGATTGTGGCAACCGCGGCGATGGCCGACGGAGGATCGCTCGCGCGCCTGCTCGCCGACGACATTGCTGATGGCAAGATCAGCGTCGAGGGCGATGACGCAGCGGTGAACGAGCTGATCTTGAAACGCAACATTCCAATTCCCTACAGCTATATAGATACGCTTATGCATGTGCCTAACGCCTTCGGGCCTGGCCCCGCCTGTGTTGTCTGCCATTCCAGCAACGACCCGGCGGCAAGCTATCGGGGGCTGGACCTCGCCAGCTGCGAGGGCATCCGGCTTGGCGCCACAGAAGCGCCCGCCCGCGCGCTGTTCGTGCCGGGGCAAGACCCAAAGCGCGAAATCCTGGGGCGCAGACTGCGCAATAACCGGATGCCTCTGGGGGTGAGCTTCGATGTGCCGACTGACAGCTACGCGATCAACCTCGTGGAGGACTGGATCCGTGGCGGGGCGCCGAACGACGCCAACTTTACCGAAAACGTGCTGCCGCTGTTTTCGACCGAGGGCGCCTTTGCGCCTGATTCGCCCGCGTGCACCGATTGCCACATGTCAAACCAGGAACCGCCCAGCTTCCACGAGCTTGACCTGAGCAGCTACGAAGGCATCATGCTTGGCGCAGATTCGGTGGCAAAGGGTGTTGATAACGCAACGAAAGTTGTCATTCCGGGCGCGCCAGAGCTGAGCGGCGTCTGGCAGCATCTGGCCGAGAACCGTATGCCCCCCGGCATCAGCCCGTTCGAAAACCGCGACCATCCCAACACCCAGATCCTGTTCCTCTGGGTCAAGCAAGGCGCGAAATGCGAGTGACGACCCGCCGCCAGGTTCTGGCGGGAATCGGACTTGCCGCATTGGCATTGCCGGGGCGCGCGCGGGCCGAGGGGCCCGCGCCGCTTCTGCCCGAGATCGCCCGCTGGCAGACCGGCAACCAGGTGCTCAGCCCGCCCGCGCTTGACGCGGGCGGGGTTTTCTTTTGTGGCAGCGATACGGCCGGTAGCGTGGCACCCGACGCGGCAACGCCGCTCTGGCTGCGACCGCACCTGCTGGGCGGTGCCGCCGTGTTCCGCCCCAGGCTTGGACCAGGTGCAATGGTGATCGGCGGGCGGACGGGCCTGGCCTGCCTTGACCGCGGCACCGGCGCCGATCGCTGGCGCTATGGCGCCCGTATCCAGACCGGGGTGCCCGTGGTGGCGGCGGGCCGGGTGGTGTTTGGCGACGGCCACGAGATTGTGGCGCTCGACCTTGAGACCGGGGCAGAGCTCTGGCGTTTTGCCGGGGTGCCCGACACGATTGCAGCCTATGCGCCCTGCGTTGCGGGCGATGCGGTCTTTGCCGGGCCGGGGGATGGGCGCCTTTATGCGCTGTCGCTGGAGGACGGCGCCTTGCGCTGGCAGATCGACGGGCGCGCGCGTTGGCAGTATCTGCGGCAGATCCATTTCGGCGAGGGTGTGCTGGTGGCAGGCAGCTATCAGGAACAGTTGCTGGGCATCGCCCCGGAGGATGGCACGATCCGCTGGGAGTTCATTGCCGGCAACTTCATCAATTCGCACCATGTCACCGGCGATCTGGCTTGCCTGTGGTCGCCGACCGGGCGGGTATTTGCAATCGACACCCGCACCGGTTTGCCGCGCTGGCAGCACCTGACCACCGATTACCGCGCGGGCGGCGGTGACTGGGCCTCGGTTCTGGCCGAACTGGCAAGCGCGGACGGCCAGCTTTACACGCTCGACATGCGCGACACCTTGCGCTTGCTCGACCTGCGCGACGGCGCGCAAAGTCTGATGGGGCGCGTGCCCGGCAAGGCCCGCCACGCGGCGCTGCCCCTTGGCAATGGCCAGGTGGCTTTTCCGATGATGGATGGCACGCTCGTGTTGACCGGGCTTGGCTGAACCTGCGTGCCTCAGGCGGTGCCCGCCCCGGCAAGCAGTGCCGCATTGCCGCCCGAGGCGGTGGTGTCGATGCAGATCACCCGCTCATGCGCCACATGTGCCAGATCGGGCAGCGACCCGATCAGCGGCAAGATCGGGCCGGGGCGCGCCGCCAGAGCCTGCGCAAGGGCACGCGCGGTTGCCGCATCGCCCCACCAAAGCGCGCCCGAAAACCCGGCGAGGGTGGTCAGCATCTCGGGCGCAACCGCGCCCGCCGCGACCGCCCGCCCGCCCAGTGCACGCACAGCTTCGGCCTGGGCCGCGGCGGCGGCTGCCCCCGGGCCAAGGCACAAAAGCGGCGCGCGGGCGTGCAGAGACAGGCGGTT
Source organism: Alphaproteobacteria bacterium HGW-Alphaproteobacteria-4 (assembly GCA_002842855.1). Taxonomy (GTDB): domain Bacteria; phylum Pseudomonadota; class Alphaproteobacteria; order Rhodobacterales; family Rhodobacteraceae; genus UBA6213. Next base: position 4,887 of record PHEE01000028.1, on the reverse strand, counting down.
TGACTCGCCCGTCGGCCCCGGCAGGTCACGGTCTGGCAGGGCGGCGGCCGGCGGACAGGCGGCAAGCGCTGCCTCAACAGCGGCTGTGGTGGTTGGGGCGGCATCGGTTGTCGGCAACGGCGCGGGCCGTTCCGGCGTGGCAAAGCGGGCCAGATAATGCGGCCCACCCGCCTTTGGCCCGGTGCCTGAAAGCCCCTCGCCACCAAATGGCTGGCTGCCCACCACCGCGCCGATCTGGTTGCGGTTGACGTAGATGTTGCCCACCGCCAGCGCCTCGGTCACTTCTTGCACGCGGTTGTCGATGCGGCTGTGCAGGCCAAAGGTCAGGCCATAGCCGGTAGCGGTGATTTCGGCCAGAACGCGCGGGAGGTCTTCGGCCCTGAAGGTAGCCAGATGCAGCACAGGGCCAAAGATTTCGCGGCCCAAATCTGCAATGCCATTCACCTGGATCACCGTTGGGGTGATGAAATGCCCGCCCTCGGGGCGCGACAGTTCCTTCAGCAGCCGCTCCTCTGCCTCGGCCTGGCCGATATGCGCGCCGATGCTGGCCTCGGCCTCGGCGTCGATTACGGGGCCGATGTCGGTGGCCAGATGCCAGGGGTCGCCCACCCGAAGCTCATCCATCGCGCCGAGCAGCATTTCGGTGAAAGCGGGGGCGATGTCTTCTTGCACATAAAGGCAGCGCAGCGCCGAGCAGCGCTGGCCCGCTGACTGGAGTCGGGCGCAAGGTTTGCCGCCATCGCGCGGCGGATCATTTGCGCGGTGTCGGTCGATCCGGTGAAAGCCACGCCCGCGATGCGCGCATCCGAGGTCAGTGCGCGGCCCACCGTGGGGCCATCGCCCGGCAGCAATTGCAGCGCGGTGACCGGAATCCCGGCGCGGTGCAAGATCGCCACCGCGTGCGCAGCAATCAGCGGGGTTTGTTCGGCAGGTTTGGCCAGCACCGCGTTGCCTGCGGCCAGCGCTGCCGCAATCTGCCCGGTGAAGATGGCAAGCGGAAAGTTCCACGGGCTGATGCAGGTGAACACCCCAAGCGCCGGGCGGGTCAGCGCCGCAGCCTCAGTTGCGTAATAACGCAGGAAGTCGACGGCTTCGCGTAACTCGCTTACGGCATCGGAAAGGGTCTTGCCCGCCTCGCGCGCCAAAAGCGCAAAGACCGGGCCAAAGTCGGCTTCCAACATGTCGGCAGCGCGGGCCAGCACGGCGGCGCGTTCGGCCACCGGGGCGGCCCAGGGCCGCGCGGCGGCAAGCGCGGTTTCCACGTCGGCGGGGGTGGCGTGGCGCACCTCGCCCACCTTGCCGCCCGTCGCCGGGTTCAGCACCGCCAGCGGCGCCGCGCCGTCTACCGGCCCTGCCAGCATGGGGCCAGCGAGGGCTTGCCCCGAGGGCGCGCGCGCAGCCTCGATGGCTGCAAGCGTGCCTGGCTCGCTCAGGTCAAATCCGCGGCTGTTGGTACGGCCCGCGAACAGCGCGGGCGCCTTGGGCAGGCGTGGGTTCACCGGGCCTTCGGCCTCAAGCGCGGTCAGCGGGCAGGCGGCGACAACTTCGGGCGGCACCTCCTCGTTGACGATCTGGTTGACGAAGCTCGAATTGGCGCCGTTTTCCAGCAAGCGCCGCACGAGGTAGGCCAGAAGGTCACGGTGCGCGCCGACCGGCGCATAGATGCGGCAGCGCGCGCCGAGACCTTTCAGCACGATGTCATGCAACTTTTGCCCCATGCCGTGCAGGCGCTGAAACTCGAACGGGCGCCCCTCGGCCATTTCCAGCACAGCGGCCACGGTATGCGCGTTGTGGGTGGCGAATTGCGGATAAAGCCGATCGGTCATGCCCAGCAGGCGACGGGCCAGCGCGATATAGCTGACATCGGTACCAAGCTTGCGGGTGAACACCGGGAAATCGGCCAGCCCCAGAACCTGCGCGCGCTTCACCTCGGCATCCCAATAGGCGCCCTTCACCAGCCGCACCATCAGCCGCCGGTCCAGCCGCTTTGCGGTTGCGTAGAGCCAGTCGATCACCGGGCCCGCGCGCCGCCCGTAGGCCTGCACCACAACGCCGAAGCCATCCCAGCCTTTCAGGTCGGGGTCGGCCAGCACCGCCTCGATCACCTTCAGCGAAAGCGCCAGCCGGTCAGCCTCTTCCGCGTCAATGTTGAAGCTCATCCCTGCCTTGGCGGCGGCGCGTGCGAGACGGCGCACCACTGGCACCAATTCCGCCATCACGCGCGCCGTTTGTGCCACCTCGTAGCGGGGGTGCAGCGCCGAGAGCTTTACCGAAATGCCGGGGTTGGCGCGCACATCGCGGCCTTTGCAGCCCTTGGCGATGGCGGCAATAGCCTTTGCGTAGCTTTCGGCATAGCGCTGCGCATCGTGCGCGGTGCGCGCCGCCTCGCCCAGCATGTCATAGCTGAAGCAATAGCCCTCGGCCTCGCGCGCTTCGGCGCGTTTCATCGCGCCCCTGATGGTTTCGCCCAGCACGAACTGGCGGCCCATTTCCTTCATCGCGCGGCCCACGGCAAGCCGAATGACCGGCTCGCCCAGCCGCCGCACGGCGTTGCGCAAATGGCCGACCACGCCCGGTTCCTTGTCTTCCAGCACCTTGCCGGTCAGCAACAGGCCCCACGTCGAGGCGTTGACGAGGCTGGAGGATGACCGCCCTAGGTGCTTGCCCCAATCAGATGGCGCGATCTTGTCTTCGATCAGGCGGTCCATGGTGTCGGCATCGGGCACCCGCAACAGCGCCTCGGCCAGACACATCAGCGAAACCCCCTCTTCCGTGCTCAGCCCGTATTCGGCGAGGAAAACCTCCATCAGCCCCGGCCTCACATCGGCGCGGATCTGGCGCACAAGGGCTGCGGCCTCTTCGCAGACGCGCTGGCGGGCAGGGGCATCGAGCGCCGCCTCGGCGGCAAGGGCAGCCAGCAAGGGCGCCTCGGGTGCGAGGCTGTCATTTTCGATGGCAGTCATCAGGGCAGATAGGCGGGTCATCGGCGGCTCCCTTGCGTTTCAGCCATGATAGCGGCAATCTGCCAGCCATTCGGCCCAAACTTTGCCGAAATGCAGCCGAAACGACCAAAGAATGGGGCAAGAACATGCCAAAGGGCCCGGTCGATCTTGACCGCTTCGATACCGCGATCATCGCGGCCCTTGCCGCTGATGGCCGCATCACCGCAACCGAACTTGCCCGCCGCGTTGGCTTGACGAAATCACCCGTGCAGGCGCGGGTCAAACGGCTGGAAGCGGCGGGGGTGATCGCGGGCTACCGCGCCATTCTCAGCCCGATCCGAATGGGGCTGGCACATGTGGCCTTTGTCGAGGTGCGCCTTTCGGACACCCGCGAGGCCGCGCTGCAAGCCTTCAACCGCGCCGTGCGCGCGGTGCCCGAGATTGAGGAATGCCACATGATTGCCGGCGGGTTCGACTACCTCTTGAAGGTGCGCACCACCGACATCGCCGATTATCGCCGGGTGATGGCCGAGCGCATCTCGACCCTGCCGCACGTTGCCGCCACCTCAACCTATGTGGCGATGGAGGCGGTGAAAGAGGCCGGGCCTATTTCGCCGCGGTAATCACCACCGCGCCACCTGAAAGCAGCTCGATACCCGTGCCCGCCGTGCGCACCGCATCGACCTTGCCCAAGAGGTCGTTGAAGCTGAACTCGAACTTGAACAGTTCGACATCGCACAGCATCTTGGTGGTGGTCAGCCCGCCCACCACCAGTCTTTCGCCTGCGGCGCTCACCTCGCGCGAATACTGGTTGCAGATCACCGTGCCCGCCAGCGTGTCCGCAGCGGGCCGCGCCAGCGTAATTTCGGCATTGGCGGGCAGCGCCTCGCCCGCAATTGCGGTTACCCGCCATGCCCCGCCGACGGGAAGCGCTGCGAAAGGGTCGGCGAGCGCAGGGGCGGCAAGCCCAAGCGCCACGAGTGCAGCAAGAATTGGTTTCATGCGATCCTCCGCAACAATGCGCCGCAGTATGCGCTTGTGGCGCGGCGCCTCCAAGCCGAAACGACGCATGCAACCTATCGCCGCGCACAAAAATCCAGCAAAAAGACGCAAACACCGAATCGGGAGAATTGCCATGACCAGCCTGACCGACCGCAAGAATGCCGCCATTGCCAAGGGCGTTGGCATGACCACGCAGATCTATGCCGATCGCGCCGAGAATGCCGAAATCTGGGATAAAGAGGGCAACCGCTACATCGACTTTGCGGCGGGCATTGCGGTGGTCAACACCGGGCATCGCCACCCGCGGGTGATTGCGGCGGTCAAGGCGCAGCTCGACCGCTTCACCCATACCTGCCATCAGGTCGTGCCCTACGAGAATTACGTGGCGCTGGCCGAGCGGCTGAATGGCCTCCTGCCCGGCGATTTCGCCAAGAAGACGATCTTCGCCACCACCGGGGCCGAAGCGGTGGAAAACGCGGTCAAGATCGCGCGGCATTACACCAAGCGGTCGGCCATTGTCGCCTTTGCGGGCGGTTTTCATGGTCGCACCTTCATGGGCATGGCGCTGACCGGCAAGGTGCAGCCTTACAAGGCGGGGTTCGGCCCGATGATGGGCGATGTGTGGCACCTGCCGTTTCCGATCGATCTGCATGGGGTTTCGGTGGCCGACGCGCTGGCGGCACTCGACCGCCTGTTCAAGGCCGACCTTGAACCGACCCGCGTTGCCGCGATCATCGTGGAGCCGGTGCAGGGCGAGGGCGGGTTTTATGAGGCCCCGGCGGGCTTCATGGCGGCGCTGCGCAAGGTCTGCGATGCGCATGGCATCGTGTTGATTGCCGACGAGGTGCAGACCGGGTTTGCCCGCACGGGCCGAATGTTCGCGATGGAGCATCACGGGGTGGCGGCCGATATCACCTGCATGGCCAAGGGGCTGGGCGGCGGC
>PHEE01000005.1 GCA_002842855.1 Alphaproteobacteria bacterium HGW-Alphaproteobacteria-4 | reverse complement strand
CTGCGTAAGCAGTTCGGGTCGCCGAAACTAAGCCCTTGCGCCTAGCAGCGTAAGGCGGGGTCCGCAGGCACCTGGCAACAGAAGCCTGCACCTTCCCCCCCTGAAGCATGGATATTCGCGCCAAGGCATGGCCGCGCCTCGGTTCAGGTGTCTGCCTTGGTGCAAATATCCTCGGGGGTGAATTGGCCGCACGGCCAAGAGGGGGCGGAAAGCCCCCTTTTCTTTGCGATTGCAGCGTTGGCGCCGCTTCCTATAGTCGCCCGGCACGCCCAAGCGAGTTGAACATGCCGCCAACCACCCTATTCGACCTTGTGCGTGTCTTCGGCAAGATCGGCCTTGTCTCGTTCGGCGGCCCGGCGGCGCAGATCGCGCTGATGCACCGGGTGCTGGTGGATGAAAAGCGCTGGCTGACCGAGGCCGAATTCCTGCGCGCACTGTCGTTTTGCATGCTGCTGCCCGGCCCCGAGGCAATGCAGCTTGCGACCTATGCGGGGTGGCACCGGCGCGGCATGCCCGGCGGGCTGATCGCAGGCGGGTTGTTCGTGGTGCCGGGCGCCATTGTCATTCTTGCGCTTGCCGCCGCCTATGCAGCCTTTGGCGGCGTGCCGCTGGTGGCCGGGCTGTTCTTTGGGGTCAAGGCCTGTGTGGTGGTGATTGTGATCGAGGCGCTGCTGCGGCTGACCAGCCGCGCCCTCACCCGCGCTGCCGACCGGGCTATTGCGGTTGTGGCCTTTGTAGCGATTTTCGCCTTCGCGGTGCCGTTTCCCGCGATCATCGCGGGTGCCGCGCTGGTCGGGGCGTTGACGGCGGGCGGACCGAGTGTCGCGCGCGCGCCGACCGCCGCCGCGCAGGGGCAGATGGCACGCGGCGCCACGATCATGACCATCGGGCTGACACTCTGGTGGGGACCGCTGGCAGCGCTGTGGCTTGCAGGGCAAGATTTCCTGCTCGAACTCGGGGTGTTCTTTGCCAAGCTCGCGGTTGTCACCTTTGGCGGCGCCTATGCGGTGCTAGGCTACATGGCGCAGACCGTGGTGCAGGATTTCGGCTGGATATCCACCACGCAGATGATCGACGCGCTCGGGCTGGCCGAGACCACGCCGGGGCCGCTGATTCTGGTGACCGAGTTCACCGCGTTTCTGGCGGGTTTTGGCGCGGGCGGCTGGGGGCTGGCGCTTGCCGCGGCATTGCTTTCGCTCTGGGTCACCTTTGTGCCTTGCTTTCTCTGGATTTTCGTCTTTGCGCCTGCGGTCGCGCAGATCGCCGGGCGCCCACGGCTTGCGGCGGCGCTGCACGGTATCACGGCTGCGGTCGTTGGCGTTGTGGCAAACCTCGCGCTGTGGTTCGCGTTGCATGTGCTTTTCAGCCGGATCGGGCACCTGAACGCGGGGCCGCTGAGCCTTGTCCTGCCCGAGCCCGCAAGCCTCGATCTGCGTGCGCTGGCGGTTGGACTTGTGGCCGGGGTCATGCTTTTGCGCCTGCGCTGGCCGATCACCGCCGTGCTTGCGCTATCGGCCGTCGCGGGTGCGATCGTCGCCGCCTGAGCCCTTCCAATCGCAGGAGAATCCCCTATGCTGCCGAAAATCGCCAGCAAGCCCGAGGCATCCATGACGCGCAGCATCGACTACGGCAACCTGATGCACCGGGCCATGCGCGGCCTCATTCAAGAAGTTCTGGAAGGTGTCGCCGCGCAGGGCCTGCCGGGCGAACACCACTTTTTCATCACTTTCGACACCCGCCACCCCGATGCAAAACTGGCGGACTGGCTGCGCACCCGTTACCCTGCGGAAATGACCATCGTCATTCAGCACTGGTTTGACGGGCTGGCGGTTGACGCAAATGGCTTTGCGATCACGCTCAACTTCGGTGATAGCCCGGAACCGCTGTATATTCCCTTTGATGCGCTGCGCACCTTTGTTGATCCCTCGGTCGAATTCGGGCTGCGATTCGAGACCCAGGAAAGCATCGACGACGATGAGGACGGCGACGATGAGGCCGAGGCCGGCGAGACCCGCGCCGATGCCGAAGTGGTCAGCCTTGACAAGTGGCGCAAATAGCGGCGGCACCGCCCGTATACCACCGCATACCAATTTACAAAACCGCAACTGCGCCCTATGAACCCCCTGACCCGTATTCAGGAGGCGCCCCATGTCTGCTACCCGCACCGAAACCGACAGCTTCGGCCCGCTCGAAGTGCCCGCCAACAAATACTGGGGGGCGCAGACGCAGCGCTCGATCCAGAATTTTCCGATTGGGTGGGAACGCCAGCCGGTAGCGATTGTGCGCGCGCTTGGCGTGATCAAAAAGGCCTGCGCCGAGGTCAACATGGCCACTGGCGCCATCGACGCGAAACTGGGGCAGGCAATTTCGGCCGCCGCTTCCGAGGTGATGGCGGGCAAGTTCGACGACAACTTTCCGCTGGTGGTCTGGCAGACCGGCTCGGGCACGCAATCGAACATGAACGCCAACGAGGTGATCTCGAACCGCGCCATCGAAATGCTGGGCGGGGTGATGGGCAGCAAAAAGCCGGTGCACCCCAACGACCATGTGAACATGGGCCAAAGCTCGAACGACACCTTCCCCACCGCAATGCATGTGGCCATTGGCATGATGGCGCGCGATGTGCTGTTGCCGGGGCTGGAAAAACTGCGCGCGGCGCTGGCGGCAAAATCGGTCGAGTTCAAGGACATCATCAAGATCGGCCGCACCCATACCCAGGATGCAACGCCGCTGACGCTGGGGCAGGAGTTTTCGGGCTACGCGCATCAGGTCGCGCAAGGCATCATGCGGGTGAACAAGATCCTGCCCGAGATTTACGAGCTGGCGCAGGGCGGCACCGCGGTCGGAACCGGGCTGAACACCAAAAAGGGCTGGGATGTGGCGATTGCCGCGAAAATCGCGGAAATCACCGCCCTGCCCTTCGTCACCGCGCCGAACAAGTTCGAGGCGCTCGCCGCGCATGACGCGATGGTGATGTTTTCGGGCGCGCTGAAGACCGTCGCCGCCAGCCTGTTCAAGATTGCCAACGACCTGCGGCTCTTGGGGTCCGGGCCGCGCTCGGGTCTGGGCGAGTTGATCTTGCCGGAAAATGAGCCCGGTTCCAGCATCATGCCCGGCAAGGTCAACCCGACCCAGGCCGAGGCCCTGACCATGGTCTGCGCGCATGTCATGGGCAACGATGCGGCGGTGGGATTTGCCGGATCGCAGGGGCATTTCGAGCTGAACGTCTACAACCCGATGATGGCCTATAACGTGCTGCAATCCATGCAGCTTCTGGGCGATGCGGCGGGCAGTTTTACCGATAACATGGTAGTCGGCACAAAGGCCAACATCGCGCGGATCGAAAAGCTGATGAAGGAATCGCTGATGCTGGTCACAGCACTTGCCCCCACCATCGGCTATGACGCCGCGACCAAGGTTGCCAAAACCGCGCACAAGAACGGCACCACGCTGCGCGAAGAGGCGATTGCCTTGGGCTATGTCGATGGCGAAACCTTCGACCGTATCGTGCGGCCCGAACAGATGGTCGGCCCCGAGGATTGACATGGCCGAAGTGGTCAAACTCCGGGCGGCTAAAAAGCGCCTTGCGCGCGCGAAGGACGCCGCGCAAGGCACTGTTAACGCTTCAAGGTTTGGGCGCACTAAGGCGCAGAAGGCGCTTGAAGAAGCCGAGGCCGCCCGCGCGCGTGCCGCACTTGATGCCCATCGGCGCGACCCATGAGCCGGCCTGAAAAACACTCGCTGACGCTTGCCGGGCACCGCACCAGCGTATCGCTCGAACCCGAGTTCTGGGCAGCGTTCCGCGAGCTTGCCACACAATCCGGCAAGGGAATCAATGCGCTCGCCGCCGAAATTGATGCGGCCCGTGCGCCCGATACCGGGCTTGCCTCGGCCATACGGCTCTTCATTCTGGCGGCCTTGCGAAACCGCTGAATTGCTTCAGCCCAAATATCCGCCCACCGTGGGTGCCCGCGCCAGCGGGCGTCAGGCAAACGGCAACGCGCTGCGCACCGCATGTTCACAATGCGCGGCAAGTGCCTTGCGGCTGGTGAACGCGTTCACCTGCACCGATTCATGGAACACCACCTCGATCGCGCCTTGCCGCGCCTGCGCCAGCACCATCAGCAGGTGCGGTGCCAGCGCCATGTCGGCAAACCAACCGTAAAAGCGCGGGTCCTCGCCCGGGGGTGCCCGGTAGATCACGCTGACCGGCTGCACCCGCATCTCTCGGCCCAGATCTTCCCCGAAGAACGCGCTGAAAAGGGTTGATTTAAATGGTAAAACGCGCCTTCCGTCGGTTGATGTTCCTTCAGGGAAGAACAAGAGGTGATGGCCCGCCCGCAGCCGCGCCTCGAATATTGCCTTTTGCACCACCGCCTCGCGCGGGTCGCGGCGGATGAACACGGTGCCGGTGGCGCGCGCCAGCCAGCCGATGCCCACCCAGCCCGCAACCTCGGCTTTGGCGACGAAATAGACCCGCTGGCAGGCGTTCAACGCGAATATGTCAAGCCACGAGGAATGGTTGGCCACCACCGCCCCCATCCGCCCGAGCGCCCGCCCGGTGACGCGGTAACGGATGCCGATAATGACAAAAGCAACACGGCACACAGCTTGGGTAATCCACGGCGTCAACGGACGCTTGAGGCCAAAGAGCGGGCGTTCGACCAGCCGCAGCAGCAAAAGCAGCGCAAGCCCGCCAAATACCACCAAACCCAAGACCGCGCCGCGCAGAAGCGCCAGAGAATACCCGCCGAGGCCTATCCGAGGCCGAATGGGTAGCGCATCTTCACGCCAGCTGCTCATGCCCGCGCCTCGTGGCGGCGGGCATAAAACCTGTGGTGGCGGGCGCTCATCGCGGCGGTATCCATCATCAAGAGCACATCGACCGTATTGAAATCATTGTCGATAAAGGCACCTTCTCCGATGCAGCCACCAAGCCGAAGGTAGGCCTTGATCAGCGCGGGCATCTGCGCCAGCGCGCGAACCCGCTCCAGTGCCTCGGGCGGCATCAGGTCCATGCGCTGGAAATGCGCGGGCCACGCCCGGGCGCGCAGTTCGGGTGGCGCGAGGTGGTAGTGGTGCAGCCACGAAAGCGGCTCAGCCAGCGATTGCACGTCGGTACCATGAAAACTTGCGACGCCAAACATCACTTCGATGCCGTGATCCAGCACATAGTCACCCAACCCGTTCCAGAGCAGATACATCGCGGTGCTGCCCCGATAGGCCGGGTGCACACAGGACCGTCCGAGTTCAAGCAATCGTCGCCCCCCTGCCCGAAGCGGGGAAAGGTCATATTCGGTGTCGCAATAGAAGCGCCCGAAGTCCGCCGCCCGATCACCCGGAAGCAGCCGATAGGCGCCCACCACATGGTCGAGCGCCGCCGCATCGCGGCTTTCATCGACCAGCACCAGATGGTCGCAGACGGCATCGAAGGCATCGCGTTCCAGCCGCTCGGCGCGGTCGGCGGGCGAACAGGCCGCGCCCAGTTCCTCGACAAACACCGCAAAGCGCAGCCGCTGCGCCGCCGCAAGGTCGGCGGGGTCACGGGCCAGACGAAGTTTGAGTGGTGTCGTATCGGGGGTCATGTCGCCGCGCGCCAGCATTGGGTAGCCTGTTTCTTAGGGTCGGGGGCAGCGCATTGCAAGCGATGCGCCGGGGCGGCGATGCCACAGCCGCGCTCAAGTTCAGCGGTCAAAGTAACGGTTTGTTAACCTTGCGGTCCGTAGACAAGCTGGAGCTGAACCCTTTCTGCATCCAGCACCTGTTTGCCCGCATGTTCGAAATTGACCGTAACCTTGCCGTTGATGGCCGATTGCACCTGGCCCGTGCCCCAGTCGGGGCGGCCAGGGTGGCGCACCAGCATGCCGGGGTGCAGAATGGCGCCAATTCCCTGTTTCCTGAGGTCACGCATGGCTGACGATCGTTCTTTGCTTCCCACCGATCTTGCCGCCCTGGTTGGCTCGCGGCTCTGCCATGATCTTATCAGCCCGCTGGGCGCGATCGGCAATGGGGTCGAGCTTTTGGCGATGTCAGGGGGCGGCGGCGCCAGCCCTGAATTGCAGCTGATCGCCGAAAGCGTCGCCAATGCCAATGCCCGCCTCAAGTTCTTCCGCGTGGCGCTTGGGCAGGCGGGGGCAGAGCAGCGGCTGGGGCAGCCCGAGATCGTGGCAATTCTGGCCGATCTCGCGCGGGGCGGGCGGCACAGCTATGACTGGCAGGCGCCGGGCGACCAGCCCCGGCGCGAGGTAAAGTCGGTGTTTCTGGCGCTTTTGTGCCTTGAAGCAGCGCTGCCTTGGGGTGGCACCGTCACCTTTGCGCACACCAATGGCGACTGGTTTGTGCACGCGACCGCACCGCGGACCAAGCCCGACCCGGGGCTTTGGGCGCGGCTTGATGGTGCAGCGGGCGCAGCACTGGCGCCCGCGCAGGTGCAATTCGCGCTTTTGCCGCTGGAACTCGCGTCGCTGGGGCGGCGCGTTGCTTGGGAAATTTCCGAAACCGGGGCGACGATCCGGTTCTAGGCGGATCTGGCACTACGGTTCAGGCGCGGATCGTGCCGTGTCCGGTGACAAGGTATTTGAAGCTGGTCAGCTGCTCGGCGCCGACAGGGCCACGGGCATGCAGTTTGCCGGTGGCGATGCCAATTTCAGCGCCCATCCCGAACTCGCCGCCATCGGCAAACTGGGTTGAAGCGTTGCGCATGAGAATTGCAGAATCGAGCTGGGTGAAAAAGCGCTCGGCGGTGCTGTCATTTTCAGTCAGGATCGATTCGGTGTGCCCCGAGCCGTAGCGGCGGATATGCGCGATGGCTTCATCGACACCATCCACCAGCTTGGCGGCAATGATCATGTCGAGGAATTCGCGGCCAAAATCGTCTGGCGCGGCCCTGACCGTGCCAGGGATCTTCAGCAATTCGCCTTCGGTGCGCACCTCGACCCCGGCTTTCAGCAGGTCTTCGATCAGCACGCCGCCATGCCTGGTGTAGAACTGCCAGTCGATCAGCAGGCATTCAGCGGCGCCGCAGATGCCGGTGCGCCGGGTCTTGGCGTTCAGCACCACGCGGCGCGCACCCTCGAGGTCGGCGTCGCGGTCGGCATAGACGTGGCAGATGCCTTCGAGGTGCGCAAACACCGGCACCCGCGCTTCGGCTTGCACAAGGCCGACCAGACCTTTGCCGCCGCGCGGCACGATCACATCGATACATTGCGTGGCCCGCAGCATTGCCGAAACCGCTGCCCGGTCGCGCGTAGGAACCAGCTGAATCGCGGCGGCGGGCAACCCCGCCTGCCGCAGGCCTTCGGCCATGCAGGCGTGGATGGCATGCGAGGAGTGAAAGGATTCCGACCCGCCCCGCAAGATCACCGCATTGCCGGCCTTGAGGCAGAGCGCACCGGCGTCGGCGGTAACATTAGGGCGCGATTCGTAAATGACGCCGATTACCCCGAGCGGCGTGCGCACGCGTTGGATGTGCAGGCCCGAGGCCATATCCCATTCAGCCATCACCTGCCCGACCGGGTCCGGTTGCGCGGCTACGGCGCGCAACCCCTCGGCCATGGCGAGGATGCGGCGCTCATCAAGGCGCAACCGGTCCATCATGGCAGGGGTCAGGCCCTTGGCCTCGGCGTAGACCTGATCTTCGCAGTTGGCCTCAAAGATCGCCTCGCGGTTCCGGGCAATGGCCTCGGCGGCGCCGATCAAGGCGGCGTGCTTGCGCTCGGCACTGGCGAAAGCAAGCTCGGCGGCGGCGGCGCGGGCGGCGGCACCCATCCGGGCAATCAGGTCTTGGCTGTCGGTCGGTTCGGTCATCATGGCACCTCGCGCTCTGCTATACTTCGGGCGGGCGCCGCACAAAAGCCTCAGGCGGCGCGTTTTTGCCATATCTTGGCGGCCAGCAGCAGCCATGGCGCGCCATGCAGCACCAGATCGAAAATATCGACGGGCCGTGTCAGCCCACCCGCGAACAGCAACAGCAGCTTTTCCCAGACATGCGGAACCGGCAGAAACGGCGCAAGCCCCAGCGTCAGCGCCGCCAGCAGCGCCTCGAGAACGGTAATTCTTGAATAGACGCGGCCTAACATGACACCCATTGGAAAATATGGCGCGGTTGACGGGGCTCGAACCCGCGACCCCCGGCGTGACAGGCCGGTACTCTAACCAACTGAGCTACAACCGCGCGCAGACCGAAGACGGGAGAAGAGGGCAAATGGCGCGGTTGACGGGGCTCGAACCCGCGACCCCCGGCGTGACAGGCCGGTACTCTAACCAACTGAGCTACAACCGCGCATATGCCCGCTGGAACCCTAATTCCGGCGTGCAGCGGTCTTACTTGCGGGGGTTTGCGGCGTCAAGCGGAATGCGGCGCAAAATCAGGGGGGCGGATGCAGCCATTCGGCCACAGAATGCGCGGCATCTTGGCCACAGGCGGGTTTCCGCTTGGTGGTCGTTCACGCAAAGATTAGCGTTCCGGCGCGCACATCGAAAGGGGTCGCGGCAGTGTTGTATTCGCGGCGGAGGGTTTTGTCCGGGGCCATGCTGGGGGCCGCATCGGCCGGATTCGGCTTTGTGCCGCGCCGTGCCCTTGCCGCTGGCACCGCTGATGTGCTGCCACCTGTGCCGCAACTGACACACCAGCACGACATCATCGCGGTCAATAGCGTCACCATTGACCGCCCTCTGGTGGCGCTGACATTTGACGATGGTCCGCACCCCGAGCACACGCCGCGCCTGCTCGATATACTGAAAGACCGCAAGGTTACCGCCACCTTCTATCTGATCGGCCGAAGCGTGCGCGCTTTCCCAGATGTGGCGCGCCGGATCGCCGCCGAAGGGCACGAGATCGGCAACCACACCTGGTCTCACCCCGAGTTATGGAACCTGGGCGACTATGACGTGCTGCGCGAGATCGACCGCACCAACGAAATCATCTGGCGCACGGTTGGCCTGTTGCCGGTAACGATGCGCCCACCCTATGGCGCGATCACCCGGTACCAAAGCCGGATGCTGCACGACAGCCGCCTGCTGCCCACCGTGATGTGGTCGGTGGACCCGAGCGATTATCGGCGCCCCGGCCCCGATGTGGTCGCCAGCCGTATTGTCACCAAGGCGTCAAACGGCGCGATCGTGCTGGCGCATGATATTCACGGCCCCACCGTAACCGCCATGCCCGCCACCATAGACGGCCTGCGCGAACGTGGCTTCGGCTTTGCCAGCATGTCGTCGCTGCTAGGCTGGGAAAAATGGGGGCGGGTGCAGATGGCCGCAGTCGAAGAACCCGAGTGGCCCGACGACGACGATTGACCCTGCCAGAAAGTGGTGGGTGATGAGAGGGTCGAACTCCCGACATCCTCGGTGTAAACGAGGCACTCTACCACTGAGCTAATCACCCGGTGCCGCGCGGCATAGCGCGCGCTGGCGGCCAACGCAAGACAGACCCGTTGCGCGCAGCCACCCGGCCCATGCAACCGCACATCAGGCACCAACCTAAACAGCCCCGCAAATGCGACGGCGCGCACCCAAAAAGGCACGCGCCGCAGACATGGATGGTGGGTGATAAGGGATTTGAACCCCTGACATCTTCGATGTGAACGAAGCGCTCTACCGCTGAGCTAATCACCCGGTGCGCGGCGTAATAGCCTCAGTCGTCGGTATCCGCAAGGGATTCGTCGGCGCTTTTCTTGCCCTTTCCGGGTTTCGGTGTGCCGCCCCGACGCAACTTGATCACCAGCATCTCGCCGCCGTTTGTATCGACCTGGCGGCTGACGCGGGCTTTTCCAAACGGCGGTAACGCCAGCGATTCGCCTTTTGAAAGCGCTTCGCCGAGCACCTTCAATGTGGCCTCGACAACCGTCTGTGCATCCTTTTTCTTGACACCCGAAGCCGCGATGACCCTTTGCAGAAAGTCTTTCCGGCGCAGGGCCGGCGCATCGTCACGCACGTCTTGCAGCGGCTTCAGAATGGCAATACCCGCAGGCACGGGGGCCGGAGTAACCGCCGCGACAACTGCGATCTGCGGGCCAGTTGCCGGTTTGGCGCCCGGCGAGGATTTGCCGGCAGCGGCGCGGGCACGCGGCACGGCCTTGGGCGCTGGCGTCTTGGGCGCGGGTTTGGGGGCAGGTTTGGGGGCGCCACTGGTCGGCTTCGGTGCTTTTGTCATGCTGGCATCCATGTGTTTCTATCCCGGCAACAAACTAGGCCCGCATCGGTAAACAATCCATAGCAAACTGCGCTTCCGCCGCATCGCGCGCGTTGCGAAAATGCCATGATCCCGATGGCTTGCGACTCTGCACCATTGACGCGCTTTGCCGCCCGGTGCAGTTTCCGGCGGTCTTTCACCATTCCGCCTGGGAGCCCACTTATGCGCAACCTCATGCTCGCTGCCTGCGTGCTTGCCACCACCGCCACTGCCGCACTTTCGGGCGGCTACGTCGCGCCGACTGTCGAGGCAAAACCGATTGTCGCCGCGTCGCCCAGTTCGAACCCCTCGGTGTTCCCGGTGATCGTGCTGGTGCTCGTCGGTCTGGTCTACGCGACTTCGTCGCGCGGCAAAGACTAACATCTCTGCATGACCACCCGAAACCCACCCGCCGCGTTTTCGGCGGGGGGGTTCTGTGCCTTGGCACAAAGCCTCGGCCCGAGGATTCGCACGATTTTCGCGGCTGGCCGGCGGTGAAACCGTGTGAAACCGGTCACATGTCACGGCCGCTTTGAGGCCTCGGTAAAATACCGCATTGACGCTTTGCGTTGGCGTGGTAACGCTTCGCCCAAGTCGCGTTTAAACCTCAGGAGATACCCATGCGCAAACTGCTCTCTGCCCTCGTTCTTGCGGGCACCGCCACCACCGCCGCCGCTGGCGGTTATGTTGCCCCGGTCGTCGAAGCGGCCCCGGTTGTCGTGCAGAAAAGCTCGTCGAGCTCGGGCATCTGGGTTCCGATCGCGATTCTGGTGCTGGTTGGCGTGCTGGCTTCCGGCCACCACGACAAAGGCGAATAACGGTTTTGCACTGCCTTCGGGCATGAATGTGAAGCGGCGCGCCTGTGGGTGCGCCGCTTTTCGTTTGCGCGCATATCGTCATGCGCGCCGGTTTGCAGCGATCTTGGCCGCCCCAGTGCAATGCTGCAACAGTCTGGTTTTATGACCCCTCTAACCTTGCGGCGCATTGACCGCAGCCCCCTGGCGGTGACAGAAATAGCGCGTGTTCTTGCCTGGTAATCGGAGAAACCCCATGCGCAAAATCCTTCTCGCCACCGCCCTTTCGGCGTTCGCCACCTCGGCGCTCGCCGGCGGCTATGTTGCCCCGGTCGTCGAAGCGGCCCCGGTTGTCGTTCAAAAAAGCTCGTCGAGCTCGGGCATCTGGATTCCGATCCTGATCCTGGTTGGTGTCGGCCTGCTGGCCTCGCACCACGGCAACGACAAGTAACGCATTGGTTCGCCACGCGGCGTTTGCCGATGTGGCCAATGTAAGAAAGGCGCACCTTCGGGTGCGCCTTTTTTACTGCAGGACTGGAGAATCCCAACCGATCACTTGACGCATGGAAGACGCGGTGGATAAATTGTCACATCCAACCGAACGAGGTTACCCATGCGCAAGATCCTTCTCGCCACCGCCCTTTCGGCCTTCGCCACCTCGGCTATTGCCGGCGGCTATGTTGCCCCGGTCGTCGAAGCGGCTCCGGTTGTCGTGCAGAAAAGCTCGTCAAGCTCAAGCATCTGGATTCCGATCGCGATTCTGGTCGGCATTGCTCTGCTGGCCGGCCATCATGGCCATGGTGATAAATGTCTAGACACCTATGAATGCTAACTTACGTTTGAGCATCTGCACCGCGTAACAAGCATTGGCTCAGGCTGGTGCCGCAACGCAAAAGGCGCGCCATCGGCGCGCCTTTTTTGCTGCACGACTGGCAAATGCGATCCGGGTGCTTGACGCATGAAGGGCGGCGTGGAACGCTTCTCTCATCCAACCGAACGAGGTAGCCCATGCGTAAGATCCTTCTCGCCACCGCCCTTTCGGCCTTCGCCACCTCGGCTATTGCCGGCGGCTATGTTGCCCCCGTCGTCGAAGCGGCGCCGGTTGTCGTGCAGAAAAGCTCGTCAAGCTCAAGCATCTGGATTCCGATTGCGATTCTGGTGCTGGTTGGCCTCGCCGTTTCGCACCACGGCCATGACGAACCTGTTCAGCCTAGCGACATTCGCCTGAAAACCGACATCACCCGCGTCGGCACGGCGGACAACGGGCTGCCGCTCTACCACTTCCGCTATCGCGGCCTGCCCACGGTCTACGAAGGGGTAATGGCGCAAGACGTGCTGCAGCGCTTCCCCGAGGCGGTGGTCACGCGGCCCGGCGGGATTTTGGCGGTGAACTACGCCATGCTTGGGCTTGAGATGAAGATCATCCACTAACCCCCTGCCCTGGAATGAAAAAGGCGCGCCATTGGCGCGCCTTTTTTGGTGGGAAAGGGGTCAGTGCGTAACCGCCCCCTGCGCGTCGGGTTCATTCGCGCGCGCGGATTGCGCAGCCTCTTCCGCCAACTCATCCCAGACAATCGGCTCGGGCATCCGCACCAGCGCACGGGCCAGAACCTCGCGCACGTTGGAAACCGGCACCAGTTCCAGCCCGGCTTTCACATTGGCCGGTATCTCGGCCAGATCCTTGGCGTTTTCCTGCGGAATGAGCACGGTCTTGATGCCACCGCGCAGCGCCGCCAGCAGCTTTTCCTTGAGGCCGCCGATGGGCAGCACATTGCCGCGCAAGGTGACCTCGCCGGTCATCGCCACGTCGCGGTGCACCGCGATGCCGGTCAGCACCGAGACAATAGAGGTGACCATGGCGATGCCCGCGCTCGGCCCATCCTTCGGGGTCGCACCCTCGGGCACGTGCACATGGATATCGACCTTTTCAAACACCGTGGGCTTCACGCCGATTTCGGGCGCGATCGAGCGCACAAAGCTTGATGCCGCCTCGATCGATTCTTTCATCACGTCGCCCAGTTTGCCGGTGGTCTTCATGCGGCCCTTGCCCGGCAGCTTCAGCGCCTCGATCTGCAACAGATCGCCCCCCACCGAAGTCCAGGCAAGCCCGGTGACCACGCCGACCTGATCTTGTTCCTCAGCCAACCCGAAGCGGTGGCGCGGCACGCCGAGATAGGCTTCAACCGTTTCGGGCGTGACATGAACCGCCTTGGTCTTGCCCTTGAGGATTTCGGTCACCGCCTTGCGCGCCATCTTGGCCAGTTCACGCTCAAGGTTGCGCACACCCGCCTCGCGCGTGTAGTGGCGCAAGATCTCGGTCAGCGCGGCATCTGAAACCGAAAACTCGGTTTTCTTCAGCCCGTGCGCCTTGATCTGCTTGGGCAGCAGGTGCTGGCGCGCGATCTCGCGCTTTTCATCTTCGGTGTAGCCTTCGATCGGAATGATCTCCATCCGGTCCAGAAGCGGCCCCGGCATGTTGTAGCTGTTGGCCGTGGTCAGAAAGAGCACGTTCGACAGGTCATATTCGACCTCAAGATAGTGGTCGGTGAAGGTCGAGTTTTGTTCCGGGTCAAGCACCTCAAGCATGGCACTGGCCGGATCGCCGCGAAAATCCTGCCCCATCTTGTCAATTTCATCGAGCAGTATCAGCGGGTTGGTAGTTTTTGCCTTTTTCAGCGCCTGAATGATCTTGCCCGGCATCGAACCGATATAGGTGCGCCGGTGGCCCCTGATCTCGCTTTCGTCGCGCACGCCGCCAAGGCTGATGCGAATGAACTCGCGCCCCGTGGCGCGCGCCACGGAACGCCCCAGCGAGGTCTTGCCCACGCCAGGCGGGCCGACGAGGCACAGGATCGGGCCTTTGAGCTTGGTCGAACGTGCCTGCACCGCAAGGTATTCGACGATCCGTTCCTTGACCTTTTCAAGCCCGTAATGGTCGGCATCAAGCACCGCTTCGGCCGCGTAAAGGTCTTTTTTCACGCGGCTTTTCACGCCCCACGGCAGCGCCAACAGCCAATCCAGGTAGTTGCGCACCACCGTTGCCTCGGCGCTCATCGGGCTCATGGCTTTGAGCTTTTTCAGCTCGGCCTGCGCCTTGTCGCGCGCCTCTTTCGAGAATTTGGTCTTGTGGATACGCTCTTCCAGCTCGGCGATTTCGTTCTGGCCTTCCTCGCCGTCACCCAGCTCGCGCTGGATCGC
The DNA here is from genome assembly GCA_002842855.1 of Alphaproteobacteria bacterium HGW-Alphaproteobacteria-4. GTDB lineage: Bacteria > Pseudomonadota > Alphaproteobacteria > Rhodobacterales > Rhodobacteraceae > UBA6213. The sequence continues at coordinate 63,766 of PHEE01000005.1, read as the reverse complement.
CTTCATCTGCTCGTTCAGGTAATATTCACGCTGGGTGCGCTCCATCTGCGATTTCACGCGGGTCTTGATCTTCTTTTCGACCTGGAGCACCGACATCTCGCCCTGCATCAGGCCGTAAACCTTTTCCAGCCGCTCGGCGACATTCAGGGTTTCAAGCAAGTCCTGTTTTTGCGCAACGTCGATGCCCAGATGCCCCGAAACGAGGTCGGCCAGCTTGGCCGCGTCCTGCGCCTCGGCAATCGCGCTAAGCGCCTCTTCGGGGGTATTTTTCTTGATCTTGGCGTAGCGTTCAAACTCTTCGGCGACCGAGCGCAGCAACGCTTTTACGGTGGCACCGTCGCCTGCAATTTCGTCCAGCGCTTCGGCACTTGCCTCAAAATAGCGCTCGTTGGGCACGAAATCGGTGATCCGCACGCGGCCCTTGCCCTCGACCAGAACCTTCACGGTGCCATCGGGAAGTTTCAACAGTTGCAGCACGTTGGCCAACACGCCCGAACGGTAGATGCCGTCGGTATCGGGGTCGTCAACGCCGGGGTCAATCTGGCTGGCAAGCAAGATCTGGCGGTCGTCGGCCATCACCGCTTCGAGCGCGCGCACGGATTTTTCGCGGCCGACAAACAGCGGCACGATCATGTGCGGAAACACCACGATGTCGCGTAGCGGCAGAACCGGGTAGGAGGTGGCGAGGACGTCGTTCATGTGCTTTCCCCTCTGGCGAAAAGGCGTGGGCCCCGACATCGGCAGCCCCGGCCTTCCCCAATGATGCCCCCATATCTAGGGGTGGGCAGGGCACGTATCAACCCATTCTGGAAGCGCAGGCGCAATTTGCCGCCTGCCCACTATCGCGCCAGCAGCAATTCCGCTTTCAGCCCGCCAAGCCTCTCGCTATCGCCCAGCCGCAATTCGCCGCCATGGCTACGCGCAATGTCGGCGGCAATGGCAAGGCCAAGCCCCACGCCTTGCCCCGCGTTCTGGTTGCGCGCCGGGTCAAGCCGGGTGAACGGGCGCATCGCCTCGGCACGGCGGGCTGCGGGTATGCCGGGGCCGTTGTCTTCGACGGCAATGTGCACCGTCCGTTCGGTCTGCCAGGCAGAAACCTCGACCCGGTCAGCGTGACGCGCGGCGTTGTCCAACAGATTCTCAAGGGCACGGCGCAACGATTCGGGGCGGAAGGTGGCCACCCCTGCGCCCTTGACACCGGCCAACTGTATTTCGTGCCCGGCGCGGCGTGCATCGGCCACGATCTCGGCCAGAAATGCCGCGACATCCCGTGTTTCACAAGCCGCGTCAGCAGCTTCGGCGCGGGCAAAATCGAGGAAGGAATCCACCAATCCGCCCATTTCGACGACATCGCGCTCCATCGCCGCAACATCGTCACCCGGCGGCAGCATCGACAGCCCAAGCCGTAGCCGCGTCAGTGGTGTACGCAGATCGTGGCTGATCCCCGACAGCATCATCGTGCGCTGCTCAATGTGCCGCTCGATACGCGATCGCATGTGCAGGAATGCGGCCCCCGCCGCGCGCACCTCGGTGGCGCCGCTGGGGTTGTAGGCGAGCATTCGGCCCTTGCCGAAGGCATCTGCGGCCTCTGCCAGCCGGGCGATCGGGCGCAACTGGTTACGCAGAAATGCGTAAGCAATGAAAGTCATCAGAAGACCCGTGGCCAGCATCAGCACCAACAGCTGGTGCGGATTCGATACCGACACCCGGCCGCGCGGAAAGACCATTTGCAGCGGCCCGTGGCGGGTATCGATCACCAGCCGCACGGTGCGCGCATCATCCAGATCGGCCAGTGTCAATGCGGCAATGCGGCGGCGTAACTCTTGCGCGACCACCCGGCCCGAGAAATCCCAGAACCCGCGCCGGGTGCCCGCCTCGGGCGCGACCGGAAGCGCTACTTCCAGCGCCAACGGTCCAGCCGCCGCCGCAACCTCGGCGCGCGCCGCAGCGACATCGGGCGCCGCTTCTGCCAACTCTATAATGTAGGCCACGTCATAGGCCATCGACACCGTCATCTGCCGCGTCGCCCCTTCGAAATGGCGTTGCAGAAAGACGATCGAGACGACAAGCTGTAGCGTCACGACAGGCAAGATGAGGATCAGCGCGGCGCGCCCGAAAAGCCCATAGGGCAGCTTGCGTTTGAGCCACTGAAAGAACATGTCCGCAGCCTAATCGCTCGAACACCCCGAGGAAAGCGCAAGATGCAGCCCCCTGCCCCGTCGCCGCTCAGCCGACCCGCCGAAGGTCTGCGCTGTGTGCTGGCCCCGAACCCCTCGCCGATGACGCTGCACGGCACCAACACCTATATTCTGGGCGAGGGACAGGTTGCGCTGATCGACCCCGGCCCGGCACTGCCCGCACATCTGGCCGCAATTCTCGCCGCGCTCGCGCCGGGCGAACGGATCAGCCATATCTTTGTTACCCATGCGCATCTCGACCACTCGGGCCTGGCGCGGCCGTTGGCCGAGGCCACCGGGGCGCCGGTGCTGGCCTTCGGCGATGCGCGTGCCGGGCGCTCGGCGGGCATGGCTGCGCGCGCGATTGCAGGCTTGGTGCCCGGCGGCGAGGGGGTCGATGCCACATTCGTACCCGACGCGCGGCTGGCGCATGGCGACCGCGTGGACGCTGGCGGCTGGCGCCTTGAGGCGCTGCACACACCCGGGCATTTCGGCAACCATCTGAGTTTTGCCTGGGCCGGCGGTACGTTCAGCGGCGACCATGTTATGGGCTGGGCAAGCACGCTGATTTCGCCGCCCGATGGCGATCTGGCCGATTACATGAGGTCGCTCGACCGCCTTGCAGCGGCACGCGCGGCGCGGCTGTTTCCCGGCCATGGCGCGCCAATTGAAAGCCCCGCAGCGCGGATTGCCGAACTCGCCACACACCGGCGCACCCGCACCGCCCAGATTCTGGCAGAACTTGCCGTGGGGCCGCTAAGCATCTCCGAACTGGTGGTGCGCCTCTACGCCGATACCACGCCCAGCCTGCACCCCGCCGCCCGCCGCAACGTGCTCGCGCATCTCATTGATCTGGAGAACAATAAGATCGTTGCCGTTGATGAAAGCGGCGACGGTGAACCACGCTACCGACAAGCCTGAGACACGGCATTTTTGCCGCAAAAGCCTCTGGACGCCCCCATAACCTGCCGCTATACAGCGCCTCGTGTTCCGGCGTAGCTCAGCGGTAGAGCAGTTGACTGTTAATCAATTGGTCGTAGGTTCGATCCCTACCGCCGGAGCCAAAAATTCAACGCGGTAGAGGGCGCCATCTAGGCGCCTTTGTAGTTTGCACCGGGCGCGCGGCTTCTTGGTATCTCAGCTTCTGATTTCGCATGGGTCTCCGGGCCGTGTTGTGGTCTTTGTGCTGGAATCCCGGTCGCACCCTGCGGCCACCAAACCCGCGACAATTTAACCTGCGGGCCTGTTGACAGGCGCGGATCCGGGCCCTATCTCAGCCCTGCTGGCACTCGCCTTGGGTGAGTGCCAATTTCATGCAACACGAGAACCAACGGAGCTTTCACATGGCTTTCAAACCGCTGCACGACCGCGTTCTGGTCCGCCGCGTTCAGGGCGAAGAAAAGACTAAGGGCGGTCTGATCATTCCCGACAACGCAAAAGAGAAGCCCGCCGAAGGCGAAATCATCTCGGTCGGCGAGGGCGCGCGCAAGGATTCGGGCGAACTGATCGCCCCTTCGGTGAAGGCGGGCGACCGCATCCTGTTCGGCAAATGGTCGGGCACCGAAGTCACGCTCGACGGCGAAGAGCTGCTGATCATGAAGGAAAGCGACATTCTCGGCATCATCGCCTGAGAAGTCCTTTCTATCTAACGCAATTTCCAAAAGGAGCAGATCAATATGGCTGCCAAGGACGTCAAGTTTTCCACCGATGCCCGCGACCGGATGCTGAAGGGTGTCAACATCCTCGCTGACGCGGTGAAGGTTACCCTCGGCCCGAAAGGCCGCAATGTGGTGATCGAAAAATCCTACGGCGCGCCGCGCATCACCAAAGACGGGGTGACGGTTGCCAAGGAAATCGAACTGACCGACAAGTTCGAGAACATGGGCGCGCAGATGGTGAAAGAAGTCGCCAGCCGCACCAATGATGAAGCGGGCGACGGCACCACCACCGCCACCGTGCTCGCGCAGGCGATCATCAGGGAAGGCCTGAAATCGGTTGCAGCGGGCATGAACCCGATGGACCTCAAGCGCGGCATCGATCTGGCCACCGCCAAGGTCGTGGCTGCCATCAAGACCGCGTCGCGCCCGGTGAAAGACAGCGACGAAGTCGCGCAGGTCGGCACCATCTCGGCCAACGGCGAAGCCAATATCGGCCGCATGATCGCGGATGCGATGCAGAAAGTCGGCAATGATGGCGTGATCACCGTTGAAGAAAACAAGGGCATGGAGACCGAAGTTGAAGTGGTCGAAGGCATGCAGTTCGACCGTGGCTACCTTAGCCCCTACTTCGTCACCAACGCCGACAAGATGGTGGCCGAACTTGAAGATGCGCTGATCCTGCTGCACGAAAAGAAACTCGGCTCGCTGCAGCCGATGGTGCCTCTGCTCGAGTCGGTGATCCAGTCGGGCAAACCGCTGCTGATCATCTCGGAAGACGTCGAAGGCGAAGCGCTGGCGACCCTCGTGGTCAACAAGCTGCGTGGCGGGCTGAAAATTGCCGCCGTCAAGGCGCCGGGCTTTGGCGACCGTCGCAAGGCGATGCTGCAAGACATCGCGATTCTGACCGGCGGTCAGGTGATTTCCGAAGACCTCGGCATGAAGCTTGAAAATGTCACGCTCGACATGCTCGGCAAAGCCAAGAAGGTCACGATCACCAAAGACACCACCACGATCATCGACGGTGCCGGCGACAAGGCCGAGATCGAAGCCCGCGTGGCGCAGGTCCGCGCCCAGATCGAGGAAACCACCAGCGATTACGACAAGGAAAAACTGCAAGAACGCGTTGCCAAGCTGGCGGGCGGGGTTGCGGTGATCCGCGTTGGCGGCATGACCGAGACCGAAGTGAAAGAGCGCAAAGACCGTGTTGACGATTCGCTCAACGCAACCCGTGCGGCCGTACAGGAAGGCATCGTTGTTGGCGGCGGCGTGGCGCTGGTGCAGGCCTCGAAGCTGCTGCTTGGCATGGAAGGCGCCAACGCCGACCAGACCGCTGGCATCGTGATCGTACGCAAGGCGCTGGAGGCGCCGCTGCGCCAGATCGCCGAGAACGCGGGCGTCGATGGTGCCGTGGTTGCGGGCCGGGTGCGCGACAGCAAGGACGTGACTTTCGGCTTTAACGCGCAGACCGAAGAATATGGCGACATGTTCAAATTCGGCGTGATCGACCCGGCCAAGGTGGTGCGCACTGCACTGGAAGATGCGGCCTCGATTGCCGGTCTTCTGATCACCACCGAAGCGATGATCGCCGAAAAACCCGAGCCGAAGCAGCCTGCGGGCGGCGGCGGCATGGGCGGCATGGGCGGCATGGACGGCATGATGTAAGCTGGCCCCGCGGTCGGTTTACTGTGAAAGGGCGCCTTCTGGCGCCCTTTTTTTGCGCTCCGCGCGGGGATATTTGGACCAAGGCAAGCGCCAGAGGGCAGCCCCGCCCCATCCCGTTTGCGTGAGGCCCGGATTGCGCACTTGCAACACGGCACAGTGGCGGGTTTGGCTGGCGGCATGCGCTTGCTTGCCCTTACGACGCTGACGATGATCGCCTTTGCCGCCAATTCGGTGCTCAACCGATTGGGCGTGGGTGGCGGCCTGATCGACCCGATCGGATTTGCGCTGGTGCGCCTGCTGGCAGGTGCGGCAACGCTGGCCGCGCTATGGGCAATGCGCAGCCGCCGCCACGCCGTGTCTGGCACGATTTTGCTGCAACCCGCGCGGCGGGCGCTTGGTGCGGCGTCGCTGCTGGTCTATCTGTTTGGCTTCTCGCTCGCGTATGGCGTGCTTGATGCGGGCGCCGGAGCGCTGATCCTGTTCGGCTGGGTGCAGATCACCATGTTCGCGGGTGCGGTTCTGGCGCGCGAGCGGGTGCCCGCGCGGCGGTGGGCGGGTGCAGCGCTGGCTTTCGCGGGGCTGCTGGTATTGCTGGCGCCGGGGGGCGGCACGCCGCTGGGCTGGCACGCTGCGGCAATGGCGCTGGCGGGTATCGGCTGGGGCGTCTATTCGCTGGCCGGGCGGGGCGAGCGCGATGCGTTGGCGGCCACGGCAGCCAATTTCATGGTAGCCGCGCCGTTCGGGCTGGCGCTGGCGCTGGTACTGCCCGGCGCCGTCGGCTTGAGCCTGTCCGGCGTGGCACTGGCGATTGCGTCGGGCGCGCTGGCCTCGGGGCTCGGCTACGCGCTCTGGTACAGCCTGTTGCCCCAGCTTGGCGCGGCGCGCGCCGCAGTGGCGCAGCTATCGGTTCCGCTGATCGCTGCGGCGGGCGGTGCGGCACTGATCGGCGAGGCGGTATCATGGCGTTTCGGCGCGGCAGCGGCATTGGTATTGGGCGGCGTGGCGCTTGCGGTAATGCCCGGATCGCGGCGCTGACGCGCCTGCTCCCTCAAAAACATTGCTTTATGACCGAAAATCATGCATGAAAGCAGAGCGACGCTTTCTTCATCGACCCGCTGTTTCCTCACGGTTCAGTTTCGATCCAGATGTGACTGAGCCGGGCCATCGCATCTCGCGGGTGGCGAAACGAGAAACAGGAGATCTCACGATGGCCAAAGGCACCGTGAAATGGTTCAACGCTACCAAGGGTTTCGGCTTCATTGCCCCGGAAGGCGGCAAGCGCGATGTGTTCGTGCACATCTCGGCGCTGGAGCGTGCGGGCATCCGCCAGCTGGATGACGGTCAAGCCGTCACCTTCGACATCGAATCGGGCCGTGACGGCCGCGAGTCGGCGACGAATCTGGCGCTCGCCTGATTTTCAGGTAGCAAGATTCGGATTGGGGCGCCTTCGGGCGCCCTTTTTCATGGTCAGTCAGACCACTTCCCAGTCATCCTCGCTCCGCAGCGCCCCAATCGCCAGCCAGTCGGCGCGCACCCGCGCCACGCGGCTGTCGCCCCAGGTGTGGAACACGATCACAAAGCCTTCCTCGGTGACCATATCGGCAGAAAGATCCATCCGGCCATTGTGCTTTTGGTCCACGTCCCACATCGACAGTGTCACCTGCACGCAAGGCGGTGCCAGAAAGGGCTCGGAGAACTCGACAAGGCGGCGCAATTCGCGCGGGCCTTCGCCGGTCCACATTGCGCCGCCGTCCAGATAATCGGAGAACAGGATCAGCGATCCCTGTTCAATTCCCACTGCGTGGCTTCCCAAACGCTGCATTTGCCCCTCCGCACGCAACACCTAACCCGGCGCGGCGAAAGAAAAAAGCCCCGGCGCGAACCGGGGCTTCTGCTTGCACCTGCGCGGCCTCAGAGCCCGATGTGGGTTCCCAACGCTTCCATGTCGGCCAACAACTTGACCGCGTCATCGACCAGGTTTTGCGGCGCCGCGTCGCGCGCAGCGCGCGCTTCCGCCACCAGTTGCGCGTGAAGTGCCGCGGTTACTTCGGCCTTGGGCAGGCCGCGCTCGGCGAGCACGGTCACGCCTTCGGCGCCGATCTCGGCAAATCCACCGGTCACCGCATAATCGACGCTGCTGCCATCCGCTGCCACCACCGTCAATATGCCCGGACGCAATGTGGTGATCAGCGCGGCATGGCCTGGCATTGCCGTCAGGTCACCATCGGCGCCGGGAATGCGCACTTCGCGCGCCTGCACCGAGGCAAGCCTGCGTTCGGGCGAAACCAGATCGAACTGCATCGTTTCGGCCATTTTCGCGCCCTCCTCAGGCTGCTTCAGCGGCCAGACGCTGCGCCTTGGCGATCACTTCCTCAATGCCGCCGACCATGTAGAAGGCCGCTTCCGGCAAGTGGTCGTATTCGCCCGCAACCACCGCCTTGAACGACTTGATGGTTTCTTCAAGCGGCACCTGCTTGCCGTCCGAACCGGTGAACACCTTGGCCACGTCGAACGGCTGGCTGAGGAAACGCTGAATCTTGCGGGCGCGCGCCACGGTCAGCTTGTCGTCCTCGCTCAGCTCGTCCATGCCCAGAATGGCGATGATATCTTGCAGCGACTTGTAGCGTTGCAAGATCTGCTGCACGTCGGTCGCCACCTTGTAGTGCTCGGCGCCAATGACCGCAGGGTCGAGCAGGCGCGAGGTCGAGTCGAGCGGGTCCACGGCCGGGTAGATACCCAGCTCGGAAATCGCACGGCTAAGCACCGTGGTTGCATCAAGGTGCGCAAACGAGGTGGCAGGCGCCGGGTCGGTAAGGTCGTCGGCCGGCACATAGATGGCCTGCACCGAGGTGATCGAACCGGCGCGGGTCGAGGTGATGCGCTCTTGCAGCGCGCCCATATCGGTGGCGAGCGTCGGCTGATAGCCCACCGCCGAAGGGATACGGCCGAGCAGTGCCGACACTTCCGAACCCGCTTGGGTGAAGCGGAAGATATTGTCGACGAAGAACAAGACGTCGGTGCCCGACTGGTCGCGGAACTGCTCGGCCAAGGTGAGGCCGGTCAGCGCCACGCGCATGCGCGCGCCCGGCGGTTCGTTCATCTGACCATACACAAGCGCCACCTTCGACTCTTCCATGTTGTCGAGGTTGATAACGCCGGATTCGATCATCTCGTGGTAAAGGTCGTTGCCTTCACGGGTCCGCTCGCCCACGCCCGCGAACACTGAAAAGCCCGAGTGCACTTTGGCGATGTTGTTGATCAGTTCCATGATCAGCACGGTCTTGCCCACGCCGGCACCGCCAAAGAGACCGATCTTGCCGCCCTTGGCGTAGGGCGCCAGCAGATCGATCACCTTGATGCCGGTCACCAGCACGACGCTTTCGGTCGATTGCTCCGAAAAGGCCGGGGCGGGCTGGTGGATGGCGCGGGTCATTTCCTGCGAAACCGGGCCCTTTTCATCGACCGGCTCGCCGATCACGTTGATGATCCGCCCCAGCGTCGCGTTGCCCACCGGCACGGTGATCGGGCCGCCGGTATCGACGACCTTCTCGCCGCGCACCAGGCCTTCGGTAGCGTCCATCGCCACCGCGCGCACGGTGTTTTCGCCAAGGTGCTGCGCCACTTCAAGGATCAGCCGCTTGCCGTTGTTATGGGTTTCGAGTGCGTTCAGAATCGCCGGAAGTTCGTCTTCGAACTGCACGTCGACGACGGCGCCGATCACCTGCGTGATTTTGCCAACTGCTTTTGCCATGTCGTTTTCTCTCCGGTTCCGTCAGAGCGCCTCGGCGCCCGAAATGATTTCGATGAGCTCTTTTGTGATCGCGGCCTGGCGCGAGCGGTTGTACTGGATCGTCAGCTTGTCGATCATCTCGCCCGCATTGCGCGTGGCGCTGTCCATTGCCGACATCCGGGCACCCTGTTCCGAGGCACCGTTTTCCAAAAGCGCGGTGAACACCTGCGTTGCCACCGCGCGCGGCAGCAGGTCGGCCAGAATTGCTTCTTCGCTCGGTTCATAGTCATACCCGGCGGCGACCTCGGTTTCGGCCTCGAAATGCGCGGGAATGATCTGACGCGGCGTCGGGATTTGGCTGATGACCGATTGGAAGCGGTTGTAATAAAGCGTCGCGACGTCAAACTCGCCCGCCTCGAAGCGGCCAAGAATGTCGCGCGTGATCGATTGGGCGGTATCGTAGCCCATGCGCTTGACCTCGGTCAGATCAACGTGTCCGACGAAATGCTTGCCATATTCGCGCTTCAGTTGCTCGCGGCCCTTCTTGCCGACGGTGAGAATTTTCACCGTCTTGCCAGCGGCCAGCAACTCGTTGATGCGGGCGCGCGCAAGGCGCACGATGGTCGAGTTGAAGCCACCGCAAAGGCCCCGTTCGGCGGTCATCACCACCAGCAGGTGGGTCTGGTCGCTGCCGGTGCCGGCCAGCAGGCGCGGCGCGCTGTCGGTGGTGCCGACCGAAGCGGCAAGCCCGGCCATCACCGCGGTCATCCGTTCGGCATAGGGCCGCGCGGCCACGGCGGCATCCTGGGCTCGGCGGAGCTTCGCCGCCGAGACCATCTGCATCGCTTTGGTGATCTTGCGCGTGTTCTTGACGCTTGCGATCCGGTTCTTCAGGTCCTTAAGGCTGGGCATGCCCCACTCCTCTCACGCGCTCAGGCGAAGGTCTTGGCGTAGCTGTCCAGTGCGGCGCGGATGGATTTCTCCAGCTCGCCAGCCACCTTGCGGTCGTTGTTGGTGATGTCGGCCAGAAGGTCGGCATGGTTCGAGTGCAGATGCGCCATCAGCCCCGCTTCGAACCGGCCGACATCCTTCACACCAATGCCGTCAAGATAGCCCTTGGTGCCCGCGAAAATCGCGATCACGATTTCGGCGTTGGTCAGGGGCGAATACTGCGGCTGTTTCATCAGCTCGGTCAGGCGCGCGCCACGGTTCAGCAGCTTTTGCGTTGCCGCGTCGAGGTCCGACCCGAACTGCGCGAAGGCCGCCATTTCGCGGTATTGCGCCAGTTCCAGTTTCACCGGCCCCGCGACCGATTTCATCGCGTTGGTCTGCGCCGAGGAACCGACGCGCGACACCGAAAGACCGGTGTTCACGGCCGGACGAACGCCCTGATAGAACAGCTCGGTTTCAAGGAAGATCTGGCCGTCGGTGATCGAGATCACGTTGGTCGGGATAAAGGCCGACACGTCGCCGCCCTGGGTTTCGATGATCGGCAGCGCGGTCAGTGAGCCGCCACCGAAATCTTCGTTAAGCTTGGCCGAACGCTCCAGCAGGCGCGAATGCAGGTAGAACACGTCGCCAGGGTAGGCTTCGCGCCCCGGCGGGCGGCGCAGCAGCAGCGACATCTGGCGGTAGCTGACCGCTTGTTTCGAGAGGTCATCGTAGATGATCAGCGCATGGCGGCCACTGTCGCGGAAGTATTCGGCCATCGCGGTGCCCGAATAGGGTGCCAGAAATTGCAGCGGTGCCGGGTCAGATGCGGTGGCGGCGATGACGGTGGTGTATTCCATCGCGCCGGCTTCTTCGAGCTTCTTGACCAGCTGCGCCACGGTCGACCGCTTTTGCCCGATTGCAACGTAGAAGCAATAAAGCTTCATCTTCGGGTTGGCGTCGTTGTAGCTTTTCTGGTTCAGGATGGTGTCGAGCGCGATCGCGGTCTTGCCGGTCTGGCGGTCGCCGATGATCAGCTCGCGCTGGCCGCGACCGATCGGGATCATCGCGTCAACCGATTTCAGCCCGGTTGCCATCGGCTGGTGCACCGATTTGCGCGGGATGATACCGGGCGCCTTCACGTCGGATACCCGGCGCTCGTCGGTCTTGATCGGGCCCTTGCCGTCGATCGGATTGCCGAGGCCGTCAACGACGCGGCCCAGCAGCGCCTCGCCCACCGGCACGTCAACGATCGACTTGGTGCGTTTGACGGTGTCGCCTTCCTTGATGTCGCGGTCCGAGCCGAAGATCACGATGCCGACGTTGTCGACCTCAAGGTTCAGCGCCATGCCGCGGATGCCGCCGGGAAACTCGACCATCTCGCCCGCCTGGACGTTGTCGAGCCCGTGCACGCGGGCAATACCGTCGCCGACGCTGAGCACGCGGCCAACTTCTGCGACCTGGGCATCTTGCCCGAAGTTCTTGATCTGCTCTTTCAGGATCGCAGAGATCTCAGCAGCTTGGATTCCCATTATCCGACCTCTTTCATGGCATTTTGCAGGGAGGCGAGCTTGGATTTGACCGAGGTATCGATCATCTTCGAGCCCAGCTTCACGATCATGCCGCCGATGAGGCTTTCATCGACAGCGACATTCAGTTTCACACTCTTGCCGGTCTGCTTTGCAAGCGTCGCGGCGAGTTTCTTGGCCTGCGCTTCGGTCAGCGCCTGCGCGGCGGTGACTTCGGCGGTCATTTCGCCCTTGGCATCGGCGATACGCGCGCGCAGCGCCGCGATCAGTTGCGGCAGCACGAACAGCCGCCGCTTGTCGGCCATCAGCGCAAGCGTATTGGCGGTGACGGGCGCAAGCTTCATCTTCGCTGCAAGGCCAGCGACCGCACGGGCCTGTGCATCGCGCGAATACAGCGGCGAGGCAATCAGGTCGCGCAGGTCGGCGCTCTCTGCCAGTGCGGCCTCAAGCGCCGCCACATCGGACTCGAGCGCGGCAAGCGCTTTCGTCTCTTGCGAAAGTTCGAACACGGCCGAGGCATAGCGCCCGGCGATACTTGCGGAAATCGAAGCTGGTTCGGACACGTCCACCCTTCCGATATCTTTGCCTGAAAGCCCGGCATTGCGCCAGACCGCAGACCCCCCGTGGCGTGCGAGGCACCCCCCGGCACGTCTGATTTCGGCGCGGGTGTAGCAGAGCACCTTTGCCCCCGCAACCGTCTTGGGCGTTGGTTTTGCGCCACCATGCACGGTATTTTCGGCCCTGTGCAACTTGCACCGCCCCGCCGCGCCAATTGCAGGCGCTAACATGTGCCGACTTGCCGCAACCGGGCCGCTCAAGGCAGCGCGCAGGCCTCAGCGGGCGGGGGTGATTCACCCCGGCCACAACGCGAAAGGCTTGTGATGGCTGCCCGTTGCGCCGATACTTGCCATGTGTGGGCCGCACATCTGCCCCCGGAGGCACCATGACCAATGACCCCTACGCGGCGCTTGGTGTAAAAAAGACCGCGACCGATGACGAAATCAAGAAGGCGTATCGCAAGATCGCCCGCTCCAGCCACCCCGACCTCAACCCCGATGACAAGACCGCCGAGGCGCGGTTCAAGGCGGCCTCAATCGCCTATGACCTTTTGAAAGACCCAGAAACACGGGCGCGCTTTGACCGTGGCGAGATCGACGCCAGCGGCGCCGAGCGGCAAGAGCGCAAGTTTTACCGCGACTATGCCGAGGCGCCGGGCAACCCCTACCGTTCGCACCGCGCCGACGAATTTCCCGATGTGTCCGACATTTTTGCCGAATTTCTACGTCAGAAGGGGCAGACGGGCGGGGCGCGGGCCGGGCAAGGCTTTCGTGCCGGCGGCACCGATCTGCGCTACACGCTGGAGGTGCCGTTTCTCGATGCCGTGCGCGGCGGCACAACCCGCATCACCCTGCCCGATGGCAGCACGCTCGAAGTAACCATTCCCGAAGGCACCGCCGACGGCCAGACCCTGCGGCTGCGCGGCAAGGGCGCGCCGGGCATTGGCGGCGGTCCGCCGGGTGATGCCTACGTCACACTGACATTGCGCCCGCACCCGTTGTTCCGCCGCGAAGGCAACGACATTCTGCTGACGCTGCCGATCACCATTGACGAGGCGGTATTGGGCGCCAAGGTCGAGGTGCCGACGATCGGCGGCACCGTCAGCCTGACCATTCCCGCTGGCGCCAGCAGCGGCCGCATTCTGCGGCTGCGTGGGCGCGGCGCAAAGCCCGCAAGCGGGGCGCCGGGCGATCAACTGGTTGAACTGCGCATTGTGGCACCACCAAAGGCTGACGAGGCGCTGGCCGAGTTTCTGCGCGACTGGCGCAAGACCCACGCCTACAACCCGCGCAAGGGGATGACGCCATGACCGACCGCTACACCGAAGATCAGGCCGTTGCCGCCATCGCCCGGCTGACCCGCACCCGCATCACCGCCTTCGTCGAGGCCGAGGTGGTTACGCCCGAGCGCAGCGAGACGGGCTACATGTTCCGCCAGATAGACCTCGCGCGGATGGAACTTCTGTGCGAGCTCTGCGAAGAGTTCGGCCTTGCCGACGATGCGCTTGGCGTGGTGATCGGGCTGATCGACCAGATGCACGGCCTGCGCGGCGAATTGCGCGCGGTTCTGGCCGCGATTGAAAATGAACCCGCCGAGGTGCGCGCGCGCATCGCATTTGCCCTGCGCGCGGCGCGCAACAGCTAGTGCAGCTTCAGACCGGCTCGGCACTGGGGCGTGCCTGCCCTTCCAGCACCCGCAGCGGGCGGCGCACCACCTCGCCAAGGCCACGGCGGGGCGCCTGCACCTGTTTGGAAACCTCAAGCATAACCACGCCCGCCGCCAGCAGACCCGAAACCCGTTGCCCCATGCGTTCCCACATCGGCGCCGAGCGCAGCCAAAAGCGGCGGTGCGACGGCGGAATATAAAGCGCAGCCGCGTGACGTTCGGGCACAAAGCCCGCGGCGCGGGCCTGCGCATCAAGCTGACCAAGCGTATAGGGGCGGCCAAAGCCGAACGGCGTGTTTTCGCGCGGCGCCCAAAGCCCGGCGCGGTTCGGCACGATCAGCAGCGCCCGCCCGCCGGGGCCAAGCACCCGCCACGCCTCGGCCATCAGCGCACCCGCATTATTTGATGTTTCCAGCCCGTGTATCACGACCAGACGGTCAACCATGCCGGTTTCCAGCGGCCAGCGGGTTTCATCGCAGAGCACCGAAACATTGGGCAGCCCGGCGGGCCACGGCATCACCCCCTGCGCCGCTGGCATCAGCCCGATCACCCGGCGCGCGTGTTCAAGGTAGGGGCGCAGCAACGGCACCGCAAAGCCAAAGCCCACCACGGTCAGCCCGGTCATTTCGGCCTGCCCCGCAGGCCAAAGCCCCAGCACCCGATCACGCACGGCCTTTTGCGCCGCCCGCCCAAGCTGGGTGCGATAGTAGAAATTGCGCAGGTCGAGCACGTCGAGGTGCATGGTGGCTTTCCCGGGTTCGGCATCGGCACAAGGCGTGGTGCAAAGGTGGGGCGGAGCGCGGCGCGATGCAAGCGGCAAGCACCCCCAAGGGTAGCGCAAACATACTCTTTTCGACAGGTAGATGACCGATTGCGCTAGGCGCCCGCATGCGCGAAACTGCAGCGTCTGAAAACCACTATTGCGCGCGGATCATGCCCCTGGAACTCGTCACTATCCCCTGCCTGTCCGACAATTACGCCTGGCTGGTCCATGACGCCGCCACCGACACCACGGTGGTGATCGATGCCCCCGAGGCCGCGCCGATCCTGCACGAGCTTTACGCGCGCGGCTGGAAGCTGAGCCACATCCTGCTGACCCACCACCACCCGGACCATATTCAGGGCGCGCCGATGCTTGAGGCCGCGACCGGCGCCCGGATGATCGGCGCCGCCGCCGATGCCCACCGCCTGCCGCCACTGACCGAGGCGGTGGAACCCGGCGACATTCTGCCGGTGGGCATGCAGGCGGTCGAGGTGATCGGGGTTCCGGGCCATACCTCGGGGCACCTTGCATACCATTTCGCCGCCGCGCGCCTTGCCTTTACCGGCGACAGCCTGATGGGCTGGGGCTGCGGACGGATCTTCGAGGGCACGCCGGCGCAGATGTTCGCCTCGCTTGAACGGCTGGCCGAACTGCCCGACGCCACCCGCATCTGTTCGGGTCATGAATACACGCTGAACAATGGCCGCTTTGCGCTTAGCCTCGAACCCACGCACCCGGCGCTGCTGGCCCGGATGGCCGAGGCGCAGACGGCCCGCGATGCCGGGCGCCCGACATTGCCGGTGACATTGGCGCTTGAACGCGTGACCAACCCCTATCTGCGCGCCGCCGACCCCGCGCTTGCCGCCGCCGTCGGCATGCCGGGCGCCAGCCCGCTGGCGGTCTTTACCGAACTTCGCGCCCGCAAGGACCGTTTCTGACCCTTGCGTGGGGCCGCAGCGATCACATTTTCAGCACCGATCCGCGCGGCTGCGGCATTTTGGCAAGAAAGCCCTTGAAGCCGGGCGATTTCCACCGAAGTTTAAGATCAATACGCAAGGGTCCGGGCGCGGCCTCCGCCGCGCGCCGCCACCCGCTGAAAGGAGCACCGACGTGCCATCGTTTTCGACGACGCTCGAACAGGCCATTCACGGCGCTCTGGCGCTGGCCAATGCCCGCCACCACGAACTGGCGACGCTGGAGCATTTGCTGCTGTCGTTGCTGGATGAACCCGATGCGGCGCGCGTGATGCGTGCCTGCGGGGTTGACCTTGAAGACCTGCGCCGCGTGCTGACCGAGTTTGTCGATGATGAGCTTGCCACCCTCATCACCGAGGTCGAAGGCTCGGAAGCGGTGCCGACTGCCGCCTTCCAGCGCGTGATCCAGCGCGCCGCAATCCATGTGCAAAGCTCGGGCCGCAGCGAGGTTACCGGCGGCAACGTGCTGGTGGCGATCTTTGCCGAGCGCGAATCGAACGCCGCATACTTCCTGCAAGAACAGGACATGACGCGCTATGACGCAGTCAATTTCATCGCGCATGGCGTAGCCAAAGACCCGAGTTTTGGCGAAAGCCGCCCGATCATCGGCGCCGATGAGGAACCCGCACAACAGGCACAGGCGCAGGGCGAGGCCAAGGAATCGGCGCTGGCCAAATACTGCGTCGATCTGAACGCCAAATCCGCCAAAGGCGAGATCGACCCGCTGATCGGTCGCGAAGATGAGGTGGAACGCTGCATTCAGGTGCTCTGCCGTCGGCGCAAGAACAACCCGCTGCTGGTGGGCGACCCCGGCGTGGGCAAGACCGCGATTGCCGAGGGGCTGGCGCTGAAGATCACCCGCGGCGAAACCCCCGAGATTCTCGCCAAGGCGACAATCTTTTCGCTCGATATGGGCGCGCTGCTCGCGGGCACCCGGTATCGCGGCGACTTTGAGGAACGGCTGAAAGCGGTGGTGAAAGAGCTGGAAGATCACCCCGACGCGATCCTGTTCATCGACGAGATCCATACGGTGATCGGCGCCGGCGCTACCTCGGGTGGCTCGATGGACGCATCAAACCTGCTCAAACCTGCGTTGCAGGGCGGCAAGCTGCGCTGCATGGGGTCCACCACCTACAAGGAATTCCGCCAGCACTTTGAAAAAGACCGCGCCCTTGCGCGGCGGTTTCAGAAGATTGACGTGAACGAACCTTCCGTGCCCGACAGCATCAAGATTCTGATGGGCCTGAAGCCCTATTTCGAGCAACACCACGACATTCGCTACACCAATGACGCGATCAAGGCGGCGGTCGAACTTTCCGCCCGCTATATCCATGACCGCAAGCTGCCCGACAAGGCGATTGATGTGATCGACGAGGCGGGGGCGGCGCAGCACCTGCTGACCGAATCGAGGCGCCGCAAGACCTTGGGGCCGAAAGAGATTGAGGCAGTCGTTGCCAAGATCGCCCGGATCCCGCCGCGCAACGTCTCCAAGGATGACGCCGAGGTGCTGCGTGACCTCGAACGTTCGCTCAAGCGCGTCGTGTTCGGACAGGACAAGGCCATTGAAACGCTGGCCAGCGCCATCAAACTTTCCCGCGCGGGTCTGCGCGAACCTGAAAAACCGATTGGCAATTATCTGTTCACCGGCCCCACCGGGGTGGGCAAAACCGAAGTCGCCAAGCAACTGGCCGATGTGCTGGGGGTTGAACTGCTGCGTTTTGACATGTCGGAATACATGGAAAAACACGCGGTTTCGCGCCTGATCGGTGCGCCCCCGGGCTATGTCGGCTTTGATCAGGGCGGTATGCTGACCGATGGCGTTGATCAGCACCCGCATTGCGTACTCTTGCTCGATGAAATCGAAAAAGCGCACCCCGATGTCTACAACATCCTGTTGCAGGTGATGGACCACGGCAAGCTGACCGACCACAACGGCCGGCAGGTCGATTTCCGCAACGTGATCCTGATCATGACGTCAAACGCGGGTGCGGCAGAGCAGGCCAAGGCGGCGATCGGTTTTGGCCGTGGGCGGCGCGAGGGCGAAGATACTGCGGCCGTCGAACGTGCCTTCAGCCCCGAGTTCCGCAACCGCCTTGATGCGGTGGTCAGCTTTGCGGCGCTGCCGCGCGAAGTGATCTTGCAGGTGGTCGACAAGTTCGTGCTGCAACTTGAAGCGCAACTGATCGACCGCAACGTGCATATCGAGCTGACCCCCGAAGCCGCCGATTGGCTGGCCGAGCGCGGCTATGACGAACACATGGGCGCGCGGCCTTTGGGGCGCACGATTCAGGAGCACATCAAAAAGCCGCTGGCCGAGGAACTGCTTTTTGGTCGCCTGACCAAAGGCGGCGTCGCCAAGGTCTCGGTGCGCGATGGCGCCATCGTGATCGACGTCGAGGAAATCCAGAAAGCCAAGCTGACCACCAGTCGCCCCCCCCTGCTTACGGCGCAATGAGGGCGGCGGCAGCGATTCTGGCGCTTGTACTTGCGGCCCCCGCGGGGGCCGAGGCACCGCGCCTTGCGCTGCCGCTGGCCTGCAATTTGGGCGAAAACTGCTACATCCAGCATTACGCTGACCGCGACCCCGGCCCCGGGGTGCGCGACCATGCCTGTGGCGCTGCAAGCTATGATGCCCACGACGGCACCGACTTCGCATTGCCGACACTTGCCGCGATGGCGGCAGGCGTGGCGGTGCTGGCCGTCGCCCCCGGCACTGTCGCTGCCACCCGCGACGGGCAGGCCGATGGCGCCTTTGCGGCCGGTGGCGACGTGGCGGGCAAGGAATGCGGCAATGGCGTGGTGATCGACCATGGGCAGGGCTGGCAAACCCAGTATTGCCACCTGGCGGCGGGCTCGGTCGCGGTGGCGCGCGGCGATGCGGTGTCGGCGGGCACGCCCCTGGGCCACGTCGGGCTGTCGGGCAAATCCGAGTTTCCGCACCTTCACCTGACGGTTCGCCACGGCGGCACCGTCGTAGACCCGTTTGCCCCCAACCCCGCCGCCGGTTGCCCGGTCGATGCCACCGCCGCGCTCTGGCAGGTGCCCCCCGCCTATATGCCTGCGGGCATCCTGGACCTCGGGCTGACGGTGAACCCGCCCGACTATGCCAGCGTCAAGGCAGGGGCGCCGCGCGCCAATGTGCTGCCCGCCAAGGCGCCGCAATTGATCGTCTGGGCCTATGGCTGGGGTGGGCGCACAGGCGATGTGCTGCACCTTACCCTCACCGGGCCGGCGGGCTTTCACTTTGCCCACGCGGCGCCAATCGAGCGCGATCAGGCCCTGTTCTACCGCTACGCGGGCGCCCGCATCCCTTCGCCCGCGGGTTGGCCAAGGGGCCGCTACACCGCCACAATTCGGCTGGTGCGCGCGGGCGCGGAAATCGGTGCGCGCGACCTTTCGTTTGTCGTGGAGGGGTGAGGAATGGACCCGATCCAGCGCGCCGTTCTGGATATTGTCGAAGGTCGCAACGAGGTTGCGCTTTCGGGTAACAGGGAATCATTTTCCTATCTTCAGTTTCGCAACCGCGTCTGGCTGCACACGATCGGCGACACGATGACCCAGAAAACCGAGGTCAGCCAGGTCAGCGAAGAAGAGGTGCTGCGCGTGCTTTTTTGGAAAGTGCGCGAACGCACTGGCCACTATGGCCCCGATGACGGCGCGGTCAGTTGGCAGGACGTGCTCGAATACTTCCGCGCGGGCCACTACTGACCCGCGCGCGCGTTTGTTCAAGCCCAGGCGCGTCAGCCCCGGTCGAGGTCGCCAAAGCGGCGGCCATTGCGGATCAGCACATCCCAAAGCGCCTCGGGCGCTGGCGCACCAAGCGGGCCAAGGTTGCGCAGCAGTGTGCGCGTCGCCAACAGCCCAACGGTGTCGGCAATATGCATCGGCCCGCCGCTGGCACGCGGCAAACCAAGCGCTGCAAGCGCGGCCAGGTCGATGTCGCCGGCCGCAAGGGCGACCCCCGATTGCAGCATCGCCGCGCCCTCGTCGGCAAGCTCGGCCATCACCCGCGCCCTGATCTGCATCGCGGTCAGGGGAACTGCGGCAATGCCCGCCTCGGCGCGCAGACCGGGCAGCAGAGCGGTGACTTCTGCAACCGCACGGTCAGGCGGCACGGCTGCACCGCGATAAAAGGTTGAGGGCGTGCCCGCCTGACGGTCCGCCAGAAGCCGCAGGATAAGTGGCCCCGGCGCCCGCCCCAACGCGCGCATTTCGGTGGCGATGCGTGGCAGCCCAAGCCGATCGGCCCGGCGGAACAGCGGGTCTGCTACCCCCAGCGCCGCGTCAACCTGATCAGGGCGCGCCCCTGCCAGCACCGCGCGCTCGGCGGCGGCATACGCGCGCGCCACAAGGCGGGCCGCAATGCCGCCGGGCGCGGCGCCAGTGCGCAGCGGCGTGATCCGCGCGCGCGCCAGCACAGCGGCAATGGTCGCCACAAGACCCGGCGCCCCGGCGGGGGGCACCAGTTCCACCAACCTCGGCGCGACAGGGCGTAGCGCCGGCGCCGCCGCAAATTCGGGTGCAAGCTCGCCCGCAAGGACCAGCGGCAGGTCCGGCGGCAGCGCGGCTGCGGCCTCGGCGTTGCTCAGCACCCAACTGCACCCGGCAAGGCCCTCGCCCCGCTCGGCGCCTTCGATGCGCGCCCAGGCCGCAGCGCGCGCCGCCGCACTGATCCGCCCCGCCGCCTCGGCGGCCTGCTGGCGCAAGGCAACCGCAGCCAGTGCCTCGGCCAACGCGGCCTCGTCCGCGGCGCCCAGAACCACCGCGAAACCCGCAACACTCAGCGCGTCGGCCAGCGGCGCGGCAGCGCTGCCCATTTCCCAGAACCCGACGCGTTGCACCGCGTTTGCCGCAGCGGTTTCGATCTGACCAATGACCCTGCGCTCGGCTGCCGCAACGTGCGTAAGCGCGCGGCAGGCCGGCGCCGCATCAAGGTCATCTTGCGCCACCTGTGCAAATTGCAGCGCCTCGGGGGTAGCCAGCAGCAGCGCCGCCTCGACGCAGTCGATTGCCCGCGCCCGCGCCTCACGCAATGGCTGCGGCACCTGCGGCAAAGCGCTACGCGCCGCCGCGACCTCCGCAAGAAAGGCTGCGGGGTCGCCCAGACCGGCGCCGTCGGCGCGCTGCGGCGGCATGGCTGCGCCCGCAGTCGCTGTCGCAAGGCTTTGCGCCACCGAAAGCGCTGCGGCATCGGCGTCGCCTTCCTCGACCACGCCATCCAGCAGCCCCAGCCCAAGCGCCTCATTCAGTTCGATCGCGTGGCCCGGCTGCACCAGCCGAAGCGCTGCCGCAGCCCCCGCGCGCCGCGCCGCCCGCACCATCAACCCCGCCCCCGGCAGCGTCGCCAGCACAATCTGGGGCAGCACAAATACCGTGTCGCGCGCGGCAATCCGCCAGCCTGCCGCCACCGCCAACGCCAGTGCCGCCGCACTCAGCCGTCCGCCAAGCGCCACCACCACCGGCTTGCCCAGCGCAGCCAGCGCATCTGCCAGCGCATCCAGCCCCGGCGCGAGTTCCGAAGCCGCGCGTTCAGACAGCGGATCTGCGGCATCTGGCCAACCCCCCGCCCCGGCCCGCAGCAGCACCGCGGCAACCGCGCGGTTGGCGCGCAGCGCCGCAACCGCTGCGGCCAACTCGGCGCG
The DNA here is from genome assembly GCA_002842855.1 of Alphaproteobacteria bacterium HGW-Alphaproteobacteria-4. GTDB lineage: Bacteria > Pseudomonadota > Alphaproteobacteria > Rhodobacterales > Rhodobacteraceae > UBA6213. The sequence continues at coordinate 42,478 of PHEE01000005.1, read as the reverse complement.
CAGTGCGGGATCGAAACCCTGGTCTGGCGCCCGTGGGTCGGCCCCGGCGGCCAGCGCAAGGCTGACCACCGCCACCGCGCCGCGCAAATCCGTTTTCACCTGCCGGCGCATTGCCACCCCTGCCACGTTACCGCACCCCAAAGTGCCTGGGCAAAGTGTAGCCGCTTAGTCCTGTTAGGAAAACGCCGATTATCGCGGGCGTGTTCAGTGCCGGTCAGCGGCGCGCGCGTGAAGGCGGCAAAACGGCGTGCCCGGCAGAAGGTCCAGCCGCTCTTCCGAGATCGCCTCGCCGCAATAGGTGCACGCGCCATATTCGCCTGCCTCGATGCGTTTCAGCGCCGCATCGATCATGCGGATCTCGGACTGCGCCGATTGCCCGAGGTCTTCAAGCACCTGCTCATCCTCGCGTTCGGTCGCGAGTTCCTGCCAGTCGCGCGAGTCGTGCGACAAAAGCTCTCCACCGATCTCCGTGATCCGCGATTGAAGGTGGGCCAGGCGGGTCAAGAGTTGGGCCTTGCGGTCAGCAACGGATTTCATGGCGTTCTCCTTGCGCTGAACAAATGCTGCGCGCCACCGCGCGGGACTGCCATGACACAGGTCAAACTTTCCAAAGACGCTGCGGCGCGGCATGAAAAGCTTGCATCCGTTGACCGCTCCCTTCATCTGCACGCCACAACCCAACTTGGAGCAACAGCATGCAAGCGGATTGGTGGTGGGGCCTGGCGGGCGGGCTGATGATTGGCGCCGCGGCGGGCGTCTATCTATTGCTGAACGGGCGCATTCTGGGCGCAAGTGGCATTGTCGGCGGGCTGGTTGACGGCACCGGGCGCGATAACGCGGCCGAGCGGCTGTGGTTTCTGGCCGGGGTCGTTCTGGTGCCGGTGCTGCTGCTGCCGCTCTATGACAGCGTCGCAACGCATGCGACGTCGAATGTGGTGTTGCTGGTCGCATCGGGGCTTCTGGTGGGTATCGGCACCCGCCTTGCCAACGGCTGCACATCGGGGCACGGCGTTTGCGGCATCTCGCGGTTTTCGCTGCGCGGGATCGTGGCGACGGCCTTTTACCTTTTGGGCGGTGGCCTCGCGCTGGTGATCGGGCGCCATGTTCTGGGGGTGATCTGATGCTGCGCAATCTTCTGGCGATGCTTTCGGGGGGGCTGTTCGGGGCGGGATTGCTGATCTCGGGGATGGTCGATACCGCCAAGGTGCAAGGCTGGCTTGATGTCTTCGGGAACTGGGACCCGACGCTGGCCTTCGTGCTTGGCGGGGCGGTGGCGCCAATGGCGCTGGTCTGGCGGCTGGCGGCAAAGCGCGACCGGTCGTTCCTCGGGCTGCCGATGCCGCGCGATCTGCCGCTGCTGGTCGACCGTCAGCTGGTGCTCGGCTCGCTATTGTTCGGCGCGGGCTGGGGCATCGTGGGGTTTTGTCCCGGTCCGGCGCTTGCCTCGCTCAGCTTTGGCGGCTGGCAGGTCTGGGTCTTCGTGGCCGCAATGGTCGCAGGCATGGCCGTCAGCCCGCCGCTGCGGCGAAAGCTCGACCTGCTGGATACACCAAGCGATGGTTAAGGCCCCGGCGCCTTCGGACCATGCATCGCCACCGCAGATAATGCCGCTCAGCGCGCGGTCGGATCCCTGACCTTGCCGAGTATCACGCCGGATCGGCGCGCTGTGTGGTCCGATACTGCCCCGGATCGCTGCGGCGCGCATGGGCGCCGCAGCGCCCTTCCCCGACCCATGGCGGCGGTCAGAACACCGACCCCATTTTCAATGGCGCCATGGCAAATGGCTCTGGCTCGTCGGGGGGTGGTGCCGTTGCGGCTGCTGCGCCCGCGTCAATGGCCGCCATCGCCACCGGGGCGGCGACCGCCGGCTGATGCGCAGGCGCGGGGGTACGCCGGGGGGGTAAGGTGCGGGCAGGCTCGGCTGCTGGCAACGGCTGCAAGGGCACGGCCGGAGCAGGCTCATCGGCCTCGGTCACCAGCCGCACCGCGCGAAAACCGCGATTCTGCCCCAGCCGACCGCGCGCAAGCAACCGCCTGCCGTGCCCTTCAACCCGCAACTCCTCCAGCGCTGCAAGCGGCACTGGCAATTCGGTGCCCGGCGCGAACGAAAGCACCGCCGAAAGCGGCAGCGTAAGGCGGTGCAGCACCGCTTCGAGCATTGCCGGGGCTTGCAGAACCACCCGCTCCATTTCCGCTTTCCAGCGTGACGTATCTGCCAGCGAACCGGCGGCGGGCGCCCCCTCATGCGCGTCGGCTTCGGCGGCGGGGCGGGGTGCGGCGCCACGGCCGTCTGCCGGCAACGCCAGCACCAGCCCGCCCTTGCGCTCACCACCCGGGCCAAGCTCCAGGTCCAGTTGCAGAACGCGAAAACCGATATCTTCCAGCAACAAGCCAAGCGGGCGCGGATCGTCGAGGTACGAGGCATAGCGAAAGCCCCCGGCCCAGATGATTTCGGGCAGTTCAGCCAGTGTTTTCTCAAGCTCCTCCAGCGTTCGGTCGATGAAACCTGCGACCATGACCGCATCGGTGCGGGTTGCACGGCGCACAGGTGGCGGCGCCGGCGCAAGCCTGCCTGTGGTCTGCACTTCGATCAGCGCGGCAAGCAACGAGGGGGCGATGACCGCAAGCCCCAACCCCTCGGCCGGGCCCTCAAGCACGGCGAGCAGCGCGCGGTCTTCTATCGCCTCGGGGAGCTCGGCCAGCGAAAGCCGCCGCTCGTCAACCTGCACCACGCGCAGGGCCAGCGCCATGCCATCCTGCGCGGCCTTGGCGAGTGAAAGGCCAAGCGCGCGCGCAGCGGTCATCGGCGCGGGCCCGGGCGATGCCCGCCCCGCCTCGGCCTTGCGTCGGATCACGCTATGCTCTTTTTCCAATGCCATGCCCGTGCCCGGAGCGAGAGCCCCCTGCACAAGACTTGCCAGATCAGGGTTTACAAATGGTTGAGGCCCGCCCTCCGGTACCAGCGCCGCGCGCGCCGGGAAAGCGGCGCGCGCGGCGGGTCTGGGCCAGGTTCAGCGCGAAATGCTCAGGCCGGGGTTGCGCCCCGGCAGCGCCATTGCCGCCGCCACGCCCGCCTCGGTCACCTTGCTGCCGCGCGCGCTGATATTGGTCAACGTCGGGATCTGTGCCAGCACCAGCAGCCCCGCGTCTCCCACCTGGGTCTGCCCGATCTGCACTGACGCCAGCGGCAGGTTCGCCAGATGTGCCATGCCCGCATCGCCTACCGCGGTGCCGTTCAGCCAAACCGTGCGCAGTTTGGGTAGCCCGGCAAGCGCGGCAAGCCCCGCATCCGTTACCCCGGTGCGGTCGAGGTATATCACTTCGAGGTTGGCGAGGTTCTTGAACCAGACCATGCCATTATCGGTGATCAGGGTGTTCCACGCGAAAAGCCGCTTCAGAGATACCATCTTGCCGATGTGCCAGGCGCCGATGTCGTCAACCTTGCTGTTCATCAGGCTCAGTTCCTGCAAGTTCGGCAGCGCCGCAATCGGTTCCAACCCGGCGCCGGTAACGCCGGTGTCAGTTATCGCCAACGTTTGCAGCGTGGAAATCGCGGCCAGATGCACCAGCCCCGCATCCGTAACCGCCGTGCGGCTCAAACTGAGCGCTTTCAGTGTTTTGTGCCCCGAAAGAGCGGCCAAACCGATGTCGGTCACGCCGGTCGCGTCAAGTTTGAGGTCGGTCAGCGCCGGCATCGCCGCGATGGTTGGCATCGCAGCATCGCTGAGCCCGGCGTTCGTTGTGAAATCAAGGTTCTTGACCCCCGGCATCCCGGGCAGCACCGCCGCGTGGGCATCGGTAATCTCGCTGCCGCGCAGGCTGAGCCGCCAGAGTTTTGGAACGTTGGAAAGTTGCGACAATCCCTTGGGTGTCACCCCCTTCAATCCATCGAGCGAGGCCGAACCAAGGTTGGGCAGAAACCGCATCAGCGCGATGTCGGCATCGGTCAGCAGCGGCGCAATCCGCGATCCAAAGCTGAGCGATTGCACATCGGCCAGCGTTTCCACCGCAACCGGGGCGTTCTTGACCTTGACCTCAAGCTCGGCAAACCGCGCTGCGGCGTCGGCGGCGGTTTGCGCGGCGGCAGGCATTGCGACGGCAAGGCAGAGACAGGTCACGATCAGCGCGGCACGGGGGCGAAATGCAGGAATGAACATGGCAACGACCTCCTCAATCATAAAAACCGTGCAATTCTAACACCGTTTGCCGCCCTGCCCCATGATCCGGGTCAATGTCGAGGCCATAACGAACTGGTGCGCGGCGATTCCCGGCTGCGCCCGGCTCATGCTCAGCTTGCACCGAATTCACCCCCCGTGCGGGCGCTTTGCCATTGCCCGGCCCTGCCCCGCCGCGCGACATTGGCGACCTGTTGAAGGGGCCGCGTCGCGGACCCTGCGCAACATGTCGAAAACCGTCATCGGGGGCCTCGTTCCGGGGCGTAATGGTGGCGCGAAGGAAGGAATCAGCAATGGCCGAGATCACCCTCGTTTTCTGGCGCGACATCCCGGCGCAAGTGATTGCGGGCAAGGGGCGTGGCGGCGTCAAGCGGCCACTGCCCGAGCGGTTCGAGCAGGCCATTGATCGCTGCGCCATGAAGATCGGCGCCCGCGATGCCGATGCCTATATGGCCGAATGGCGCAAGGCGCCTGCGGTCACCCACCCCGGCACCGATGTCGAGGCCGCCGAGGCCGAGGCCGCGCGCCTGATTGCCGAATACGACGCAGCACGGCTGGCCGCGCTGATTGCACATGACGGCTGGGAACCCCCCAGCCCCTGACCCGGAGGCCATGATGGCGCTTTTGAACTTTCGCCGCGATGCGGCCCCCGACCTTGGCCCGGTTCCGGCCTTTCTCGACGAATTTTCGATTGAGGTGATGCCGCGCACCGCAGCGGGCATCGAAGATTTTCGCGCCATTCTGCCCAAGGGCACCCGCGTCTACATCGCCCATATCGACGGCACCCCGATTGCCGACATGGTGGCGACCGCCGCCCGTCTGCGCCGCGAAGGGTTTGAGCCGATGCCGCATTTTCCGGCCCGGCTGATCGCATCCGAGGCGATCCTGCGCGACTGGGTGGGCCGCTATGAAGGCGATGCCGGGGTGACGCAGGCGCTGCTGCTGGGGGGCGGTGTCAACACGCCAGCGGGCGATTACACATCGTCGATGCAGATGCTGGAAAGCGGCGCCTTTGATGGTTTCACCCGCCTGCATGTGGCTGGCCACCCCGAAGGCAACCGCGATATCGACGCCGACGGCGACGATGCGGTTGCGATGCAGGCGCTGAAGCTCAAGCAGGATTGGGCGGAACGTTCCGATGCCAGAATGGCAATCGTCACGCAGTTCTGCTTTGAGCCCGCCCCGGTGATCGCCTGGGTGAACAAGCTCGCGGCCCTCGGCATCACCCTGCCGGTGCATATCGGCATCGCGGGCCCGGCCAAGCTGCAAACGCTGGTCAAGTTCGCCATTGCCTGCGGTGTCGGCCCCAGCCTGCGCGTGCTGCAACGGCGCGCGCGTGACGTGACCAAGCTGCTCATGCCGTTCGAGCCGGGCGAAATGGTCGCAGCACTGGCCGCGCACAAGGCCGCCAACCCCGCATTTGGCATCGAATCGGTGCATTTCTTCCCGCTTGGGGGCATCAAGGCCAACGCCACCTGGGTGGCGGAACACACAAAAGGCGAGACCGCATGACCCGCACCGTTCTGGAATCGAAATCGAAAACCGTCATCATCGGCTTTGACGAGCCGTTTTGCGTGATCGGCGAGCGCATCAACCCCACGGGCCGCAAGAAGCTGGCGGCCGAGCTTGAGGCGGGCAACTTTTCCACCGTCGAGCTGGATGCGCTGGAACAGGTCGCCTGCGGCGCGATGGTGCTCGATGTGAATGCGGGCGTTGTCTACAACTCGAACCCCAACCCCAACGAAACCGAGCCGCCGCTGATGGTGTCGATGCTGAACCTCGTGCAAGGGCTGGTCGATGTGCCGCTCTGCATCGATTCGTCGGTGCCTGCGGCGCTTGAGGCGGGGCTGGCGGCGGCCGAGGGGCGGCCGCTTTTGAACTCGGTCACCGGCGAGGAAGAGCGGCTGGAACGGGTGCTGCCGCTTGTGAAGAAATACAACGTGCCGGTGGTAGCCATTTCCAACGACGACAGCGGCATTTCGATGGACCCCGACGTGCGCTTTGCGGTGGCGAAAAAGATTGTCGAGCGTGCCGCCGATTTCGGCATTCCCGCGCATGACATCGTGGTGGACCCGCTGGTGATGCCGGTGGGCGCGCTGGCCAGTGCCGGGCGGCAGGTGTTTGAACTGGTGCGACGGCTGCGCGAACTGGGCGTGAACACCACCTGCGGTGCCTCGAACATCAGCTTTGGCCTGCCCAACCGCCACGGCGTCAACGCGGCCTTCCTGCCGATGGCGATTGGCGCGGGCATGACCAGCGCAATCATGAACCCGGTGCGCTCGGTCGAGATGGAGGCGATCCGCGCCGCCAACATGCTGATGGACCATGACGCCAACGGCTTTGAGTGGATCCGCTTTGCGCGCGTGTTGGAAGCGGTGAAGGAAGGCGCGACCTTTGCCGAGGCGAGTGCGGCGGCGCTGGCATCGGGCGGCAGCCGGGGCGGGCGGCGGCGCGGGCGCGGCTGAGTGAGGGGCGGCGAATCATCGCATGGGGGCGGTACACCCGGCCCCTGCGCCCGTCTCGCGCTAGGGGCCGTAGGCGCCCGCCAGCGCACCACAACATTTGCCCTGCCAAACCCGAATACAGTTTGTTTCCCAAGCTTTTGCTAGAGGATCTTCGCGCAAAGGTTTAGCCTGAACCTCTGCGCGTTCACCCGGGTCTTCATGCTGCCACATCGCCCCGCCTTGATCCTTGCTGCCGCCATGCTTGCGGGCTGTGCTGCCGATCTTTCCGGCGGCCCGACTGCGCGCGCGTCGTCCGAGCTTCTGGCCCCCCCGGCGCCCGCAGGCTTCGACCCCGGCCCCGGCGGCCCTGCCCCGCGCCGTGCCGCCAGCAATGCCGAGGTGGCGCGCGATTTTCTGGAACTGTCCTTCCGCCTTGAAAGCGGGCGCGCGCTGCCCGTGTTCACCCGGTTTGAAGGCCCGGTTTCGGTGGCGCTGACAGGCGCGGTCCCGCCCGGCGCGGGCGAAGAACTTGCCGGTCTGCTGGCGCGGCTGCGCGGCGAGGCGGGCATCGACATCTGGCAGGAACAGCGCGCGCAGGCCGCTATCACGGTCGAGTTCCTGCCCCGCCACACGATGCAGGCGCTGGTGCCCAATGCCGCCTGTTTCGTGGTTCCCGGCGTCTCGGGCTGGCAGGCTTACCGCGCCGCCCGGGGCGGCGGCACGACCGACTGGACCCGCCTCACCCAGCGCAGCCGGGTGTCGGTGTTCCTGCCCAACGATGTTGCGCGGCAGGAAATCCGCGATTGCCTGCATGAGGAAATCGCGCAGGCACTGGGGCCACTGAACGATTTGTTCCGGCTTTCGGATTCGATCTTCAATGACGACAATTTTCACGCAGTTCTGACCAGCTATGACATGCTGATGCTGCGCCTGACCTACGCGCCCGAGCTGCAAAGCGGCATGAGCGAAGCCGAGGTGGCTGCCGTTTTGCCGGCGCTGCTGGCGCGGATCAACCCGGCGGGCGGGCGGGTATCGCAACCTGCCGCCGCCCTGCCCACCCCGCGCAGTTTCCAGTCCGCGCTCGATGCCGCGCTCAGCGGGGGTGCCGCCTCGGAAAGCCGCCGCGCCGCAGCCCGCGAAGCGGTAGCGATAGCCACCGCCGCAGGCTGGGCCGATGCGCGCGCGGGTTTTGCATGGTTCGCGCTTGGGCGGCTCAGCGCCAGCGCCGACCCCGCCACCGCCCGCGCCGCGCTTTTGCGCGCCGGCGAGATTTATCGCGGGCTGCCGGGTGCAACCATCCAATATGCGCATGTCGAAATGCAGCTTGCGGCGCTGGCGCTCGCATCCCGCCAGCCCGCCGAGGCGCTGGCGCTGGCCGACCGCGCGCTGCCCCACGCCATTGCCGCCGAGAACTCGGCACTCGCGGCAACATTGCTGCTGATCCGTGCCGAGGCGTTGGCAGCGCAGGGCCAGATGGCAGCGGCCGCCGCGGCACGGCTCGACTCGGCCCGGTGGGCAGGCTATGGCTTTGGCAGCCAGGCTGCGGCAGACCGCCGCGCCGCCGAGGTGGCAGCCCTTGCGCAAGCTGGCGCACGGCTGCGCTGACCCAAGGGCCGGAGGCCACGATGATTGTCATTCTCGCCGCCATTATTGGCGCGCTTCTGGGGTACCGTCAGGCGCATCGGCGTGGCGGAAACGGCTTTGACCACGCACAATTCGCCGCCGTCTATGGCATCGTCTTTGCGCTGATCGGCATGTTCGCCACGCTTGCGATCGACAGGTTCATCTGAAGGGGGCGCGATGTTTCTGCCCTTTTTCGACAGTCTTCGCCGCGCCGGAGTGCCGGTATCCTTGCGCGAATTTCTGGGCTTTCTCGAGGGCATGGCGGCGGGGCTGGCGACCTATGACTTCGACGCCTTCTATTACCTCGCCCGCACCGCCATGGTGAAGGACGAGCGCCACCTCGACCGTTTCGACCGCGCCTTTGCCGAAGCCTTCAAAGGGCTTGAGGCGATCCCGCCCGAGGCGGTGCTCGAAGCGGTGGCACTTCCGGGTGGCTGGCTCGAAAAACTGGCCGAGCGCCACCTGACCCCCAAGGAACGCGCCGAGATTGCGGCCTTGGGCGGGTTTGAGAGGCTGATGCAGACCCTGCGCGAGCGGCTTGCCGAACAGAAAGGCCGCCATCAGGGTGGCTCGAAATGGATCGGCACCGCGGGCACCAGCCCCTTTGGCGCCTATGGCTACAACCCCGAAGGCGTGCGCATTGGGCAGGCCGAGGGGCGGCAAGGCCGCGCGGTGAAGGTGTGGGACCGGCGTGAGTTTCGCGATTTCGATGACCGGGTCGAACTTGGCACCCGCAACATCAAGGTGGCGCTGAAGCGGCTGCGGCACTGGGCGCGCCACGGCGCGGCGGACGAACTTGACCTGCCTGCCACCATCCGCGCCAGCGCCGATGCGGGCTACATCGACGTGAAAACCCGGCCCGAGCGGCACAACGCGGTAAAAGTCGTGCTGTTTCTCGACAGCGGCGGCTCGATGGAGGCGCATGTGCGCACGGTGGAGGAACTTTTTTCGGCGGCGCGGAGCGAATTCAAGCACCTCGAACATTTCTACTTTCACAACTGCCTTTACGAGCAGGTCTGGCGCAACAACCGCCGCCGCTGGGATGAGCAGACCCCCACATGGCAGGTGTTCAACCGCTATGGTTCAGATTACAAATGCATTTTCGTTGGCGATGCGTCGATGAGCCCCTATGAGGTTTCGCACCCCGGCGGCGCCAACGAGCACTGGAACCCCGAATCCGGCGCCACTTGGCTGGCCCGCGCACGCGCGCAATGGCCCGCGCATGTCTGGTTGAACCCGGTGCCTGAACGGCTCTGGCAATACACGCCCAGCATCGGCATGATCGGGCAGGCCTTCGAGGGGCGGATGCAGCCGCTCACCCTCGAAGGCATCACGCAAGCCATGAAGGTGCTGGGGTGAACACACTTGCGCGGCTCTGGCGCACCAACCGTTGGGCGCTGATCGGATTTTTGCTGGCAGCGGTGGCGGTGCTGTTTTTCGCGGTGCGGATGCTGGTTTCCACGATCTACTGGGCCGACCCTGCGCACCGCAACGGACCGATCGAAGGCTGGATGACACCGGGCATGGTTGCGCGCAGCCGTCACCTGCCCCCCGAGGCGGTGGCCGATGCGCTGGGGCTTGACCGCGGCACCAGCCGCCGCACCACGCTGGCCGAGATTGCCGCCGCGCGCGGGGTACCGCTGGAGGCGCTGATCACGCCGCTATTGCCGCTGCTGGCGCAGCCATGACCGAAACCCTGCTGGCGCTGTTGCCCGCGTGGGGGCCATGGCTTTTGGCCGCGACCACCTTTCTGTCGTGCCTGATGCTACCGATCCCGGCCTCGATGCTGATGCTGGCGGGGGGGGCTTTTGCGGCCACAGGCGATTTGTCGCTAATCGCGGTTGCAGCGGGGGCGCTGGCGGGCGCCGTGGTGGGCGACCAGCTGGGCTATTTGCTGGGGCGCGGCGCCGGGCAATTGATGCCAAAGCTGCGCGGCAAGCGGGCGCGGCTGATGGCGCAGGCGCGCGCCAGACTGCGCCGAAACGGTGCGGCAGCGGTGTTTTTCAGCCGCTGGCTGTTTTCGCCACTTGGGCCATCGGTCAATGTCGCCGCGGGGGCTCTGCGCTACCCGCACCGCGCTTTCACCGTTGCCGGGGTGGCGGGCGAGATGGTCTGGGTCGGGCTTTATGAGGGCATCGGTTATGCCTTTGGCGCCAACCTTGAAGCCGCGACCGAACTTGCATCGTCGGCAATTGGCCTTTTGGCCGCGCTGGCGGCTTTGGCGGGGTTCGGCTGGTGGCTGGTGATCGCCGCCCGCCGCCGTGCCCGTTGATCCCGGCACCGCCAGCCCCATATTCAAACCATGATCAAGCTTCTGCCTTTGCTCGCGCTGATCGCCTATGGCTTTGCCATGTGGCGGTTTTCGGCGTGGCAACTTGGGCGCGAACTTAACGCCCGCTCGCGCCCGCTGACCGACGCGCGCCTGGCACCCGTGCTTGCGCGGCTGGCGCGGGCAATCGGGGTGCCCCGCATTCCGCTGCATCTTTACGAGATTGACCCCGTCAACGGCCTTGCAGCACCCGATGGCAGGGTGTTCCTGACCCGCGGTTTTCTGCATGCGCTCGACCGTGGTCAGGTGACGCCCGAGGAACTGGGCGCCGTGGTGGCGCATGAACTGGGGCATGTGGCCCTGGGCCATTCGCGGCGCCGGATGATTGATTTCACGGGGCAAAACGCGCTGCGCATGGTGCTGGCAACGGTGCTTGGCCGGTTTCTGCCCGGCATCGGGGTCTGGATCGCAAACCTCGCGGCCAGCGCACTGGCCGCCCGACTTTCGCGGCAGGATGAATATGAGGCCGACGCCTGGGCCTCGGCGCTGCTGGTCAAGGCGGGCATCGGCACCGCGCCGCAAAAGGCACTGTTCGCGCGGCTCGACCGGCTGACCGGGGCGCCCGGCGCCACCGCCCCGGCGTGGATTCTGTCGCACCCGAAATCCACCGACCGCATCGCCGCGATCGAGGCGCTTGAGGCGCGCTGGCGCCCTGCCCCCCGCGACTGATCACCGCGCCCCCGTTGGGCAACAAAGGCTTACCCGGTCTGCCCATTTGCGCTAGCTTGCGCACCATCAGACACACGAGGAATTGATGGGTGGGCTTTTTACGCCAGAGGTCAGGCGGCGGCGGGTGTTTTACATCCCCGGCTACGACCCCATTCACCCGCGCCGCTACCGCGAGCTTTACCGCAAGGAAGGCGCCGCGCAGGCGGCGATTTCGGGCTATCAGATCGCGCTGGCGGCCAAGCACGCGGGCGGCCCCTTCGGCTGGCACGCCACCGCCACCATCGGCGGTGATACCTGCGAGGCCGATTTCGAGGTGCTGGTCTGGTCCGACATCGTCGGCGCCAGTATGGGCCAGTCGATCCCCGCGACCTATCTGCAACTGGTCCGCACGGCCTGGGCCTACAGTGCGTCCGGCTCGCTTTTCCGGCTGATGCGGCTGCGCAAGGGGCCGATGATTGCGGCGCTCTACCCGATCTTTGCGCTGCTGGCCGAACTCGCGGTGGCGGTTACGCTTGGCCTCCTGGTCGCTTGGGCGGCAATGGTGCTGGTGCCTGATTTTGCCCTTTACCATCTGCTGTGCCTGACCGTGGCCGCACTGGTGGCAACCGTGATTCTCAAGCGCTTCCGCAAGGCAGACGGCAAGTTTTACGCCTATTACCTGATGCACGATTACGCCCACACGGCCCAATTGCACGGCGCCTACCCCCCAGACCTCGAAGCGCGTCTGGTCGAGTTCGCAGACAGCATTGCCAATGCCTTGCAGGCCGACTGGGATGAGGTGCTGATAGTCGGCCATTCCTCGGGCGCGCATCTCGCCGTCTCGATCCTGGCCGATCTGATCCGCGCGGGCCGGGTGCCCGAAGACGGCCCGGCGCTTGGGCTTCTGACGTTGGGGCAAGTGGTGCCGATGGTGTCGTTCCTGCCCCGCGCGCAGCGGCTGCGCGGCGACCTCGCCTATCTTTCAACGCGCGACGAATTGGCCTGGGTCGATGTTACCGCACCCGGCGATGGCTGCGCCTTCGCCCTTTGCGACCCGGTTTCGGTCTCGGGCGTGGCGCCCGAGGGCAAGCGCTGGCCGCTGGTGCTGTCGGCGGCCTTCACCAAGACCCTTAGCCCCGAACGCTGGCGTGAACTGCGCTGGCGCTTTTTCCGCCTGCATTTCCAATATCTTTCCGCCTTCGACCGGCCCGGCGACTATGACTATTTCCAGATCACCGCCGGGCCGCTGACCTTGCAGACCCGTTACGCCGGGCGCAACCCCTCAGCCAGCCGCATCGAGCACGCCGTGAACAGGTATACCGACACAGCATGACCCAAACCCCATTGCCGCCCAAACCCGCCGCCCGCCCCGACAAGGTTTCGCTCTGGCGCTATCTGCAACTGTTCCGGCGCGACATCCTTTCCGCCCAACCTGCACGGCTTTACCGCGCCTGGATGGCCGAGTTTCGCACGCCGTTCTTTCGTTCTTACCTGTGCAACGACCCGGAACTGGTCGATCTCGTCTTGCAAAAACGCCCGAAGGATTTTCCAAAATCCGACCGTATCCGCGAGGGGCTGGCGCCCTTGCTGGGAAATTCGGTGTTCATCACCAACGGCCCGGTGTGGGAACGCCAGCGGCGCATCATCGACCCGGCGTTTGAAGGTGGGCGGCTGCGTGATACCTTTCCGGCGATGTGGGATGCAGGTGTTGCCTGCGTCGAGCGGCTGCGCGCGCGCGCCGACGGCCAGCCGATCGAGATCGAGGCCGAAACCAGCCACGCTGCGGCCGATGTGATCTTTCGCACGCTCTTTTCGATCCCGATCGAAAACGCGGTGGCGGGCGCGGCGTTTTCGCAGTTTCGCGCACACCAGAAGGCGCAACCGATCGTCAACCTCGGCGCGCTGCTGCCGCTGCCGAAATGGGTGCCGCGGTTCCATTCACGCAAGGCGCGGCACACCGCCGCCACCATCCGGGGCCTGATCACCCAGCTGACCGCCGCCCGGATGCAAGAGATCCGGGCCGGTACCGCCCCCGACGACCTCGCCACCAAGATCATGACCACCCCCGACCCGGTCACCGGCGACACCTTCGACACCCCCGAAATGGTCGATCAGGTGGCGATCTTCTTTCTGGCAGGGCACGAAACTTCGGCTTCGGCGCTGGCCTGGTCGCTTTACCTGCTGGCACTCTACCCGGATTGGCAAGACCTGCTGGCAGCCGAGGCCGACGAGGTGATCGGCCCCGAAATCCCCTATTTCTCGATCATCAACCGCCTGAAACAGTCGCGCGCAGTGTTTCGCGAGGCGATGCGGCTTTACCCGCCGGTGCCGATGATGGTGCGCGAGGCGACCTGCCCCGAGCAGTTTCGCGACCGTGCGGTGCCCAAGGGCGCGCAGATCGTGATCTCGCCCTGGCATCTGCACCGGCACGAGCGGCTTTGGGAACGCCCCGACGAGTTCGATCCGGCCCGCTTTACCACCCCAAACGGCAAGGCCTGCCTGCGCAGCGCCTATATTCCGTTCTCGACCGGCCAGCGCGTCTGCCCCGGCGCCGCCTTCGCCATGGCCGAGGGGCCGATGATGCTGTCGATGATCGCCCGCGCGTTCCGCATCTGCCCGGTTCCTGGCAAGGAAGCGATGCCGGTGGCGCATCTGACGGTGCGCGGCAAGGATGGTATCTGGCTGGCGCTGACCCCGCGCTGAACTGCGGGGGGTGCGGGGGGCGCAAAGCCCCCCGGATTTGGTCAAAGCCGGTAAAGACTGCGGAATTTGGCCTCGAGGTAGTCGAGCAACGGGGCCTCGGTCGGCGCATGTCCGCAGGCGCGGGTGACAACCTCGGCAGGGGTGTAAAGCCCGCCGTGTCGCTGCAATTTATCGCGCAGCCAGGCGGTGGCGGGGCGGGCGTCGCCTTCGGCAAGGCTTGCGTCGAGGTCGGGAAGGTCCTGGCGGAGCGCGGCATGCAGGCAGCCTGCGTAGAGGTTGCCGAGGCTGTAGGTGGCGAAATATCCGATAGCGCCGACCGACCAGTGCACATCCTGCAAAACGCCGTTTGCGGGCTTGTCGACCGCAAAGCCGAAATCGGCAAGAAAGCGCGCGTTCCACGCCTCTTCGATATCGGCGACATCAAGCGTGCCAGCAACCAGCGCGCGTTCCAGATCGAACCGCAGCATGACGTGGAGGTTGTATTGCAGCTCGTCCGCCTCGGTGCGGATATAGCCTTTCTGCACCCGGTTGACGGTGGCGTAAAAGGCATCGGCATCGGCCACGCCCAGATCGCCAAACTGCGCCTGCATTTGCGCGAAAAGCCAGCCTGCGAAGGCGCGCGAACGACCCAGCTGGTTTTCGTAGATCCGGCTCTGGCTTTCGTGCACGCCCATCGAGACGCCGTGCCCGAGCGGGGTAAAGTGGTGCGCCGCGTCGATGGCCAGTTCGTAACTTGAATGGCCGACCTCATGGACGGTCGAATAGAGGCAGTTGAACGGGTCGGTTTCGACCACCCGCGTGGTGATGCGCGAATCGTTCACCCCGCCTGACGAGAACGGATGAACGGCAAGATCAAGCCGCCCCCGTGTCCAGTCATAGCCAAACGCGCTGGCAGCGCGGCGGGCAAGCGCCAGTTGCCCCTCGGCGGGGTAATTGCCTGCCAGAGCGGCGGGCGTGGGCGCGCCCAGCACCGCCTCGCGCAGCGCCACAAGGCGCGGGCGCATGGCAGCGAACATCGCGCTCAGCGTTTCGGCTGTGGCACCGGGTTCATAGCCGTCGATCAGCGCATCATAGGCGTCGCCGCCGCCAATGCCTGCGGCGGCCATCGCCTGTCCCTCTTCGCGCCGCAGCGCCACCACGCGCTTCAGCATCGGCAGAAAATGCGCCACGTCGTTGCGCGCCCGCGCCTCGGCCCAGATGCCTTGCGCAAGGCTGGTGGTGCGCGCCAGTTCCTCGGCAAGCGTCGCCGGCACCGCGCCGTTGCGCCGCAAGGCATGCGCAATCAACTCCATCGCCCGCGCGCCCGCAGGGTCGGGCGCTTCGGCCTTGTCCAGCCACTCGGCCAGCCGCGGGTCGGTGCGGCGCGCGTGCAGAACCTGTTCCATCGCCGCCAGTTCCTCGGCGCGCTGTTCGGCGGCGCCGCGCGGCATCACCGTTTCCTGATCCCAGCCAAGGCGCTCGGCCACCAGCGACAAGGCTTCGGTTGTGCGCTGATGCGCCATGAGGTCGGAAAATGCGGTCATCGAGATCCTCGGATTGAAGTTGCATGCGGCGCGCGAGCTTCAGCGCGCGCGCGCAAGATAAGAACCCAGAGCACCACCGCCCCGAGTTGGTGCACCAGCCCCAGAACCAGCGGGGCCGCGTAAAGCGCGGTAAAGATGCCAAGTGTCGCCTGCGCCAGCGCCATCAGCGCTACGGCGCCAAAGCCCGCGCGGATGGTCGGCTGGGCCGAAGCCCGCGCCCGCCACCAGCCGAAAAGCGCGGCCACCAGCAGCGCATAGCCCGCTAACCGGTGCAGAAATTGCACGAGGCCAGGGTTTTCAAAGAAAGCCCGCCAGGCCGCCCCCCCGCCCGGCACCACAAAGGCATCGGCGGGAAAGAAGCTGCCGTTCATCAAGGGCCATGTCGGAAAGCCGCGACCCGCGTCAATTCCCGCCACCAGCGCACCCAGAAGCACCTGCGCAAAAGCGAGCGCCGCAAGCCAGCCTGCCCATGCCCCCAGCCGCGCTTCCCCCGCCCGCCGTGCCACCATCAACGCGGCATCGCTGCGCCCAAGTTCCAGCATCTGCACCGCAATCAGCCCCAGAATGGCAAAGGCCAGCCCAAGATGTGTTGCAAGGCGGTAGCTTGCCACATCAACCGCAGTGCCGGTCAGCCCCGAGGCCACCATCCACCAGCCGATCGCCCCTTGCGCTCCGCCCAACACGCCAAGCAGCAGCAGCCGCCCCTTCCAGCCCGGCGGAATTCGCCCCAAGGCCCAGAGGCCGAAGAACCCCAGCGCCCAGACCAGACCGATCACCCGGCCAAGCTGGCGGTGGCTCCATTCCCACCAGAAGATGCTTTTGAAGGCATCGAGCGTCATCGTGCTGTTTTGCAGGCGAAACTCGGGGCTTTGTTGATAGGCCGCAAATTCACGCATCCACGCTTCGGTGCCGATCGGTGGCAGCGCGCCGGTAAGCGGGCGCCATTCGGTGATCGACAGGCCGCTGTCGGTCAGTCGCGTCAGCCCGCCCACCGCGATCATCGCCACCACCAGCGCGAACAACACCCCCAGCCACGCCCGCACCAAACCGCGCGCGCCGCGCGGGCCGCGCTCGATCATGCCGCCTTTGGGCGGGGGTGGCGGCGCGGCGCCGCCCACCTCTTCAAAAATGCTGCGTTTCGTGGCCACCAGATGCCCCCATGCGGTTTCGCGCCAGACACTAGGGCGCCGCCGCCGGGGCTTCAAGGCCGCGTGCTTAGTGCATATGTTGCACGGCGGGCGCGTTCGGGTCGGCAGGGTCAACCATGAACTCCACCGCAACCCGGCCCGCGTTCTCGAAGATCAGCGTAAAGGGCGCCATGTCGCCCACCTTCAGTCCGCTGTTCAGCATCATCAGCATGATATGTGCGCCGCCCGGTTCGAAGCTGTAGACATCGCCCGGTGCAATGGTGACGGGGGGCAACTCGACCATGCTGGCAACGCCGTCGGTGCTGAACTCGGTCTTGTGCATCATCGCCATCATCGCGATGTCGGTTTCGACCCCGATCAAGGTGTCGGCTTGGGTGCCTTCGTTGGCGATCACCACATAGGCGGCACCCGACATCGCGCCCTTGATCGGCTCGGAGATATACGGATGCACGAAATGCAGCCCGTTGACGATCACGTCATGGGCATGGGCCGCCGGGGCGGCCAGCAGCAAGGCGAGTGCAAGGGCAAGGCGTTTCATGGCGCAAACCTTTCAAGGGAAACCTGCGCTACGCTAAAGCGCCCCTTGCTGCACCGCGCAAGGGCGATGGCGCGCTTCACGCGAATGTGTCGCAGCCAGATCAGGGCGCCTTGCGCAAAAGCTGGCGCAGCACGCCGTGCAGGGTCTGCACCTCAGACCGGGTCAGCGCAAGGCGCGCCCACATGTTGCGCAGGTTAAGCCGCATCCGGGGTGCCTTGGTGGGCGGAAAGAAAAAACCTGCCGCTTCCAGCTCTGCCTCGTAATGGTCGCCCAGCTTTGCCACCTCGACCGCGCTTGCCAGTTCGCCAAGCCCATCGGGCAGCGCGGGCAGATCGCCGCCCCGCGCCCATTCATAGGCCGTCAGCAACACCGCCTGACCGAGGTTGAGCGAATAGAACGCCGGGTTCACCGGAATCGTGATGATCGCGCTGGCACGGGCGACATCGTCGTTTTCCAGCCCTGCCCGCTCGGCACCAAACAGTACCGCCACCTTGGCACCGCCCGCAATCAGCGCGCGCGCATGCGCCATCGCGGCCTCGGGGGTAAAGATCGGCTTGGAAAGTTCGCGCCCGCGCGCCGTGGTGGCAAAGATATAGTCACAATCGGCCATCGCGCCCGCAAGGTCGGCAAACACCCCCGCATGGTCGAGCACCTCCGCCGCCGCCCCCGAAGCCATCGCCACCGCGCGCGGGTTGGGCCAGCCATCGCGCGGATCGACCAGCCGCATGGCCGTAAGGCCGAAGTTCAGCATCGCCCGCGCTGCGGCGCCGATGTTCTCGCCCATCTGCGGGCGCACGAGAATGATGATCGGTTGTGGAGTCATGGCACTTTTTCAAAACCTGCCTGCCTGATACGCTGACCCCGACAAACTGACAAGGAGAGGCCCGATGCCCCTTGACCACGGCCTGCTGGAACTGATGCGCGAAGACCTCGCCGACGCCCCCGGCATCAGCGAAAAGCGGATGTTCGGCGGCGTGTGCTTCTTGCTCGATGGCAACATGGTCTGCGGTGTCTCGGGCACCGGGCTGATGTTTCGGGTCGGCAAGTCGGCACATGCCGAAGCGCTGGCACAGGCCGGGGTGCGCGAGATGACCTTTACCGGGCGCGCGATGGGTGGTTTCGTCGAGGTGGCACCCGAAGATGCCGAGGATGCGCCGCGCGCACGGCTTGTGGCGCTCGCGCTTGCCCACGCGAGGGGCCTTCCGCCCAAGGGCGCAAAAGGGTAGGAAGCGCCAACCCGAAGCCCGAGGATCGCATCATGGCCGCCGACGACCGCCCGCAGATTTACCTGATCACACCCCCCGCGTTTGAGCTTGAGGTCTTCATTCCGCGTCTCGGTGCCGTGCTCGACGCGGTCGATGTCGCCTGCCTTCGCCTTTCGCTCGCCGGGCGCGATGAAGATGCCATCGCGCGTGCCGCAGATGCCTGCCGCATGACAGCGCACGAACGTGATGTGGCGATCGTGATCAGCGACCATGTGAAACTGGTGGAGCCCCATGGTCTGGACGGCGTGCACCTGATGGATGCCGCACGCTCGGTGCGTTCGGCGCGCAAGGACCTTGGCGCCGACGCCATTGTGGGCGCGTGGTGCGGCGCGTCAAAGCACGCCGGCATGGCGGCAGGCGAGGCAGGGGCAGACTACGTCTGTTTTGGGCCGCTGGCCGAAACCGCGCTGCACAACGGCGCGCTGGCCGAGCGCGCACTTTTTGCCTGGTGGTCCGAGGTGATCGAGGTGCCGGTGGTAGCCGAGGGCGCGCTGACCCCGGCGCTGGTGGCCGATCTTGCCCCGGTCACCGATTTCTTCGCCTTCGGCGAAGAAATCTGGCAGGCCCCCGACCCGGTCGCCGCACTCAAGGCGCTTGTCGCGGCGATGGGCTGAAGGCTCAGAGCGGCTCGATATCGCCCTCGGCGCGCAGGGCGTGAAAAACGCGCACGAAATCGGCCAGCTGCCCGGCGCCAATAGCCCCGCGCAGACCCGCCATAAGCTCTTGATAATAGTGCAGGTTGTGCCAGGTTATCAGCATCGAGGCGATAATTTCCTGCGCCCGGAACACATGGTGCAGGTAGGCACGGCTGTAGCTGCGGCAGGCAGGGCAGCTACACGCCTCATCAAGCGGGCGCGGATCGTCCATGTGCCGCGCGTTCTTGATGTTGACCACGCCGCGCCGCGTGAACGCCTGCCCGGTGCGCCCCGACCGCGAGGGCAGCACGCAATCCATCATGTCGATGCCACGCTCCACGGCGCCCACAATGTCGTCGGGCTTGCCCACGCCCATCAGGTAGCGCGGCTTGTCGTCGGGTAGCAGGCCCGGCGCATAATCGAGCACGCCAAACATCGCCTCTTGCCCCTCGCCCACTGCCAGCCCGCCGACAGCGTAGCCCTCAAACCCGATTTCGCGCAGCGCTGCCGCACTTTCCTCGCGCAGTTCGCGCGTGACACCGCCTTGCATGATGCCAAAAAGCGCGTGCCCCGGCCGCGCACCAAACGCCTCGCGTGACCGCGCCGCCCAGCGCATTGAACGGCGCATGCTGGCGGCCACCACCGCGTCGGTGGCCGGCAACGCCGGGCATTCGTCAAACGCCATCACGATGTCAGAGCCAAGCAGGCGCTGAATCTCCATGCTGCGTTCGGGCGTCAGGTGGTGCGTTGAGCCATCGATATGGCTTTTGAAGCGCACCCCCTCCTCAGTCATCTTGCGCAGGCTAGCGAGGCTCATCACCTGAAACCCGCCCGAATCGGTCAGAATCGGGCGGTCCCAGTTCATGAACCGGTGCAACCCGCCCAGCCGCGCAATCCGCTCGGCGGTGGGGCGCAGCATCAGATGATAGGTGTTGCCCAACAGAATGTCGGCGCCGGTCGCCGCCACGCTTTCGGGCAGCATCGCCTTGACCGTGGCTGCGGTGCCCACCGGCATGAAGGCCGGTGTGCGCACCTGCCCGCGCGGCGTGGAAATTACCCCGGCCCGTGCCGCACCGTCGATTGCTGAAACCGTAAAACCAAAGCCCGCTGCCATCGGCGCCCCCTGCCCATTCCGCGCTGCCATAGGCCAAGCCCGCCCACTTGCCAATGCTCCAGCCAAAATATCCCCGCCGGAGGCGCCTTTGGCTGCGCGCGCCGCTTCGCGGGGGATATTCGACCTGAAGCATTTTGCATGGCTCTGGACCTGCGGCGCGGCATTCCCTATATAATCGGTCAACAACCCCGCGCGAGTGACCCAATGACCGAAGCCCAAGGCCCGCTTGAAGGCGAACCGCTGATCCGCCCTTCGACCACCGACCACCCGCTTTACGAGCGCGTGGTCGATGCCTGTCGCACCGTCTATGACCCTGAAATTCCGGTGAATATCTGGGATCTCGGGTTGATCTACACGGTCGATATCAGCCCCGAGAATGCGGTCGAAATTGTGATGACACTGACCGCCCCCGGCTGCCCGGTGGCGGGCGAGATGCCCGGCTGGGTGGCCGATGCGGTGGAACCGCTGGACGGCGTGCAGCGCGTCAACGTGCAGATGACGTTTGAGCCGCAGTGGGGCATGGAAATGATGTCCGACGAGGCGCGGCTGGAATTGGGGTTCATGTGATGTTTGGTATTCCCGGCAAGGCGGCGGTCACGCTCAGCCCGCGCGCGGTGGCGCAGGTGGCGCGGCTGATGGCCGACAAGGGCGGCGCCGGGTTGCGGCTTGGCGTGAAAAAGGGCGGCTGCGCGGGCATGGAATACACGCTTGAGGTGGCCGAGGTCGCCGGGCCGATGGATGAGGTGGTCGAGCAGGATGGCGCCCGTGTGCTGATCGCGCCGATGGCGCAGATGTTTCTGTTTGGCACCGAGATCGACTATGCCGAGGGCCTGATCGAATCGGGTTTCCGCTTCAACAACCCCAATGTGGCCGAGGCCTGCGGTTGCGGTGAATCGATTCGCTTCAAGGATGCGCCGGACGCGGTCTAGGCGCATTTGCCCCCTTTGCAGCCCGCCGCGCGGCGCCTAGTCTGGCGCAATAAGCTCAAGGAGGCAGGCAGATGCGGCGGAAACTGGCAGCAGGCAACTGGAAGATGAACGGCCTGGCCGCGAACCTCGCCGAGGTCACCGCGCTGGTTGCGGCCCACCCCACCCCCGGCTGCGAGGTGCTGATCTGCCCTCCCGCCACGCTGCTTGCGCAGATGAACTGGCAAAAGGGCAAGCACCCGCTGGCGATCGGCGGGCAGGATTGCCATGCCAAGGCGGCGGGCGCGCATACCGGCGACATTTCGGCGGCGATGCTGGCCGATGCGGGGGCGCGCTTTGTCATTCTTGGCCATTCCGAGCGCCGCGCCGACCATGGCGAGACCAACACCGAGGTGCGCGCCAAGGCGCTGGCTGCACGCAGCGCCGGGCTGACGGCGGTGATCTGCGTCGGCGAGACCGAGGCCGAGCGTGACGCGGGCACCACCCTGGCGGTGATCGGGGCGCAATTGGCGGCTTCGGTGCCCGAGGGTGCCACCGGCGCCGATACCGTGGTGGCCTATGAGCCGGTCTGGGCCATTGGCACCGGGCGCACGCCAACGCTGGCGCAGATTGCCGAGGTGCACGGCTTCCTGCGTGCCGAGCTGGCGGCGCGGTTTGGCGCTGAAGGCAATGCCTTCCGCCTGCTTTACGGCGGGTCGGTCAAGCCCTCGAACGCCACCGAGATTTTCGCGCTGGCCGATGTCGATGGCGCGCTGGTGGGGGGCGCCAGCCTGAAGGCCGCCGATTTCGGCGCCATCATCGCCGCACTTGAAGCCGCCTGAGACGACCACCCCGAAACGACAACGGCCCCCGAACCGGGGGCCGTTGCCGCAAGTTTTGGGCGGTACCGCTCAATCGGCGCCGCGCGAAATCTTGCTTGGCGTAAGCAGCCGTTTTTGCAGCGCCCAGACCAGCAGCC
Source organism: Alphaproteobacteria bacterium HGW-Alphaproteobacteria-4 (assembly GCA_002842855.1). Taxonomy (GTDB): domain Bacteria; phylum Pseudomonadota; class Alphaproteobacteria; order Rhodobacterales; family Rhodobacteraceae; genus UBA6213. The sequence goes on along the minus strand of PHEE01000005.1, from coordinate 20,449 downwards.
CGGCGCCCAAGCCAATGGCATCGGTCAGCCAGCCGCCGTCGATCATGCTCAACGCGGCCACCAGCAGCACCAGCCGCAGCGGCCACGAAAGCGCGCCGAAGAACCAGCCCTGCACCATCGCCGAAAGCAGGTAGATACCGAACGAAGCCGAAACGAACACATGCAGGATTTCGAGCCAGGTTCCCTGCATCAAAAGAGCCGGCGACGAGAAGAACATGAACGGCACCACAAAGGCCGCCAACCCGATCTTGAAGCTTTCCACCGATGTTCGCATCGGGTCCGACTGCGCAATCGCCGCCCCCGCATAGGCTGCCAGCGCCACGGGTGGGGTAATTGCCGACATCACCGCGAAGTAGAAGATGAAGAAGTGCGCGGTCAGCATCGGAATGCCCATCTGCACCAACCCCGGCGCAATCACCGAGGCCGCCACCGCGTAGGCCGCCGTGGTTGGCATGCCCATGCCCAGAATGATCGCCACGATCATCGCAAAGAACAGCGCCATGGCCTGGCTTTGACCAGCAAGCCCCAGCAGCAGCGACGAAAAGCGGGTGCCAACCCCGGTCAGCGCGATCACCCCCACAATGATGCCCGCAGCGGCACAAACCGCCACCAGTTGCAGCGTCATCTTGGTGGCAATTTCCAGCGCGTAGAGGATTGACCGCACCCCCATCTTGTAGGGCGTAAGCCAGCTGACTACGGTTGCGGCCGCCATCGCAAGCGTGCCCGCGCGGATTACCGAATAGCCCATGAACAGCGCGCCGATCAGAATGAAGATCGGGATGAACAGAAACGCCTGCCGCGCCAGCTTGGCGAACTTGGGCAACTCGTCGCGGGGCAGGCCCTTCATGCCGAACTTCTGCGCGGCGAAATCGACCATGAAAAAGACCGAGGCAAAGTAGAGCACCGCCGGGATGATCGCGGCAATTACGATGTCGCGGTAGGCGATCGCGGTGATCTCGGACATGATGAAGGCGCCCGCCCCCATGATCGGCGGCAAGATCTGCCCGCCCGACGAAGCCGCCGCCTCGACCGCAGCGGCAGTCTGGGGCTTGTAGCCGACGCGTTTCATCAGCGGAATCGTCAGCGACCCGGTAGCCACCACATTGCCCGCCGAGGTGCCATTGATCATGCCCATCAGGCCCGACCCGAACACCGCCACCTTGGCCGGGCCACCACGCGCGCCGCCCGCCGCCGCAAAGGCGAAGTTGACGAAATACTCGCCCACCCGGCTTGCCTGCAAAAACGCCGCGAAGGTGACGAACAGGATGATGTAGGTCGAGGAAATCGCCGTGGTCGGCCCAAGAATGCCCTGATCGGTATAGACATAGGTGAAAAAGCGCGAAGCGGTATAGCCGCGATGCTGCAACACACCGGGCAGCCACGGCCCGACGAACGCATAGGCGATGAAGATCGAAGCAATGATCACCAGCGCAAGGCCCGCCAGCCGCCGCGTCAGTTCAAGGATCAGAATCACCCCGGCAATCGCGGCATACATATCGGCCTGTTTGGCCAGCGCGGTGCCCGCCCGCAGCCGCAGGAACGGCGCGTGAAAGATGATGTACATCGCCACCGTAACCGCTGCGACGGCCAGCAGAATATCGGCCAGATCAAGCCGCCCGCGGTCGCGCAGCGGAAACACCCAGCCCAGCAGCAACACCCAGACCGTGCCGCCAAGTAGCGGCAGGCTGAAACTCCATTCCATCGCGGTCTTGGCGGCGGCCTGATTGACGCCATTGCCGGTGGTCCAGAACACGATCGCCTGCCCGAAGGCCATCAAGATCATCACGGCACCCGGCGCGAGCACCATCAGATAGGTGCGTTGCAACAGTGCCGGCGCCTTCGCGGCGCCCGTGCCGGGCAGGCTGGTGCCCGAAAACAGCAAGAACCCGAGCGCCAGGCCACCGCCGACATGCAACAGCCGGTAGGTCCAGGTTTCCAGCGGGTAAAGGTTCATGACCCCGATGTGAAACGCCGAGTAGAGGATGCACAGCACCATCACGATATAGCCCGCATAGCCGGTCGGAACGCGCTGGTTGATGGAAATGATTTCGGCGTCGACATGTTGCGAAAGCGCGTGCAGGTCGGCCGGAGCCTTGGCGGTCGCGGTCATGGAATCCTCCCCGGGGGAAACGCGGCATCATCAAGCGGCGCCCGCCCCTTCCTTGGGCAGGCGCCGCCAGTGTTCGCACGCAGTCGTTACTTCAGGTTCGCGGGAATGGTGATGCCTTTTTCCTCATAGTACCTCACGGCACCCGGATGAAACGGCATGAAGGTGTTCTTGTCCCAGTTTGCCAGCAGCGTTTCCTTGGCTGCGGCGTGGATGCCAACCATGCGGTCGGGGTTTTCCATAGCCAGTTTGGTAATCTCGTATGCCAGGCTTTCGGGCATATCGGCATGCGCAATGGCGAAGTTCCAGAGCGCCACCGTGTTCTGGTCATAGTCGTGCCCGGCATAGGTGCCCGCCGGAATCGTCAGCGGCGCCATTGCCGGGAACGCGGCCAGAACCTTGGGCAGTTCTTCGGCGGTAAAGCCGAACATCACCACATCCTGCTCGGCGGCAAGCTGCGCGAAGGCCGAAATCGGCACGCCCGCTGCAAAGGCGAAAGCGTCGATCAGGCCATCGCCAAGTTGACCCGCGGCATCAGCAGCGCCCGCGTTCGAAATGTTGGCCTTGACCCCAACCGCCTCGATGAACTGCGGCCAGTAGGTGCCGGGGGTGCCGCCCGCCGGGCCAACGCTAACCCGCTTGCCTTCCAGATCGGAAACCGAAGTGATGCCAGATTTCTTCAGCGCAATCACCTGGAACGGCGTCTGATACATCGGGAACAGCGCGCGGATCGAGCGGTGCTCAAGCCCCGGCGCGAGTTCCGACTTGCCATTCCACGCATCGAACGCCGGGCCCATGGTCACCAGGCCCATCAGGTGGTCGCCGGTTTCCACCAGCGTCACGTTTTGCACCGGGCCGCCGGTGACTTCGCCGGTGGCGCTGAGGCCAAGCGCCTCGGTGATGTAGCTTGCAAAGCCGTTGCCATAAACGAAATAGGTGCCACCCTGGCTGGCGGTGCCGATGGTGAGTTCTTTGGGCCAGCCGGCACGGTCTTGCGCGGCAGCAGGCAGCGCCATGAGCGCAGAAACCGCAAAAGCGGCAAATTTGGTGAATCGCATGGTGTTCCTCCCAGAACGTTTTCAGATGCGGGGCGGCGCCCCGATCTCGCGCGTGCCCTGCGGCACCGCGCGAAATGCAAGATCAGAAAGCAGACTGCGCAGGAATGGATCAACCGCTATGTGACAGAAACCCGCAGGGGATGCATGTGGTGGCGCTAACAATGGGTGGATTTCGTAACATCGCCTCGTGCCACTGTGGGGAATCCTGCCCACCCGGCGCTATTTGCCCTCACCGGTGCTGAAATCGGCCTTGTCCAAACCATAACGCTGCATCTTTTCGTAAAGCGTCTTGCGCGAGAGGCCAAGCTGCTCATAAACCGGGCGCAGGCTGCCGCGATGCGCGCGCAGCGCGCTCTCAATCGCGCGGCGCTCGAAATCGGCAACCTGATCGGCCAGGCGCTGCGGTGGTTCGCTGGCGCCAAACGATGCCTCGCTCAACCCCAACCCGAGCGCGAACCTGTCGGCGACGTTGCGCAATTCGCGCACATTGCCGGGCCAGTCGCGCGATGTAATGGCCGCAATCACCTGCGGCGGCGCCTTGACTGGCTCGACCCGGTGCCGGGTGGCAGCCTCGGCCAGAAGCCGCAGGAACAGCAGCGCAACGTCTTCGCGCCGCGCCGCCAACGGCGGCACCGTCAGCCGAACCGCGTTCAGCCGATAAAACAGATCGTCGCGAAAACGACCCGCGGCCACCTCGTCTTCCAGCGAAACCCGACTGGTGACGATGAAACGCGCATCCAGCGCCACCGGCTCGTTTGAGCCAAGCCGCGTGATTGCGCCTTCCTGCAACACCCCCAGCAACTTGCCCTGCATCGCAAACGGCATCGAGCCGATATCGTCGAGCAAAATGGTCCCGCCGCGCGCGTGCTCGAACTTGCCGAACCGCGCCCGCATCGCGCCGGGAAACGCCCCCGCCTCATGCCCGAACAACTCGCTTTCAATCAGCGTTGCGGGCAGCGCCGCGCAGTCAATGGTGATAAAGGGTTTGCGGGCCCGCGCCGAAAGGTCGTGCAGCGCGCGCGCCACCACCTCCTTGCCCGATCCGGTCTCGCCCACAATCAGCACATTGGCCTCGGTCGGGCCAATGGTGCGGATGCGCCGCCGCAGATCGATCATTGCGTTTGACCGCCCCACCAGCCTTTGCTCAAGGTCGTCGGCCTGCCCGGCAGCAGCGCGCAACACCCGATTTTCCAGCACCAGCCGCCGGTGGTCAAGCGCGCGGGTCGCGATTTCAACCAGTTGCGACCCGGCAAACGGCTTTTCCACAAAATCATAGGCACCTTCTCGCATCGCCCGCACCGCCAGCTGCACGTCGCTGTGCCCGGTGATCAGAATCACCGGAATCTCATGGTCGATCTCGTGGATGCGGTTCATCAGGCTGATGCCGTCGATGCCGGGCATGCGGATATCGGTAATCACGATGCCGGGAAAGCCGAAGCTGACCAGATCAAGCGCACGGTCGCCCTGCGACAGCTCCTCGACCGCAAACCCGGCAAGGTCGAGCAATTGCGCCGTCGATGCACGCAACACCGCCTCGTCATCAACCAGAAGAACATGCGCGCTGCTCATGCCCGCGCCTTGCTCTTGGCCTTGGCCGCGCGCAGATCAATTATGAACAGCGCACCCCCCCCCGGCGCATCGGCAACCCGCAAGTCGCCGCCGAAATCCTTGATGATGTTGTAAGAGATCGAAAGGCCAAGCCCCAGCCCCTTGCCCACCACCTTGGTCGAGAAGAAGGGGTCGAAAATCCGCTCGCGCTGGCTTGCGGGCACCCCCGGCCCATGGTCGCGCAGGGTCAGCCGCAGGCCCTTGGCACTGGCGTGCGCGGCCAGCTCGATCCGGCGATCGGCGTGGCCCTCGATCGCGTCGGCGGCGTTGGAAATCAGATTGACCAGCACCTGTTGCAGGCGCACCGGGCCGCCCACCACCAAGGGCAAATCGGCGGGCAGATCGACGATCAGCGCCGCCCCGACATCGCGCAACCGCGGCCCCACAATCTCGCGCGATGCCGCAACCACTTCGGCCAGATTGACCGCGACCAGTTCTTGCCCCGGTTTGCGCGCAAAGCTGCGCAGGTGCTTGCTGATCGAAGTCATCCGATCGACCAGATCGAGAATGCGGCCGATGTTGTCGCGCGCGTCGCTGATCCGCGCGCGGTCGATCAGCGTCAGGGCGTTGTCGGCATAGTTGCGCGCTGCCGCCAGCGGCTGGTTGAACTCGTGGCTCAGCGCCGCCGACATCTGGCCAAGCGCCGCCAGTTTGCTCGCCTGCACCAGATCGGCCTGCGCCTTGTGCAAATCCTGCTCGGCCGCCTTGCGTTCACCGATCTCTGCCTCAAGCCGCACATTGACGCTGGCAAGCTCCGAGGTGCGCGCGACCACGCGCCGCTCCAGTTCCGCCTGCGCCTCGGTCTGCATCTGCAACCGCTCGCGCAGCCGCGCGCGCCGCTGCACCATGACCGCCAGCGCCATGCTGCCCAAAGCCACCGCCAACACCACCAGCATCAGCGCGGTCAAACGCTGGCGCCGCGCCGACGAGGTGTCTAGCAGAACGCTCACTGTCCAGCCCGCATCGGGCATCGCCTCCGAAAGCCGCAAAAACTCGCGCGCCTCGGCGCCCGCCTCGGTAACCGCCGCAAGCCGATGCCCGCCGCGCAATTCCGCCTCGGCCATTGGCAACTCGCGCAAGGTCGCATCGGCATAACGGCGCGTTGCCGCACTTTGTGCCCGCCGCTCCGGCGTCAGCGGCGCTATCGCCGAAAACAGCCACTCCGCCCGGCTCGACAGAAAGATGATCCCGTCCGGGTCGGTCACGATGATCTCGTCATCGCCGCCCCGCCAGGTTTCCTCGATCGCGTCGAGATCGACCTTCAAGGCAACCACACCAAGCACCCGTTCGCCGTCAACCACCGGCGCGCCGAAATAGTAGCCGCGCTTGCGCGAGGTGGTGCCAAGCGCAAAAAACCGCCCCTGCCCACCTGCCGCCGCCTCGTAGAAATAGGGCCGGAACGCGAAATTGCCCCCCACGAACGAGGTTTCGGTGTCGTAGTTCGACGCCGCGCGGGTGGTGCCGTCAAGGTCCATGTAATAGATGTCCGAGGCCCCGATCACCGCGCCCACATGCTTGAAATAGGCGTTGGCGCTGGCCACGATGGCGGCGTCATCGGGCGCCGCCGCCAGCGCGCGCACCAGTGCGGTTTCGGCTACCAACTGCGGCAGCCGCTCGAACCGCGCCAGTTGCCCGCGCATCGTCGCCACCGCCAGCCGTAAGGTGGTGTCGCCGCGCCGGGCAGTATCGCCCATGAACAGACCCAACACATCGCGCCCGCCAACCCACGGCAGCGCCGCCAGCAGCGCAAAAGCTGCCACCAGCGCAAGCCAGCCCAGCCCGCGCCGCCGCAATGCGGTGCGGGCTGTGGGGCGGCCAGCGTGGTCGATGGCTTCGGCCATGCGCTCAAATCTCCTCAGGGTCGGGCGTGGTGGCCGATCCTAGCGCACTATCCGCAGGCGTGGAATGCCGGGCGTCACGCCCGCGCTTGGTTCAGGGCGCAATCGAATAGAGCACGAACTCGGTACGCGGTGCGAACGTGTCGTAAAGCGCGCGCGCCGGGGCATTGCCCTCGGCGGTCAACCACCGCACCCCCGGCAGGCCCCGCCCCCGCGCGAAACTGCGCACATGCTCGATCATCGCGCGCCCCGCGCCGTGGCCCCGCGCTTCGGGTGCTACATAAAGGTCGCTGAGGTAGCAGGTCATCGAGCCGCCCAGCGAGCGGTGCATCAGTTGATACTGCACCAGCCCGACCGCCACCCCATCGGGCGTGATCGCCAGATCGGCCCAGAAAGGGTTTTGCGGGTCATGAATCCAGCCCCAGACCGCGTCTGCGGTTTCGGGCGCCAGGGTGAGCTTGTAAAACGTTGCGTAGTCCGCAAACAACCGCTGCCACGCCTCGCGGTCGTCCAATGCCACGGGCCGGATCGTCACAGGCATCGGCGTCCCTCCCAAAGTCGTGCGGCTTGCCTTGGGCCAAATATCCCCCGCGGAGCGTGCGTCCAGCGCCGCAAGGGCCTCCGGCGGGGATATTTCGACCAAGGCAAGTGCTAGCCCATCGCGCGCAGGCGGGCAATCAGGCTTGAGGTATCCCAGCGCCCGCCACCCATCTTCTGCACATCCTTGTAGAACTGGTCAACCAGCGCGGTCAGCGGCAGGCTGGCGCCGTTTTCGTTTGCGGTGGCAAGGCAGATGCCCAGATCCTTGCGCATCCAGTCAACGGCAAATCCGAAGTCAAAGCGGTTCTCGGCCATCGCCTTGTGCCGGTTGGCCATTTGCCAGCTGCCGGCCGCCCCGGCGCCGATCACCTCAACCAGTTCGGGGATCGAAAGCCCCGCCTTCTCGGCAAAATGCAGCGCCTCGGCAAGGCCTTGCACCACGCCCGCGATGGCAATCTGGTTGCACATCTTGGCCAGTTGGCCCGCACCACTGGCACCCATCCGGCGGCATACCTTGGCATAGGCCGCCAGCACCGGTTCGGCGCGGGCAAAGTCGGCCTCGGCGCCGCCGCACATGATCGAAAGCTGGCCATTCTCGGCCCCCGCCTGCCCGCCCGAGACCGGCGCATCAACAAAGCCGAAGCCCGCGGCCCCCGCTTCGGCCGCAAGGTCGCGCGTGACCTTTGCCGACACCGTGGTGTGATCGACAAACAATGCCCCTGCGCCCAAGCCCGCAAACGCGCCCTCGGGACCCAGACAGACCGCGCGCAGATCGTCGTCGTTGCCGACGCAGGCAAGCACGATCTCGGCACCCCGCGCCGCCTCGGCGGGCGTCGGCGCGCTGGCGCCGCCATGGCGCGCCACCCAGTCCGCCGCCTTGGCCGGGCTGCGGTTGTAAACCGTCACCGCGTGGCCCTTGGCCGCCAGATGCCCCGCCATCGGGAAGCCCATCACCCCGAGCCCCAGAAACGCCAGCTTCGCCATTTGCCCCCCCTCCCCGCGCAGCTTCGTTGAAACGCGCGTTGAACATTGATCCGGCGTCAACTAGTTACCCATTGACCGTGCCCAGTCAATCGCGGCACCGATGCGGAGATCCCGATGCTGACCGCCTTCCGCTGGCTTGTCCGGCTCGCCTCCGCTCTGCTGGCGCTTTCGGTTCTGGCGTTGGCAGGGGCCTATTACTTTGCTTCCCGCTCGCTGCCCGATTACGACGAAACCCATTCGGTGGCGGGTATTTCTGCCCCGGTCGAAATCGTTCGCACCACCGACGACGTACCACACATCTTTGGTGCCACCGATGCCGATGTCTATTTCGCGCTTGGCCTCGCGCATGCGCAGGATCGGCTTTGGCAGATGCTTTTACAGCGCCGTACCGCGCAGGGGCGGCTATCGGAGCTGTTTGGTGCGCGCACTCTGCCCACGGACGAGCTGTTGCGCAGGCTTGACATCTACACGCTCGCCACCCAATCGGTCGCAGCACAAGATGGCTATGCGCAACTGGCGCTTGGCGCCTATGCCGATGGCGTCAACGCCTGGATCACCCTGGTGAACGAGGGCGCGCGGGGGCGCGGCGCACCGGAATTCTTTCTCTACGAGCCCGACATCGCGCCCTGGCAGCCCGCTGATTCGATTGCCGTGCTAAAGCTGACCGCGCTGCAACAGACCCACGCGCTGCAATCCGAGGTGTTGCGCGCCCGGCTGTCGCTGCTCAATGCCGATTGGCTGCGCGACCTTTTGCCAGATGCGCCGGGGGCGGCGGTGATCGCGCTGCCGGCCTTTGCCAGCCTGTTTCCGGCAGCGCCGCGCAATGTGGCAAGCGCCGGGCCGCAACAGGGTGCGCTGTCGCCCTTCGCCCCGCGCGGTCTGGCGCCTGCCTCGAACGCCTTTGCGGCGGCGCCGGGGCGTTCGGCGGCGGGTGGCTCGCTATTGGCCAATGATCCGCACATGGGGCTTTCAGCCCCCTCGGCATGGTACCTGGCGCGCCTTGAACTGGCATCGGGTGGGGTGATCGGCGCTACGCTACCGGGCACACCGCTGGTGCTGGCGGGGCGTAGTGCGGCGCTCGGCTGGGGCATTACCGCCGCCTATGCCGACGATCAAGACCTGTTCATCGAGGAACTCAGCCCCGACAACCCCGATCGCTACCGCGTGCCCGAGGGGTGGGCCGGCTTTTTCACCCGCCGTACGATCATCGAGGTCAAGGACGCCACGCCGGTAACGCTGACCCTGCGCTGGAGCGAAAATGGCCCGGTCCTGCCGCCCACCACCTTCAATCTGGCAACGATCACGCCGCCCGGCCATGTCGTGGCGCTCGGTTGGACCGCGCTTTCCGAGGCCGACACCTCGATGAGCGCGGGGTTGCGCCTGATGCAGGCGCATAACGTGGCCGAGGGCGCGGCGGCGGCCGCCGGCTGGGTTGCACCGGCGATGAACCTCACACTTGCCGACGCGGCCGGCGTGGGCATGGTCACGATCGGCACGTTGCCCGCGCGGGACGCCGCGCACCAGACCCAGGGGCGGATGCCAAGCCCCGGCTGGATTGCCGCGAACCGCTGGCAGGGCCGCCTGCCCTTCGCGGATAACCCGCAGGTTCTGGCACCTGCCGGTGGCATTGTCGGCAACACCAACAACAAGGTCAGCGACGGCAGCTTTCCCAACCACGTCAGTTTCGACTGGGGCGACACGCAGCGCGTGCAGCGCTGGCAAAAGCTGATGAGCGACCGCGAGGTGCACAGCCGCGAAAGCTTCATCGCGGCGCAACTTGATGACGTCAGCCCTGCTGCGCGCGGCCTGTTGCCGCTGGTCGGCGCTGATCTGTGGTTCACCGGTGCCGCGGCGCCTGCGGGCACGCCCGAACGGCAGCGCCAGCGCGCGCTTGAACTGCTTGCAGGGTGGGATGGCGCGATGAACGAGCATCTGCCCGAACCGCTGATCTACGCCGCATGGATGCGGGCGCTGCAAACCCGCCTGATCAGGGATGAGCTGGGCCCGCTTGCGCCAGAATTCGCAGCCCTCGAACCGCTTTTCATCGAGCGCGTCTATCGCAACACCGATGGCGCCGCGCATTGGTGCGACGTGATCCAGTCGGCGCCAACAGAGACCTGCACCGACATCGCCCGCGCCGCCCTCGACGAGGCGCTGATCGACCTGACCGCGCGCTTTGGGCCAACGGTCGAAAGCTGGCGCTGGGGCGATGCGCACGAGGCGGTGCACGAACATTCCGTGCTGGGGCAGGTGCCGGTGCTCAGCTGGCTGGTGAACATTCGCCAATCGACTTCGGGCGGCGATTTCACGATAGATCGTGGCAGCCTGGCCAACAGCGGCGCCAACCCCTACCGCAACATGCAGGCGGCAGGCTATCGCGGCGTCTATGATTTTGCCGACCCTGACAGTTCTGTATTCATCATTTCCACTGGCCAGTCGGGCCACCCGCTCAGCCGCCATTATGACGACCTTTCCGAGCTTTGGCGGCGTGGCGAATATATTCCGATGTCACTCGACCCCGACATTGCGCGTGGCGCTGCGGCGGGGATCACGCGGCTGGTTCCGCGCTAGGAAACCGCGCTAAAGTGCAGCAAAATCGGCTTTTTGCCGGATGGTCCAGCGCAAGGCAAGGGTGGTCGCATCGGCGCCTTGGGTTTCGCTGACCACCACGCCCGCATTGTGCAGCCAGGCCCGGCGGCGGCCATCGGAATGACCAAGCTCCAGCGTTTCTTCAATGCATGCCGCGCCAAGCCGCGCCTCGATCGCGGCCAGCAGCGCCGCGATGCCCTCGCCGGTCAGCGCCGAAACCGCCTGCACATCGCCCCGCCGCGCATCCTGCACCAGCAGCGCTTCGCGGGTTTCCGGGCGCAGGCAATCGATCTTGTTCCAGACCTCGATCAGGGCCACGTCCTCATCGACACCCAGTTCATCGAGTATCTCGCCCACGTCGGCGGCCTGTTCCTCGGTTTCCGGGTGGCTGATATCGCGCACGTGCAAGATCAGGTCTGCCTCCAGCACCTCTTCCAGCGTGGCGCGGAAGGCGGCGACCAGTTCGTGCGGCAGATCGGAAATGAAACCGACGGTGTCAGACAGTATGACCTTTTGCCCAGAGGGCAGCACAAGGCCGCGCATCGTCGGGTCGAGCGTGGCAAAAAGCATGTCTTTCGCCATCACCTCGGCACCAGTCATGTGGTTGAAAAGCGTAGATTTTCCAGCGTTAGTGTAGCCCACCAGCGCCACCAGCGCAAACGGCACCCGGCGCCGCGCGGCGCGGTGCAACTCGCGGGTTTTTACCACCTTTTCAAGCTGGCGCTTGATCTTGATGATCTGCTCGTCAATCGCGCGGCGGTCGGTTTCGATCTGGGTTTCACCAGGGCCACCGACAAAACCAAAGCCGCCGCGCTGGCGTTCAAGGTGGGTCCAGGCACGCACGAGGCGGGTGCGCTGATAGCTCAGCGCCGCCAGTTCCACCTGCAACACGCCCTCGCGGGTGCGGGCACGGTCAGCGAAAATTTCCAGAATCAAGCCGGTGCGATCAAGCAGTTTGACGCCCCAGGCTTTTTCGAGGTTGCGCTGCTGCACCGGCGAAACCGTGCCATCGACCAGCACCAGATCAATCTCGGCGTCGGCCAACCGCGCCTTGAGTTCGGCCACCTTGCCCGAGCCGAACAGCGTGCCAGGCGCCGGTTTGCCCAGCCGCACCACCTCGGACCCCGCCACTTCAAGGCGTGGCAACGCGCGCGCCAACGAAACCGCCTCGGCCAGCCCATGTTCGGGCAGGCGGCGGGCATGGCGCGCGTCTTTCAGGTCGATGTGCAGCACCCAGGCACGGGTGGGCGCTGCTTCGGAGGCGTGTAAATCGCTCAGTCTTCACCCTCATAGAGGCTAATCGGCGCCCCCGGCATGATCGTCGAGATCGCGTGTTTGTAGACCAGCTGGCTCTGGCCGTCGCGGCGCAGAAGCACACAGAAATTGTCAAACCAGGTGATGACGCCCTGCAACTTGACGCCGTTGATCAAAAAGATCGTGACCGGAACCTTGATCTTTCGCACATGGTTCAGGAAGGCGTCCTGCAGATTTTGCTTGTCGGCTGCCATTTTTCTTTTGCCTTTGCTCTTGTCCAGCGCCCTGCGGATCTACCCCCCGAGCCTTTCGCGAAGTATGCGCAAGACGGGGTGACTTTCCACCCCCAATTTGCGCAGCTTGCGCACCTGTCGCGCCAAAGCCTCAGCGGCGCCAGAACTCGGAGTTGAACAGCGCGATGATCGCCAGCGTTTCAAGCCGCCCCAGCACCATCGCCACCGCCAGCACGATCTTGGCCGCGGGTGCAAGAAGCGACCAGACATTGGCACCTTGCCCCGATATCGTCGCAAGCGGCCCGGTATTTGAAAGCGCCGCGATCGACAGCAGCGTTGCGGGTTCAAACGCCAGCCCGGCCAGCGAAACAGCAAGCATCGTCACCGCAATCGACATCGCGAACAGCATGAAAAAGACCCAGGCGATATAGGCGCCCTCGCGCCGCAACCGCCGCGCCGCAATGCCACCGCCGCCAATGGATGACGGGTGCACCAACCGGTCCAACTCGCGCTCGCCGTGGCGGATCAACGCATAAACGCGCAGCAGTTTCACGCCACCGGCGGTGGTCGCCACGCCGCCGCCAAAAATCGCGAGCCCGGCCATAAGCAGCCCCGGCGCATCCAGCCCCGACCACGCGCGCGCCGCAAGCCAGCCCGAGGATTCAAACCCGGTGGTGGTCAGAAACGAAAGCGCCGTGAACGTCGCCCCCCAAAGCGCCGAGGCAAGCCTGCCCCCTTCACTCAAAAAAGCAATGTCGAGCGTGACCAGCCAGTGCCGCAGGAACAAGACCAGCGCCACCGCGACCACCAGCACCGCCGCCAGCCGCAACTCGGGGTCTTCCACAAGCCGCGCGCTGGCGCGCAGCTCGCCCGCACCCGGCCAAAGCCGCCGTGACAGCGCTGGCACCAGAAAGAGAAAGATCAGCATCTCGCCCGCAATCCCCGACGGCGCCCCCGCCAACCCGGCAAGCGAGGTGATGCCAGAGGTCGCGAGCGTCGACATCGCATGGATCAGTGCCAGCAACGGCGGATCACCGGCGATCAGCAGCCCCACCCAAAGCGCCAGCGTCAGCCCGAACCATGCCGGTGCCAAAATCAGCGCCGCGCGCGCAATGCGCCCGCGCGGGTCGGCAATCGGGTCCGCGGGCGCGGAGCCGCTGCCGGCGCCGCCCGCAAAATACACCTCGAAACCGCCCAAACGCATCGGCGCAAGCACGGCCATCGCCATCACCAGCATGAAGTAACCGCCCATCCAGCCAACCTCTGCGCGCCAAAGATGCAGGCTCGGCGGCAGATCGCGCGGTGCAAACAGCGTGGCGCCGGTGGTGGTCAGCGACGACACCATTTCCCACCAGGCATCAAAAAAACTGCCCCCCGGCGCGGTCTGCACGAACGGCACCGCCAGCATCAGCGGCAACACGGTCATGGTGGCAAGCATGGTCAGCAAATGGTCGCGGGAAAGGTTGGCCGAGCGGTTCGCGGCGGTGGCAATCGCCAGAACTGCCGCAAGAATACCGAACAGAATGGCCGAATAGCCAAACGCCCGCGCAACCGCATGGTCGCCCAGCGCCAGCGCATGCGCCGCAGGCACCAGCATCGCCGCCGCGGCTATCGCCATCAGCAGCACAAACAACGGCAGGGCGCGCAGACGGCGCATCAGAAAAAGTCGATGGAGACCTGCAACAGCCGCTCCACCTCGGGGATGTCCTTGGTCAGCGCGAACAGCGCGATCACATCGCCCTCTTCCACGCGGGTATCACCGGTGGGCTTGACCACCTTGCCGCGCTTCATCAGCGCCCCCACAAGCACCCCTTCGGGAAACTCGATGTCGCGCACATAGCGCCCGGTCAGCGGCGAGGTCGACAGCACCTGCGCCTCGATCATCTCGGCCTCGGCATCGCCGATGGAATAGATCGCGCGCACCCGCCCGTGCCGGATGTGGCGCAGAATCGAGGAAACCGTGGTGGCGCGCGGGTTGATGTAGGCGTCGATGTCGAGCGCCGCGAGCAAGGGCACTATGGTGGGGTCATTGACCAGCACGATCGCCATCGGGCATCCCGCCTGCTTGGCGCGGACCGCCACGAGGATGTTGGTCTTGTCATCGTCGGTCACCACCAGAATGGCGTCGGCTCGGCGCACATCGGCCTCGGCAAGAAGCTCCGAATTCATGCCATCGCCATTGAGCACGATGGTGCGGCTAAGCGCATCCGCCGCAAACTCGGCCCGCGCCCGGCTTTTCTCGATGATCTTCGCGCGGACCCGGTCGGTGCGCGCCTCAAGCGCCTGTGCCACCGCCAGCCCCACATTGCCGCCGCCAACAATGACCACGCGCTCCTGCTTGCGGGTGGTCTTGCCAAAGATTTCGAGCGTTCGATTGACATCTTCGACATGGCTGAAAACGTAGATCTGATCGCCCGCAAAAAGCTGGTCACCGGGGTCGGGGGCAAACAGGCGGCCCTGCCTGCGCACGCCCACGACGATTGCGCGCAAGGTTGAAAAGAGATCGGTCAGCTGCCGCAAAGGCGTGTTGAGCACCGGGCACTCGTCGCCCAGTGCAATTCCCAATAGCTGCGCCTTGCCGCCCATGAAGCTTTCGGTGTCAAACGTCGAGGGCGCCGAAAGCCGCTGCAAGGCCGCCTCGGCCACCTCGCGCTCGGGGCTTATGATGACATCGATCGGCAGATGGTCGCGCCGATAGAGATCGGCAAAGCGCGTGTCCATATAGCTTTGCGCGCGCAGCCGGGCGATCTTGCGGGTGATGCCGAAAACCGAGTGCGCGACCTGACAGGTGACCATGTTCACCTCGTCGGAATGGGTCGCGGCAATGATCAGGTCGCAGTCGCGCGCGCCTGCCCGTTCCAGCACATCGGGGTATGAGGCAAAGCCGACCACGCCTTGCACATCGAGCGTATCGGTGGCGCGGCGGACCAGTTCGGGGTTCATGTCAACCACGGTCACGTCGTTGCGTTCGCCCGCAAGGTGGCGGGCAATCTGCCAGCCGACCTGCCCCGCGCCGCAGATGATCACTTTCATACCGTCGCTCCACCTTGCGCCCGCGCGTGCATTCATAGGCCCGAGCGCGGCACATGGTCAATCCGGCCGCCCGATGCCTCAGCCCGAATATCCCGTGCAGAGCGCAGCCCCGCCCACAGCTGGCCTCCGGCGGGGATATTTGATCCAAGGCAATTTCAGACGCTGCCGGCCTCTTCGTCGTTGTCCTCATCGTCATCGAAATGCGCTACCCGCCCGCCCGGCTTGGCGGAGGTCACGACCCCAAGCGATTTCAGCTTGCGGTGCAACGCGCTGCGCTCCATGCCCACGAATGACGCGGTGCGGCTGATGTTGCCGCCAAAGCGGTTGATCTGGGTCAGCAGGTATTCGCGCTCGAACAATTCGCGCGCCTCGCGCAGCGGCAGCGCGGCCAGCGCGCCGCCAAGCACCACGCGGCCCTCATCTGGCGGGGCGCTCTGGCCGGGCAGTTCGCGCGCGTCGATCGGCTCGGCGCTGTCGCCCAGGATCAGCACCCGCTCGATCACGTTGCGCAGCTGGCGGATGTTGCCGGGCCAGTCCATCGTCTGCAAAAGCGCCGCCGCCTCGTCGGACAGCGCGCGTAGCGCAAGCCCTTGAACACGGTTGAACATCTCGATGAAATGTTGCGCCAGCATCGGAATGTCTTCGCGCCGCTCGGCCAACGCGGGCACCGCAATCGGCACCACGTTGAGCCGGTCGTAAAGCTCCTGCCGGAAACGCCCGGCCATGATTTCGCCCGGCAGATCGCGGGTGGTCGACGAGATCACGCGCAGATCGACCCGCACCTTGTCGGTGCCCCCGGCGCGCATGAACTGCTGTTCGGTCAACACCCGCAGGATCTTCGACTGGGTGCCAAGCGGCATGTCGCCCACCTCGTCGAAATAGATCACGCCGCCATGCGCCTGCTCGAGCAGCCCCTTTTCCACACCACGTTCGGGGGTTTCGCGCCCGAACAGCACCTCTTCCATGCGATCGGGCGCGATCGAGGCCGAGGTGACGGTGATGAACGGCCCGCCCGCGCGCCCGGAATGGGTGTGGATGTAGCGCGCCGCCACCTCTTTGCCCGATCCCGGCGCCCCGGTCAGCATCACCCGACCATTCGATTTGGTGACCTTGTCGAGTTGCTCCTTGAGCTTGCGAAAGGCGGTGGCGGCACCGAGCATATCGGCCGAGGCTGTCTCGCGCTTGCGCAGGCTGACATTCTCGCGCCTGAGCCGCGCGGTTTCCATGGCGCGCCCGACCACCACCAGCAACTGGTCGATGTTGAACGGCTTTTCGATGAAATCGTAGGCGCCCTGCTTGATCGCGGCCACCGCAATTTCGATGTTGCCGTGGCCCGAGATGATCACCACCGGCACCTCGGGGTTGTCGCGCTTGACGCGGGTCAGAATGTCGATGCCGTCCATGCGGCTGTCTTTCAGCCAGATGTCGAGGATCATCAGCGCCGGTGGCTCGGCGTTGATCTCGGCCATGCATTCATCCGAGTTCGAGGCCATGCGGGTGGCAAAACCCTCGTCCTTGAGGATCTCCGCGATCAGCTCGCGAATGTCGCGTTCGTCGTCAACAATCAGAATATCACTCATGTCGGTCCTGCCGGGGCGTCGGATGCCCTCTCCTTGATCGCACGCGTTGCCTGCGCGCGGGCGCGCGGCAGGCGGATTTCGGCCAGCGCACCGCACTGCGCGCCGGGGGTGAATGCGGGGGCATCGGTCAGGCTCAGCGTGCCGCCGTGCTCTTCGATGATTTTCTTGACGATCGGCAGGCCCAGCCCGGTGCCCTTGGCACGGGTGGTCACATAAGGCTCAAACAGCCGGGTCCGGTCTGGCGGCAGACCGGTGCCATTGTCGGCGACGGTAATGACCACCGCATCGGCGGTGGCGCGCAGCGCCAACCGCACCTCGGGCTGCCAGCCCTCGGGGGCACCACGTTCGGCAAGCCCTTCAACGGCTTCGCCCGCGTTCTTGAGCAGGTTCGTCAGCGCCTGCGAGATCATCGTGGCATCCAGCTCGACCACCACGGGCGCCTCGGGAATGTCGGTCACCAATCGCGCGCCGTGCAGTGCGTCTTGCTGCAACAGCGCCGCATCGCGTGCCAGTTTGGCAATATCGTGGTCGCGCCGATCGGGTTCTGGCATCCGGGCAAAGCGCGAAAACTCATCCACGATGCGGCGCAGATCGTTGGTCTGGCGGATGATGACGCCGGTCATCTGCTCCAGCGCCTCGGCATCTTCGCCCTGCGCAAGCGGCGCGAACTTGCGCCGCAGCCGCTCGGCCGAAAGCTGAATCGGGGTCAGCGGGTTCTTGATTTCATGCGCGATGCGGCGCGCCACATCGCCCCATGCGGCCATGCGCTGCGCCGAAACCAGCTCGGTCACATCGTCGAACGCCACCACATAGCCTTCGAGCGCGCCATCGGCGCCGCGCCGCACCGCCATACGCACCAGCAGGCTTTCCAGTCGTCCGCCGCGGCTGACGCGCACTTCTTCCTGCGCCACTTCGGCAAGACTGTCGCGCAGTCGCGCCAGCAGTGGCGCGAATTCGGGCACCACCTCGGCCAACGGATGGTCGTGGCTTGCCCCGGAATTCAGAACCAGCATGCGCGTTGCGGCACGGTTGAGAAAATCGACATCGCCCCCGGCATCAAGCCCGATCACGCCCGATGTCACCGACGACAGCACCGAATCAAAAAGCCGCCGCCGCTCTTCGGTTTCGCGGTGGTTCTCGATCAGCGCGGCGCGCTGGCCCTTGAGCTGCCGCGTCATGCGGTTGAACACGCGGCCCATCAGCGCAATCTCGTCATCGCCCGGCGCTTCGCGCACCTGCGCATCCAGATCGCCCGCCCCCACCGCCTCGGCGGCCTGCGCAAGTTGCCCGATCGGGCGCGACAACCGCTCGGCAAACCACAACCCCAACCAGATCGCCGCGAGGATAAGGATCAGCGCAAAGCCGATATAGACCAGCCCGAACTCGAACAGAACCCGGCCGCGTGTCGATTCAAGCTGTTGATAGAGGCCCACCGTGGCACGCGTGTTGTCGAGCAGGCTAAGGATTTCGCCATCCACTACGCGCGAAATGTAAAGGTAGCGGTCAACAAAGCCCTGCAGTTTCAACACCGCGCGAAACTCGTTGTTGGTCCAGTCTTCGATCAACACCGGCGCACCCGCCTGCGCCTCTTCGATCACCGCTGGCCCTGGCGTCTCGAAATCGAACAGATAACTGCGCTCGCCGCGCGCGCGTATTTCGCCTGCGCCGTCGATCACAAAGGCCTCGCGCAAACCGCGCTGGATCAGCGGCTGGCCCTCGCCCAAAGCCTCGCGCAGATCGCCATCGCCGAAAAAGCCGATCGCCGCGCGCCGCGTGATCAGGTAATTCGCAAGTGATTGCGCATCGGTCGATAGGTCGCGGCGGTGTTCGTCGCGGTAGGCTTCGGCGGCGGCAAGCGAGGTGGAAACCACCTGCCGCACGCGGTCGGAAAACCAGCCCTCAAGCCCGATGTTGATGGTAAGCACGCCGAACACCGCAACCAGAACGGTCGGCACCAGCGCCACGCCCGCGAAGACCCCGGTCAGACGCAGGTGCAGCTTCGACCCCGCCGACCGCGCCCGCCGCGCCGCGACAACGCGCATCAGTGCCGTCAACACGAGACCCGAAAGCAGCAAGAGGTAAACGAAGTCGGCCAGCAACACCAACCGCAGCGTGGTTGACCCCGCGCCCTGCTGCAATGGCCCCATCGCCAGATAGGTGGCCGCTGCCAGCACCGGCCCAAGCACCGCCACCCCCAGCGTTACGGCGTTCTGCACCCGCTTTTGGTGCCGCAAACGGCTCAGCCAGTCCCAAGTTGTGCGTTCTGCCGCTTCCTGCAAGCGCTGCCCCCCGGCAAGCCCCGGCGCAGACGAATCCCTCAATGCGGAAATGCCACGCTGGTCTGTTGCATCTTTACATCAGCTTGCGGCGGCGTGTCACCTGAATATCCAGTTCGGTGATCTTCTTGCGCAGGGTATTACGGTTGATGCCCAGAAGATCGGCGCAGCGCGCCTGGTTTCCCGCGGTTGCGTCAAGCGCGATCTCGATCAGCGGCGCCTCGATTTCGCGCAGAATCCGGTCGTAAAGACCAGGTGCAGGCAGTGCCCCGCCGTGCAGGTCGAAGTAGCGGCGCAAATGCCGCGCAACCGAAGCGGAAAGCCGCTCACCCTCGCCCGCGGCACCCACGCGCAGCGGTTCGGCGGCGGGCTGGCTGCCCAACACCGCCTCGACCTCGGTGCGGCTGATCTCGTCTTCGGCGGCAGTCACCACCAACCGGCGCAGGGCGTTTTCCAACTGGCGCACGTTGCCGGGCCAGCTATAGGCACGCACCAGCGCCAGCGCCTCGGGCGAAAGCTTGCGCCGGGGCGCACCCGAACCCTCGGCGCGGGCGAGAAAATGCTCGGCCAACAGCGAAATATCCTCGACCCGCTCGCGCAGACCGGGCACCGCCAGCGTCACCCCGGCCAGCCGATAATAAAGATCTTGCCGAAACCGCCCGCCCTCAAGCGCCGCCGCGAGATCGCCCTGACTGGTCGCCATGATCCGTGGCGCGGGGTCGGGCAGGGCATCAAGCATGCGCACCAGCCGCGCCTGGGTTTCATCATCAAGATCAGCCACCTCGTCGAACACCAGGCTGCCGCCGCGCACCCGCGCCAAAAGCTGCGCCGGGCCATCGGCCCCCGCCAGATCCGAGGCCTGGACAACCACGAAGGGCTGGCTACGGCGGTCGGAAAAATCGTGGATCGCCCGCGCAATCAGCGATTTGCCGGTGCCCGATTCGCCTGCGATCAGCACCGGCAGGTCGGCATTCATCACCCGCGCCACCAGCCGGTATAGCGCCTGCATGGCCGGGGTGCGCCCGACCAGCGGCAAATCCGAGGCCGCCTCGCGCGGGGAACCGCTGCGCACCGGCGCGGCACGGCTGCGCCGTTCCAGCGCGCGGGCGGCGCGCTTCATCAGATCGGGCAGATCGAAGGGCTTGGGCAAATAATCGTAAGCATCGGCCTCGGCCGCCTTCACTGCCGTCATGATGGTGTTTTGCGCTGAAATCACGATCACTGGCAGACCGGGCCGCAGACTGCCGATTTTCGGCAGCGCTTCCAGCCCGTTGCCGTCGGGCATTACGACATCGGAGATGACCAGATCGCCCTTGCCCTCTTCGACCCAACGCATCAGCGTGGTCAGG
>PHEE01000027.1 GCA_002842855.1 Alphaproteobacteria bacterium HGW-Alphaproteobacteria-4 | reverse complement strand
ACGCAGACGGGGTTTCCTGATGGCACAGACGACAAGCTTTGCAATCGCCAATGACAGCGGCGTCGCCGTGCGCGCGCGCCTCAACGAGGTGCTGGCAGCGCTCGCCTCGAGCAACGCGGGGCCCGTGGCACCGGTGAGCACCGTTCCGGGCATGCTCTGGTTCGACACCGGGGTGACGCCGCCCACGCTTCGCCGCCGCAACGCCGCCAATGACGGCTGGCAGGCCGAGCGCGACCCGGTCCGCATGTATCTCGACAGCGCCCGCGTGACATTGCGCAGTGCCGATGGTGCCGAAACGCTCGCGGATTTCCTGGCCGGGGGTGGCGCCTACCTGCGCCACGCCAACGTCAACCGCGTCTGGACCACCGCGACCGGCGCCGAGATCTACGGCGCGCTCGAGGTCGACACCATCAACGGCGCGGCCCTCGCCGGGGGCTACTTCGTGCCGCTTGCGTCCATCGTCGATGATGGGGTGAAGTCGAGCGGCAGCTACATAGCGTCCCCCACCTCTGCCATAGGCAACTTCCGCAAGGTCTCGAACGGCGGCGCCTTCAGCATCATCGCCGCCACTGGCACCAATTCCTTCACCACGCTGGTGCTCGTCACCAACTCTGCCAGCGCAGGGGCGATCACGCTTTCGGGGTTCGCCAAGACCGCGGGCGACCCCTTCACCACCACCAATGGCGACGCCTTCTTTGTCTTCATCGCCAAACTCGGCGACAAGAGCACCGTCACCGTGCAGGCGCTGCAATGATCGGCCAGCTGATGCCCATCCTGCCGCCGCACGACATCCTGCGTGAGGTCACGCTTCTTGCCGCCGTCACTTCGACCGCAGCCACGATCGTGATGCCCGCGGGCGTGCGCGCGGGCGACCTCGCTCTCCTTTTCGATGCCCCGGCGGGCGGCAACTCGCCGCGCGTGATCCCCGCGGGTTTCACCTCGCTTTATGCGATTGCCACCACCGGCGGCTGGGGCCGCCATCACGGCGTGGCGATGCGCGTTATCGCCAGCGCCGCCGAAGGTGGCACCACCCTGACGGGCAGCGCCGGCACCGTCGATCCCGGCACCGGTATCGTCAACAGCCGCAAGATCCTATTGGTGTTTCGCGGCAACGTGCCCTTCAAGACCGCAACCTATGTGCCCGGCGTCAGCGGCGGCACCAACGGCAACCCCGGCACCATCACGCTTGCCTCGGGCGTGGGCACACCGCCGCTGATCCTCTGGGGCTGCATTTCGACCACCGCGCATGCAACGACGCCGTTCGAGGCGCCCTGGACCACGCCCGCCTTCGGCGCCGAGGTGTTCGTCGAGGCGCTGCGCGTCGGCTTCACCATCGTCAACCGCGGCGGCGTGCCTGCCAACCAGGCGCTCGACATGACTGATTTCGGCTCCTCGAACATGCTCACCGCCGCCTATGTCACCCTGGAGGGATGAATGCTGGAACTGAAAGACAACGGCACCCTGATCGCCCTCGTCGCCGAGGGCGGTTGGGTCAGCCTGCCGAACGGCGACCGCGTCTCGCCCGCAGAGGCGGGCTGGTCGAATGCCGACGGGTTTTCGCTGAGCGAGGTCGCGGAGCCGGTGTCCGCCGTGCCCACGCCCGAGGAAGCCCTTGCGGCTCTGCGCGCGAGCATGCCGCCGCTCAGCCGCCGTCAGGTGTTCATCGGCCTCGTGGCCTCGGGGTTGGCGACCGCGCCGGAGGTGCTGGCGATATCGGCGACAGGCACCGTTCCCGCCACCATCGAGGCCGCCTTCGCGGCGATGCCCGAGCCGCAGCAAAGCTTCGCCCGCATCACCTTCGCCGAGTTCACACTCGCCGAACGCCTCGATCCGACCACACTGCTGCTGCAGGCGGCGGGCGGGTTGAGCGATGCTGCGCTCGATGCGTTTTTCGTGGAGTTCGCGAAGCTGTGAAGGGCTGGCAGATTGCCTGCGCCCGCCCACCAAACCGTCACGTTCCAAGCCACCACCCGACCCCGGAGACCCTCGATGCTGCCCGACTGGGAGACCCTGCAAAAGACCTGGCCACTGCTCGCCGCCCTTGCCGCCCTTTGGGCCCGCCTCGAGGTTGCACGTGCTTTGGGCCGTGCAGCGGCGGTCCAGAACGTGGCTGAGCTTGCGCGGCTCGACGCCAAGGTCGCCACTATGGACAAGGCCGCGCAAAACCACGCCGTCCAACTCGGCCGCATCGAAGAGGCGCTGAAGGGTGTCGGCCACACCCTCGAGCGGATTGATCGCAAGATCGGGAACTGACGCGCAAGCGATAGCGCGGAGACGCACCGGCGCCACTGCACCGGCACCGCTCAAACCCACGGCACCCTTTAACCCCTACCCCGACCTGTCGCCCCCGCGGCGGGTTTTTGCATTCATGGAGGACACGATGACCACCACGACCTACCCCCATTTCCGCGACGTACCGACCAGCGCCTGGCGCTGGCCGAGCTTCTCGCCCGCCGAAATCGCCTGCCGCGGCACCGGCGCGCTGAAGCTCAACACCGACGCTATGGACAAACTGCAGGGGTTGCGCGACGCGCTCGGCAAACCGTTGGTCGTGCTTTCTGCCTACCGCAGCCCCGCGCACAACACGGCCGTCGGTGGTGCCGCGGCCTCGAAACACATGCTGGGCGAGGCGTTCGATATCTCGATGGCCAACCACGACCCCGTCGCCTTCGAGGCGGCGGCGCGCAAGGCGGGCTTCCTCGGATTTGGCTTCTATCCGCGCTCGGGCTTCATCCACATCGACCTCGGCCCCGCGCGCGAATGGGGCGAGCGGTTTCCGGCGCGGGCCACCGCATTTGCGCTCGAAACCCCGCCTGCGCGCGAGGTGTTGGCCGACAGCCGCACCCTCAAAGGCAGTGGCGCCGCCGGGCTGGCGACCGTTGGCGCCGCCGGGGTCGAGGTGGCGCGAGATGTCCTGTCGGAAACCCAATCCGCGATCCTGCCGCTCGTGCCCTACCTCGATACGCTCCGCTGGGTATTTATTGCCGTGGCGCTCGCCGGCATCGCCGTCGCGATCCACGCCCGGATCGATGACTGGAAGCAGGGGCGGCGCTAATGGGCTGGATCGCCGCGATCCTCGCCAGCGACCCGGCGCGCAAAGCACTGGGCTTCTTGCTGGCAGGCCTCACCCTCGCCCTGTTTATGCTCAACCTCCGTCGCGCTGGCGAGAGCGCCGGCCGGTTGGCGGAGCGTCTGCAAGCAACGGAGAAAGTCAATGAAATCCAACGCCAAATGCTGGAAGCAGCGGCAAAGCGCCCTCGGGATCGCGATGAGCTTGCTCGGCGGTTGCGCGATGGGGAGTTCTGAGGCGCGGGTTGGCACTTGTCCGCCGGTGGTGGAGTATAGCCGGGCGGAGCAGGCGCGGGCAGCGGGCGAGGTGGAAGCGCTGCCCGAGGGGGCAGTGATCGAGCGAATGCTCAGCGACTACGCAGTGATGCGGGAACAGGCGCGGGCGTGCAGGCCGATCGCCTCACTGGATAGGCTCGACGCCGCAGCATTTCTTGAACATCCTACCTGATCCGCAGGGACAGCGATCATTGCGCCCGACCGTCGCGCACAATGAAGGGGCACTGGTGAGGTTCGCGGGGCCCGGCCACCTTCTCTGTCCTTTCCCCCATGCGTTCAGGTTCACTACAAGGTGGGGGATAAGGTCGACGGCGATGGCATCGCGTTTCTCGATTGCCGCCTTGTCCAGCTCCGATCCGCCTTCGGCGATCTCATGCAAGGCAAGAATCATCGGAATGCTGGCGGCCACCGCTTCATCGCTGCTTTCCATCATCGCCTCCCAAACACTCGGGCGCAACTGCATGGCGCGTTCAAAGCCGGTGATCCACGGCACCCACATCAGATCGCCGGTGCCCGGATCGTTGTCGTAGACCGCTTCATACTCTGGCTGCGGCTTGGCCAGCCCGCGCGAGACGCGGTTGTAATGCGCCATCACGACATCGAGGGCCGCCTGCGCCCGATCCATGTCGAAGAAATGCGGCGTGATTTCCTTTCCCAAGACTACAGGGAGCCATACTCCCGGCAAGATTATCTCGGGGCAGGTGAGAACACCGGCAATGAAGCCGTCAAACTCACTCAGCGTCATGCCGTCGTTTTCGTGCGGCAAGGCGAGCAGGCGTTCCGCAAGCTGGGCAAGCTGTTTTTGCGTGTGGCTCATGGGTGAACCCCTTTCTCACCTGTGCGTGATCTGCCCGAAGAATGCGCCAGTGTCATCAAGGATTACAAAATCTGGACCGCCATCCTGGCGCAAGCATGCCTTTGCGGGCCCATACATTATCGAAGCCCACTGATCCCGAGTAAGAATGCGCGGTCAATGCGCATGACGATGCCGTGCTGCGGGGCATGACGAGATTGTGAGGGGCATTGCGCCCGCCATGGTTGATTGCTGCAGACCGCGAAGCTAGATTTTCCTGATGGCTGATCAGGTATCCTTTCTAGCGGCGACAAGGAGCACCCTGATGCTGCTGGTGATGGCCAACACCTTTCTCGGGGCGGCGGCGCATGGCGCGATGGCCAGCGGCGCAATAGCAGAACTACCGGCAACGGTCGCAGCGATGGATTGCCACTCTCCTGCTGCGACTGGCTGCGGAATGCCAACTCATGCTGACGACTCACTGGCCTGCGCGGTGATCTGCTCCGGAGCGCTCGCCGTCGCCACGCCGGACATCGCGGCCGAAGGGGTGCGGCTCGTGTTGCGGCTTGAAGATATTGCCGGCGCCGGCTCTCCCAAAGGCGATATCCCAGATCCGTTGCGACGCCCGCCACGGCGCGCGCTTAACCCGTGAAAATGGTGCTAGACCGGCACCGCACCCGAGTTGAATGATGCCCCATCGGGGCGAACGGAGATACAACATGACCCATGCTCTTTCCCGCCGCGGCTTTCTGGCAGCCTCTGCCGCGCTCAGCGGCACAGCCTTTCTTCCCGCCTGGGCGCAAGGCGCACCGCTGACCTTGCGCGCCACTACCCGAACGATTGACATTGACGGTCGCGCAGCCACGGTTTTCGGCTTGATCAATGGCGCCGGCGGCTCTGGGTTGATTCTGAACCCCGGCGAACGTTTCCTGGTTGATCTGAGCAATGATCTGGATGTGGAAACCATCATCCATTGGCACGGCCAGTTGCCACCCAATGCGCAAGATGGGGTGCCGAACACCAACGCGATGCTGGCACTTGGCGAGACCCGCAGCTATGATTTCGCCCCGCTGGTGGGCACCCACTGGATGCATGCCCATGTGCCGACCCACGAGATGCGCCTGCTGGCCGCCCCGCTGATCGTGCGCAGCGCCGCCGATTTGACCGCCGACCGTCAGGAGGTGGTGATGTTTCTGCATGATTTCTCGTTCCGCTCCGCCGAAGAAGTTCTAGCCGAAATTACCGGAAGCGGCAGCCAAGGCAGCGACACGGCGCCTGCGGCCGGGATGCAGGGCATGGACATGGGCAACATGGCCGGGATGGACCACAGCAAGATGGGCGACATGGCGGGCATGATGGCCGGCATGGCGATGGATCTGAACGATTTCAACTTTGACGCCTATCTTGCCAACGACCGCACCCTGAGCGACCCCGAGGTGGTGGCGGTGGAAAACGGCGGTCGGGTGCGGCTGCGCATTGTCAACGCCTCGGCCGCGACCACCTTCTGGATCGACACCGGCGCGCTGAACGGGCGGCTGGTCGCGGTCGATGGACACGCAGTGCAACCGCTCAACGGCAGGCGTTTCGGCGCGGCGATGGCGCAGCGGCTGGATATCGAACTTGACCTGCCCGCAGGGGCGACCGTCTTCCCGATCTTGGCATTGCGAGAAGGCGCGCGCGAACGCACCGGCATCATCCTTGCCGCGCCCGGTGCGGTGGTTGCCCGACTGGAAGGGCTTGGCGATACACCGCACCCTGCCTTTGATACCGACTTGGCGCAGGAAAGCGCGCTGCACGCTGTTACCCCGCTGGCCAGCCGCGCGGTGGACCGCGCGGAAATGGTCATGCTGAGCGGGTCAATGCAGCCATACGTATGGGAAATCAACGGCAAGACATGGGGCAATCATCAGCCGATCACCGCGACCAGCGGGCAGCGGGTAGAGTTGATGTTCCACAACATGTCGATGATGGCGCACCCGATGCATCTGCACGGCCATGTGTTTCAAGTGGTCGCAATTGGCAACCAGCGCTTTGCCGGGGCGATGCGCGATACAGTCTACGTGCCACCGATGGCCTCGGTGACCATCGCCATCGATGCTGGCGAAGCGGCGCGCTGGATGCTGCATTGCCACCACATGGCGCATCTTGCGTCCGGCATGATGACCGAATTCGCGGTCAGCGCCTGACTGCCGTAAAACCATGCAACAGGGCAGCCGCTTGGGCACCCTGTCGTGTATTTCAGCGCGATGACCTAGAGCTTGGTGTTACGCAGCCGCAGCGCGTTGGTGATGACCGAGACCGATGAAAGGCTCATCGCCGCCGCCGCAATCATCGGCGACAGCAAGAGCCCGAACACCGGGTAAAGCACCCCGGCGGCTATTGGCACACCTATTCCGTTGTAGATAAAAGCGAAAAACAGGTTCTGCTTGATGTTGCGCAAGGTGGCGCGGGCCAGCTTGCGCGCCCGCACGATACCGGTCAGATCACCACCCAGTAGCGTGATGCCCGCACTTTCCATCGCCACATCCGCCCCTGTGCCCATCGCGATGCCAACATCGGCGGCGGCAAGTGCCGGGGCGTCGTTGACGCCGTCGCCAGCCATCGCAACCTTGCGGCCTTTGGCGCGCAAGGCATCGATCAGGTCTTTTTTGCCCTCGGGCAGAACCCCCGCGCGCACCTCGTCGATGCCCAGTTTCGCGGCAACGGCAAGGGCCGTGCGCTCGTTGTCACCGGTGGCCATGATCACGCGTATGCCTTGTGCATGCAGCGCATCAATGGCCGCAGCGGCGGTTTCCTTGATCGGGTCTGCCACCGCGATGATGCCTGCGATCTTGCCATCGACCGCCACGAACATCGCCGTCTTGCCCTCGGCGCGCAGCGTGTCGGCGGCGGCGTCTGCAGCCTCTGTCGCAAGGCCAAGATCGGTCATCATCGCGGCGTTGCCGAGCGCCACCTTGCGCCCGTCAACTACGCCCTGCACACCTTTGCCAGTTACCGCCTCGAAGCCTTTGATCTCACCCGGTGTAATGCCGCGCGCCACTGCGCCTGCAATGATCGCCTCCGCCAGCGGATGCTCCGAGCCCTTTTCCAGCGTTGCCGCCAGCGTCAGGATCGTGTCCTCCTGCTCGTCGCCCAGTGCCAGCACATCGGTCAGCTTTGGGCGGCCTTCGGTTAGCGTACCGGTCTTGTCGATGATCAACGTATCGACCGCCGCCATCCGTTCCAACGCCTCGGCATCCTTGATCAGCACCCCCGCCTGCGCGCCGCGCCCGGCGGCGGTGGTGATGGAAATCGGCGTGGCTAGCCCCAGCGCACAAGGGCAGGCAATGATCAGCACCGACACCGCCGCTGCCATCGCAAACACAAATCCGGGTTGCGGGCCGATGGTAAGCCAAGCTGCGAACGCCGCCAGCGCCACCAGAACCACTGTCGGCACGAACACCGCCGAAACCTTGTCAGCTAGCCCTTGAATTGGCGCACGTGAGCGACGCGCGTTGCTGACCATCTCGACAATCTGCGCCAACACCGTGTCGGCGCCCACCTTGGCCGCCTCGATCACCAGCGAGCCGTTCTTGTTGATTGTGGCGCCGGTGACGGTATCGCCTTCGCTCTTTTCGACCGGCATCGACTCGCCCGTCAGCATGCTTTCATCAACCGACGACGTGCCCGAAATCACCACACCGTCAACCGGCACGGCATCACCCGGCCGCACCCGCAGCCGGTCGCCCGCCATGACGTTTTCCAGCGGTGCATCGTATTCGGTGCCGTCGGGCAGAATCCGCCGAGCAGTCTTGGGTGCCAGGTCCAGCAGCGCACGAATTGCGTCGCCGGTGCGTTCGCGGGCCCGCAATTCCAGCACCTGGCCCAAAAAGACCAACGCGATAATCACCGCGGCGGCCTCGAAATAGGTGCCAACACCCTCGCCCACCCGATACTGCGCGGGAAAGACCCCCGGCAAAAAGGTGGCGACCAACGAATAGAGATAGGCGGCACCGACACCCAGCGAGATCAACGTCCACATGTTCGGCGAGCGGTTACGCAGTGAATCCCAACCGCGTTGGAAAAACGGCAGCGCCGCCCAGAGAACGACCGGACTGGCCAGCACAAACTCAAGATAACTTGCCCAAGGGTGCCCGATCCAGACGCGAAACGGCAACCCGACCAGCGCGCCCATCGTCAACGCGATCAGCGGGACCGACGCCGCTGCACTGATCCACATCCGGCGCGTAAAATCCGTCAATTCATGGCTGGGCTCGTCAGAGGGCAGCATCGGTTCCAGTGCCATGCCGCAGATCGGGCAGTTGCCGGGGGCAGCGCGAACGATCTCGGGGTGCATCGGGCAGGTGTATTCGGCGCCGGGCTTTGCCACTGCCCCACGCTTGGCGGCGTTGCCCGAGGCGTAGAACCATGGATCAGCCTCGAACGAAGTCTGGCACTTTTGCGAACAAAAGTAATGGGTCTTGCCGCCATGTTCGAGCGACCGCGCCGAAGGTGTGATCGCGACCGACATGCCGCAGACGGGATCGATTGCCGACTTGGTGCCGGGCGGAAGGTCGCCTTTGTCGCCGTGCCCGTGTCCTTGATGGTCGTGTGCGTGGTCCATGTGATGTCCTAATCCGGGTCGCTTCCAAACCAACATGGGGCTTCCAGCTGGGGGAAGGTCAAGGGGCGCGTCCAGCCCGGACGCGCCCAAAAGAAACCACCACGCTCTGGGCACCCCTTGCGGACGCTGTTCACTCGGTTTCGGCAACCACGATCTGGTGCGCCATGTCCGCCGTCGTGATGGACTGCTTCAGAGCTAGGCTATCGGCGTCGACCACCCAGAGCACGGGCTCTGCCGAGCTGCTGACCAGTAGATCGCCTTTCGTCAGGGTCATATGATACGGTGCCGGGCCGATCGCCGCTTCGGTTTGGGTGCCGCTGGCCCTGTCGATCCGCACCACCTGGCCCCGGCCTCTGGCACTGACATAGAGCGTGCTCGCATCGGCCTCGATGCCATGTAGATCGCCGCCAATCGTGTAGCTTTCCAGTTGCGCGCCGCTATCCGCATCAAACACCTGCACCGTGCCCGGCCCCGGCGCGGCGACCACCAGTTGCCGCAAACCGGACAACAGGCGCATGTGCTTGGGCCCCCCTGCTGTGCGGATGCTGCGCAGCACCGTGGCACTTGCCGGGTCGACATCGCTGATTGTGGCGTTGCCGGCGTTGCTGACAAAGAACCGCCCGGTAACCGAGTCGGCGGCGGCATATTCGGGAACCGGTCCGGTCACGATGGTTGCGGTGACCTCGCCGCTATCAAGGTCGATGATCGACACTGAGTCGAGCAGCGAATGCGTCACGATTGCCCAGCGCTCATCGGAGCTAACGGCAACATGGTGCACGATGCCGGGCACTTCAATGCGGCGTAGAACTTCGTGGGTTTTTGCATCGACGATGCTAACAAGGCTAACGGTTCCGGGCGCCACTTCGGCGCCGCTACCGCCATGATGTGCCGCGTGGTCATCTTCGGAGACTACCGCGGGCTTGGCAATGCCGTCGCGTGCGACTTCTGTAAGACTGCCGGTGATGAGAATGCCGCGCTTTGGCGCTACCGCCATGCCGTGAACATCAGCCAAACCCTCGATGCGGTCGACGACATCATAGGCCGAACTAAGATGCAGCACCGAACCGACCGGGCCTTCGGGCACATAGATGTCGGCGAAGGCTGCGGTCGAAGCAAACAGACCGAGGGCGATTTTTAGAGGAAAGGTTTTCATGATAGCTCCGGGGTTGGGTTAGCCACTCTGTGCAGGCTTCCACTGCTGGAAGGTCAAACGCTGGCGCGTCACAAGCGTGTTACCCAAGGCCGCCCGGTGGGCGGAAACAGTGGCACGCGGGATGCGCCGACACCTCAGCCCGCCGCCGCAGCCGCGCCGCCCACCGCCTGTTCGATGGCGTCGAGCACTGCGTCGGTCGACAGCAGCTCTGGCAGCACGATCCCCTCGGGCGCGCCGGGGCCGTAAACGATGTTGAACGGTATGCCGTAGCGGCCGAAGCTTTGCAGATAACGTGAAATGGTGTCATCCGGGCGGGTCCAGTCGGCCAGCATTGGCACCACGCCGGGGGCTGCCAACGCCCCCGCCACCGGCTCGCGGTCCAGCACCAGTGCCTTGTTGGCCTTGCACGTCAGACACCAGTCGGCAGTCACGTCGACAAAGACCGTCGTGCCCTCGGCAACCAGACGGGCAATTGCCGGCCGGTCGAAAGCGACCCAGGCGGTGCGCGCGGCACTGTTTGGGCTGGTCTTTTCGCGCAGCAGACCGGGCGCCAGAAGCGAAGCGGCAATCAGCACCGCCTGCGCAGGTTGGCGCCAGGCCTGCGGCATGCGCCGCAGCGCCAGCACCACGATCAGCGCCGCCACCAAACCCGCCGTTGTCAGTGCGGCGCGCATGCCCGCGACACCTGTTAGCACCCAGAACAGCCACGCCGCCGTCAACCCAAGCAGCGCGCCTAGCACAACCTTCAGCGCCGCCATCCAGCGCCCCGGCTTGGGCAGCCGGGTGACCAGCCCCGGCATCACGGCAATCGCCACATAGGGCAAGGCCAGCCCCAGCCCCAGCGCGGTGAACACCACGAAAATGTCGATCGCGCGGCCGGCCAGCGCAAAAGCCACGGCGGTACCCAGAAACGGCGCTGAGCAGGGGGTGGCCAGCACCGCGGCGAAAGCGCCGGTGGCAAAGTCGCCAGCATAGCCAGGGCTGCCGTCGGCACGCACCATCCGGGTCTGCCAGGACGACGGCAGCGTGATTTCAAATGCGCCGAGTAGGTTAGCGCTGAAGACCGTCACCAGCAGGATCATCAGCGCCAGAAACGTCGGGTTCTGGAATTGCAGCCCCCAGCCCACCGAAAAACCCAACGCGCGCGCCGCCAGCGTAATCGCCGCCAGTCCCCACATGAACGCCATCACGCCGCCCGCCGAAACCAGAAACCCCGCTCGCACGCGCGTCCGGCTCTGGCCCCGGGTCTTGATAACCGAGCCAAGTTTGATTGAAAGCACCGGCAGCACGCAGGGCATGACGTTCAGCACCAGCCCGCCCAGCGCCGCCACCCAGGCGAGTTCGCCCACACCCGGGATGATCTTTCGTATCGTGAACGGCGGCTCGGGCACCTGGTCTGCAAGCGTCGCGCCAAAGGTTGCGGCGCGCGCGCCATCGGTAATAGTTATCTGCAATGCGGCCGCCGGCGTGGACGCCGAAAATAGCGGTAGCGTCGCCCAGAGCAGCCGCCCACGGTCGCCCAGCCGAATGTCGGGCGCGCCAAAGGCGCCGTTCTCGCCGAGTTCCGGAAACACGTCAGGGTCGCTAAAGCCCGTCGCGCTGGTCGCGGTGAAGATCAGCGCGGTTTTGTCCGCGTTCAGCGCGGCGACGCCCGGCGCCATACCGCTTTCGTTGCCGTCATCAGGCACCTTGCGCACGAATTGGGCAATGCGTGCGGCCGCAGCGCTGTCGATGCCGCTTGCCGCAGGAATATCGAGCGTCAGCGTGAAATCATGTGGCACGCAAAGCTCGGAACAAATGAGCGCAAAGACCGTTGCCTGCAGCCGTGCCGGCGCCCCGGGGGTCTTCAACGTGACGTTGAGCGGAAACACCACGTCGCTCTTGTAGCCGATGTTTTCGATGCCGAAGGCGCGAAAGCGCTCGGGCGCTGGCCAAAGGAACGCGACATCGGCGATGTTTTCCGACCCCGTCCAGTCGATGCGGGGTGGCAGCCCCACTTCGCCCGGCGAGCGCCAATAGGTCTTCCACCCCGGTGCCAGCTCCAGTTCGAGTCCCGCCGAAAGCGCCCGCACCCCTTCCGCGACGCCGTCCTGCGCAACAAGCAGGCGCGCTGTTACGGCGTCGGAGACATAGGGCTCAGAGACCGCGGCTCTTGCGGATCCGCTGGCCAGCGTCAGGCCGAGCAAAACTGCCGCGCTGAGGGTCGCCGCGCATCTTGTCGCGAAACTGTCTGCTGACATGAACTTTCCTTTAGGCAATATTCTGACGCGGGTCGCGGCGATACCCATTCCGCCGCCACCCGCACGCTGGCGTGCGGACCGAGCCAGCAGCGGCCTACTGATCAATTACGACATAGCCAGTTCGGCCACTCTTGCAGCTCAGCGCCGCTGTGCGTCCTCCCGGCAAAGGGTCCGCCACGCATCCGCGAGGAATGACAGCTGATTGAGCAGCCAGTGTGCGCGCGAAGTCCACTTTCTCAGGGCATTGCGCTCCCCCAGCACATGCGCCGAGAACCACCGGCAACAAAACCGCTCCGCGCCGAAGGCTGCGAGCACGCGCAACCACCGTGTCTACTCGCGCGCCATCGCCGATAGCGCCCGCACATCGGGCACTGTGGTCGCTTGCGGCACGCCGGGTGTTTCGTCTTTTGCGCTGGAATGACAAGATTTTCCCATGAATTTGTGCATCACGATGTGCATCCCGAGGCACAGTGCCAATGGCGCGAAGGCAACGAGACTGCCACCAAGCCCGGCAAGGCTGCCACCCGCAGCGACGTAGGCGACGACCGGCAGCAGCATGACGGCGCAGCAGGCCCACATACCGTATTTCATCAACGAGTGGCGCACACCGTTGGCCGTTTCGCTGCTCTGGCGGCTGGATCTGGAGTGGTTCATCGCGATGCTTCCCTTCATTTTTTCAACGGGTGCGTGCTTCCAGTGGGGCAAGGTCAACGGTGTCTTGGTTCACCTATTCGTGAAACGCGGTTCGGTTGACCTTCCAGTCTGGGAAGGTCGCATGTGGTCCACAATGAGAATTGCGAAGAGGGTGTGGCAATGCGCAAATCGAATTTGGCTCCTCCGGGGCGGCGACAGGTGATTTTCACCGGCGCTGCTGCGGTGCTGCTGGCCAGCGTAACACCGGGTTGGGCGCAAATTGCCGAGCCCCGGTTGACCTCGCCCACGCTGCGGCCGAATGCATCGTCTTTCAGGGTCAACGATTGGCGCGATCATTTCGATACGCTGAAGAACGGCGTCATTTTGGCCGATACCACCTCGATGATGCTGCAATTCTGGTCTGAAGACGGAACCATAGCCAAGCTTTATCCCACCAGCGTGCCGCTGAGCGACGATCTGACCCGGCTGGGATATACCAAGGTGGTGCGCAAGTTGATCGGCCCGAGTTGGGCGCCGACGCCTGCCATGAAACTGCGCAACCCGGAATGGCCCGATTTCGTCGGGCCGGGCCCCGACAACCCGCTCGGCACTCACGCGCTCTATCTGAGCTGGCAGTATTACCGAGTCCACGGCACCAACGACACCCGCAAGATCGGGCGCAAGTCGTCAAACGGCTGCATCGGTCTGTACAATGAGCAGATCGAAGAGCTGTTCGCGCTGGCGAAGGTCGGAACCCAAGTAAAACTGATCTGACCCGATCTGGGCGGTCCCATCCCTCAATAAAAACCAAGGTTGAGAATGAAAAAGATCCTGACATATGGCTTCGGCGCGCTGATGGTCGCGGTCGGCTTGCCCGCCGCTCTGAACGCACAGACGATTTCCTTTGGATCGCCAATGGTGGCAGGGCACTCGATGGTGCCGCCCGATACCTCGGGGATTCCAATCGGGGCGCCGCTGGTGGCGCCGAAGTTGCCTGAAACACTGTCGCCCATGGCGGTCACCGGCAAGCGGGCGTTTGATGCGAAATGCGCGTCGTGCCACGGCGAAAATGCTGCCGGGATCAATGGCACCGCGCCACCCTTGATCCATTTCATCTACGAGCCGAACCACCACCCGCAAATCGCGTTTCTTTCAGCGGTGCAAAAAGGGGTTCCAGCGCATCACTGGAGTTTTGGCGACATGGCCCCGGTTAAGGGCGTGCCGCCGGGCATCGTGAAAAGCATCGAGGCCTATATTCGCGAAGTGCAGCGCGAAAACGGCATTCCGGGGTGATGATAGGGGGGGCGGGCTGGCCGCGAGGGCATCAGTGATGAAAAGACCTGTCTTGGTGCTGGCGACAGCGGCGTTGGTTGTTGGCATCGGCGGTGGCTATTGGTGGCGCGGCGCAACTAGCACCCCGCAAGCGCCGCTCTTTGCCGCCGCCGACACGGTAGCGGGCGCGGCGCTTTATCAGGCCAACTGCGCTGCCTGCCACGGCGCAAATCTTGAAGGCGCCGAGGATTGGCAAACACCCGGCGCCGATGGCCGCCTGCCGCCGCCGCCGCACGACGAAAGCGGCCACACCTGGCACCACGGCGATATGCTGTTGTTCAATTATACCGAGCTCGGCGGCGCCGAGGCGCTGGCGCGGCAGGGCGTGGCCTATGACAGCGGCATGCCCGGCTTCGCCGATACTTTGACCGATGCGCAGATCGTGGATATTCTCGCCTTTATCAAATCGACCTGGCCCGAGCGCGAACGCCAAGCACAGGCAGCGCGCTCTGAAGCCGAGCGAAACCCTTGAACCGGGCTGGGTAGTTCAGCGCAGGGGCGAAGCCGCGTAGCCCGCGGCCTTCAGCGTCGCCACTAGCGCCTCGTCGCTGAGTAGCGCCTTGGCAACCGTGACCGTGTGCGTCGCCAAATCGCAGTCCACGCTGGCGCCAGCGTCGGCGGCGCCGATGGCTTTGGTGATGGTCGCCGAGCAATGGCCGCAGCTCATGTCGGGCACGTCAAATCGAGTCATCTCAGTCTCCTATGCAGGTTGGTGCTAAGGTGGGAGCTTCCAGCGCTGGAAGGTCAAGCGCCCAACTGGCAATTGGCGCATCTTTTGCGGTTTTCCGCCGTGCCGGGGCCGGGCACTTGACCTTCCTATGACTGGAAGCATAAGTAAGCCGCAGGGCGCACCGCCCCCCCGACCACAAGGATCGCGCCATGAATATCGGAGATGCCGCGCAGCTTTCGGGCCTTCCGGCCAAAACCATCCGCTATTACGAAGATATCGGTCTGATCGAACCGTCGCGTTCCGCCAACGGCTACCGTAGTTTTCGCGAAAGCGACCTGCACAAGCTCACTTTTCTGGGTCGTGCGCGCTCGCTGGGTTTTACCATCGACGATTGCCGCACGCTGCTGACACTCTATCGCGACCGCTCGCGCGCCAGCGCCGACGTCAAGCATGTCGCGCAAGACCATCTGGCCTGCATCGACCGTAAGATCATCGAGCTGACCGAGATGCGTAGAACCCTGTCGCATCTGGTCGAGGCTTGTGCCGGTGACGACCGGCCCGACTGCCCCATTCTTGCAGACCTCGCAGCGGTCGTGCCGGGGCAGAGCTGCGCTCGCCAGTCGAATTGAACGAGTAATTCTGCGTTTTGCGCGCGCGCTAGTCCCCGCCGATTATTGCGTACTGCCAGCGTCCGCGTGGCAATGGTCAATGCGGGTTCTGACCTGTCGCGAGCGCGAGATGGTGCGTTTGATGGTGCGCGCCAAGTGACAGAACGCCAATGAAGCCAAGCCCGCGTAGCATCGGCACCTGCGCTGCACTGCCCGTGGCAGTCAACACGGCGCCCCGCTCGGTTGGTTCTGCGCTCAGGCTCAGCCCAAGGTAGCCGTTCATCGTGGCCACATGTGCCAGTGCCATCCGCCGGATCGAGGCCTGAACTACCGGGTCAACCGCGCTCACGTCAAACCGCGCCCCGCCCTCGATTTCGGTTGCCGAAACCTCGGCGTGCAAGGTCACGTTATCCATATCGATCAGGTGCTGGCGCAACGCTTCGCCATCAACCTTTGTCCAGTCGGTCGCCGGGTCAGCAACAAGCCGCGCCACGATTTCGGCAATCGCCGCAAAAGCTGCCTGCCCACCTTCCTGTGGTATCGTATCTTCGGCCAGTGTCGGCAGGCCCACGCCCGCTTGCATCATGGCGGCGTGGTCCATCACCATGGGCGCGCTCTGGGATGTTTCCTGCGCCATAGCCGCGGCTGGCAGAGCCATCGAGAATAGCAGTGAGAAAACGACGGTATGGCGCATGCGCGTAGCCTCCTTCCGATGTTAGAGCTTTGCGTTACCAGACCCGCCGCAACGAACCTACAAACTCTTTCGTGTGGCCCGGCCCTTTGCCGGCCTTCAGAACCCCAGAATATGTCCTGTCGAGCAATGTCTGTATCGCCCCGAGTTTACCGGGGCCCATTTGCTCAACCCGCGCCAACTGGCGTAAATGTTGCTCTGCCCCCCGCAACCTGGACCACTTGAAGCTGGAGTTTCCCGCTACGCTTTCCCGGCTGGGAGAGGAGCGGAATCGGATGAAAGCGAGCAAATTCACGGACGCGTGAGACAGGCGTTCATCATCAAGCAAGGCGAGGAAGGCACGCTGGTTGCTGAGAACTTCGCGTCCTTGATGCGGCGCTCGATCATCCTTCGCTCACGGGTGATCAGCTCCAGTTCGACCAGGCGGGTCAAGAGTTGGACGTGATCTCGCCATGCGGCGGCACATCGGCGGGCCAGCTTCTCAAGCGCCCGCAAGAATGTTTGGCCCGCCCCGCGATTACAAGGCTTTCGCGGAAGACGCAGCGACATGCGTAAGGGTGTCCGACATCTGTTTAGTTAGCCGCTTTTAGCGACAAGGTCTTGATGAGATCCGCCCCTCGGATTCCAGATTAGTCGAACGGGATCGTGTCCCGCTTTTGCGCGTGGTTTAACCGCCTCAACAGACGGCGTACGACATCTGAGTGGGTATCCTGCCGCTGGGGCCTTACCTCGACACCCTGCGCTGGATCTTCATCGCGGTGGCGCCCGCGGGCATCGCCGTAGCGATCCATGCGCGGATCGATGATTGGAAACGGGGGCGGAGGTGATGGGTTGGATTACCACGGGTCTCGCCAGCGACCCGGCACGCAAGGCGCTGAGGCTGTTGCTGGCTGGCCTCACCATCACCCTGTCCCCCTTGAACCTACGCCGCGCTGGAGATAACGTCAGGCGGTTGGCGGAGCGGCTCAAAACTTCGGAGAATACCAATGAAGCACAATGCTGGACGCCGCTAGCCGCCTTCCTCGCGATCGCGATGAGCTTGCTCGGCGGTTGCGCGATGGACGGTTCTGAAGCGCAGGCGTCTTGCCCGCCAGTCACCAATTACAGCGCCGCCGATCAAGCCCGCGCGGCGGACGAAGTCGCTACTTTGCCGGAGGGGGCGACGCTGGTTGAAATGCTGAGTGACTACGCAGTTCTGCGCGATCAGGCGCGGGCCTGCAGGTGAACATCGGGCCGGGTGTAGCCGTCCGGCAGACGATACAAGCCTGCAGGCGCTGCTGAAATGACCGGTATCGTCGTTCAACTCACGTCTGACAACCGACGACGTAATGCGCAGTTTTTCTCGACTGACGCCGGATCACAACGCGGTCACCTGTCGTCCGTCCTCGCGCCATTCTGGCAGCCCGCCTTCAAGCCGACGGGCATTCAGCCCCCGCTTGCGAAGCGCCGTTACAGCTTGGTAGGCATAGACACAATAAGGACCGCGGCAATAGGCGACAATCTCGGAGCCGGGGGCGAGCGTCGGCGCGATGCGATCAAGATCGGCAAGCGTGACATTCCGTGCTCCGGGGATGTGACTCATTGCAAACTCATCTGGCGGCCGGACATCAAAGATGGTGACGGAACCCTCTACCAAACGTGCGGCCAGTTCGTCGCGGGTGACGGATTCGGGGGCATCTGCGCCATCCGACAGCCCGCGCAGGATGCGCTCGACCTGAGCGAGATTGCGTTCCGCCACCACGCGGATC
The DNA here is from genome assembly GCA_002842855.1 of Alphaproteobacteria bacterium HGW-Alphaproteobacteria-4. Lineage (GTDB taxonomy): Bacteria > Pseudomonadota > Alphaproteobacteria > Rhodobacterales > Rhodobacteraceae > UBA6213. The sequence continues at coordinate 6,422 of PHEE01000027.1, read as the reverse complement.
AGGTCCATCAGCGCCAGCGTTCTTGCATCGCTCAGCCGGTAGATCACGGACTTGCCATCGCGACGACTGGCGACCAGCCCGGCGCGGCGCAGCGCCTGAAGATGCTGCGAGGCATTGGCGATGGTGAGGCCGGTCTTGTCGGCCAAAGCCTCCACCCCACGCTCCCCCTGCGCGATCTGTTCCAGCAACATCAGCCGTGCAGGCGCCGAAAGCGCGCGGGCGACCAGCGCGTATTCCTCCAGCAGTGCGGCCTTGGGGCTGATTGACATGGGGAGGCTCCTGATATTATATCACTCAAGTGACTATTTGAATAGTAGCGATTCCCGCAGCCCCTGCAAGCCCGAAGGCAGAGACACCATGACCGAGACAATCCTCGCCAATGAGCCAATATTGCGTCTTGCCGTGTTTCTAAGCGTACTGGTTGCGATGGCGGGATGGGAACTTGCAGCACCGCGCAGGCGGCAGGAAATTCCGCGCGTTATCCGCTGGACCAACAATCTTGCACTGGTCGTGGTTGATACCGTGATCTTGCGTCTCAGCTTTCCGATCCTGGCAGTCGGTCTGTCGCTGATGGCCGAGGAGCGCGGCTGGGGGCTGTTCAACGCGCTGGATGTGCCGCAGTGGTTAGCCATCCTGCTGTCAATCATGCTGCTGGATCTGGCGATCTACTTTCAGCATGTATTGTTCCACGCGGTGCCAGGCCTGTGGCGGCTGCACCGGATGCACCATGCCGATCTGGAGTTTGACGTGACCACCGGCCTGCGGTTTCACCCGGTCGAGATTGTTTTGTCGATGACAATCAAGATCGCGGTAGTTGTGGCCCTCGGGGCGCCCGCCGTGGCGGTTCTGTTGTTCGAGGTGCTTCTGAACGCCACCGCGCTGTTCAACCACGCCAACATCCGCCTGCCCGCCGGGGTGGACCGGGTGCTGCGGTGGGTGATGGTGACGCCCGACATGCACCGCGTGCATCATTCGGTGATCCCGGCCGAAACCAACAGCAATTTCGGCTTCAACCTGCCGTGGTGGGACCACCTGCTTGGCACCTACCGGGCGCAACCGAAGGCTGGGCACGAGGGCATGACCATCGGTATCGAGCAGTTCCGTACGCCCCGCGACCTCTGGCTTGACCGGATGCTGGTTCAGCCCCTGCGCGGCCCGGCCAGTGGCGGGGCGCTGGACAGCCATCCGGAGGACAAGCGATGACCGCACTTCCCCTTGGCATCCGCGAAAACCTGACACAGTTCACCCATCAGCTGATCCAGGTGCTGCTGGTGGGCTTTGCCATCGGCATGATGCGCACCGTGATCCCGGCGCTGGCGGAAACCGAATTCGGAGTGGCGCGCGGATCGTTCCTGTTGCTGACAGCCTTTGTCGTGGCGTTCGGCGTGGTGAAGGCGGTGATGAACTTTGTGGCTGGGCGGCTGTCGGAACGCATCGGGCGCCAGCGGGTGCTGCTGTGGGGTTGGATTATCGCCCTGCCTATTCCGGTGATGATTTGGGCCGCGCCTAACTGGGGCTGGATCGTCGCGGCGACAGTTCTGCTGGGGGTCAATCAGGGCCTGTGCTGGTCGATGACGCAAACCTCAAAGCTTGACATCACGCGTGCCGACCAACGCGGGCTGACGATGGGGCTGAACGAGTTTTCCGGCTATGTCGGCGTGGCGCTGGCTGGCGTGGTCACCGCCTATATGGTCGAGGCTTTGGGCGCACGGCTGGGCCTGTTGGTGTTTGGACTGACCGTTGTTGTCACAGCGTTGGTGCTGACCGTGGTCTGGGTCAAGGACACGCTGCCATGGGCCAAGGCCGAGACGGCGGCGCACAAGATCAGCGCACCGAAGTTCCCGCCGCGTTATCCGCAAGGCGTGCCTGAGCATCCGTCAACGCGCGAGGTTTTCGCCCTGATGAGCTGGCGCGACAAGCGGCTCGTAGCACTGTCACAAGCCGGGCTGGTGGAGAAATTCGTCGATGCACTGGTCTGGGTAATCTTTCCGGTGTTCCTAGTGGGCAATGGTGCCAGCCTGACCGAGATGGGATGGATCGTCGGCGCTTACGGCTTTGTCTGGGGCGGCGCGCAGCTGTTCACCGGGCGGCTGTCGGATCACATCGGGCGGTTCTGGCCGAACTTGCTCGGCATGTGGATCAGCGGCGCAGGGGTGCTGCTAGTGGTATTGGGCAATGGCGCCGCATGGTGGGCCCTGTCGGCAGGAATCGCCGGTTTCGGCATGGCGCTGCTTTACCCGAACCTCGGGGCCAGTGTCGCCGACATCACGCCACCCGCCTGGCGCGGTTCGGCCATCGGCATTTACCGTTTCTGGCGCGATCTTGGCTACGGCATCGGCGCGCTTGGCCTGGGGATGGTCGCCCATGTGACCGGCGCTGTAGAATCCGCGTTCTGGTTTGTCGCCCTGTCGATGTTCGCATCCGGCGCGGTGCTGTTCGCCTTAGGTGAAGAAACCCACCCGCGACTGAACCCCGCACAGCAAGGAGCCACCGCATGAAACACCTGCTGATCCTGAACGATCCGCCCTATGGCACCGAACGCAGCTTCAACGGCCTGCGCATGGCGCACGCACTGGCCAAGCACGATCCCGAAGGTGGGGTCACCGTCTTTCTGATGGCCGACGCGGTACTTTGCGCCAAGGCGGGGCAGAAGACGCCTGAAGGCTTCTACAATCTTGAGCGGATGCTGGGCCGCGTTCTGTCGGCCAAGGGGCGCGTAATGATGTGCGGCACCTGCATGGATGCGCGGGGTCTGACTATCACTGACATGATGGAAGGGGCCGCGCGATCCACTATGGATGAACTTGCCGAGGCAACGCTGGCTGCAGACAAGGTTCTGGTGTTCTGATGGCCCGGGCTTTGACTTTGGCGAAACTGGAAGCAGACAGCGACCGCGATCATCTGATCGACGTGCGCGGCGCAGACGGTTACGTCTGCCGCACATGTTGAGGGCGCTGTACATATCCCGCTGACTGAACTTGCAGACCGTGCGGCCGAAGTCCGCGTAGTCAGAATGAACCGTGCCGGGTTTCCCGGAGTCTCGCTCACGCTTGATAAAAGTTGGGGGCAACGTCAAACACCATGGCGGATGCCAAGGGCGCGAAACCCAAGAGCCGCGATACGGTCTTAGCACTTGGCCTTGCCAAACAGCCATACCGATCGTCTGATCTCGCTTGAGGTCTTTGCGTTGCCCCAGACGCACAGGGCCAGATATCCAGCCAACTCTGTAAGTGCGGCCCAACCGAACAGTGATATCACGTCAACCCTCCCGCTCAGGGTTAAAACGCAACAGGCGCAGCGCGTTCAGGGTTACAAGCACGGTGGCTCCGGTATCTGCCAGAATGGCGATCCACAGCCCTGTGATCCCAAGCACGGAGGTCACAAGAAAGACCGCCTTCAGACCCAGCGCCAGCGTCACGTTCTGGCGGATGTTTGCCATCGCCGCCCGCGCCAGCCGGATCTGTGCGGGCACATCTGTCACGCGGTCGCGCAGAATGGCTGCATCTGCGGTTTCCAGCGCCACGTCGGTACCCGATCCCATCGCCACGCCGACCGATGCCTGTTTCAGCGCGGGCGCGTCATTGATGCCGTCACCGATCATCATCACATGGCCCTGCATGCCCATCTGCCGGATGGCCGCCAATTTGTCCTCGGGCATCATTTCCGCTTGGAACTCAATGCCAAGGCCGCCAGCGATGGCCGCTGCGGTGCGTGGGTTGTCACCTGTCAGAACCACCGGGGTGATCCCCATGGCGCGCAATTGGCGCACAGCATCGGCGGCATCGTTGCGCGGCTCATCACGCAGCGCAAGCAAGGCCAGCGGCTCGCCTTTGCGGTAAAGCACGGCAACCGTCTTGCCCACTTCCTCCAACGCTGACGCCTGGTGCAACCCGACCTCGTCCAATCCGCCTTGCTCCATCGCATATTTGGGGTTGGTGACCCAGACAGACGCGCCTTCAATCACCGCCTCAACCCCTTTACCGGGGATCGCGCGGGCGTCTTGCGCCGCCAGTACAGGAGCATTTGCGTCCTTGGCCTTGCCAGAGATTGCCATGGCGAGCGGATGGCTCGACCCGACCTCAACCGCTGCCGCAAGCGACAACACGGCGGCCTCATCCAATGCGCCCAGCGTAAACACATCTGTCACAACCGGGCGGCCATGCGTCAGGGTGCCGGTCTTGTCGAAGGCGACATGAGTGGTCTTGGCCGCCGCCTCGATCACCGCCCCGCCCTTCATCAGCAACCCCTTGCGCGCGCCCGACGACATGGCCGAGGCGATGGACGCCGGCACCGAGATCACCAGCGCACAGGGGCAACCGATGAGCAGAAGTGCGAGGCCACGATAAACCCATGTGTCCCACGACTGCCCAAACATCAGGGGCGGCACGGTGATAACCAGCGCTGCCACGCCCACGACTGCGGGCATATACCAACGGCTGAACCGGTCGATAAAGCGTTCGGTCGGCGCACGGGCCTCCTCAGCCTCCTCGACCAATTGGATAATGCGCGAGATTGTATTGTCTTGCGCTGCTTTGGTCACCATCACGCGCAGGGCAGCTTCGGTATTGATCGACCCTGCAAAGACCGCCTCACCCGGCCCTTTGCTGCGCGGCACGCTTTCGCCCGTTACCGGGCTTTCATCGATACCACTCGTGCCCGATGCAATCTCGCCATCCGCCGGGATACGGTCACCGGGACGGACCAGCACGATCTGGCCCACAGTCAGGGTTTCCGCAGGCACTTCTCGGGTGGCACCATTTTCCTCTAACAGGGCCGTTTTGGGCACAAGATTGGCAAGCGCGCGAATGCCGTCACGCGCCTTGTTTGCTGCAACACCTTCCAGAACCTCACCCACCGCAAACAAAAACACCACCAGCGCTGCCTCTTCGGCTGCGTTGATGAACAGCGCGCCAATGGCGGCAATGGTCATCAGGCTTTCGATGGTAAAGAGTTGGCCGACCCGCAGCGCGGCAAAGGCGCGTCTGGCCACAGGGGCCACCCCGATCAGGCAGGCGACAAAGAACGCCCAATAGCCGATCTCGGACGAGGTCAAAAGCTCGACGCCCCAGGCGACCACCAAAAGAATGCCGGTCACGATGACTAGTTGACCTTTGGATGTCTGATACCAGCGCTTGCTTCTGTCAGCGGGGTCGTCATGCACATGGCCTGCGCTGCCGTGACCCGCATCAGAGCTGGATTTGGCCTTGTTGTCATGGCCGTCGTGATCGAGATTATCATGTGTGTCGGTCTGTCCAGGTAATGCAAACCCCTTGCGCGCGGCAGGCTCGCCCTTTGGCGCAATGCCGTAGCCAAGCGATTTGACCGTCGCCTCAACCCGCGCGCGCGGGGTTTGCGCCTCATTCAACGTCAGGCGCAGGCGTTCCGTCATCAGCGCTACGCTGATATCAGACACCCCCGGCAGCCGCCCCACCGCATCCTTGATCTTGTTGGCGCAGGATCCGCAATCCATGCCAGAAACGGTCCATTCACAACTGCTCTCGGTTTGGTCAAGGGGTGGCGTGGTCATATCCGTCTCCGGTTTGGTCAAGGCATTGCCCTCATTGATTCCCATGCTTAATGTCTCTAGCAACTAGAGGTTCAAGAGGGTTTTCATGCAGACCATCGGAAAGCTAAGCAAGACTACCGGCGTCAAAGTGCCGACGATCCGTTATTACGAGGAGGTCGGTCTGTTGCCAGAAGCCGAGCGAAGCACCGGAAACCAGCGGCTCTATGGCTCCGCCACAACGGACCGGCTGTCCTTTATCCGCCACGCCCGTGACTTGGGCTTTACGCTGGAGGCCATTCGCGACCTGCTCAGCCTATCTGATACGCCCGATCAATCCTGTGCAGCGGCTGATCAGATAGCAAAGGCGCAGCTTGTCGCGGTGCGGGACCGCCTTGCCCGCTTGCGAGCGCTGGAAATTGAGTTGGAACGCATGATCGCCCAATGCGCGCAAGGGACCATCGCGGATTGCCGGGTGATCAAGGTGCTGGGCAATCATGACCTTTGCGGCCACGAGCATAGCCAGAAAGACCAAGCTGTCCAATGACGCCACTGTTTAGAAACGTATCCCTGCTACTGACCAATATTGGTTCTGCATGGCCACACCCTCGAGAATGCAGTTATGGCGCCCCTTGAGGACCACAGGGGCTGCTCATTTGCGTCCGAAAGGCAAAAAAGCCCCCTGGGTTACAGTGGGACTGGCCAAACGTTGACCAGGTGTTGACAAGAAATGCAAACGCGAAAGCCCGACTGTTTAGGTCGGGTTCCATCTATTTGTTTTATTTATTGATTTTGGTTGCGGGGATAGGATTTGAACCTATGACCTTCAGGTTATGAGCCTGACGAGCTACCGGGCTGCTCCACCCCGCGACCGGGCCCCGGGGGCGTTTGCGCTCGGGGTGGTATGCATCGTTTTGAG
>PHEE01000052.1 GCA_002842855.1 Alphaproteobacteria bacterium HGW-Alphaproteobacteria-4 | reverse complement strand
ATCGCGCTTGAACTCATCTGTGAACTTCGTGCCGGACATGTATGTCTCCTTGCTTCCAAAATTACCAAGCAAGGCGTCTACAAATCTAGGGGCTATTCACTTGAGGCTGCCTGAAATCATCGCGGGCGGGGTGAATTCCGAGACGGGATCAAGCACGAAATCAAAGCCGCCTGATAACGCCGTCGCCGACTTTCGGGCATAGTTCCCGGATCATCGCCCCAAATGCCAATCCACTTCCGATAGCGTACCCCCGCAAGCGCGACGATCTGGCGATCAGTCAGCCGCACGGCGCCCGCAAGATGCCCCTGACAGTCAGCCGCACGGCGCCCGCAAGATGCCCCTGAAATTCCTGTTGAAGGTTGGCATACGCTTCAGCAAAAGCGTGCCTTGGCTGTGGCTGGGTCCTTCGTGCCCAGTGATCGCTTGATCTCAGCGGTTGGGTAGAACTTGCGCAGCATCGCGGGCACCCGAACGCGCAGGGAGTAGGTGCTTCCAATCAGGGTCGGACTTGGCATTCTGAGGCCCATGTGTACCACTCTTGTGTACCAGCGAGCGATCTCCAAGTCTCTGATAGCGCGTATCTTTTTGTATTGTAAGGGAAAAAGATGGTGCTGTGAGAGAGGATTGAACTCTCGACCTCCCCCTTACCAAGGGGGTGCTCTACCACTGAGCTACCACAGCGCCGAACCGGCCGTTTGGCCGTGGGCGCGGATTTAGACGCAATCGGTTTGCCGCGCAAGCCCTAACTGCGGCCGGCAATCTGGACGCCTGCGGGCATTGTCGCTAGAGAGGGGGCATGAAGCCCGAACCCCCCAAGCCGCCGGTGCCAGCCAGTGCCGCCCGCGCGGCACGTCTTGCCGCCGAACTGCGCGCCAATCTTGCGCGCCGCAAGGCGCAGGCGCGGGGGCGGGCGGATGCGGCGACCGACGCGGCCGATAACGACAATAAAGGGCAGGATAGCTGAATGGACCAGATTCTTGTGCGCGGCGGCAAACCGCTTGGCGGTACGATCCCGATTGCGGGGGCAAAGAACGCTTGCCTTACGTTGATGCCCGCGACCCTGCTCAGCGAAGAGCCGCTGACGCTGACCAACGCGCCGCGGCTTTCCGACATCGCCACCATGACCCAGCTTCTGGCCAGCCTCGGCGCCGAGGTGGCAAGCCTGCAAGGCGGGCAGGTGCTGGCGCTTTCGAGCCATGCCATTGCCAACCACACCGCCGATTATGACATCGTGCGCAAGATGCGCGCCTCGATCCTCGTGCTCGGGCCGATGCTGGCGCGCGAGGGGCAGGCGGTGGTATCGCTGCCGGGCGGCTGTGCCATTGGCGCGCGCCCGGTCGATCTGCACCTCAAGGCGCTTGCTGCGATGGGGGCCGAGCTTGATCTGCGTGATGGCTATGTGCACGCCAAGGCCCCCGGCGGCCTGAAAGGTGCCGTTGTCGAATTTCCCTTCGTCTCGGTCGGGGCCACCGAAAACGCGCTGATGGCAGCGACGCTGGCCAAAGGCACGACGGTGCTGAAGAACGCCGCGCGCGAGCCCGAAATCGTCGATCTGGCCGAATGCCTGCGCAAGATGGGGGCGCAGATCGAGGGCGAGGGCACCAGCACCATCACCATTCAGGGGGTGGACCGTCTGGGCGGCGCTACCCACCCGGTGGTGACCGACCGCATCGAGCTTGGCACCTACATGCTCGCCCCGGCAATTTGCGGCGGCGAAGTGGAACTGCTGGGCGGGCGGCTCAACCTTGTGGGGGCTTTTGCGGCCAAGCTTGATGAGGCAGGCATTGATGTGAGCGAAACGCCGCGCGGGTTGCTGGTGCGGCGGCGCAACGGGCGGGTCAATGCGGTGAACGTGGTCACCGAACCCTTCCCCGGTTTCCCGACCGATTTGCAGGCGCAGATGATGGCGCTGCTCTGCACCGCCGACGGGGTAAGTGTGCTGGAAGAGCGGATATTCGAGAACCGCTTCATGCACGCCCCCGAGCTGATCCGCATGGGCGCGCAAATCGATGTGCACGGCGGCACCGCGACGGTGACCGGGGTGGATCGCTTGCGCGGCGCCCCGGTGATGGCGACCGACCTGCGCGCCTCGGTATCGCTGATCCTTGCCGGGCTTGCGGCCGAGGGCGAAACCGTGGTGAGCCGGGTCTATCATCTCGACAGAGGCTATGAGCGGGTTGAAGAAAAGCTGCGCGCCGTGGGCGCCGATATCGAACGGGTGCAGGCATGACCGCCGACGCCCGTTTCGAAGATGGCGCCGAGGGGCCGCTGAGGCTGAAAGCCGAAACCGCCGAAGATCTCGCAGTAATGGCGGTGCTGGTGCAGGATGCGGTGCTGAGCGGGGCAGACATCACCTATGACCGCAAAGCGCGGCGGCTTGGGCTGCTGATCAACCGTTTCCGTTGGGAAGACCGCGCCCAGGCCGAAGCGCAGGGGCGGCCATTCGAGCGGGTGCGGGCGCTCTTGGTGATCTCCGACGTGTTGTCGGTGCAGCTTTCGGGGGTCGCGCCGGGGACGGCGGGCACCGTGTTGTCGCTGCTCGATATCGGTTGGGCTCCGGGGGTTGATGGCACTGGGCGCCTTACTCTGACGCTGGCAGGTGATGGCGCGATCGCGGTTGAAGTCGAATGTCTGAACCTCGCGCTGCGCGATGTGACGCGGCCCTATGTGGCACCCTCGCGCAAGGCGCCGCAGCACCCGGAATGAGCGCTGCGGCGGCAGCGGCCTCCGGCGGGGATATTTTGACCAAGGCAAGCCGGGGCGTGCTGCGTTGCGGCGCTTGCGGGATGCGCGCGAAGGCCTTAATCGGGAATGGCAAGCAGGGAGCGCCCGATGCCGCAGTTTCTTTCGACCAGTGAACCGGGGTTTGAGGCGCGTTTTGCCGCCCTGTTGGGCATGAAACGCGAAGATGCGCCCGATGTCGATACGGCGGTGGCGGCGATCATTGCCGAGGTGCGGGCGCGGGGCAACGGCGCGGTGATCGAGCTGACCGAGCGGTTCGACCGGCTGCGCCTTACCCCCGAAACGCTGGCGTTTTCGCCTGCCGAGATTGCGGCCGAAGTGGCAAAGGTTTCGGCTGAAGACCGCGCTGCGCTGGAACTCGCTGCCGAGCGGATCCGGGCCTACCATGTGCGCCAGATGCCCGCGGATGCCTATTGGACCGACCCCGAGGGGGCCGAGCTTGGCTGGCGCTTCACACCGGTAGCGGCGGCGGGGCTTTATGTGCCGGGCGGGCTGGCAAGCTATCCTTCTTCGGTGCTGATGAACGCCATCCCGGCGCGAGTGGCGGGGGTGGAACGGCTGGTGGTCGCCTGCCCCACGCCCGGCGGCGTGGTAAACCCGCTGGTGCTGGCGGCGGCAAAGATTGCGGGGGTCGATACCGTTTACCGGATCGGCGCGGCAGTCGACAAGATTACTGGGCCGGGCAACGCCTATGTGGCGGCGGCCAAGCGGCGGGTGTTTGGCCGGGTCGGCATCGACATGATCGCCGGGCCATCGGAGATTCTGGTTATCGCAGATGCGGCCAACAACCCCGACTGGATCGCGCTCGATCTGCTCAGCCAGGCCGAGCACGACGAAAGCGCGCAGGCAATTCTGATCACCGACAGCGCGGCCTTCGGGCAGGCGGTGGTGGCGGCGGTCGAAGCGCGGTTGCAGACGCTGGAACGCCGCGCAATTGCTGGCGCCAGCTGGCGCGATTATGGTGCGGTGATCGTGGTGCGCGATCTGACCGAGGCGGCAGCGCTGAGCGACCGCATCGCGCCCGAGCATCTGGAACTGTGCGTGGCCGACCCGCAGGCGCTGGTGGCGCGGGTCAAACACGCGGGCGCGATTTTCCTTGGCGCCTTCACGCCCGAGGCGATCGGCGACTATGTCGGCGGCCCGAACCATGTGCTGCCCACCGCACGCTCGGCCCGGTTTTCATCGGGCTTGTCGGTGTTCGATTTCCTCAAGCGCACCACGTTGGCGCGGATGACCCCTGCAAGCCTTGCGGCGATTGGCCCGGCGGCGGCGCGGCTGGCGCGTTCGGAAAGCCTTGAGGCGCACGGGCTGAGCGTGCTGGCGCGGCTTGAGGCGCTGAACGGGGGCGGGCAATGAAAGCGACCGATTGCATCTGCCGGATCGACATTGACGACCGCGGCTTGCCACCGCCGACCCCGCAGATTGCGCAGGAGCGCAAGGTGGCGATATTTGATCTGCTGGAAGAAAACAGTTTTGCGCTGCCGGGCCGCGGCGGGGCGCCCGCGCCGACCGGGCCGTTTTGCCTTGGTCTGGCGATCCGCGAAGGTCGGCTGGTGGTCGAAGCCTCCAGCGAGGAAGGCGACCGGTTGGCCGAGTTTCACCTTTCGCTCGGGCCGTTCCGGCAGGTAGTGAAGGATTACTTCCAGATCTGCGAAAGTTATTTCGACGCAGTCAAGCGTTTACCCCCCAGCCAGATCGAAGCAATCGACATGGCAAGGCGCGGCATTCACAACGAAGGCGCCGAGGTTTTGATCGAGCGCCTCTCTGGCAAGGCCGAGCTTGACCGTGCCACCGCGCGGCGCCTGTTCACGCTGATCTGCGTGCTGATGCCGGAGGCCTGAGGTGGGCAAGCTGCCGCATTCGGTTCTGTTTTGCTGCGACCACAACTCGACGCGCTCGCCGATGGCCGAGGGCATCATGAAAAAGTTCTATGGCAAGGATGTGTACGTCCAGTCGGTCGGGGTCAAGAACGAGCTTGAAACCGATGGTTTCGCCATAACCGTCTGTCAGGAAATCGGCGTTGAGCTTGGTCGGCACCGGGTCCGGTCGTTTGACGAGATGCAGGACTGGGGCGACGATCTTTCGGGCTTTGATCTGGTGGTGGCGCTGTCGCCTGCAAGCCAGCGCCGGGCGCTCGACCTGACCCGGTTCTTTCACCTAGAGGTTGAATACTGGCCAATCCTCGACCCCACCGGGCTGGGTGAGGGCCGCGAGGCGCGGCTGGAGGCCTATCGCAAGACCCGCGACCAGATCGTGGCGCGGATGCAAGCGCGGTTCGGCCCGCCCTTGGAACCTGCCGCCTGAGCGCCGCAGCGGCAAATACCACCGGCTGCCGTTTTGCCTTGAAAAACCAGAAATCCCGGCGCATTTAGGGCGCGCCCGCGAGGTTTGGCGGGCTGACCTTATCGGAGTGACCATGGCCAAGGAAGAAATGCTCGAATTCCCCGGCGTCGTGAAGGAACTCCTGCCGAACGCGACGTTTCGGGTCGAGCTTGAAAACGGCCATGAAATCATCGCGCATATGGCGGGAAAGATGCGCAAGAACCGCATCCGCGTGCTGGCGGGCGACAAGGTGCAGGTGGAAATGAACACCTACGATCTGTCGAAGGGCCGCATCAACTACCGTTTCAAGTGAAGCTGGTTCTCGGCTCTGCCAGCCCGCGCCGGGCTGAACTGCTGGCGCAACTGGGCATTACGCCCGATGCGTTCCGCGCCCCCGACATCGACGAGACCCCGCTGCGCGGCGAAACGCCCCGCGCCTATGTGCTGCGAATAGCGCGCGCCAAGGCGGCGGCGGTGGCGGTGGCGGACGATGAAATTCTGCTCTGCGCCGATACCACGGTGGCGGTGGGGCGGCGGATTCTGGGCAAGCCCGCCGATGTGGGTGAGGCGGCCGAATTCCTTTGGGCACTTTCGGGGCGCAGGCACCATGTGCTGACTGCCGTGGTGGTGCGCCGTGGCATGCGGGCCTGGGAGCGGCTGGTCGATACCACGGTCAGGTTCAAGCCGCTCTCGAACCCCGAGGTCAACGCCTACCTTGCCAGCGGCGAGTGGCACGGCAAGGCTGGCGGCTATGGCATTCAGGGCCGCGCCGGGGCGTTCATTCCGTGGCTGCAAGGCTCATTCTCGGCCGTGGTCGGCCTGCCGCTGACCGAAACAGCTACGCTGTTGCGCGCGGCAGGCTACCCGGTGGAGGGCGCATGAAGGGCCGTGTGGTGGTTTTGGGCGACCTGCGGGGCCGCGAAGCGGCGGCGCTGATGGTGGACGGGCGGTTGGAAGACTTGCTGATCGACGCCGGCGACGCTGTAACGCTTGCGCCCGGGGCCATTTGCCGTGGCGTGTTCGACCGCCAGATCAAGGGGCAGGGCGGGGTGTTCCTGCGTCTGCCCGGCGGCGAAAAGGGATTCTTGCGCGAAACCGGCGGGCTTGCGCCGGGGCAGGCGGTGCTGGTGCAGGTGTCGGGCGGCGCCGAACCCGGCAAGGCGGTGCCGGTTTCGGCGCGGCTTCTGTTCAAAAGCCGTTACGCCATTGTCACCCCCGATGCGCCCGGCCTCAACGTCTCGCGCCGCATCCGTGACAGCGAAACCCGCGCGGCGCTTGAGGCACTGGCTGGCGAGGCAATGGCGGGAAGCGTGGCGGGGCTGATCCTGCGCTCGGCCTGCGAAGGCGCCGAGGCCGAGGAAATCTCGGCCGATGTCGCCCAGATGCGCGCCCTTGCCGAGGCGGTGCTGGCCGATTTGCCGGGCGCGCCAGAACTGCTGTTCGACGCCCCAACCCCGCATGAAGAGGCTTGGCGCGACTGGGCCGAACCAGCGCCCGACGAAGTCGCCGATGCCCCCGGCGCCATGGCTGCGCATGGCGTGCCCGAGGCGCTGGCGGCGCTTCTTTCGCCCCGCGTGACGTTGCCCGTTGGCGCGCATATGCAGATCGAACCCACCCGCGCGCTGATTGCGGTCGATGTCAACACCGGCTCCGACCATTCCCCTGCCGCTGCCCTCAAGGCCAATATCGCCGCCGCCCGCGAATTGCCGCGCCAGCTGCGCCTGCGCGGCCTTGGCGGCCAGATTGTGGTCGATTTCGCGCCGATGGCCAAACGCGACCGTGCCACGCTGGAGCAACAGCTTCGCGCCGCCTTCAAGGGCGAGGCCGCCGAGACCAGCCTTGCCGGCTGGACCCCGCTTGGCAACTTCGAACTCAGCCGCAAGCGCGACCGGGTGCCGCTGGCGTCTTTTCTGCCGGAGGAATGAAATGGCGAATTGCCCGATCTGCGCCAAACCGACCGATCCAAAGTATCGCCCTTTCTGTTCGCGCCGCTGTGCCGATGTGGACCTCGGGCGCTGGCTCACCGGGTCTTACGCGATCCCCGGCGAGGCGGTGGACGACGAAAACCCGCCGCTTCCTGACGCTGACCCCGAAGCACCGATGCACTGACCCCGCCAAGCCGCATTTCGCCCAAAAGCCTCTGGACAGGTCCCGCGCGCTCGTCTAGGAAACCCGCACCGCAGGCACTTCGCGCCTCGCACGGTGCCCAGATAGCTCAGTTGGTAGAGCAGCGGATTGAAAATCCGCGTGTCGCTGGTTCGATTCCGGCTCTGGGCACCATATTTATCCATAAAATCAATGACTTACACAACATCTTGTGTTTGTGTGGTGTCTAACAGATTGTTAGACACAGTTAGACACCAAAAATACGACTCCGAACAGTGGCAACCCCGACTCAAAGCAAGGTGGTCAAACACATCCGTCAGGGTGTCGCGATCTATAAGACCGACAGGTCACCGTTCTGGTTTGCCCGAATCTGGAACCCACATGAACAGAAATACTTGGTCCGTTCGACCAAGGAGACTTCCCGCATAGAAGCCGCAGATGCTGCCACGGAACTTGCCGACAGCCTGACCGCATTGAAGTTCAAGAACACCAAGTCCAAGAAACCCGTTTCCTTTGAGACCTACGCGGAAAAGCTGCTGGAAGAGACGAAGCAACGCACCAAGGGCAAGGCTGGCTCCTACGCCTACCGCGACGAACACAAGAGAAGTGGTTCGGTTGATCTGAACAAGTTTCGGGCGTTTTCTAAGTGGATTTCCGCCTTTGTTATGCCGCTACCGCATCGGGCATCGGCAGGTTGAAG
>PHEE01000026.1 GCA_002842855.1 Alphaproteobacteria bacterium HGW-Alphaproteobacteria-4 | reverse complement strand
CAAGGTCGGGGGTGACGCCCTCGAACATCCGCGCGCCGTCGAACACCGAAGACCCCTGCCAGATGCCGTGATCGGCGGCGCGCATCACCGCCACGTCGCCCTCGTGCCAGCGCCCGTCGAACCAGGTGCGGATATGCGTTCCGAATGCCATTTGCGGCCCTCCATCTCTTGCGGCGCGGACTTAAGCACTTTGCCGCGGTGTGGTCCAGCGGGCAGCCATCTGCCCAAGCGCGCGCCGGGCGGCGGTCGCGGCGTCCGGCGAAATCAGATCTTGAGTTTTTTGAAGACAGGTTCGGGGACCAAGCGGATGATCGCCATGATCCAGCGCCAGAAGAAGGGCGTGTAGATCACGTTGCGCCGTTTGCGCACGGCCCGCAGAATGGCGCGTGCCACCGCCTCGGGCGGAGCCACCAGAAACATGCCGGGCAGGCCCCAGGTCATGGCGGTATCGACGAAGCCGGGCTTTACTGTGACCACATGTGCCCCTGCGCGCGCCAAGCGGTTGCGCAGGCCCGAAAGGTAGGTGTGAAAGGCCGCCTTGGCCGCGCCGTAGGCGTAGTTGCCAAGCCGCCCACGGTCGCCCGCGACCGACCCCACGCCGACAATGCACCCCCCCCCGCGCGCCTCAAGCATCGGCGCCAGCATGTGAAGAAACTCGGCGGGACCGGCGAAGTTATCGGCCAGCACGCCACCGATCAACGCGGGGTTGGAGTCGATTTCGGCCTGCGGCGGCATCGAGCCGGTGAAAACGGCGGCGTTCAGTTCGCCTTCCTCTGCCGCGGCGCGCGCCAGCAGCGGCGCAAAGGTAGAAGGGTCGCGCGCATCAAATGCCACCGCTTCGGCCATGCGCGCGCCGCGCAGGCGGCAATCTGCGGCGATCAGCGCCAACTCACCCGCGTCACGCCCCGCGAGCAGCAGGCCCGCACCTTGCTCGGCCAGCGCCCGCGCGGTCGCCCGTGCCATTGCCGACGAGGCGCCAAGAATGATCCAGGTCGTATTCATCATGCCGCACTCCTCAGCCCGAGCCTGCGCACGAGGTCGGTGATCATGTCGCCATTCGGGTCGGCGCGCCGCACTTCGTCGCGCCATTCAGGCAGTTCGGGGTACATGGCGCGCATGGCGGTGCCTTCGGCCAGACTGTCCTTGGCGAAATAAAGCCGCCCGCCCGCTTCCACCGTGCGCCCCTCCAGCCGCCGGATCAAAGCGCGCGCCGCATCGCGGTTGGGAAAGTCGATGGCAAGCGTGTAACCCTCCATCGGAAAGCTCAGATACCCGGCGCGCCCCGGCCCCATGCGTTTGAGCACCGCGAGCGGCGAGCACAGGCCCGAGCCCGCAATCTCCTCCAGCATCTCGCGCAGCGCGGGCGCCGAGGCCAGCGGTACCACGCATTGAAACTGATGAAACCCGCGCCGCCCGTATAGCCGGTTCCATTCAAGGATCTTGTCGAGCGGAAAGAAAAAGGCGCCGACCGGCTTTACCGTGGTGCGCCCGCGTGCCGGAACCCGGCGGTAATAGACCTCGTTGAAGGCCCGCACGATCGGCGCCGACAGCGCAAAATGCGGCGCGTTCATCGGCACGGTGGCAACCGGCACATGGTCTTTCACCAGCCCCGCGCTCGATTCGCCTTCCTCGACAATGCCGCGCCCCAGCGATGCGCCCTTGGCGGTGCCGTCGATCCAGCCGACAGTATGGGTCGCGGTCGAGGCGTCGAGATAGGCCAGATGTTCTTCCCAGTTCTCGGCCCGCCGCTCGGTCACCATCATTGCGGCCCCCTTGCAGGGCACCATCTGCACGGTGGCGGAAACGATCACCCCGGTCTGGCCAAGCCCCCCTGCGGTGGCGCGAAACAGCGGCGTGCCGGCGGCGACCTCGACCAGTTCGCCCTGCATCAGCAGCGTCAGGCGGGTGACATGCTGGGCAAAGCTGCCGGCATTGTGGTGGTTCTTGCCGTGCACATCCTGCGCGATGCAGCCGCCAATGGTGGCGAACCCGGTGCCCGGCATCACCGCAGGCAGCCAGCCCTTGGGCGCGAACAGCGCCGCCAGATCGCCGATCCGCACCCCCGCCTCGGCCTCCAAAAGCCCGGTGGCGGGATCGAAGGAAATCAGCCGGTCAAGCCGCGTCATGTCGATGGCGCGCCCCGCGCCATTGGTGGGCGCATCGCCATAGCTGCGGCGCAGGCCAAAGGCGGGGGCGGGCGGCAGCGCCAGAAGGTCGGCGCGCCGTTCGGGCCGGGCAATCTCGCCCGTCACCTTCAAGGCCCTGCCCCAGCCGGAATATTCAGCGGTTTTCCAGATCATCTTGCGCCCCTCAGCGAAATTCTCTCGGCCAGCGGAAACACCGCCAGCCCGATGGCAATGGCGAACCACAGCGTTGTTACCCGGATCACGGCGGTGGCGGCAAGCGCCACCTCCATCGGCACCCCGTCAAGCGCCAACAGTGCCACCATTGCCGCCTCTGCACCACCAAGCCCGCCCGGCGCCCCGGTCAGCCCGCCAGCAAGCGAGGCGAACAGAAAGATCGCCAGCGCCTTCCACGGCCCGACATCGGCACCCATCCAGCCCAACAGCAAGTGGAAGGCATAGCCTTCAGCGCTCCAGCCGAGAAGGCCAAGGCAAAGTGCGGCCATCATCGTGGGGGTATGGCTGAACCGCGCAAGGCTGCGCGCGGCGGTGCGGGCGCGGGCAAAGCCGCGCGCAAACCGCCCGGTGGCGCGGTGCGCCAGTGTCAGTGCGGCCGCCAGCAGCCGCGGCCGGGTCACGATCACCCCGGCGCCGAATGCCAGCACCACCACCGGAAATGCCCCTGCGATGCCTTTGGCCGCGAGCGAGAGCGAAAGCCCCAGCAGCAGCGCCATTGCCAACAGGTCGTAGGCGCGGTCCATCAGCACCAGCGGTGCCGAACGCTCGAACGGCCATCCTGCCTCGCGCCCGATCCAGCGCATCCGCACCAGTTCGCCCACCCGCCCCGGGGTCACGCTCATCGCAAAACCGCCGAGGAAGTGGCGCAGATTGGCGTTGAGGCGCAGCGGCAGGCCAAGGCGGCGCGCGAACAGGTGCCAGCGCAGCCCCCGCAGCAGGTAATTGACCGATGACAGCGCCAGAAGGGCGAGCAGTTGCAGCGCCGTCAGCCGCGCAATCTGTGCCCAGGTCTCGCGCCAGCCTGTTGCTGCGGCAAGCCCCACAAGGCCAAAGGCCACCAGCGCCAGAAGCCCAGCCAGAAGCGCGCGGTCACGCCAGCGGCGGCGGGCGGTGGGTGGGGGGGAAAGAGGAGCGCTGCGCATGGTCATTACCGCGCGATTAGCGACAGATTGGGGCAAGAATATGAAGCTGTTTCCGAAATGATAACAGTGAAATCGACCGTGCAACAAAAAGGGCGGCCCCAGCGGACCGCCCCCAAGCCATTACCCACGATCAGTTGACCAGCGTCGCCTCGGTCGCGGCGCGCAATTCTGCTTCGGTCACGCCATCGGCCAGTTCGACAATCTTCAACCCGCCCGGCACCACGTCGAGCACCCCGAGGTTGGTGATGATGCGATGCACGCAGGCCTTGCCGGTCAAGGGCAGCGTGCATTCATGCAGCACCTTCGATTCGCCGTGCTTGTTGGCGTGGTCCATCACCACCACCACGCGCTTGACGCCTGCCACGAGGTCCATCGCACCGCCCATGCCCTTCACGAGCTTGCCGGGAATCATCCAGTTCGCCAGATCACCGTTTTCGCTGACCTCCATCGCGCCCAGAATCGCCATCGCGATCTTGCCGCCACGGATCATCGCGAAGCTTTGGGCAGAATCGAAATAGGCCGAATGCGGCAGTTCGCTGATGGTCTGCTTGCCCGCGTTGATAAGGTCGGCGTCTTCCTCGCCCGCCAACGGAAACGGGCCGATGCCCAGCATGCCGTTTTCCGATTGCAGCGTTACCGTCATGCCTGCGGGAATGTAGTTCGCCACCAGCGTCGGAATGCCGATGCCGAGGTTCACATACATACCGTCTTGCAGTTCTTTCGCCGCCCGCGCGGCCAGTTGGTTGCGATCCCAGGGCATGTCAGGCGCTCCTCACTGTGCGTTGTTCGATGCGTTTCTCGTGCTGCCCCTGAATGATGCGGTGCACATAGATGCCGGGCAGGTGGATGCAATCGGGGTCAAAGCTGCCGATCGGCACGATCTCTTCCACTTCGGCCACGCAGACGCGGCCGCAAGTGGCGGCGGGCACGTTGAAGTTGCGCGCGGTCTTGCGGAAGATCAGGTTGCCCGACGTATCGGCCTTCCAGGCCTTGACGATGGCGAGGTCGGTGACAATGCCGGTTTCGAGAATATAGGTCTCGCCGCCAAAATCCTTATGCTCCTTGCCTTCGGCAATCACCGTGCCGACGCCGGTCTTGGTGTAAAAGCCCGGAATGCCGGCGCCGCCCGCCCGCATCCGCTCGGCCAGCGTGCCTTGCGGGTTGAACTCCAGCTCCAGCTCGCCCGACAGGAACTGGCGCATGAACTCGGCGTTTTCGCCGACATAGGACGATTGCATTTTCTTGATCTGCCGGGTGGCAAGCAGCACCCCCAGCCCGAAATCATCGACCCCGCAGTTGTTCGAGGCAATAGTGATGTCTTTGGTGCCCGCTTCCTTGATTGCGGCAATCAGCAATTCGGGAATGCCACAAAGGCCAAAGCCCCCGGCGGCAATCGACATCCCGTCATGCAAGAGCCCGTCAAGCGCCGCGGCGGCGCTGGCATAGACCTTTTTCATTGAACACTCCCCCCAAGACCCGGTCCGCGAAGTTGTGACGCGGGGCGAGCGCCCTGTCAATTGCCGCAGCGCGGCAAGAAGGGCAGGAAACGCCGCAGAACGGCGGCGCGCGGGCTTGCACTTGCGTGGCGGCCACGCAAAAGTGCGGCCGAAGAAAGGATGGTCCGGTGCGCGTGCTGTTGGTAATGTTGTGTGCGGCCGCTCTGGCGGGGTGCACGTCCGACCGCGGGTTCCAGAACATGTCGGCACAGGGCGGGGCGCCCGGTCGGCACGCCCATGCGCGGCTTTACCTTTCCGCATCCGGACCGGCCGCGGGTGCTCCGGCGTTTCGGTTTTCCGGGCTGGACGCCGCCCGCCGCTCGATTGCGCTTTATTCGATTGCCAATGGCGAACTGGCAATCGAGGGCGTTTGTGATGGCCCGGTGCTGGTGCGCCACGAAACGGATGCGGAAATTGCGCCGCAAGCCGTGGCTGCGGGCGAGGGGTTCGCGGTCACATTCACCCACCGCTCGCGCGGCGATATCTGGCTGGAACCGGCAGCGGTAACGCGGCGCTGTTCCTTGTCGGTCGAGCCGCAACGGGCGGCAGCATATTCGATCACGCTTGAGCGTGAGGAGCTGGCAGACCCGGCTCTGGCGTTGTTCGATGCGCGCCGCGATACCTGCCGCTTGCCCGACCCGGCGCGGCTTTCGCCGCTTGAGCGGGTCTTTTACGCGCCGCGAAGATTGTCGATGAGCTGCGAGATGGCGCCCGGCACGCCGCGGCTTTTGGGCAACGCGCTAGAAGCCTTCAATGCCAAGGTCGAGGCGCTGACCGGTTCGCGGCTTTCGCAAGCGGCGCTTGATGCGGGCGATCCGACGGCGCCGATAGATTTTTCGCGCGCGCCGAAGCTTGACTACATCTGGCTGTCATACCTCAACTTGCGCGCCGATTACTCGGGCTACATGATTTCGCGCATGCTCGAATATCACGCGGCGCGGGGCACGACGGTGCGAATCGTGCTGACCGATGCGCTGATGCTGCCGCTCGACCGTGCGATTCTCGAAAACCTCGCGGCGCGCTACCCCAACGTGCAGTTGCAGATGTTCCGTTGGGAATCGGAGCGCGCGCCAAGGTTCGAGAACCCGCTTCACAGCATCCACCGCGACCAGCACATCAAGGTCTTCGCGACCCTTGCGCGCGACCCGTCGCGCTCGCGACTGCTGATGGGCGGGCGCAACCTGCACGACCCGTTCGTGTTCGATACCCCGCGCGATCTGTCGGCCTATCCGTTCTTGCGAAACTACGACGTCAAAAAGCAACTGACGCTCAGCTTTTTTCTTGCCTACGAGGATTTCGAGATCGAGTTTTCGGGTGATGCCACGGTGCGCACCATTGCTGCGCATATGGCAAGCTTCTGGCACCGTGACCACGACAGCCAACTGCCGAGAACCTTTAGCAAGAATGCGCCCGGCGGGGTGGCGCAGGGCGGCATGCGGCATTTCATTTCGGTGCCCTATGCCGATGGCTATGCGCAGCAAGATCTGTTTGTCGAACTGATCGACGCGGCGCGCGAAAGCATCGTTTTCACAGCGCCCTTCCTCAATCTGCCGGCCGCGCTTGATGCCGCGTTCCAGCGGGCGCGGGCGCGCGGCGTCGAAGTGCGGATTATCGCGCGCATGGATATTGACGAACCGGCAGGCGCATTTTCCGCCTCGCTCAACAAGCTGTTCTTCGAGGAATACGCCGACCTTTACAATGTCATAGGCTTTGATCCGCCACAGCGAACGTTGCACACCAAGATATATGTGTTTGACCGGCAACTGGCGGTGGTAACCTCGACCAACGTCAATCAACGCAGCTTTTTGCATGACATCGAGGACGGCGTGCTGATACTTGATCCCGTGCTAGTGGCGCGGCTGGAGCGGGTCGTTGCCGCATATGCCGCGCGCGGGGTGCCGCAGGGAACTGCGGTCAAGGTGCCGCTGGTGTTGCGCGCGTTGATGCAGATTCCCGGTGTGCGGCGGATCTTTTAGCGCCCGCGCCGTTTCGGTCAGCTGTCGGTGTCGGCGGTCACCGGGGTGACGATGGCACCAAGCAATGTTGGCAGATCAATAACCCCGAGCGATTTGCCATTGCGCCCAACGACATGCGCCGAGGTGGCACTGGCGTTGGTCATTCTGCGCGCGACCTTTTCCAGCACCAGATAGCCTTGCACCGTCATTTCGGGCAGGGCCTCGCCCGGCTTGCGCGCCCGCGCTATGGTGGCGGCGCGGATGACCCGGCCCCGGTTCACGTCGCGCACGAACGAGGCGACATATTCATTGGCGGGGCCAAGCACGATATCCTGCCCGGTGCCGACCTGTTCCAGCGCGCCATCGCGCAAAATGGCGATCTTGTCGCCCAAGCGCAGCGCCTCGTCGAGGTCATGGGTGATGAACACGATGGTCTTGTGCAGCTCTTCCTGCAATTCCAGCAAGATCGCCTGCATATCCATGCGGATCAGCGGATCGAGCGCCGAAAACGCCTCGTCCATCAGCAGGATGTCGGCATCGTTGGCCAAAGCCCGCGCCAGACCCACACGCTGCTGCATGCCGCCCGAAAGCTGCGCCGGGTAGTGGCGCGCATAGCCTTTCAGCCCGACACGCTCGATCCAGTGCTTTGCCGTCGGCTCGCTTTTTGAGTGCGGAATGCCCTGAATATCAAGCCCGTAGCGGGTGTTTTCCAGCACCGTGCGGTGCGGCAGCAGTGCGAAGCGCTGAAACACCATCGCGGTTTTCAGCCGCCGAAAGCGGCGCAGTTCGGTTTGTGACATCCGGCAGACATCATCGCCGCCATAAAGCACCTCGCCGACAGTCGGTTCGATCAAGCCGTTGATGTGGCGGATCAGCGTTGATTTGCCCGAACCCGAAAGGCCCATGATCACCGTGATCTTGCCGCCCGGCATCGTCAGGTTGATATTTTGCAGGCCGAGCACATGGCGGTGCTTGCGGTTCAGCTCATCCTTGCTCATCCCGGCCTTCACGGCGGCGATGTGGTGCTTCGCATCGGGGCCGAATATCTTGTAAAGATCGCGGATCTCGATGCCCGCACGCTCGGTTTCGGCATCCGGATCGGCCGCAGTTGCAAGCGTTTGCTCCATCGTGGTTGTCATTTCATCCATGACCCGCCTCCCGGTGTTTTTGCAGACGTTTGCCAAAGGCCTGACTGGTGCGATCAAAGATGATGGCAATCGCGACCAGCGCGAAACCGTTCAGAAAGCCGATCGTGAAGAACTGGTTGTTGATCGCCTGCAACACGTTGCGGCCAAGCCCGCCAACCCCCACCATCGAGGCCACTACAACCATCGCCAGCGACATCATGATGGTCTGGTTGACCCCGGTCATGATCGTTGGCAGCGCCAGCGGCAGTTGCACGTTCAAAAGTTTCTGGCGGGCGGATGAGCCGAAGGCATCGGCAGCTTCGGTCACCTCGGGGTCAACCAGCCGAATGCCAAGGTTGGTCAGCCGGATCATTGGCGGCACCGCGTAGATCACCACCGCGATCATCCCCGGCACCTTGCCGATGCCAAAGATCACCACCACCGGGATCAGGTAGACAAAGCTCGGCAGTGTCTGCATCACGTCGAGCACCGGGTTGACGATGCTTTGCACGCGGTCCGACCGCGCGGTAAGAATGCCCACCGGCAACCCGAGTGCCACCGCAAATACGGTGCACACGGTGACCATCGCCAGCGTCACCATTGTGTCGGCCCAAAGCCCGACCCAGCCGATGCCGATCATCGCCAGCGCCGCCCCAAGCACGGTTTTCCAGCTGCGGCTGGCGGCCCAGACCACCAGCAACAGCACTGCCAGCACGACCACCCACGGCGCACCCACAAAACTGCGCTCGAGTACGTTGAGAAAGGTCTGAAGCGGCGCCGTGGTGGCGTCGATCACGTCGGACCACTCGCGCACAAGACCGCGAAAGCCGGTGTCGATGGCGCGGCGCGTCTCGCGCATGGTTGTGGTGTCAATCGCGGGAAAGGTGCAAATCACCTCGGGCAGTCCCCAGCATGTGGTTGCCATCAGGGGTTCCTTTTCGGGCCGTTCAGGGCGCGCCCGGCGTTCGGGGCGCATTCGCCAAGGGCGGGAAGCGAACTCCCCGCCCTCAGATCGTGTTCAAGCCTCAGAGTGCGGCTTCGACCTTGGTGACCACGTCGGCGGGCAGCCATGTGTGCCACATCGCGTCATAGTTCTCGAGGAAGTAACGCGCGGCGTCTTCATTGGTTCCCTGATTTTCGTCCATCCAGGCAA
Source organism: Alphaproteobacteria bacterium HGW-Alphaproteobacteria-4 (assembly GCA_002842855.1). GTDB lineage: Bacteria > Pseudomonadota > Alphaproteobacteria > Rhodobacterales > Rhodobacteraceae > UBA6213. The sequence continues at coordinate 28,451 of PHEE01000026.1, read as the reverse complement.
GGACTTGACCAACGGTCTGGTTGTCCCATTTGCGGGTCTGAACGTAGTCCATTGCCACACCGGCCTTTTTGGCGAAGCTGTCGGTCACGACCGTATAGACTTCTGACACCGGGTAGGTGTTGATCTTGGGATCCGGGCAATCGGGCTGCGAGGTGCAGCGGTCGAATTCCGCCTTGTCGAGCGGCACGCCGAAATCGAGCCGCACCATTTCGTATTTACCCAAAATCGCGGTTGGCGCCCAGTAATAGCCGAGCCAGCCCTGCTTGCGTTCATACGCACCCGCGATCGAGCCATCGAGCCCGGCGGCCGAGCCGGTATCGACCAGATCGAAGCCCTTTTCGTCGGCTTTCAGCGCACGGTAAAGGTTTTCCGTGGTGATCTGGCAGTTCCAGCCCGAGGGGCAGTTGTGCACGGCGCCGCGGCTTGCATCTTCGGGGGCGGGAAAGAGGTCGGGGCGTTCCAGTGCGGCCGCAACCGTGGTGATTTCGGGGTGTTCGTCAACGATGTATTTGGGCACCCACCAACCTTCGACGCCGCCATCTTGCAGCATCGGTGCTGCGATCACCATGCGCCCTTCGGCAACGGCGGCATCAAGCGCGATCCGCACCGCGTTGACCCAAAGCTCGGGCGCCATGTCGGGTTCGCCCTTTTCGTTCATCGAGGTGAAGGTGGGCATGGTATCGCCGGTCACAAGCTCGACATCGCAGCCGTAGCCCGCTTCGAGAATGATCTTGTCGACCTGCGCCGCAACGCCCGCCGAGGCCCAGTTCATTTCCGAAATCGAAACCCGCCCGCATTCTTCCTGCGCCAGCGCCGGAGCGGCAACGGTGCAAAGAATGGCGGCAAGCCAGGTTGAAGCGCTATGCTTCCCCATGTGCTGTCTCCTTGGTTTGCGGTGGAGTAATTTATGGTCACAGGTGCACCGCATTCACCCGAGACCTGATTGCTGCTTGTGCCCCGACCATTGCCCACCATCGGGGCGTCAGGGCAAATGTCGGGTGAAGATGGCGCAAGCGCGATAGCGGCAAGCGTCCGGACGCCCTTTGCGGACGTCCAATTCCGACAACGGATGTCGTAAACGTATTATCTGAAAAAGGCAACCCTGCCGGAATACTGGCGGGATGCTCAGGTCTTGGTGGCCTTGACCACCTTCGGTTTGGCCGCAGATTTCGGCTTGGCTGCCGCCTTGGGCTTGGCTGCCGCCTTGGGCTTGGCCGCTGCTTTGGGCTTGGCAGTCGCCTTGGGCTTGGCGCTCTTGCCCTTGCCGCCCTTGGCCGCGCGCTCGGCCAACAGCGGCAAAGCCTCGGACAGGGTCAGGGCTTCGGGCACCATATCCTTGGGCACGGTGGCGTTGATCTTGCCCCATTTCACATAGGGTCCGTAGCGCCCCGGCATCACCACCACCGCGCCGCCCTCGGGGTGCTCGCCAAGCTCTGCCAGCGCCGCCGTGGTGGCCCCGCGCCCCGGCCCGCGCGCCGCCTTTTGCGCCAGCACCTCGATTGCGCGGTTCATGCCGATGGTGAACACCTCGTCGGCGTCCTTGAGGTTGGCATAGGTGCTGCCGTGCTTGATGTATGGGCCATAGCGCCCGATTGCCGCCTCGATCAGCAGACCATCCTCGGGGTGGTTGCCAACGGGGCGCGGCAGGTTCAAGAGCGCCAGTGCCCGCTCCAGATCGATGGCTTCGGGCGCCCAGCCTTTGGGCAGGCTGGCGCGCGGCGGTTTGGGCACCTCTTCGGTGGCCTCGCCGCGCTGCACATAGGGGCCAAAGCGCCCGGCGCGCAGGGTAATCGGCTCGCCCGCATCCTCACCCAGCACCTTGCCATCAATCGCTGCCACCTCGCCATTCGGCGCTGAAAGCGGGCGCGTATAGCGGCATTCGGGGTAGGAGGAGCAGCCGATAAACGCGCCGCCGGACCGTGCCGTGCGCAATGACAGCCGCCCCTTGTTGCACGAGGGGCAAAGCCGCGGGTCGCCGCCATCTTCGCGCATCGGGTAGAGGTGCGGGCTGAGCACCTCGTCGATCTTTTCCAGCACCTCGCTCATGCGCAGCTCGGCGGTGCCGGCCAGCGCTGCCGAAAAATCGCGCCAGAAGCGCGCCAGCACCTCTTTGTAATCGCGCGAGCCTGCCGAGATGTCGTCAAGCTGGTCTTCAAGGTCGGCGGTGAAATCGTATTCGACGTATTTGCCGAAATAGTTGGTCAGAAATGCCGTCACCAGCCGCCCTGTGTCGGCGGCGACAAGGCGGTTCTTGTCCTTGGTCACATAGCCGCGGTCCTGAATCGTGGTAACGATGCTGGCGTAGGTCGAGGGGCGGCCGATGCCCAGCTCTTCCATCCGCTTGACCAAGGTCGCCTCGGTGTAGCGCGGCGGCGCCTGGGTGAAATGCTGTTCGGGTGTCACCGAGCGTTTGTCGGCCTTCTCGCCCGCCCCGATCGCCGGCAGGCGGGCGCCATCCTCGCCCTCATCATCGTCGCGGCCCTGATCGTAAACCTTCAGAAAGCCGTCGAACAACAGCACCTGGCCGGTGGCGCGCAGTTCAACCTCGCCGTCGGGGCTGGCAACATCGACCGTGGTGCGCTCCAGCCGCGCGGCCGCCATCTGGCTGGCAATGGTGCGCTTCCAGATCAGGTCATAAAGTTTGCGCTGGTCGGCCTCCAGATGCAGCTTTTCGGGCGAGGCGGCCATGTCGGTGGGGCGGATGCATTCATGCGCTTCCTGCGCGTTCTTGGCCTTGTTCTTGTACATTCGCGGGCTGGCGGGCACATAGGCCTCGCCAAAGCGGCGCTTGATCTCGTCGCGCGCGGCCATCACCGCCTCGGGCGCCATGTCAATGCCGTCGGTGCGCATGTAGGTGATATGCCCGGCCTCATAAAGCCTCTGCGCGGCACTCATGCAGGCCTTGGCACCCATGCCCATCTTGCGGCTAGCTTCCTGCTGCAAGGTCGAGGTCATGAACGGCGCCCAGGGGTTGCGCGCGGCGGGCTTGGCCTCGACCGATTTCACCGCGAATGTGCGCGACGTGACAGCCTGCACCGCCAGCTCAGCCTCGGCGGCGCTGGCAATGTCGAACTTGTCGAGCTTGCGCCCGCCAAGCACGCTTAGCCGGGCGCCGTATTCGTGCCCGTCGGGGGTGGCAAGCACCGCCCCCACGCTCCAGTATTCGCGGGCCCGGAACGCCTCGATTTCCATCTCGCGCTCGACGATCAGCCGCAGGCAGACCGATTGCACCCGCCCCGCCGATTTCGCGCCCGGCAGCTTGCGCCACAGAACCGGGCTGAGGTTGAAGCCCACGAGGTAATCGAGCGCGCGGCGCGCAAGGTAGGCTTCGACCAGCGCGGTATCGACCTGCCGCGGGTGCGCCATTGCCTCGGTCACCGCCGCCTTGGTGATCGCGTTGAAGGTGACACGGCTGACGGTCTTGCCTTTTTTCAAGGCGCTGGCCAGCACCTCCTGCAAATGCCACGAAATCGCCTCGCCCTCGCGGTCGGGGTCGGTGGCCAGAATCAGCGCGTCATCGGTTTTCAAGGCCTCGGTGATGGCGCGGATGTGCTTGCGGCTTTCGGGCGCCACCTCCCATTGCATCGCGAAATCCGCTTCGGTATCGACCGAACCATCCTTGGCGGGCAGATCGCGGACATGGCCATACGAGGCGAGGACGGTATAGTCGGAGCCCAGATATTTGTTGATGGTCTTGGCCTTGGCGGGAGATTCAACGACGACAACGGCCATGACTACCTCTGGCTAGATCGGGCAAAGCGCTTTGGGCGCGGAACATGGGGGGCGTCAAGGGGCAATGTCAATGCGCCATCGCCGCCGCAGCAGTTGACGCGGGCGCGCAGCGGTGGCCCAATGCCCGGGTTGGCAACAGGGGGGGGAGGATGCGTGGCTTTGCAAGCGCGGCGGTTCTTGTGGTGGCTCTGGCGGGGGCGGCATCGGCGCAAGGCTGGGTCACGCCCGAACGCGGCAGCGCCACCCGCGCCGCGTTGATGGACGCGATCCGCCCGCATGCCGAATGGATGCTGGGCGCCCCGGTCGAGTTTCGCGTCAACGATCTGCGGCTGCTCGGCAACCGCGCCTTTGCCATGCTCGAAGCCCAGCGGCCCGGCGGCGGCGCGATCGACGTGTTGAAAACCCCGATGGTAGCGCGGGGCGAGTTTGACCCCTATCTGGCCGACACGCCGCATATCGAGGTGCTCTATGTAAAGTCCGGCGATACCTGGGTGGCGCTGCACTGGGCGATCGGCGCCACCGATGTGTGGTATGCGTGGGAACCGCTTTGTGCCCCGTTCCGCGCGCTGATCCCCGAGGTTTGCCCCTACAACTGAGGCATCCGCTTGCCTTGGCCCAAATATCCCCGCCGGAGGCGCTGTCTTGCGCCCGCCACGGCCTGCGCCTAGTTTGCGCACGCCGCCGAGGAACCGCCCAATGAACCGCACCGACCCGCAGCCCTCCGCCGGGCGCGACACCGCCAAATTGCAACTGACCGCCATCGCCGATCTCGACGCGCTCGATTTCGACACCATCATTGATGTGCGCAGCCCCGCCGAATACGCCGAAGACCATGTGCCCGGCGCAATCAACCTGCCGGTGCTGAGCGACGCCGAGCGCGCCCGGGTTGGCACCATCTACAAACAGGTGTCGGCGTTCGATGCGCGCAAGATCGGCGCCGCGCTGGTGGCCCGCAATGCGGCCCTGCATCTGGAAGGGCCACTGGCCGCGCTCACGGGCGGCTGGCGGCCGCTCGTCTATTGCTGGCGCGGCGGCCAGCGGTCGGGCTCGTTCGCCTCGATCCTGTCGCAGGTCGGCTGGCGGGTCACGCTGCTGGTGGGTGGCTACAAAAGCTGGCGGCGGCTGGTGGTGGCCGAGGTGCAGGAAACCCCGGTGCGCCCGCCCGTGGTGGTACTTGACGGCAACACCGGCAGCGCCAAGACCGATGTGCTGGCGGCGGTGGCGGCGGCGGGCGGGCAGGTGATCGACCTTGAAGGGCTGGCCAACCACCGCGGTTCGCTGTTCGGTGCGATGCCGGGGGGGCAGCCCAGCCAGAAGGCGTTCGAGGGGCGGCTGGCGCGGGTGCTGGCGCGGCTTGACCCCGCGCGCCCGGTGTTGGTCGAGGCTGAAAGCAGCCGTGTGGGCGATCTGATCGTGCCGCGCAAGCTTTGGGCAGCGATGTGCGCAGCACCCCGCGTGCGGCTGGCGGTGCCGCTGGCGGCGCGGGCCGAATACCTTGCGCGGGCCTATGCCGCGGCGGCGGCGGAACCGGGGCGGCTGGCGGCCACCATCACCCAGATGCGCCGCCTGCACCCGGCCGAAACCATTGCCGAGTGGCTCGCGCTGGCCGAAGCGGGCGCGCACGAGGCATTGGCCGCCGCGCTGATGGCCGCGCACTATGACCCCCGCTACAGCCGCCAGCGCGCGCGCCACGCGGTGGCGGGCGAGATCGAGCTGCCCGCCGCACGGCTCGCGCCCGACGATCTGCCCGGCATCGCCCGGCAGGTGATGGCTGCGGCGGGGATGTAGCGGCCGGTCGGGCGCCTGCCCAATCGCGCCGGGGGCCAGCCCCCGGACCCCCGGGGTATTTGACGCATTGAAGACGCAAGGCGCGGGTGGGGTGCGGCATGCACCCTGTGGCTGCGTTTCGGCGCGGGCATCGGCGACAGAGCGGGGTGTTTCAGACCACCGTCAGATGTGGGGCGCCCGCGGCAAGCGCGCCGATGATTGCCGCTTCGGCGCCACAATCGCGCAGCGCCCGCAAGATGCGCTCTGCCGCGTCGGCAGGCACTGCCGCCAGCAGTCCGCCTGCCGTCTGCGGGTCGGCCAGCAGAGCTGCATGTGGCCCCGGCGGCGCTGTCATCCGCCCTGCGAGCGCCGCAAGGTTGGCAGGCAGCAGGGACGAGCTGTGGCCCGCTTCGGCCAGCGCCAATGCGCCGGGCAACAGCGGCACCGCCGCGAGGTTCAGCCGCGCGCCGAGGTTTGAGGCTTCGAGGATGCCCATCAGGTGCCCGGCCAGCCCGAAACCGGTGACATCGGTCATCGCGCGGGCAATGGAAGCCAGAATCGCGGCTTCGGCGCCCTGCGCGCGACACATCGAAGCCAGCGCCGCCGCCACGGCGCGGCCCGGCGCCTGCCCGATCATCTCGGCAGCAAGCACCACTCCGGTGCCGATCGGTTTGGTCAGGATCAGCACATCCCCCGCCCGCGCCCCGGTTTGGCCGATCGGCGTGCCCGTGCAAAGCCCGGTCGCGGTGAAACCCAAGGTCAGTTCGGCGCCGATCGCGGTGTGGCCGCCCACCAGATCGGCCCCGGCTGCCGCGCAAACCTCGGATGCGGCGGCAAGGATTTCGGTCAGGCTGCGCGCCTGCAAGTGCTCGGACATCGGCGGCAGGGTGACTTGCGCCAGCAGTGCCTGTGGTGCTGCCCCCATCGCCCAGACATCGCCGAGCGCGTGGACGGCGGCGATGCGTGCGGCCAGCCACGGGTCGGGGGTGAAGGCGCGCATGTGGTCGGTGGTGATGACCTGAACCCCCGCGCCGTGTCGCAGCACCGCCGCATCATCGCCCGCGCCCGCCAGCACATCGGCGCGGTGCGGCGCGGGCAGCGCAGCAAGTGCCGCCCGCAGCGCCTGCCCGCCCATCTTTCCGCCGCAACCTCCGCAGAGCGGCTTGCCCCCGGCCAGCGCCTCGCGCACGCCATCGGCCATGGTCGCGGGAAGGGCGGCGGTGGGCATCGGGGGCAGGTCATGCACCTTGGCCATGAATTTCAGGTCGATCCGCTGCTTCCAGCGCCAAAGCCAACGGCCATGGAGCGGCAGGTGCCATTTGTCGGCCACCGCGGTGCCACCACCCGCGAACACCAGCTTGAGGTAATCGCGCTGCGGTGCGTAGGCCCGCATCTGCCCACCGCTCAGCGCCGCGCGCAGATTGTGCAGCAACACCGGCGCCTGCCGCACCGCATAGACCCCGGCCTTGGGCCGTGGCGCAAAGCCCATGTGCGCAATGTCGCCCGCCGCGAAAATCAGCGGATCGGTCAGGGTTTGCAGGGTGGGGCCGATCTGCACGAAGCCCTTTTCCAGTGCCAGCCCGGTGTCGGCCAGCCAGCCTTGCGGCCTTGTGGCGGCGCTGCCGATGATGAAATCGGCCGCAACAACACGCCCGTCGGCCAGATGCACCGCCCCCGGTTCCACCCGCACTGCGCCCGCGCCGCGCAGCATCTTGGCGCCCGCAGCCTCGATCTGTGCGCAGAGCCGGTGCCGCGCGCCGCGCCCGAGCAGCGCCAGCGGCACCCCGGCCTCGATCACGCTGACCTCGGCTGCCGCCCCCAAACGCTCGCAGGTAGCCAGCGCCAGTTCCACCCCCGCCACGCCACCGCCGATGACGGCCACGCGGCCCCGGCTGCGGCCCGCCGCGACGTCTTGCGCAAACTCTTGCCAGCGGTCGGCGAAATCGTCGAGCGGTTTGACCGGCACCGCGTGTTCGCCAAAGCCCGGCAGCGCAGGCATTTCGGACGAAATGCCGATGTCGATCGAGGCAACGTCATAGGCCACCGCGCCACGCCCTTCGACCAGCACCATGCGCGCCGCGCGGTCGATGCCGGTGGCGCGCGCCAGAATCAGGCGGGCGCCTGCGTGTCGGGCGAGCTTCATCAAATCGAGCTCCAGCGCGGCGCGCGGGTAGACCCCGGCTACATGCCCCGGCAACATGCCTGAATAGGCGGCGGTAGGGGTCGGCGAGATCAGCGTAAGGCGCACACCGGGCAACGGGTTCATGCCCCACATGCGCAGCACCAGTGCATGCGTGTGGCCGCCGCCGATCAGCACGAGGTCGCGGGTCAGGGTCAGGGCTTGCATGGGCACTCCGGGGGCAGGCGCGCACCGGGTGGCACGGGCGGGGCGACACTAACGATGGTGGCGCGCGATGCAACCGCGACTGGCGCGGGCGCGCGCCGTCGTGATCGGGCGGGTTTTGCCTGAAACCGCGTTTTCATGGTTTGACATATCAATCAAGATGCATATCACATGCGGTATGATAGATGGCAGCGGAGTCTGCGGATGATTACATCGGCCCAGATCAGGGCAGCCCGCGCGCTGCTTGGCATTGACCAGAGGCGGCTGGCTGCGCTGGCCGAGGTTTCGGTGCCCACCATTCAACGTATGGAATCGAGCGCGGGCAACGTGCGCGGCTGGGTTGGCAGCCTGACCAAGGTCGTTGACGCGCTCAGCCGTGCGGGCGTTGAACTGATCGCCGAAGGGGCCGCCAGCGCGCCCGCAGGGCGCGGCGTGCGGCTGCGCGCGTCCGATGCCGAGGCGGAGGGCGGCGATGTCCGCGGTTGACCTGTCGCTTTTCTGCGTTGCGGCGCTGCTGGCGCTCGGCCCGGCGGCCATAGTGCTGCGCCGCCTCGCGGCGGTTTCTGCGCTTGTCTACGGCGCTTCGGCGCTGCTCTGTCTGGTGCTGACCAGCGTGGGCGTGTCGGTTCTGGCGGGGGCGGCAGAGATTTCGGGCCGGGTGCTGCCGATCGGGCTGCCGTGGCTTGGTGCGCATTGGCAACTGGATGCGCTGTCAGCCTTTTTCCTGCTGGTGGTCGGCTTTGGCGGCGCGGCAGCCAGCATCTATGCCATAGGCTATGGGCGCCACGAGCAGGAACCGTTGCGGGTGCTGCCCTTCTACCCGGCGTTTCTGGGCGCGATGGTGCTGGTGGTGCTGGCGCATGACGCCTTTTCCTTTCTGCTGTCGTGGGAGGTGATGTCGCTTTTGTCCTGGGCGCTGGTGATGGCGCATCACCGCGCGGCGGGCACCCAGCATGCGGGCTATGTTTACCTTGTGATGGCGGGGTTCGGCACCATGGCGCTGCTGCTGGCCTTTGGTCTGCTGGCGGGAAGTGCCGGGGATTATGCCTTTGAGGCGATGCGCGCCACCCAACGCTCACCCGCGATGGCAGCGGCAATTCTGGCGCTCATGCTGGTCGGGGCGGGGTCAAAGGCGGGGCTGGTGCCGCTGCATGTCTGGCTGCCGCTGGCGCACCCTGCCGCGCCCAGCCACGTTTCGGCGCTGATGAGCGGGGTGATGACCAAGGTGGCACTTTATGGCCTGATCCGCGTGGTGTTCGACCTTGCCGGGCCGCTGGCGTGGTGGGCGAGCCCGGCGGTAATCGTGCTGGGCGCGACTACGGCGGTGCTGGGCATCCTCAACGCGCTGGTGGCAAGCGACATCAAGAAGGTGCTCGCCTATTCGACCATCGAGAACATCGGGGTGATCGTTGCAGCCCTTGGCCTTGCGCTGGCGTTTCGCGCCAATGGCATGGCCGCCACATCGGCGCTGGCATTCTCGGCTGCGCTGTTTCACATCTTCAACCACGCCGCGTTCAAAAGCCTGCTGTTCATGGGCGCGGGCAATGTGCTGGTGGCCACTGGTCAGCGCGAGCTGGATGCACTGGGCGGGCTGATTCACCGAATGCCGGTGACGGCATTCTTGATGCTGGTGGGGGCGCTGGCAATTTCGGCACTGCCGCCGCTTAACGGTTTCGCGTCGGAATGGCTGCTGTTCCAGTCGGTGCTGAAAAGCCCCGATCTGCCGCAGGCGGGCTTGCAGATCATCGTGCCGGCGGCGGGGGCGATGCTGGCGCTGGCTGCGGCACTGGCGGCAGCGGCTTTCGTGCGGCTTTACGGCGTCGGATTTCTGGGTCGGCCCCGCAGCGAAGTTGCGGCGAAGGCGGTCGAGGTCGATCGCTTTTCGCTGGCTGCGATGGGCGCGCTGGCGCTCGTCTGCGTGCTTGCGGGCATCTTTCCCGGCGTGGTTCTAGACCTGCTCGCGCCGGCCGCCGAAGCGATGGCGCACGCGCGCCTGCCGGTGCAGGCCGACGACGCCTGGCAAACGCTGGTGCCGATTGCCGAGGCGCGCAGCACCTATAACGGGTTGCTGGTATTCCTGTTCATCGTGTTTTCGGCCACCTCGTCGGCATGGCTGGTGCACCGGCTCGCCTCGCGCCGCCTGCGCCGTGGTCCGGCGTGGGATTGCGGCTTTCCTTCGGATATCGCCAATACGCAATACGGCGCGGGCAGCTTTGCGCAGCCGCTGCGCCGGGTGCTGGGCACCATTCTGCTTGGCGCACGCGAAGATGTGTCGATGCCGCCACCGGGCGACAACCGCCCGGCGCGGCTTGGCGTGATCGTGCGCGATGTGATCTGGGAGGGCGGCTATCTGCGCCTTTCCGCGATCATCAACGCCATCGCCACGCAGTCGAACCGCCTGCAATTCCTGACCATCCGGCGCTACCTGAGCCTTGTCGTGGGTTCGCTGGTGTCGCTCTTGCTGGTGCTGACGATATGGAACTGATGCTGAGCCTGCTCATTCAGGGCGCCCAGATGGCGCTGGTGGTGGCGCTTGCCCCGGCGCTGGTAGGGCTGGTGCGCAAGGTCAAGGCGCGGATGCTGCGGCGGCGAGGCGCCTCGATCGTGCAGCCCTACCGAGATATTCTGCGGTTGATGCGCAAAGAGGTGGTGCTGGCCGAAAACGCCTCGTGGTTGTTTCGCGTCGTGCCCTACATGGTGTTTGCGGCCACCTGGGTGGCGGCGGCGCTGGTGCCCACCTTCGCCACCGGGCTGCAATTCAACTGGACCGCCGACCTCATCGCCATCGTTGCCCTGCTTGGGTCGGCGCGGTTCTTTCTGGCGCTGGCGGGCATGGATGTGGGCACCGCCTTCGGCGGTATCGGCGCCAGCCGCGAAATGATGATTGCCTCGATGGCCGAGCCTGCAATGCTGCTGGCCGTCTTTTCGGTATCGCTGGTGGCGGGGTCCACGCAGCTTTCGACCGTCGCTTCCTACATGGCGACCGAAGACGTGGGCCTGCGGGTCTCGCTTGGGCTTGCGTTGGTGGCGCTGGTGATCGTGGCGCTGGCCGAAAATGCGCGCATTCCGGTCGATAACCCGACGACGCACCTGGAACTGACCATGGTGCACGAAGCGATGGTGCTGGAATATTCCGGTCGCCACCTTGCGATGATCGAGATCGCGGCGGCGCTCAAGCTCTTGCTCTACATCTCGCTGATCGGCTGCATCTTCGTGCCGTGGGGCATTGCCAGCGGCAGCGCCGGGGTGCTTGCCTACCCGCTGTCGCTTGCCTTCTACATCGGCAAGCTTGCGGTGGGCGGCGTGATGCTGGGCGTATTCGAGGTGTCGATCGCCAAGATGCGGGTGTTCCGGGTGCCCGATTTTCTCGGCGCCGCGCTGATGCTGGGGCTGCTTGGCATGTTGCTTCTGTTCGTCTCAAGGAGCCTGTGAATGGATCGCATCGCCTTTGACATCGCGCATTTGCTGGCGGGCGGACTGGTGCTGGTCAGCTTCATGATGATCTATCAGGATCGCCTCTACGCGCTTTTGAACGTGTTTGCGCTGCACGCGGTGGTGTTGTCGCTTTCGGTTTCGTGGCAGGCCTACACGCAGCACGCGCCGCACCTTTATGTGACTGCGGCCATCGCGCTGATCTTCAAGGCGATCATCATTCCGGGTGTATTGCACCGGATCATCCGGCAGATGGGCATCCACCGCGAAGTCGAGAAGGTGGTGGGGGCAGGGGTTACCATGCTGGCAGGCATGGGGCTGGTGGCAATGTCGATCGTGCTGATGCTGGGGTTGACCGAGGCCGCCGATGCCTTTGCGCGCGAAGACCTCGCCTTTGCGCTGTCGGTGGTGCTGCTGGGCCTCTTGATGATGGTCACGCGGCGCAACGCGGTCAGCCAGGTGGTGGGCTTCATGTCGCTGGAAAATGGCCTGATCCTTGCCGCCACCGGTGCCAAGGGGATGCCGCTGGTGGTAGAAATCAGCGTCGCGTTTTCGGTGCTGATCGCCTTCATCGTGATCGGCGTGTTCCTGTTCCGCATCCGCGAGCGGTTTGACACCATCGACCTAGGCGCGCTTGATGACTACCGCGGAGAGCACGAATGACCGGGCTTTTCGCCAACCCCGCCTACGCCATTCTGGCGATACCTGCGGTTTCGGCGCTGCTGCTGGCGGCGCTGCCGGGGTATCGGCTGACCGCGCGGCTGAACGTGCTGGCCAGCCTGCTTACGCTGATCGCGGCACTTTCGCTCTTTGTGGTGCCGCGCGCGGCGCCCGGCGCCTATCTGCTGGTTGATGACCTCAACATCGTCTTTGTGGTGCTCAATACCTTCGTCGGCTTCACCGCCGCCACCTTTTCAGCCAGCTACATTGGCCACGAGATTGAAACCGGCAAGCTGACGCCGGTCTATGTGCGGTTCTACCACGGCATGTATCAATTGATGATGTTCGGCATGAACCTTGCGCTTCTGTCCAACAACATCGGCCTGATGTGGGTGGCAATCGAGGTGGCGACGCTGACCACGGTGCTGATGGTCGGCATCTACCGCACCCACGCGGCGCTGGAAGCGGCGTGGAAATACTTCATCCTCGGTTCGGTCGGCATCGCGCTGGCGCTCTTTGGCACCATCCTCGTCTATCTCGCAGCGCAGCCGGTGCTGGGCGAAGGCGAGGCGGCGATGATCTGGACCAATCTTCTTTCGCGCGCCGCCGATTTTGACCCCAAGATCCTGAATCTCGCCTTTGTGTTCCTGCTGCTGGGGTACGGCACCAAGGTGGGTCTTGCGCCCTTGCATGCCTGGCTGCCCGATGCCCACGCCGAAGGCCCCACGCCGATTTCGGCGGTGCTTTCGGGGCTGTTGCTGAACGTGGCGCTTTACGCCGTGCTGCGCTTCAAGATGCTGATCGCCACCCACCCCGAGGCAATGGCGCCGGGGCCGTTGATGGTGTCGATGGGGCTATTGTCGCTGATCTTCGCAGCTTTCATGCTCTACCGGAGGCGCGACATCAAACGGCTGTTCGCCTATTCCTCAATCGAGCACATGGGCATCATCGTGTTCGCCTTCGGCATGGGTGGGCCGCTGGCCAACTTTGCGGGGCTTTTGCACATGGTCATGCATTCGCTTACCAAATCGGCCATCTTCTACTCGGTCGGCCATGTCGCCCAGATCAAGGGCACGCAGCAGATCGACGGCATCCGGGGGCTGACGCAAAGCCACCCGGTGCTGGGCTGGGGGCTGGCGCTTGGCGTGCTGGCAATCGCCGGAATGCCGCCTTTTGGTGTGTTCATGAGCGAATTTCTGATCGTCACCTCGACCTTCGCGCGTGAACCGCTGCTGGCGCTGTTGCTGGTGTTCGGCCTGCTGGTCGCCTTCGGCGCGCTTCTGATGCGGCTTGCGGGCTTCATCTTTGGCGAGCCGACCGGCAAGGTCGGCCCCGCCGAGGCATCGTTCGTGCCGCTCTACGCGCATCTGGCGCTGGTGCTGGCGGCGGGCATCTATCTGCCCGGGCCGGTGGTGGCGTGGTTCCAGTCGGTCGCGGCGCTGTTGGGCTAGGGGGCAGGCATGGATCAACATACCGCAGGCATGCCGCAGCCCTTCCGCAGCCAGCCAATGCCGCGCCAGACCGTGACCGCAACCGAATGGGAACTGGCGGCGGTCGAGGCCGCGCGCGGGCGGTTTGAACTTTTCAGCCTATGGGCGACCGATGACGCCGTGCATATGGCGCTGCGGCAGGCGGAAACCGGGTTGGTTGACATCCTTAGCCTGCCGCTTGTCGGCGGCCGCTACCCTTCGGTTGGCGCGCAGCACCCCGCCGCGCAGCGGCTGGAACGGGCCATAGCCGACCTGCACGGCCACCACGCCGATGGGTCGCCTGACAGCCGCGCCTGGCTCGACCATGGCCGCTGGGGCATCGCCGCGCCACTGGGCGCGGCCGCGCCGGGGCCAGAATTGCCGCCCTATGCGTTCCTGCCGGTTGAGGGCGAAAGCCTGCATCAGGTAGCGGTCGGGCCGGTGCACGCGGGCATCATCGAGCCGGGGCATTTCCGCTTTACCGCGCAGGGCGAAACCGTGGTGCGGCTGGAGGAGCGGCTGGGCTATACCCACAAGGGCGTCGATGCGCTGATGCGCGGTGCAACCCTTGCGCGCGGCGCCGAGCTGGCGGGCCGGGTTTCGGGCGACAGCACGGTGGCCTACGCCTGGGCCTACGCCCAGGCTGCCGAGGCGGCTTTGGCTGCCGACGTGCCCGCGCGCGGGCGCTATCTGCGCGCCATCATGGCCGAACTGGAACGGCTGGCCAACCACCTCGGCGATATTGGCGCAATCTGCAACGACGCCGCCTTTGCGATGATGCTGGCGCAGTGCGGGGTGCTGCGCGAAGAGGTGCTGCGATGCGCCGACGCCGCCTTCGGCCACCGCTTCATGCGCGACCGGGTTGTGCCGGGCGGGGTGACGCACGACCTTGACGCCCGCGCCATTGGCCTGATCGCGGCATTGACCCGGCGCTTGCGCGCCCTTTTCCCTGCGATCATCGGGCTTTACGACAACACCGCCTCGCTGCTTGCCCGCACCGTCGGAACCGGCACCCTTGCCCCTGACCTTGCACGCCGCTTTGCCGCCGGGGGCCATGTCGGCCGCGCTTCGGGGCGCGACTTCGACACCCGCCGCGACCTCGCCTATGCGCCCTATGACGATTTGACGTTCAAGGTGCCCGCACGCGGCGATGGCGACGTGAACGCCCGCATCTGGATTCGCATTCGCGAAGTGGAGCAAAGCCTTGCGCTGATCGAGCAATGCCTTGCGCGGCTGCCGGAAGGCCCGATCTTCGCAGCCCCCGCCCTGGCGGGCGAGGCGCGCGAAGGGCTGGGGCTGGTTGAAAGTTTTCGGGGCGACGTGCTGGTGTGGCTGGCGCTGGCGGCAGACGGCACCATCACCCGGTGCCACCTGCGCGATCCTTCGTGGTTTCAGTGGCCGCTGCTCGAGGCGGTGATCGAAGGCAACATCATCGCCGACTTTCCGCTTTGCAACAAATCCTTCAACTGCTCCTATTCGGGGCACGACCTCTAGGGGGTGTAATGCGCAAGTTTTTGCTCGACGGTCTGCTGCGGCGACCACTTACCGAGGCCGCCCCGACCGACCCCGAAATCGAGGCGCTGGCGCTGGCCACCGGCCAGGCGGCGCGGCGCAGGCTTGGCCGGTCGCTCTCGATCCGGCAGGTCGATGCCGGGTCGTGCAACGGCTGCGAGCTGGAAATTCAGGCGCTTGGCAACGCTTTTTACGATCTGGAGCGGTTCGGGCTGCACTTCGTGGCCTCGCCGCGCCACGCTGATGTGCTGCTGGTCACTGGCCCGGTCACAAAGAATATGGCCGAGGCGCTGCGCCGCACCTATGCCGCAACGCCTGACCCGAAATGGGTGGTCGCGGTCGGCGATTGCGGCCGCGACGGGGGCTGCTTTGCGGGGTCCTACGCGGCGACGGGCGGGGTTTCGGCGGTGGTGCCGGTTGACCTGGTCATTCCCGGCTGCCCGCCCTCGCCCAAGGCGCTGCTGACCGGGCTTCTGGCGCTGCTCGACGCTGCCGGTGGCAAGGCCTAGCGGCCAGGCGGCGCGATCAGCGGGCGGCCCTCGAGCATGGTTTCCATCGAAAAGAACCCCGTCACCTTTTCCAGATCGAGGTTGCCGATCAGCGCCTGATAGACCCGATCGTATCCGGCCATGCCACTGGTCACGATCTTCAAAAGATAATCCCAGTCGCCGCCGATCCGGTGCAGCTCGACAATCTCGGGAATCGCCTCGACCCGCTGGCGAAAGATCCGCGCCCAGTCGGCGTTGTGGTGGCGGGTGCGCACCATCATGAAAACCGTCAGGTCCAGCCCCAGCGCTTTGGCGTCAATCCGCGCGGTGGTGCCTTGCAGCACGCCCATATCTGTCAGCCGCTGCACCCGCCGCCAACAGGCGTTCTGCGACAGCCCCACCCGCTCGGCCAGCGCGCGCTGCGACAACGAGCCGTCTCGCTGCAGCGCGGCGATGATCGCTTGGTCAATTCGGTCCATTTGCCCCCGAAAACTGCGCAATTGATAGACAAAAGCTTGTTGAAGCCGCGCGAAGATGGGTATTTCTCGTCAGAGAATAGGTCAGACTCGGCGCGAGCTCAAGCCACTGGAAAGCCGCGCATGTCTGACCTGTTCCCAGCCAATGCTTTATGCCGATTACGTCGCCTCGGGCCGGGCGTTGGCGCCCTTGGAAATGGCGATGCTGCACGAGGTCTTGCCGGTCTATGCCAACAGCCACACCGAAGCTTCGTATTGTGGCGCGCGCATTTCTGCGCTTCGGCGCGAGGCGCGGGCGCGGATTGCGGCCCTGACCGGCGCGGGGACGGATCATGCGGTAATCTTTACCGGCTCGGGCGCGACCGCGGGGCTGAACCGTCTGGTGCACCTGCTCGGCGTTCGGCAGGCCGTGGCCTCGGGGCAAGGCGCCACGGTGATTGTCGGCCCCTATGAGCACCATTCCAACATCTTGCCATGGCGCGAAAGCGGCGCGCGCGTGGTGGAGATCGCCGAAGCCGCCGACGGCGGGCCGGACATGGCCGCGCTCGATGCCGCGCTGGCGGGGGCCAGAGGGCTGGTGATCGGCACCTTTTCAGCGGCCTCGAACGTGACCGGCATTCTCACCGATGTCGTTGCGGTGACACGCAAGCTCAAGGCCGCAGGCGCCCTTGCAGTCTGGGACTACGCGGGCGGCGGCCCGTATCTGCCGATCGCGATGCAGCCTGCGCCGGGGGTGAAGATCGATGCTCTGGCTACCTCGCCGCACAAGTTCGTCGGCGGACCCGGCGCCTCGGGTCTGCTGTTCCTGCGCCGCGATGTGGTGGCGACCGAAGTTCCCACATTTCCCGGCGGCGGCACTGTGCGCTTTGTTTCGCCAGACGCCCACGACTACCTGACAGATGTGGTCGAGCGTGAAGAGGCGGGCACCCCGAATATTCTGGGCGACATCCGGGCGGCGCTGGTATTCGAGACGAAAGAGGCAATCGGTCAGGCCGAGATCGACCGCCGCAACCTGGCACTCGCCACGCGCGGCCTTGCGGCCTTTGCTGCGGCGCCGCGTCTGCAACTGCTGGGCAATACCGCGTGTCGGCGGCTGCCGATCTTCTCGTTTCTGGTGCGGGATGCGGCCGGGGGCTATGTGCAGCCGCAGTTGGCCACCCGGATGCTCAGCGATGGCTTCGGCATTCAGGCGCGCGGCGGCTGTGCCTGCGCCGGGCCCTATGGCCACCGGCTGCTCGGGATCGACGCCGCCACCTCGCGCGCCATGCGCGCCGCGATTCTGGCCGGCAACGAGGTCGACAAGCCCGGCTTCGTGCGGCTCAACCTCAGCTATCTGATGAGCGAGGCCGATGTGGGGCGTGTTCTTGCCGCCGTGCAGGCGTTGCCCGACTTCATCGACCGCCACGCGCTGCGCTACGCCTGGAACGCGGCAGCCGGCGTGTTCGACCCGGTCTGAGAGGCGCGGCGAAATCTTCGCAGGGGCGATTAAGGCCGGGTGCCCCTAAGCCCTGCGGGCGCCACGAACCGAGGCGCGCGCGACCCGGCCCCAGGCCGTCGCCGCGCAAGACCGCACCGTGCATCTGCCCAGGGCAAATCGGGCAAACGGAGCCCGGACGCCGCGCTTGTCAATTATGGGAAAGTTGGTGGCGAGGGGGGGACTCGAACCCCCGACCCCGTGATTATGAGTCACGTGCTCTAACCAGCTGAGCTACCTAGCCACTTGGGGGCGGTGGGTAGTGCGGGCGCGCGGGGCCGTCAAGTGGAAACTCGGGCATCGGGTGCTGCCACGCAAATGCGGGTGCCCCAGTCGCCGCAGGCCCGGGCCAGCGCGGCAGGTGCGGGTGCGTCGGTCACCCAAAGTTCGAGATCGGCGAGCGACGCGATCCGCACCGGGGCGCGGCGGGCAAGTTTGCTGGCATCTGCCACGAGGGCGGTGGCATGGGCGTGGCGCACAATGGTCTGGCTGACCCCGACTTCGGCAAGGTCATAGTCGAGCAGATCACCCGAGGCATCGAGCGCCGAGGTGCCGATCACCGCCAGATCGACTCTGAACTGCGCAATGAACCGCGCCGTCAGCGCCCCCACCAGGCCGCCGTCCGACCGCCGCAGGCTGCCCCCCGCAAGCACCACCTCGCAGCTCTCATTGCCGATCAGGATGTTGGCGACGTTGATGTTGTTGGTGACCACGGTGATGTTGCGGTGCCCCAGCAGCGCGCGCGCCACCGCCTCGGTGGTGGTGCCGAGGTTAAGGAACAACGAGGTGTTGTGCGGAATTTCAGCCGCACAGGTGCGACCGATGGCCGCCTTGGCGGCGGCGTTCATGCGGCGGCGTTCTTCGTAGCCAAAATTGGCAACGCCGCCACGCACCACCGCGCCGCCATGCACACGCTCCAGATGCCCCGCTTGCGAAAGCTCGGCCAGATCGCGGCGGATCGTCTGCAAGGTCACGTCAAAGCGGGTGGCGAGGTCTTCGACCAGCACCCGCCGCTCGGCGCGGACCAGTGCCAATATCTCGCCCTGTCGGAAGTTGAGTGCCACGGGCCGCCTCCAATTTCGCGCAGAATAGAACATTCGCGCGCAAAAGCGAATATTCCTTTTGACTTGGCACCGCCCCCGGCGGCAGCATGGGGCGACCCGGGAATGAGGTGAGTCCATGCCAGCCGCGCCCTACGATCTGTTCATCATCGGTGGCGGCGTGAATGGCTGCGGTATTGCCCGCGACGCGGCAGGGCGGGGGCTGAGCGTGGCACTGGCCGAAATGGGCGATCTTGCGCAGGGCACCTCGTCGGCCTCGACCAAGCTGTTCCACGGCGGGCTGCGGTATCTGGAATACCTCGAATTGCGGCTGGTGCACGAGGCGCTGGCCGAGCGCGAGGTGCTGCTGGTGGCAATGCCGCATATCAGTTGGCCGATGCGGTTTGTGCTGCCCACCCACCCTTCGATGCGCTTCGCGGGCGGCACTCCGATCTCGACCCTGCTGGGTCTTGTGCTGCCCTGGATGCGGGGCCGCCGCCCCGCCTGGGTGATCCGCGCCGGGTTGTTTCTTTACGACCACATGGGCGGGCGCAAGATTCTGCCCGGCACCCGCAAGATCGACCTGCGGACTGACCCGGCGGGGGCGGTGCTGAACCCCAGGTTTACCGATGCGTTCGAGTATTCCGATTGCTGGGTGGACGATTCGCGCCTTGTGGTGCTGAACGCGCGCGATGCGGCGGCGCGCGGTGCGCAGGTAATGGTGCGCGCCCGCGTCACCCATGCCGCGCGCGAGGGTGATCTGTGGCGGATTGTGACCGAGGGTGACGGCGGCAAGCAGGAACACCTCGCCCGCGCGCTGGTCAATGCCGCAGGGCCTTGGGTGGCCGAGGTCATGGGCGGCGCGCTGGGGGTGCATTCTGGCGAACGGGTGCGGCTGGTGCGCGGCAGTCACATCGTGACGCGGCGCCTGTTTGACCATGACCGCGCCTACTTCTTTCAGGGCGAAGATGGCCGCATCGTTTTTGCGCTGCCTTACGAGCAGGATTTTACCCTGATCGGCACCACCGACCTCGATTATCAGGGCGACCCCGGTGCCGCGGCCTGTACCGAGGCTGAACAGGACTATCTTTGCACCTTCGCTTCGAAATACTTCGCCCGGCCGATTGCGCGTGATCAGATTGTCTGGACCTATTCCGGCGTGCGCCCGCTATATGACGATGGCGCAAAATCGGCCACGCAGGCCACGCGCGATTATGTGCTGTCGCTTGACGCTGCCGAAGGGGCGCCGTTGCTCAATGTCTTTGGCGGCAAGATCACCACCTATCGCAGGTTGGCCGAAGCGGCGCTGGCCAAGCTCGCGCCGCGCATGGGGGGCATGGCAGGCAACTGGACCGCCCGGGTGCCGCTGCCGGGTGGCGACTTTCCGCATGAGGGGGTGGCGGCGTTGACCGAGGCGCTTGCCGCCGACTATCCGTTCCTCACCCCCGCCTGGGCCGCGCGACTGGTGCGCGCCTACGGCACCGAGGCGCGTTTGGTGTTGGGCGCGGCCCGGTCCGCCGCCGACCTTGGTCGCGACTTTGGCGCGACCTTGACCGAGGCCGAAGTGCGCTGGCTAATGCAGCATGAGTTCGCGCGCACTGCGCCAGATGTGCTCTGGCGGCGCTCGAAACTGGGGCTGCGGCTGGCGCAGAATGAGGTGGCCGCGCTGGATGCGTTCATGGGGGCTGCATGACAGGGTATGTGCTGGCGATAGATCAGGGCACCACCTCAAGCCGGGCGATGCTGTTTGATGCGGCACTCGCGGTGCGCGGTGTGGCGCAGCAAGAGTTTGCGCAGCACTACCCCGCGCCGGGCTGGGTTGAACACGACCCCGAGGATTTGTGGAATACCGTGGTTGCCTGCGTGCGGCAGGTGCTGGCCGAGGCCGGGGTGGCCGCCGCCGATGTCGCCGCCATCGGCATCACCAACCAGCGCGAAACCACCGTGGTCTGGGACCGCGCAACCGGGCGCGCCGTGCACAACGCCATCGTCTGGCAAGACCGCCGCACCGCGCCCTTGTGCGACACGCTGCGCGCCGAGGGGCTGGAAGCCGAGGTGCGGCACAAGACCGGGCTGCTGCTCGACCCCTACTTTTCGGCCACCAAGCTGGCTTGGATACTCGATACGGTGCCGGGTGCGCGGGCGCGCGCGGCGGCGGGCGCGCTTGCGTTCGGAACGGTGGACAGCTTTCTGATCTGGCGGCTGACCGGCGGGCGTGTGCACGCAACCGATGCCACCAACGCGGCGCGGACGATGCTCTATGACATTCGGCAGGGGCGATGGGACGAAGCACTTTGTGCCCGCCTCGGGGTGCCGCTGGCGATGCTGCCCGAGGTGCGCGATTGTGCCGCTGATTTTGGCACCACCGAGCCCGCGCTGTTCGGAAGTGCCATTGCGATCTGCGGCGTTGCAGGCGACCAGCAGGCGGCGACCGTTGGGCAGGCGTGCTTTCGGCCGGGCATGCTGAAGGCGACCTACGGCACCGGCTGCTTTGCGCTGCTCAACACCGGCGCCGAACTGGTCGAAAGCCGCAACCGGCTTTTGGGCACCATCGCCTACCGGCTATCCGGCCAGACCACCTATGCGCTCGAAGGCTCGATCTTTGTGGCCGGTGCGGCGGTGCAATGGCTGCGTGACGGGCTTGAACTGATCGAAACGGCGGCCGAGACGCAAGGGCTGGCCGAGGCCGCGGACGCTGCGCAAGAGCTGGTTCTGGTGCCCGCCTTCACCGGGCTTGGCGCGCCGCACTGGGCACCCGAGGCGCGCGGCGCGGTGTTTGGCCTGACCCGCAATTCCGGCCCCGCCGAGTTCGCCCGTGCGGCGCTGGAAAGCGTTGGCTACCAGACCCGCGATCTGCTCGAGGCGATGCGCGCCGATTGGGGGGCCGATGAACAGGCGGTGCTGCGTGTCGATGGCGGCATGACCGCCTCGGACTGGACGATGCAGTTTCTGGCCGACATTCTGGGCGCCCCGGTGGACCGGCCCAAGGTGCTCGAAACCACTGCGCTCGGGGTCGCGTGGCTGGCCGGGATGCAGGCCGGCATCTGCCCCGGACAGGACGATTTCGCCCGCGCCTGGGCCGCCGAGCGCCGCTTTGGCCCCGCCATGCCCGCGCCTGACCGCGCCCGCAAGTATGCCCGTTGGCAACGCGCGGTGGCGGCGACCCTGGCGTTTTGAACGACCGTCACCTGGCTTCTTCAATGCCCAAGTACCCCGGGGGTCCGGGGGCGGCGCCCCCGGCCTTGCCCGCGGCACGCGCCGGGGGTTTCACACCCCCGGACCCCCGTGGGGTATTTTCGCGAAGGAGAAGCCCGAAAAAGATCTGTCGCGATCGGTAGCCGGGGCTTTCGCCGCATGGCGCCCTGTGGCAGGGTCGCGCCGGAATTGCGGCCCGGTGCCGCGCAATCGGAGAATGAGATGAAGCGGATGCGACTTGGGCGGGATGGCC
Organism: Alphaproteobacteria bacterium HGW-Alphaproteobacteria-4; assembly: GCA_002842855.1. Taxonomy (GTDB): domain Bacteria; phylum Pseudomonadota; class Alphaproteobacteria; order Rhodobacterales; family Rhodobacteraceae; genus UBA6213. Next base: position 6,609 of record PHEE01000026.1, on the reverse strand, counting down.
CCGAGGTTTCGGTGATCTGTCTTGGCTCCATGACCTGGGGCACCCAGAACTCCGAGGCCGAAGGCCACGCGCAAATCGACCGTGCGCTGGCGCGGGGGGTAAATTTCATCGATACCGCCGAGATGTATCCGGTGAACCCGGTGCGCGCCGAAACGATTGGCCGCACCGAGGAGATCATCGGCAGCTGGTTCGCGAAAAGCGGGCGGCGGCGCGAAGTGGTCTTGGCGACCAAGCTGACCGGCGAGGGGTCAAGCGCGGTGCGCGGTGGCGCGCCGATCACCCCGGCCGCGATCCGGGCGGGGGTTGAGGCGTCGCTGCGGCGGCTGCGCACCGACCATATCGAGCTTTACCAGTTTCACTGGCCCAATCGCGGCAGCTACGCGTTTCGCCAGCAGTGGTCGTTCGACCCCTCGGGGCAGACCCGAGCGGCAAATCTTGCTGACATGCGCGCCTGCCTTGCGACGGTCGGCGAGATGCAGGCCGAGGGCAAGATCGGGCATTTCGGGCTTTCCAACGAATCCACCTGGGGCATGGCGCAGTGGCTGGCGCTGGCCGAGGCCGGGGTGGGGCCACGCGCGCTTTCGATTCAAAACGAATACTCGCTGCTTTGCCGCCTTTACGATACCGATCTAGCCGAGTTGGGCGTGAATGAGCAGGTGGCGCTCATGGCCTATTCGCCGCTGGCGGCGGGGCTGTTGACCGGTAAATACGCGCCCGATCTGCCGCCGCCGCCCGGCTCGCGCCGCGCCGTGCATGCGCATCTGGGTGGGCGCGTGACGCCGCGGGTCTGGGGCGCGATCGACGCCTATCAGGATATTGCGCGGGCGGCCGCAATTGACCCGGTGCAAATGGCAATCGCCTGGGTGATGCAGCGGCCGTTTCCGGTGCTGCCGATCATTGGCGCGACCAGTGTCGAGCAGCTTGACGTTGCGCTTGGGGCGGCCGATCTGGCGTTGCCCGCCGAGGTGCTGACCGAAATCGACCGCGCCCACAAGGCGCATCCGATGCCGTTTTAGGGGGCAAGATGCGGGGTGCCTCGGCCTTGGCTCTGATGCTGGCGCTTCTGGCGCTGGCAAGCTGCAAGCCGGGGGCGGCGCCCGATTTGCCCCCGGTCGGTGCCGCGGCGGTCGAAGCGCAACGCGCCGCCTGCGAGGCGCGAGGGGGGAATTTTCGCGCGCTCGGTGCCAGCGTGTCGTTTTGCCAGCGCCAGACGGGTGATGCGGGCAAGGCCTGCGCCAGTGCCCGCGATTGCGAGGGCGTTTGCCTTGCGCGCTCGCGCAGTTGCGCGCCGCTGGCGCCGCTGCCAGGCTGCAACGAGGTGCTCGCCTCGGGCGGGCAGGTGGTGACCGAGTGTTTGCAGTGACCCGCCTCTGCGCGTTCGCGTTCGCGCTGGCGCTTGCTGGCTGTGCGCCCCCTGCGCCCGCGCGCCGTGACCCCGCTGTGCGGATCGCGTCGGTGATGGCGTTTGACGCGGCGCGGTTTGCCGGGCGCTGGCAGGTGGCGGCAAGCCATACGGCGGGATGCGCGGGGGCCGAGATGGACTGGGCCGCGCGGCCCGACGGCTTTGCGCTGACCGGGGTTGATTGCACCGGGGCCGCGCCCGCACCGCTGGCCGCTGCGGCGCGTGTGTTGGGGCCGGGGGCACGGATTGCGGCGGGGCGGGCCTTTGGTGGCGACCCGGTCTGGGTGCTCTGGGTCGATCAGGATTACCGCGTGGCGGTGCTGGGCACACCCTCGGGGCGTTGGGCGATGATCGTGGCGCGCCCCGGTGCGGCGCGGGCCGATCTGGTTGCGGCCGCGCGCGATGTGCTGGCCTTCAACGGCTATGATCTGGCTGCGTTGGTGGCGCAATGAACCTTTGGGTGTTGGTCACGCTGGGGGCGGCGCTGGTGCAGACGCTGCGCTTCATGCTGCAAAAGCAGCTGAAAGGGGTGGGGCTATCGACAGGAGGCGCCACCTTTTCGCGGTTTCTGTTCGGCGCGCCTTTGGCTGCTTTGGCGGCGGCGGTGACGCTGAGTGTGCTGGGCGAGGCACCGCCGCTGCCCGGGGCGCGGTTCTGGGCCTTCGCGCTCGTCGGCGGCGCCGCGCAGGTGGCGGCGACGTTCCTGACGGTGGCGCTGTTTTCGTTGCGCAACTTTGCGGTGGGGGTGGCGTTTACCAAGACCGAAACGGTGCAGGTGGCCGCGTTTTCGGCACTGGTGCTGGGTGAAGCGGTCAGCCCCTTGGGGTGGCTGGCGATTGGTGTGGGGTTTGTGGGGGTGCTGGCGCTTTCGCACAGGCCGGGCGGTGGCGGCCTTTTCAGCCGCGCGGTGCTTTATGGTGTGTTGGCGGGCGGATTATTCGGCATTTCGGCGATCGGCTACCGAGGGGCGACGCAGGAGTTGCTGCCTTTGGGCTTTTTTGCCCGTGCGATCGTGACCCTTGCCTGCGTGACCTTTGCGCAGTCGGTCGGCATGGCGGCCTACCTGCGGTTGCGCGAGCCGGGCGAGTTGCGCCGCGTGGCGCTTGCGTGGCGGCGCACGGTCTGGGTGGGGGTAACGGGGGTGGTCGGCTCGGCGGGCTGGTTCACTGCCTTCGCGCTGCAAAACGCGGCCTATGTGCGCGCTTTCGGGCAGGTCGAGATCGTGTTCACGCTGATCGTTTCGGCGCTGGTGTTCCATGAGCGTCTGCGGGCACGCGAGGGCATCGGCATTGCGCTGGTGGTGGCAAGCCTTGTGGGCGTGGTGCTGGGGGGGCAGGCATGATCAGCATCGCGGTGCTGGTGGCGCCCAGCTTTCTGCTGATTGTCATCGGCTACGCCGCACGGCGGCTGTTGCCGTCGGTCGAGTTCTGGACGCTGCTTGACAAGCTGGTTTACTGGCTGCTGATCCCGGCGCTGTTTCTGGCCAAGATCTCGGCTGCCGATCTGGCCTCGTCGCCGCTTGGTGCCTTTGCGGCCATTCTCTATGCCGGGTTCTTCGGAGCCACCGCCTTTGGCTGGCTGGCGCAGCGGCTGGCGCGGATGGCGCCCGCGCAGGCCAGCGATGTGGTGCAGGGGGCGGGGCGGTTCAACACCTTTCTGGGGTTGGCGATTGCCGAGGCGCTCTACGGGCCCGCCGGGTTGCAGGCCGGAGTGCTGGGGTCGGCGCTGCTGGTGCCGGTGGTCAATGTGACCGTGGTCACGGTGCTGGCGGCGATGCTGGGCCGGGGCGGTAGCTCGCGACTTCTGGGCACCTTGGGCGAGCTGGCGCGCAACCCGCTGATCTTGTCGATCCTCGCAGGGTTGGCCTTGAACATCGCCGGGCTGCACCGTGTGCCGGTGTTACATGAAACAGCGGGCATGCTGGGGCAGGCGGCGCTGCCGATCATGCTGCTGGCGGTGGGGGCCAACCTGCAATTGCGCGGTATCGGCGGGGCGTGGGCGCCGGTGGCGCTGGCGGCTTTGGGCAAGCTGGTGGTGTTTCCTCTGCTGGTGCTGGGGGCGGTGGCGCTGTTGCATCCGCCGCTGATCGTGGCGCAGGTGGCGATGATCTACGCGGTGCTGCCGACCGCGGCCTCGGCCTATACGCTGGCGCGCCAGATGGGCGGCGATGCGGGGCTCATGGCGGCGATGATTTCGGCGCAAACGGCGCTTGCGTTTGTCACCATTCCCGCGACGCTGGCGCTGGCGGGCTGGCTTTACTGAAGCCTGCGGAAGGTGGAATACGCCCCCGCGTTATCGAAGAACGGCACGCTCTCGGGCTGCGGAATTGCGCCCTCGAACCGATCGAGCAGGGCCGCGACCTCGGCCAGCACCACCTCGGTGATGAACGGCAGGTTGAGCTGTCGCGCCGCCGCCAGCGCCACCCAGTGCAGATGCGAAAGCTCATCGCAGGCACGGCTGAAATCTTCGGGGTCGCCCTGCACCGCTGCGGCATCGGCCAGAAAGAAGCGCGCATCAAAGCGGCGCGGGCGCCCCGGCGGCGTGATGGCGCGAAACACGAAGGTCAGCGCCGAGGCGGCGGGCACCATGCCGGCGGCGGCAAAGCCCTGCCAGTCGGGCGGAACGCTGCCCGGCCATTGCCCCGGCGTACCGAGTATCAGCCCGGTTTCCTCCCAAAGCTCGCGCACGGCGGCGGCGGCAAGTGCCCCGGCCAGACCTTCGGGCGCGTGCCGGGCGAGACGGGCGGCACAGGCCGCGCCCAGCGGCGCGGCGAAGGGCACGTTTGCGTCATCGGCATCCACCGCGCCACCGGGAAAGACGTATTTTGAGGGCATGAAGGCCGCTCCGGCCCCGCGCATGCCCATCAGCACCTGCGGCCCGCCGGGCGCGCGGCGCACCAGCAGCACGGTCGCGGCATCGCGCAGGCGGGTCTTGTCGGCGGCGGCCGCGTCAGTCATCGGCCACGCCCGCGCCAAAGCCGTGCATCCGCCGCGACCACTGGATGCCCACCAGCATGCCCTTGAAGCGCGGCAACAGGGCCAGCGACAACGCCACCGTGGCCGTGGCGAAAATCGACATCAGCACCAGCGGCGCGGGCCGCCAATGCACGAACACCGCAAGAATTGTTGGCGCCACCAGGTGGCCGACGATCAGAATGGTCAGATAGGCCGGGCCGTCATCGGCGCGCGCGTGCGACAGGTCTTCACCGCAGACAGGGCAGGCCGGGCGCAGCCGCAGATAGCCTTGCAGCAGTCGCCCTTCGCCGCAGTTCGGGCAGCGCCCGGCAAAGCCGCGCCGCAGGGCACGGCCCAGCGGGCGGTCGTCTTCGGGTGCCGTGATCGGCGCGGTCAGGTCTTGCATGCCCCCTTATTCCCGGATTCGCAGTCGCTGAAAAGCCACCATTCGCCGCCGCGACGGAATCGGCCCCCCACCGCGTTTCATCTGCATCAGGCGGCGGGAGAGCCGTCGGGAGAAGCAGGAGACCACGATGACCTACAAGACCTATATCACCGCCGCGCTCGTCGCCGCGACCGGCCTTGCGTTTGCGCTGCCGGTTCTGGCGCAGTCTGCGGCACCCGCCGCGCCGATGGCGCGGCCCGCGATGTTCGATTTCGCCACGCTTGACGCCAACGGCGACGGCAAGGTGACGATGGAAGAAATCACCGCCGCGCGTGACGCCGAGGCCAAGGCGCTTGACGCCAACGGCGATGGCAAGATCGACGCGGCGGAATTGCTCGCCTATCGCACGGCCCAGATCGAGGCGCGCGTGAAGGCCGAGTTTGCGGCGCTTGATACCGATGGCGATGGCGCCCTTTCGGCGGCCGAGGTAGCTTCGCACCGTATCGTGCGGGCTACGCCGGCGCTGCCGCAGGCGATGTTCGACCGACTCGACACCGACCAAGACGGCGCTATCAGCCAGGCCGAATTCGACGCCGCCAAGGCGCTGGTGCAAAATCGCGGCACCAACATGCGCTCCAACAACGACCGCGGCTACACCATGCACGGCAACACCCGCAACCAGCGCGGTGACCGCATGCAGGGCCAGGGCCGCGGCAACATGCGCGGCAACATGCAGGGCGGCGACCAGAATACCGGGCGCGGCTGGCTGCCGTTCTGGCGCCATTAAGCGATGAATCGGCCCGCCCGGTGGTGCGCCACCGGGCGGGGTTTGCAAATGCGGCGCTCAGGCGGTAGGCCTCGGGGGCAATGTCGATGGCGTTTGACGCAAGTTCGCAAGCCTCGGATGAGGTGCTTCTGGTCCTCTACGGCAACGGGGACCGTGCGGCTGCGCATGTGTTGGCGCTGCGCTTCACGCCGCTCGCGCTGCGGGTTGCCGCGCGGATGCTGGGCGACCGCGCCGAGGCCGAGGACGTGGCGCAAGAGGCGATGCTTCGGCTCTGGCGCGTCGCGCCCGACTGGCGGCAAGGCGAAGCGCGGGTCTCGACATGGCTCTACCGGGTGGTGGCGAACCTGTGCACCGACCGGCTGCGCAAGCGCCGTGGCGTGGGGCTTGACGAGATCGCCGAGCCCGAGGACGGGGCGCCAGGGGTGGTTGAGCGGATGATCGAGTCCGACCGCGCCGCAGCGCTGCAAAGCGCGCTTGACGCGCTGCCCGAGCGGCAACGGCAGGCGGTGGTGCTGCGCCATCTCGAAGGGCTGACAAACCCCGAGATTGCCGCGGTGATGGATATCGGCGTCGAGGCTGTGGAAAGCCTGACGGCGCGAGGCAAACGGGCGCTGGCCGCGCTTTTGACAGGCCGACGGGAAGAACTGGGGTATGGTCATGGCTGACAGGAAATTTGCACCGCAAGACCTTGATGCACTGTTTGCGCAAGCGTGCGTCGATGTGCCCGATCTGCCGCCCGGCCTGCTGGCGCGCGTCTTGGCCGATGCAGATGCCGAGCTTGCGGCGCGCAGCCGCGTGGCGCCCGCGCGCGCGCCCGTTGCGCGCGCCGGCATCCTTGCCGAGCTGCTTGCGTTGCTGGGTGGCTGGCGTGCGGTCAGCGGACTTGCCACAGCGACCGTCGCCGGGGTCTGGATCGGCTTTTCCGGGCTGAGCGGCCTGCCGGATATGGCCACCGCTTTGCTCGGTGCGCCCGCGACCGAAACGCTTGCATCGGTGAATTTGCTGCCGGGCGATGACATGTTCGCACTGGCGATGGGCCTGGAGACTCTGGAATGACCGAAATCGAATCTTCGCCGCAAAT
>PHEE01000025.1 GCA_002842855.1 Alphaproteobacteria bacterium HGW-Alphaproteobacteria-4 | reverse complement strand
CTGCCGAAATGGAACCCGATGAACGTCTGTTCCTACCATCTGCAAGAGGCGGGGGCGACGCCGGAACAGGAACTGGCCTATGCGCTGGCCACCGCGATTGCGGTGCTTGATGACCTGCGCGGCAAGGTCGCAGCCGAGGCGTTTCCCGCCATGGTCGGGCGCATCTCGTTTTTCGTCAACGCGGGCATCCGCTTTGTCACCGAACTTTGCAAGATGCGCGCCTTCACCGAGCTATGGGACGAGATTTGCCGCGACCGCTACGGCATCGCCGACGAAAAATACCGCCGCTTTCGCTACGGCGTGCAGGTCAACAGCCTTGGCCTGACCGAGCAGCAGCCCGAGAACAACGTCTATCGCATCCTTCTGGAAATGCTCGCCGTCACGCTGTCGAAAAACGCCCGTGCCCGCGCCGTGCAACTGCCGGCCTGGAACGAGGCCCTGGGCCTGCCGCGCCCGTGGGACCAGCAATGGTCGCTGCGGATGCAACAGATCCTTGCCTATGAAACCGACCTTCTGGAATACGGCGATCTTTTCGATGGCAACCCGGCGATTGCGGCAAAGGTCGAGGCGCTGAAGGCGGGCGCGTGTGATGAGCTTGCCACGCTAGATGCGATGGGCGGCGCGATTGCGGCGATTGATTACATGAAGGGGCGGCTGGTCGAGGCCAATGCGGAACGCCTTGCGCGGATCGAGCGCAATGAAACCGTGGTGGTCGGTGTCAACCGCTGGACCGAGGCCGAACCCTCGCCATTGACCGCAGGTGAAGGCACGATTTTGACCGTCGATCCGGGGGTCGAGGCCGATCAGGTCGCGCGGCTCCATACCTGGCGCAATACGCGCGATGCCGAGGCAGTGGGGGCAGCGCTGGCCGCCCTGCGGGCAGCAGCGACTGCGGGGCATAACATCATGCCCGCGTCGGTAGCTGCCGCAAAGGCCGGGGCAACCACCGGCGAATGGGCGGGGGTGATGCGTGCTGTGCACGGCGAATACCGGGGGCCGACCGGGGTTTCGGCCGCCCCTTCAAACCGCACCGAGGGGCTTGAACCCCTGCGCGACGCGGTCGATGCGGCCAGCGCGCGGCTGGGGCGCAGGCTCAAGTTCGTGGTCGGCAAGCCGGGGCTCGATGGCCATTCGAACGGTGCCGAACAGATCGCCTTTCGCGCCCGCGATTGCGGCATGGACATTACCTATGAAGGCATCCGCCTGACCCCCGAGCAAATCGTGGCGCGCGCTTTGGAAGACCGCGCGCATGTGGTCGGCCTGTCGATCCTTTCGGGCAGCCACCTGCCGCTGATCGAAGAAGTCATGGCGCGGATGCGCGCGGCCGGGCTCGGCGCGGTGCCGGTGGTGGTGGGCGGCATCATCCCTGACGAGGACGCGACCAGACTGCGCGGTTTCGGCGTGGCCCGGGTCTATACACCAAAGGATTTCGAGCTGAACCGGATCATGGCCGAAATCGTCGATCTGGCGAGCCCGGCCGCCTGACCGGGCTTGATCGGTGCCGCGCCTGCGGCGAAGATGCGCCGACACCCCGGGGTGGGAGAAATCGGATGCGCCGTCAATTGCCCTATGCCGCCGCCCTTGCCGCAGCCCTTGGCACAGCATTCGCCGTGCGCGCGACCGGGTTGGGCGATATTGCAAAGATTGCCGTGGTGGGAATCGCGGCCCTGATCGCGCTGTACCTCACGGAATATCTGCTCACGCGCCGCCGCTGAGCACTGCCGCGCAGACGGGGAATAAGCCCGCGCCCGCCGATAACGCCCCATGCATTGCGGCATCGCTGCCCGCCCTTCGCCGCAGGCGCCAGCTGCGCCGCACGGTTGAAGGCGCCCCGACGCGGCCCTCCGGTCAGGCGCCGAACGCGATGTCTGGGGCGCAAGACAGCCGGACTGGTCAGCGCCCACCCCACAACGAACCTTCAAACCCTTAGCGCGCCGCAGCGCAGAGCCAGCGCACCCGCGCCGACCAGTTCCGCGCCATGCGCCCCGCGACACCGACACCGGCCCAAGCCGCGCAAAGCCAAAGCTCGCTGCAAATGCCCCCACTCCGGCAGCGGCCACATGTACGCCATTGCAACCCGCACACCTGCCCCGCGCCGCACCGTTACGCCGCGCGCGCTGCCGCGCGCTCTGACACCGGCACAAACCCAGGCCGCACCGCTACGCCACCGCCAACGGCACAGCTCGGGGGTCCAAGGCCGCATCATGCGGCGCGCGACACCCAAATCGCGCGGAGCGCTGCAGCGCTTTATACTACGCGCGCCAGCATGCCGCCGGCCTGCCGTTCGATCCGGCCCTCGATCTCCAGCGCCAGAAGTTCTGGCGCGATCTGGCTGGCGGGCAGCGCGAGTTCACGGATCAGCTGGTCCTCAGCCAAAGGGCTCGGCCCGAGGCGGTCCAGAATGGTTGCCTGCAACGGCTGCGCGTTGGGCGCAGGGGGCGCTTGGGACGCACGGGGGGCTGCCGCGCGCGGGGCGCCGGGGGCATCGGCACGGGCGCCAGCTTCAACATCCGCAACCGCTTCGGGCCGCCCCTGCACCCCGTCCAGCAGCGCCAGCACGTCTTCTGCGCCGCGCACCAGCGCCGCACCATCGCGGATCAGCGCGTTGCAGCCCGCCGCGCGGGCATCGAGCGGGTGGCCCGGTACCGCCATCACCTCGCGCCCCTGATCGAGCGCCAGCCGCGCGGTGATCAGGCTACCCGAACGGCCCGCTGCCTCGACCACCACCACCACCCGCACCAGACCCGAGATGATCCGGTTGCGCATCGGAAAGTGCCGCGCCTGCGGCTCCTGCCCCAACGGCTGTTCCGAAAGCAGCAGACCGCGCGCCGCAATCGCCTGCGTCAGATCGGCGTTTTCCGGCGGGTAGATGACATCGACACCACCCGCCAGCACCGCAATTGTGCCGCTGCTGATCGCGGCGGTGTGCGCCGCCGCGTCGATCCCGCGCGCAAGACCGGATACCACCACGAGGCCCGCCGCACCCAGCCCCCCGGCCAGTTTGCGCGCCATCCGCAGGCCGAGCGACGAGGCATTGCGCGCCCCGACCAGCGCCACCATCGGGCGCGCCAGCAAGGCCGAATCGCCGCGCGCCCAAAGCGTCGGCGGCGCATCCGGGATTTCGGCGAGCGAAGCGGGATAGCCGGGCTGGCCGTGGCATATCAGCCGCGCCCCGGCGCGCCGCCCGGCCCGCAGTTCTGCCAGTGCAACAGCTTCAGGGCACGGAGCATAGCCCGAAACCCCCGCCGCGCGTGCCACCTCGGGCAATGCCGCAAGTGCCGCCTGCGCGGTGCCATATTCGGCGATCAGTTTGAAATAGGTAGCAGGGCCAACCCTGCGGGAACGAATGAGGCGAAGCGTCGCGAGCTCGTCTTCTTCCGTGGTGGGTGGGGTGAAGGGGGTGGGAAGAGCAAACAAACCGCTTTCCATCCGACCCTCCGCCTCATTCGCCAGATCAATCTGCGGTAGAATGGGTTAACAAGCCGTTTACGCGAATACCGTTTGCGCCGATTTGTCGAAAATCTTTCCTGCCGATCTTTGGTGGCAAGGCAGGGGCGCACGGCCCTCCCCTTTCCCCAGGGGCAATCGGACCAAGCAGACGCTCCAGTGACGGGCCGCAGCGTCAGGCCGCTGAGCCGCCCACTGTCAGCCCACCGATCATCAGGGTCGGCTGTCCCACCCCCACCGGCACCCATTGCCCCGCCTTGCCGCAGTTGCCGATGCCGGGGTCAAGCGCGAGGTCGTTGCCGATCGCGCGGATCTGGCGCATCGCCGCGGGGCCATCGCCGATCAGCGTGGCGCCCTTGACCGGGGCTCCGATTACACCGTTTTTCACCCGGTAGGCCTCAGTGCAGGAAAACACGAACTTGCCGTTGGTAATATCGACCTGACCGCCGCCAAAGCCCACCGCATAGATGCCATCCTTCAGGCTGGCCACGATGTCGGCGGGGGTGGCGGTGCCGCCCAGCATGATCGTGTTGGTCATCCGAGGCATCGGAATATGCGCATGGCTTTCGCGCCGCCCGTTGCCGGTGGCGGGCACCCCCATCAGGCGGGCATTCTGGCGGTCCTGCATATAGCCCACCAGCACGCCATCCTCGATCAGCACATTGCGCCCGGACGGCGTGCCCTCATCATCGACCGAGATCGAGCCGCGGCGGTCGGGAAGGGTGCCGTCATCGACCACCGTTACACCTTTCGCGGCAACCTGCTGGCCCAGAAGCCCGGCAAAGGCCGAGGTTTGCTTGCGGTTGAAATCGCCCTCAAGCCCGTGGCCTACGGCTTCGTGCAGCAATATTCCGGGCCAGCCGGGGCCGAGCACCACATCGAAGGCGCCCGCAGGCGCCGGTTCCGCCTCAAGGTTGACCAGCGCCACCCGCAGCGCCTCGCGCGCCACCCCCTGCCAATGCGCGGGCGCCAGCAACCCGGCAAGACCAAAGCGCCCGCCGCCGCCCATGCCGCCCGATTCGCGCCGCCCGCCCTGCTCGACAATGACCGAGATGTTGAGCCGCGCCATCGGCCTGGTATCGGCCACCAGCCCGCCTTCGGGGCGCAGAATGAACACCTCTTGCAGCGAGGCGGCGATGGTGGCGGAAACCTGCACCACCCGGGCGTCGAGACCGCGGGCGAAGGCGTCGATCTCGCGCAGAAGGTCGATCTTGGCGGCAAAGGGGGCATCGGCCATCGGGTCGGCATCGGTGTAAAGCTGGCGGTTCGACCCGCGCGGCGCCGGGGCCATCACGCCGCCGCCGCCGCCCACCGCAAGCCGCGCCGTGGCCACCGCGCGGGCCAGCGCCGGTTCAGAAATCTCGGTGGAATGGGCATAGCCCGCCACCTCGCCGCGCACCGCGCGCAGGCCGAAACCTTCCGAAGCGTCATACGAGGCGTTCTTCACCCGGCCATCATCGAAAACCAGCGCTTCCGACCGCTTGCGCTCCAGAAACAGCTCGCCATCCTCCGCCCCCGCCACCGCATCGCGCAGCAATGCCAGCGCCCGGCCCTGGTCAATCAGGGTTTCAAAGGGTGAAAACCGCAGGTTTGTCATAGGCAGTCCTTGTCTTTGATCTGGATCAAAAAAGCGGCGGAATGTCGCAGCTTTTCCTTGTTCCTGGGCGCCGGATGTGGTTTCAAATGGTCGCATACAACGGAAGCGGGGGCCAGCCCCCCAAATCCGTGGCGGCAGGGAGAGCCGCTTCAGGGAACGGGACAAAACGATGACATTCGCAAAAATCCGCCTCGGGTTCGGGGCTGCCATGACCGCAACCCTGATGGCAGGGGCTGCGCTGGCGCAAGACGGAATCACCGGGCTTGCCGTGGTGGGGCGCCCGCATGCCGGGGGCATCGGCTTTCAGCCTGCCGCAACCGAACTGGCCCGCGATCAGCAATGGCTTGACGGCATGGTGCTCTATATCATCACCGCGATCGTTATCTTTGTGGTGCTGCTGCTGGCTTGGTCGATCATCCGCTTCAACCGCCGCGCCAATCCGACGCCGGCGCGCTTCACCCACAACGCGCCGCTCGAAATCACCTGGACGCTGGTTCCGATCCTGATTCTGGTGGCAATCGGCTCGTTCTCGCTGCCGACCCTGTTCAAGCAGCAGGAGATTCCGGCGGCCGACATCGTGGTAAAAGTGACCGGCTACCAGTGGTATTGGGGTTATAGCTACCCTGACGAGGGCATCAGCTTTGATGCGCTGATGATCGAAAAGGGCGACATGGCCGAATATGGCTATGACGAGGCCGATTACCTGCTTGCCGCCGACAACGCGATGGTGGTGCCGGTCGGCAAGACCGTGGTGCTGCAAATAACCGGCGCCGATGTGATCCATTCCTGGGCGATGCCCGCCTTTGCGATCAAGCAGGATGCGGTGCCGGGGCGGATCGCGCAGGCCTGGTTCAAGGCCGATCTCGAGGGCATCTACTTCGGCCAGTGCTCCGAACTTTGCGGGCAGGCGCATTCCTACATGCCGATCACCGTGAAAGTGGTCAGCCAAGAGGTGTATGATACCTGGCTGGCGGGGCAGAAGTCGGCCTCGGCAACCCCGGTCGCGCCGCTGCGCGTCGCCTTGAACTGAGCGCGCCATGGCCGACATCAGCACCTTCGACGACGGGCAAGAGGCGCAATTCGGCGATTACATTGCGCTGTTGAAGCCGCGCGTGATGTCGCTGGTGGTATTCACCGCAATGGTGGGCCTGCTGGTGGCGCCGGTGCCGGTGCACCCGTTCGTGGCCTTTACCGCGATCTTGTTCATTGCACTTGGCGGCGGCGCCTCGGGCGCGCTCAACATGTGGTATGACGCCGATATCGACGCAATCATGCGCCGCACCCGCAGCCGCCCGGTGCCATCGGGGCGGGTCAGCGCGGGCGAGGCGCTCGGGTTGGGGCTTGGGCTTTCGGGCCTGTCGGTGATGATGCTTGCACTTGCGGGCAACCTTTTCGCGGGGCTGTTTCTTGCCTTCACCATCTTCTTTTATGCGGTGGTCTACACCATCTGGCTCAAGCGCCGCACGCCGCAGAACATTGTCATCGGTGGTGCCGCAGGGGCGTTTCCGCCGATGATCGGCTGGGCGGTGGCGACCGGTGGCATCAGCCTTGAATCGCTTGCCATGTTCGCCATCGTTTTCCTTTGGACGCCGCCGCATTTCTGGTCGCTGGCGCTGTTCATGAAGGAAGATTATTCCAACGCCGGGGTGCCGATGCTGACCGTCACCCATGGCCGCCCCGCCACCCGGCGCCACATTCTGGCCTATACGCTGGTGCTGGCCCCGGTGGCGCTCGCTACCGCTTTCACCAGCATCGGCGGACCGCTTTACCTCGCCGTTTCGCTGGCGTTGAACGCGGTTTTCATCAGCGGCGCCTTGCGCATCCTGCGCCGAACCGAGGTGCAGGCCGAAGCCGACAGCTACCGCGCCGAAAAGCGCTTTTTCCGGTTCTCGCTGGCCTACCTCTTTGGCCATTTCACCGCATTGTTGGCTGAGGCCGCGCTGCATTCATTCAACCTCGGGGGCTGGTAATGGCAATCACGCGCGACCACGAACTGCACAGCCGCCGCTTTGGCCGCAACCTCGGGCTGGCGCTGGCGCTGGCGGTGTTCGTGGTGTTGGTGTTCGGGCTGACCATCGCCAAGGTCGGGCGCGGCGACAAGATGCAGGCGTTTGACCATCAGCCCCGCACCTCGCTGCTGCCACCGGAGCCGGTGAAATGAGCCTGAGCGCCAACACCAGATTGGCCACCCGCCTTGTGGGCGTGGTGCTGGTAATGGGCGCGCTCGCCTGGGCGGCGGTGCCGTTTTACAACTGGTTCTGTCGCACCACGGGCTACGGCGGCACCACCAACGTGGCCGAGCGTGGGTCGGACGTGATCTTGAACGAAACCGTCACCATCCGGTTTGATGCGAACGTGGCCAAAGGCATGGAATGGGAATTCCGGCCCGTGCAAAACGAAATGACCCTGCGCATCGGCGAAACCGGCCTTGCCTTCTACGAGGCCTACAACCCGACCGACCGGGTGATCGCGGGCGCTGCCAGCTACAACGTCAGCCCCGACCTCGCGGGCTATTACTTCGACAAGATCGAGTGTTTCTGCTTTACCGAGCAGGTGCTGCAACCCGGCGAGCGGGTCGAAATGCCGGTCTCGTTCTACGTTGACCCCGCGCTGGTTGATGACCGCGATGCAGGCCGCATTCGCTACATCACGCTGTCCTACACCTTCTACGAAACCGATCTGCCGCAGGTTCAGGCGCAAGCCGCGCCCCCTGCCGCCACCCCTGTAAACTGAGCAAGCGGAGACCCCGATGGCGCACGCGAAAAACCATGATTACCACATTCTGCCGCCCTCGATCTGGCCGCTGCTCAGCGCGGTCGGGGCTTTTGTAATGCTGTTCGGCGCGGTGCTCTGGATGCAAGACATCACGCCTTTCATGTTCTTCGGCGGTCTGGCGCTGGTGCTTTATGGCATGTTCGGCTGGTGGTCCGAAGTGGTGGCCGAAGGGCAAGGCGGCGACCATACCCCGGTGGTGCGGATCGGCTTGCGCTACGGCATGATCCTGTTCATCATGTCGGAAGTGATGTTCTTTGCGGCGTGGTTCTGGAGCTTCTTCAAACACGCAATGTATCCGATGGGGCCGCTCAGCCCGGCGGTTGATGGCGTCTGGCCACCTGCGGGTATCGTGCCCTTCGACCCTTGGCACCTGCCGCTTATCAACACCCTGATTCTGCTCTTGTCGGGTGTCACCCTGACCTGGGCGCACCACGCGCTGGTGCATGGCCACAACCGCCGCGAAGTGATGCAGGCGCTGGTGTTGACCGTGCTGCTGGGCCTGTCGTTCACCGGCCTGCAAGCCTACGAATACAGCCACGCCGCCTTTGGCCTTTCGGGCAATATCTACGGCGCGGTGTTCTACATGGCGACCGGCTTTCACGGCGCGCATGTGATCATCGGCACGATCTTTCTGTTCGTCTGCCTGCTCAGGGTGCGGGCGGGGCATTTCACTGCTACCGAGCATGTCGGGCTTGAGGCAGCCGCCTGGTATTGGCACTTCGTCGATGTGGTCTGGCTCTTTCTGTTCGCGTCGATCTATATCTGGGGGCGCTAGGCCCCACGCCATCCGGCATCTTAGGCGCGGGGGGCAGCCCCCGCGCTTTTCGCTTTTGAAAGGGCACCATGCGCCGCATCGTCTTTCCGCTGATCCTCGGGGTGGCCGGGGTTGCCATTCTGCTGTCACTCGGGTTCTGGCAGCTTGGACGGCTGGGCTGGAAACAGGCGATGCTCGCCGAAATTACCGCGCAAATCACCGCCGCGCCGCAGGCCCTGCCCGCGCCGGGCGCAACTGCGGCGCTGAAATATACCCCTGTTACCGTCACCGGGCGCACCACCGGGCAAGAACTGCTGGTGCTGACCGGGCAAAAAGACTTCGGCCCCGGCTACGAGGTGATCTCCGCGTTTGAAACCGCCGATGGGCGCCGCATTCTGATCGACCGCGGCTTCGTGCCCGAGGCTGCGCGCCGTAGCCCCCGCCCCGCCGTGCCGCTGGCGGTGACGGGCAACCTGCACTGGCCCTCCGAACTCGACCGCTACACCCCTGCCCCCGACCTTGCCGCGGGCATCTGGTTCGCGCGCGATCTGCCCGCCATGGCCGCCCACCTTGGCACCGAGCCCCTGCTGGTGGTGGCCGCGTCGGTGGCGGGCGATGCGCAAGGCATCGCCCCGGTGCCGATCACCATTGAGGGCATCCGCAACGAGCACCTCAACTACGCCATTACATGGTTTTTGCTGGCGCTGGTGTGGTCGGGGATGACAGCCTACCTTCTCTGGCGTATCAGGCGGAAACAATTCTGAGGGCAGGCTTCATGCGCTATGTTTCGACCCGCGGGCAGGCCCCCGCACTTACCTTCGGGCAGGCGATGCTGACCGGGCTTGCGCGCGATGGCGGGCTTTATGTACCCGAAACGATCCCGCGCCTCAGCCACGCCGAAATTGCCGCCCTCGCCGGGCTGCCGTATGAAGACGCCGCGTTCCGCGTGATGCGCCCGTTCGTGGCCGAAACCTTCTCCGACACCGACCTGCAAGCTGCGCTTGCCCGCGCCTATGCGGGCTTCGGCCACGCCGCCCGCGCGCCCTTGGTGCAGCTTGCCCCCGGCCATCATTTGCTGGAACTTTTCCACGGCCCCACCCTGGCGTTCAAAGACTTCGCGATGCAGGTGATCGGCCAGCTCTTTCAGATCGAACTGGCGCGCCAGGGCCGCCGCATCACCATTGTCGGCGCCACTTCGGGCGATACCGGGTCGGCGGCGATCGAGGCGTTTCGCGGCCTCGATAATGTCGATGTGTTCATCCTCTTTCCGCATGGCCGCGTATCGGATGTGCAGCGCCGCCAGATGACCACGCCCGTTGAGGCCAACGTGCACGCGCTGGCGATTGATGGCGATTTCGACGATGCGCAGGCGCGGCTCAAGGACATGTTCAACGACCACACCTTTCGTGATGAGGTCGGCCTCGCCGGGGTCAACTCGATCAACTGGGGCCGGGTTCTGGCACAGGTGGTCTATTACTTCACCGCCGCCGTCAGCCTTGGCGCGCCGCAACGCGAGGTCGATTTTACCGTGCCCACCGGCAATTTCGGCGACATCTTCGCAGGCTATGTAGCGCGCGAAATGGGCCTGCCGATCCGGCGGCTGGTGATTGCCACGAACCAGAACGACATCCTGCACCGCTGCCTTGCAACCGGGCGCTATGAAACGCGGGGTGTCACCCCCTCGATCAGCCCCTCGATGGATATCCAGGTTTCCTCGAACTTCGAGCGCGCGCTCTACCTCGCCTATGGCCGCGATGGCGCGGCGGTGGCGCAACTGATGGACGAATTGAAAACCAAGGGCGGCTTCACCGTCAGCCAGGGCGCGCTGCAAGCCTTGCGCGAGATTTACGCCTCGGGCCGCGCGTCGGAACATGAGACCAGCGCCACCATTGCCGCCACGCTGGCCAGCGCCGGCGAGCTTTTGTGCCCGCACTCTGCCGTGGGCGTGAAGGTGGCCTCCGAACACCTCGCCCCGCCGGTGCCGATGGTAACCCTCGCCACCGCGCATCCGGCAAAGTTTCCCGACGCGGTCGAGGCGGCAACCGGCATCCGGCCCGCGCTTCCGCCCCGCATGGCCGATATTTTCACCCGCCCCGAACGGGTAACGCGGGTGCCCAATGACCTTGCCGCGCTGATGCGGCTGGTCCGCGAAAGGCGCCGCATTTGACCATTGAACTGACCACGCTGCCGAACGGGTTGCGGATTGTCACCGAACACATGCCCGGCCTTGCCTCGGCCTCGGTCGGCATCTGGGTCATGGCGGGCGGGCGGCAGGAGCGCCTTGAACAGAACGGCATCGCGCATTTTCTTGAACACATGGCCTTCAAGGGCACGGCGCGGCGCAGCGCGCTGCAGATTGCCGAGGAAATCGAGGATGTCGGCGGCTATATCAACGCTTACACCTCGCGCGAGATGACCGCCTACTATGCCCGCGTGCTGGCCGCCGATGTGGCGCTTGCGCTTGATGTGATCGCCGACATCGTGCTGAACCCCGCCTTTGACGCGCGCGAGATCGAGGTGGAACGCGGCGTGATCTTGCAGGAAATCGGGCAGGCACTTGATACCCCCGACGACATCATCTTTGACTGGCTGCAAGAGGCCGCCTACCCCGACCAACCGATGGGCCGCACCATCCTCGGCTCCGCCGAACGGGTGGCCGGGTTCCAGCGCGCCGACCTTGCGGGTTTCGTGGCCGAACACTACGGCCCCGACCAGATGATCCTTTCTGCTGCTGGCGCTGTCGATCACGACGCTATCGTGCGCCAGGCCGAAGCGCTCTTTGCGGGCATTGCCCCGCGCGGCGCGCTGAAGGTGCAACCCGCGCTCTGGCAGGGCAGCGAGCGGCGCGAGGTGAAAGACCTTGAACAGGTGCATTTCGCCTTTGCGCTGGAAGGGCCGGGCTACCTCGACCCCGATCTTTACGTCGCGCAAATCTATGCAACCGCAATGGGCGGCGGCATGTCATCACGCCTCTTCCAG
This sequence comes from Alphaproteobacteria bacterium HGW-Alphaproteobacteria-4, assembly GCA_002842855.1. Lineage (GTDB taxonomy): Bacteria > Pseudomonadota > Alphaproteobacteria > Rhodobacterales > Rhodobacteraceae > UBA6213. The sequence continues at coordinate 89,521 of PHEE01000025.1, read as the reverse complement.
AAGATCCGCGAAGAGCGGGGCCTGTGCTATTCGATCTTCGCGCAGGCCGGCGCGCATGACGATACCGGCATGGTGACGATCTACGCAGGCACGTCGGCCGAAGACATCGGCGCGCTCTGCGATTTGACCATGTCCGAGCTGAAACGTGCCGCCGATGACATGACCGAGGCCGAAGTGGCGCGCGCGCGGTCACAGATGAAGGCGGGCATGCTGATGGGCCTTGAAAGCCCCTCAAGCCGTGCCGAGCGGATGGCGCGCAACCTTGCCGTTTATGGCCGGGTGCCGGGGCTTGATGAAATCTCGGACCGGATCGAGGCGGTCAGCATGCCGCTGGTGCGCGATTACGGCGCACGGCTTGCGGCCTCCGGTCGCTCGGCGCTGGCGCTGTACGGGCCGGTAAAGAAAGCCCCGAGACTCGCGGCGCTGCGCGAGGAGCTGGCGCGCTGATGCTCTTGCGCAAGCCAAAGCTTCGCATCGAGACCGAGCGGCTGACGCTGCGCCTGCCGGTGCATTCCGACTACCGCGACTGGCTTGCCTTGCGCGCCGAAAGCCGCGATTTTCTGGTGCCGTGGGAACCGACCTGGCTGCCCGAACACCTGACGCGCAAGGCCTTTGCCAACCGGGTTTATTGGGCTGGCCGCGCCAGTGCGGGGGGCACCGCGCTGCCGCTGTTTCTGATCCGGCGCGCGGATGAGGCGTTTATCGGCGCAATCACGCTCGACAATATCCGTCGCGGGCCCGCGCAGGGTGGCACCTTGGGCTATTGGGTGGGCGAGAAATTCGCGCGCCAAGGCTACATGCGCGAGGCGATACTGGCGGTGGTGCACCACGCCTTTACCGCGCTGGAACTAAGCCGGGTCGAAGCCGCCTGCCTGCCGGAAAACCTCGCCTCGCGCGGCTGCCTTGAAAAGTGCGGTTTCAAGTATGAGGGCGTCGCGCAGAGTTATCTGCAAATCAACGGCCGCTGGCGCAACCATGTGCTCTATGCCACGCTGCGCGGCGACCGGCGCGGGCGCACGGTTTCGGGCTAAGGGCGGGGGGCCAGCCCCCCGCACCCCCCGGGGTATTTGGACAATGAAGACATGGCCATGACGGTTTGGGTCTTGATGTTGCGCGGGGTGAACGTGGGCGGCGCCGGGCGTTTGCCGATGGCCGCTTTTCGCGACATGCTGCGCGGGCTCGGGCTGGCCGACGTGCAGACCTATATTCAAAGCGGCAACGCTGTATTTCGCTCGGATCTGCCAGCGGCAGAGCTTGAGGCCGCGATCGGCGCGGGAATCGAGGCAAGCTTTGGCTTTCGGCCCGCGTTGTTTTTGCGCGAGGCAAGGCAGCTCGCGGCGGCGCTGGCCGAAAACCCGTTTCCAGAGGCCGCCGAGACGCCGAAATCGCTGCATCTGTTCTTTCTGGCCACCACCGCACCCGGCGCCGACCTTGCCGCACTTGCGGCGCTCACGGCGCCCCGCGAAGCCTTTCATCTGAGCGACACGGTGTTTTATCTTTACACGCCCGAGGGGATCGGACGCTCGGTACTTGCAGAGCGCTTGCCTCGGCACCTGAAAGTGCCGATGACCGCGCGAAATCTGCGCACCGTGGCGGCGCTGGCAGACATGGCGCGGCAACTGGCCGCCACGGAGGCATGATGCTGAACCCCGCCGATGCCGCGTTTGCCGCGCGCCTTGCCGCCCTGCTGCCCGAAGGCACCCTGCGCACACCCGAGCCGCGCTATCTGACCGAGCCGCGCGGTCGCTACTCTGGCACCGGCGGGGTGCTGGCGCTGCCGCGCAGCACCGATGAGGTGGCCACCATCTTGCAGCGCTGCAATGCGGCGCGGGTGGGGGTGGTGCCCTATGGCGGCGGCACCGGGCTGGTGGGCGGCCAGATCAGCCCCGAGGGCCCCGTGCCGCTGATCCTGTCGCTCGAACGGATGGCCGCTGTGCGGCAGGTGGACCCGGTCGGCAACGTGGCGCTGGTTGAGGCCGGAGCGGTGCTTGCCGAGGTGCAGGCGGCGGCGGCAGCCGTGGGCCGGGTGTTTCCGCTGACGCTGGCGGCGCAGGGTTCGGCGCGCATTGGTGGGGTGCTCGGCACCAACGCGGGCGGGGTCAATGTGCTACGCTACGGCTCGGCGCGCGATCTGTGCCTTGGGCTTGAGGCGGTGCTGGCCGATGGCACCGTGCTCGGGGGCCTTACACGTCTGCGCAAAGACAACACCGGCTATGACCTGCGCAACCTTCTGATCGGGTCCGAGGGCACGCTGGGGGTAATCACCGCCGCCAGCTTGCGCCTGTTTCCGCGCCCGGCATCCGAGGGCACCGCAATGCTGGCAGTGCCGGGGCCGGCGCAGGCGCTGGCGCTGCTGGCCTTGGCCGAGGCCCGGCTGACGGGGTGCGTTTCGGCATTCGAGTTGATCCACCGGCAGGGCTTTGCGTTTCTGGCCGAGGTGATGCCCGAGGTTCGCCAGCCCCTCGCACCGCCGCCCGAATGGACGGTGCTGGTAGAGCTTGGCCTGCCCGAGGGGCTCGACCCCGAGGCCGCGCTGGTCAACCTTTACGAGGCGGGGCAGGCCGCCGGGTTGGTGCTGGGCGGGGTGATCGCGCAAAGCGGGGCGCAGCGGGCCGAAATGTGGCGCCTGCGCGAAGCGATTCCCGAGGCGAACAAGCGGATCGGGTCGATTTCCAGCCACGACATCTCACTGCCGCTTGACGCGCTGGCGGGGTTTATCGGCTCCGCCGGGGCGGCGTTGGCCAGCATGGGCGATTACCGCGTCAACTGCTTTGGCCATGTCGGCGATGGCAACCTGCACTACAACGTCTTTCCCGCGCCGGGGCGCGCGCGCGCCAGTTATGAAGCCGAGCGTGGCGCGATCAAGACGCTGGTGCACGATCTGGTTGATGCGATGGGCGGGTCGGTTTCGGCCGAGCATGGCATCGGGCGGATGAAGGTTGGTGATCTGGAGCGCTACGGCGACCCCGGCAAACTGGCCGCGATGCGGGCGATCAAGGCAGCACTTGACCCGCACGGCATTCTGAACCCCGGCGCGGTGCTGCGGCAGCGGTAGGCAAGACGAACTGCGCCCTGCCATGGGGGAAACCGTGGCAGGGCGCCGCACATCGGGTTCACGTGTTTGCAAGCAGCCGAACCTTCTGGCCCGACCCGTTTACCGTGATTCGCATTGCCAAATGGTTAGCGCGCCTCAGGCACCGTCGAATTCGCACAGCATGTGCAGCGGCACCCCCAGCTTGCGCAGCAAGGCCTCGCCGCCCAATGCGGGCAGGTTGACCACGAACGCGCAGCCCACCACCTCGGCCCCCAGCCGCTCCACCAGCTTGATGCCCGCCTCGCAGGTGCCCCCGGTGGCCAAGAGATCATCGACAATCAGCACCCTTTCGCCGGGTTGCAGGGCATCATCATGGATCTCCATGATCGCCTCGCCATATTCCAGCTTGTAGGCCTGGCTGATGGTCTGCCCCGGCAGCTTGCCCTTTTTGCGGATCGGCACGAAGCCGACCGATAGCTGGTGTGCAATCGCGCCACCCAGAATGAACCCCCGCGCCTCGAGCCCCACCACCTTGTCGATCCGCGTGCCCGCCCAAGGGTGCAACAACTGGTCGATCGCCATGCGAAAGCCGCGCGCATCGGCAAAAAGCGTGGTGACATCGCGGAACAGTATCCCCTCATGCGGGAAATCGGCGATGGTGCGGATATAATCACGAACGGTTTTCATGGGGCGCTCCGGGCGGGGGTGGCGGAGGAGGGGTAGCATGGGGGAGGGGTGGCGGGGAAGGGGGGACTGAAAAGGAAGCCCAAGTCTCGGAATCTAAAGAATCCGTCTTCGCGAACAGGGGCGAGTGGAAAAAATCACTATCAGCTTGTCGCTGGATTGCGCTGCTCAGATATTACTCGACACATCCAAAATAACGCCTCACTTTTCGAGATGTGAATTTCGAACGGCAAACGCCATTTCGAACACGGAGGAAAGCAGCGGCGTTCATGTCAGCGTGCGTCGCAATAATTTTATCAATAATGCCACGTTCCAAACTCGTCGCCAAAACGATTGAACAATTTCGGTAAACAACCCATGATTTATGACGCACAAAATCGTGATCGTGTGGCAGCAGTACACACGTTGAGTCACAAAGATCATTAGTCCAAGTAGCAAGGGGAACGATTAAATTCAATCCGCCTTCATCAGTATCATTACAAATGACATGCAAGTGTTTTCGCTCTGGCTGATGCGATGGGCCAGAGGGTATCAGCAACGTTCCCGCTTTGTAAATGGGCATTTAGAATTCACAGACTCTTCACAATACTCTTAGCGTATTCGAGACTCTTAACCAACTCGGCTTGCTCCGCCGCGTCTTGAACGGATAATGCGCGCATCATTCGTTCCACAGGAATCTCATAAGAAGAATCTCCGGGATTTTCCCACTCCGGAACATTCTTGGTTTGGTGAGTCCAGTTAACTAAATCCCATTGATTCAGATGACCAAACTTTTCCCATACTTCATCAAGTGATTGAATATCAGCCTCACTCAATTCATCTAGGTCATCAACAGACAAGTCAGCTCGCGCCAAACTAATTCGATGATTTGAACGGTCAGAAAGGAAGTCAGACCAACCACATTGGATCGGATCGTACTCGCCGTTAATAAAGGAGTACGTCATCGAGTTCACCGGGCCGTGCTTCATCGAAACTCTAGGCTCATCTTGGATCGGAAACCCGGTCTTCAATACACTCTCTCGATCTGCAAGGTATACGAGCTTTACCGCCTTAACGATGTTAAGTGGTTTTCTGCCGTTTTTCATGGCAAAATACGCAATGGTCTGCGCTGCTTTGCGCGGATCGTATGGCATGGCTATTGTCTGTGGACCTCCGACTGACTGTTGATATGGCACTTTCTACGATGTTTCGCAAGATTCCCTAAGATTTCGTGATCGCTGCGCGGCCCGACTGTGGCAAGTTTGATGAGTTGCAGCGAACAGCCATCTGCCGTTTTCACTTTTTTCGCTCCACACCCCCGCCCGGTGCCCCTTGCACCGGGCCGCGCCCGAACCGCCCCCCCGGGGCGGGCGCTTCTCGCCCTTCCCGGCGGTTCGGGCGCTGCCCTCGTTTCCTGTCCGCGCCCGCTGCCCCCCTACCCCAACACCCGCCCCGCCACCGCATCGAGCCTTGCCACCACCTCGGCATCCCTCGCCCCCGGAGCGGTCATCACGGCGTGCTCCAGGGCTCGGTCGCAGCCATGCGCGCAGGTCGCGCGCGCCGCCCCCAGCAGCCCCGGCAGCCTTGCCACCAGCCCGCGCGCGTGGCCCGCGTTGGCGCCCAGCGTGGCCACCACCTGCGCCACGTCCACCGCGCCGTGGCCCTCGTGCCAGCAATCGTAATCGGTGATCATCGCCACGCTCGCGTAGCAAAGCTCGGCCTCGCGGGCGAGTTTTGCCTCGGGCATGCCGGTCATGCCGATCACGTCGCAGCCCCAGACCTCGCGGTAGAGCCTGCTTTCGGCAAGGGTCGAAAACTGCGGCCCCTCCATCGCAAGGTAAGTGCCACCACGGTGCACCCGCACCCCTTCGGCCACGGCCGCCGCGTAGCAGGCATCTGAAAGCCGCGCGCAGGTGGGGTGCGCGACACTTACATGCGCCACGCAGCCCGGCCCGAAGAACGATTTCTCGCGCGCGAAGGTGCGGTCGATGAACTGATCGACAATCACGAAATCGCCCGGCGCCATTTCCTCGCGGAACGACCCGCAGGCGGAAACGGCGATCAGGTCGGTCACCCCCAGCCGCTTCATTGCGTCAATGTTGGCGCGGTAGGGCACCGAGGTTGGGCTGTGCACATGGCCGCGCCCGTGGCGGGGTAAAAACGCCATCGGCACGCCGCCCAAGCGCCCCACCAGCACCTCGTCGGACGGCTTGCCCCAGGGGGTTTTCACCGGCACCCAGCTTGCCCCCTCGAGCCCGTCGATCTGATAAACGCCCGAGCCGCCGATGATCCCTATCATGGTCGCCATGTTGCCCCCCTGGTTGCCGCGGCAGCCTAGGCGCAGCGGCCCGGCAGGAAAAGGGGGCGGTTTGCGCTTTGCCTCCGGGCAGGCTATCGCAGGCACGCGAGGCAGGGAGAGCACCGATGAGCAACATCCGCGGCAGCGTGCTGATGGTGGCCGCGATGGGCGGCTTCGCGCTTGAGGACATGTTCATCAAGCGCACCGCGGCGGCGGGCCTGCCGGTGGGCGAGATCCTGATGATCTTCGGGCTGGGCGGCATGTTGGCCTTCATCGCAATGGCCCTGCGCCGGGGCGAGCGGGTGCTGCACCCGGCCATCGCCACCTGGCCGATACTCATCAAGGCGGTGTGCGAGGTGGCGGGCAGGCTTGGCTACACGCTCGCCATCGCGCTCACTCCGCTGTCCAACGCCTCGGCCATATTGCAGGCTACCCCCCTCGTGGTTGTCGCCGGCGCCGCACTGATCTTTGGCGAGAGGGTAGGCTGGCGCCGCTGGGCGGCGATTGCGGCGGGGTTCGTGGGGGTTCTCATCATCCTGCGGCCGGGGATGGAAGGCTTTCGGCCCGCCTCGCTTTTTACCGTGCTCGGCATGCTCGGCTTTGCCGGGCGCGACCTTGCCACCCGCGCCGCCGCCCCGGTGCTATCCAACGTGCAACTGGGCATCTACGGGTTTTTCATGCTGATCCCCACGGGTGCGGCCATGCTTGCCGTTACTGGTGGCGGTGCGCTGCCTGCCGCGCCCGAACTGCTCGGCCTCGGCTTTGCCACGCTGTTCGGAGTTGCCGCCTACTACGGCCTTACCGCCGCAATGCGGATGGGCGAGGTTTCGGTCATCACCCCGTTCCGCTACACCCGCCTGATCTTCGCGCTGGCGCTGGGTGTGTTGGTGTTCGGCGAACGCCCCGACGCGCCCATGCTGATCGGCTCGGCCATCATCATCGCCAGCGGGCTTTACACGCTGGCAAGGGCCAGGAAGGTGCGGCGCGCGGCGCGGGGCGCATGAGGGCAAACTGCGGGGGTGCAGGCGCCCGGTCGAACCACTGATGTCTCAGCGCTGCAAATCCTGCCGCCGAAAAGCCCGGCGCCTGCGGCATGGACGCCCCGCGGTGCTCGCTGCTACCATCTCGACGGCTCGATGTTGGGGGTGCAAGGCATGGACGAATTCACCGGCGGATGCCTCTGTGGCAATGTCCGGCTTGTGGCAACGGGGCTGCCCTACCGTGTTGGCATCTGCCACTGCCTCGACTGCCGCAAGCATCACGGCGCGCTCTTTCACGCCTCGGCGGTGTTCCCGCAGAATGCGGTGACGGTGTCCGGCGAAACACGCGACTATAACGGGCGGTTCTTCTGCCCCCGGTGTGGCTCATCCGTTTTCGGGCGTAGTGGCGACGAAACGGAAGTGAACCTCGGGGCGCTCGATGCCCCGAACCAGTTGCAACCGACCTATGAACTCTGGACCATTCGCCGCGAATCCTGGTTGCCGCCGTTTCCGCTCAAGCACCGATACCCGCGCAATCGAGAGGGCGCGGGCCGCCATGAGAGGTGACGAGCGCCTCGCCGCATTTCTGCCGCCGCATTCGGTCTAGGCAACCCGCGCGCGTTTTCGCATCGTTCTGGTTGGGTGTCTGCCGCGTTACCCGCGCCGCGCCACCTCGATCGCGGCTACGTCGATTCTGGTCATCTCCATCATCGCCTCAAACGCGCGCTTCGCCTCATCGCCGCCTGCGGCCAAGGCCTCGGTCAGCGCGCGCGGCGTGATCTGCCATGAAACACCCCATTTGTCCTTGCACCAGCCGCAGGCACTTTCCTGGCCGCCATTGCCGACGATGGCATTCCAGTAGCGGTCGGTCTCTTGCTGGTCATCGGTGGCTATCTGGAACGAAAATGCCTCGCTTTGCCGGAACGCCGGTCCGCCATTCAGCCCGAGGCAGGGAATGCCCGCAACGGTGAATTCAACCGTCAGAACATCGCCCGCCTTGCCAGAAGGGTAGTCGCTGGGCGCGCGGCGAACCGCCGTCACCGCGCTGTCGGGAAAGGTTTCGGCATAAAAGCGCGCCGCTGCTTCGGCGTCGGTGTCAAACCAGATGCAGATCGTGTTCTTGGCAGTCGCCATTACGAATCCTCGCTCGTTTGAACTCAGGTTCAGCTACGCTTCCCTTGCCCCTGAGTGCGTGGGTATTCAGGCCTACAAACCGCTTAACAAACCCTTAACGTCCGCGATACTATCAGGCACAATCAATATGTTAGCAAACGTACCACGCGGGTTACGCCGTCTTTGGCCTACCGCCTCGGCTTGCCCCGGAAGGTGCCGAGCCAGCCCGAAAACCGCGCCCAGAACCCGCGCGCCTTTCCGGCCACCGCCTCGCCACGATCCTCGACCCCATCCCACGCCTCGGCCACGTCCTGCGCCACCGGGTCGAGCATGCGTTCGCGAAATTGCAGCCACATCCGCCGGATCATCAGCAACCCGATCAAGAGAAAGCTCAGCACCACGATATTGACCCACGGAATGATCCGAACATCCGGCCCCGCCACCGCCTTCACCGCCACCGCATTCGGATAGATCGAAAGAAACGGCACCCGCCAGCCATAATGCGTGACCGAAACCCATTGCGGCGTGGTCTTGTCCGATTTCAGGTTGCCCGCCTCGGCTTGCAGGTTCGAGCTGTCGTATTTGAAGTAGGGCGGCCAGATCAGCCCGGTATCCTCGTTGCGAAACACAATCACCTTGTCGTTCGCCCGCACGGTTTCGATAAAGCGAATATCGCGGGTGGTCGCGCCTTCAGCGGTGCCGGCATCAGGCGAAGCGTAAAAGATCGAGTTGGCCCCGACCGTGGTCAGCCGGTTGAAGGTTCCCGTAACCCGCACGATCGAATGCTGCGGCAGCGTGTAATGCAGGAACAGGAACACCGCGAGCAGCACCGTGACGCGAAAGCCCCATTTGATGTAGCGCCACATCGGCACCTCCTATTGCACGTTCACGAAGTAGATGATGACCGCCACCACCACCAGCGGAACGATGTAGACCAGCCAGATCAGCTTGTGCCGAAGGCTACGCTCATATTTCGCCATGCCCGCCTCGATATAGGCTTCGCGGTCGGGCCAGCCCTCGGGCGGGGAAGCATCCCATTTCTTCTCCAGCCGCTCGCGCTCGGTTGAACGGGAATAGACCGACATCAGCCAATAAACCACCGTCAGGCCGAGTGCCGCGAAGATGAATACCCGGATCAGTCCGATCATTTGCGCCCCCCCCGCACTGCGCCCCAAGGCCCGGCCAGCGCCACTACATCGCGCGGCGCTATTGGTGGTTCGATCGCCATGCCAGGCTCGGGGCCGAAAAGTTGCGCCCGCGCGCCTGCCTTGTCTACCTGATATTCGCGTTCGAGAAAATCGGCCACATAGGCGCGCTTTGCTTCGGGCCAAGAGGCGTAGTGGCGGTAGAAAAGCTCTTTGTGGCAAATGAAAAGCTGGCGCACATCCAGGGGCGCAAGCTCAGCCAGCAGCATGTTCACAAGGTCGCGGTTTGGCCCCTGCGTGGCGCGCAGGCTGTAGAAATAGGCGGCGTGTCGGCTATCGAGCTTGGGCCACGGCCCGCCCGCCTCGACCCAACGCAAAAGTGCGGCAAGGCCCTGAAACTCTTGCGGCAATTTTGACCCGAGCGCCTGTGCCACCGCGCGTAGGGCGGCCCTTGTGGTGCCTTCGCCGGTGGCAAGGCCAAGCTGGGCTGCCGCTTCGACCAGAATGAAATCCATCTTCTGGCGCAAAATCGCCCCGGCATCGGTGCCGCGCGCCCGCACGATGGGTTCCGCGAGGCCGTTGATTTCAAGAAACTTCGCCACCTCGTTGCGCTGCGCAAGGTCGAACACCTGCTTGATCGGCAGATCGCCCAACGCCGCGCGCGGCCCAACCGAAATCAATGCCGGATGCTCGACCGAACGGAAGAGGTAGACGCCACCGAAATACCCGGTCCAGAAATCGGGGGTTTCAAAGCTGGTCGACCCCAGCACCACCGGCTGGCGCGTCACATCGCCGGTTTTCTTCGCGAGGCCGATCATCTGGGCAATCAGCACATCATCCCACCAAGCGTCGGGTTCCTTGCGAAAACGCTCGATCAGCGTGGCAAGCTTGGCCGCCTCGGCCACATGCGAGCCGGTGGTATCGGCAATCACCGTGATGCGGTTGAATTCAAAAATCCGCGCCGGGGTATCGACCTCATAAACCGAATCTTCCAGCTCGCCCGCCACCGCATCGCGCGCCGTAAGGCTGAACAATTGCGCCTCATTGGCCTCGATGAAGCGCGTCAGGATGCTGCGCCAGTTGGAGAACTGCGCGTTGAGCAAGGGCGCCTCTTTCTGCTCGGTTGAAAGCAGAATGAACTGACGGTTGCAGCCCTTGGGGTTGAGGTAAAGGTCGTCGCCAAGCTCGTCTGCCACCTCGGGGCTGAACCCGGCAAGGTCGATGTGAAACTCCGGCAGCGCCGTGACGCGCCCGGAAAGCTGCATGAGGGCGCGGTTGTAGCGCTCGATCAGCGCCGGGGCGTCGATGCGAATGAGGTTGCCATACATCAGGCCTTTTTCGATCAGGCGTTTCATCGGCTTAACTTTCCACACCGCAAAGTGCGAAGGGCAGCGCCCGGCGTGCTGCCGGGCAAGACAGAAAGGCGCATCCTCACCCCCGCCCCTCCAGATACCTTCTCTTCGCCTCTTCCATCCGCCGCATGTCGCGCACAGCGCCTTCAATCGCCGCCTCATCCGACTTGTCGGCATAGCGGAACTCGCTATCCGCGTAGCGGTTGATTTCCTGCACCACCATGTCCACGGTGATCGGGGTGCGCATATCGGCGATCATCGCGCGTTTGGTGTCATAGTCCTTGAACAGGAACTGCTCGGGGTCTTCCATCCAGAGATCGGGCAATTCAAAATCCATCGCCCGCACCTTTACGGCATCGGTGATGTTCTTGATCGCGCGGCCGGTAAACCGCGGATCGGCCTCCTGAATGGCCTTGAGGTAGGCGCCGAGCTTGGCGATGGTATCAAGCCGCCCCAGCCGCCCTTCCACCGCCTGCCACACCGCCACCAGCCCCGCCTCCTGCGGCCGCCCGTGCCGCGCAAAGCTTTCGGCCACCGCGCGCCTTATCTCCTGCGCGGCAAAAAGGTCGTGATCGCCCAGCGGGATGGTGTGGTTCTTGCCCAGAAGCAGCGCCAGAATATCGATGTAATCCTCGCGGCTCTGCGGCCCGTCAACCAGAAACCGCGCCCCTGCCCGTTGGCGCAGCGCGTCATCGACGTTTTCGGGGTAGTTCGAAAACATGCCAAAGGTGCAGTTGCCGCGCACAACGGTATTCGCCCCGGCAAAGGCCTCCATCAGCACCGCGGTTATTTCCTGCTGCCCGGTCGAGCTTTGCCTGTCGCCGCGCTTGCCCGCGACCTGATCGATATCGTCAACCGTGCCAAAGCCGATCACCGCGGGGTCCATGACGCTGGTGATGAAGGCCTTGGCGTTCTGCCCAGACTTGCCCTGATAGCTGTCGACGTTGTCGATGCTCAGGTTCTGGTAGCGAAACGGATAGCCCGCGACCTTGCAGTAATCGTTGAGCAACCCCGCCATCATCTGAATGAGCGTGGTCTTGCCGGTGCCCGGCTTGCCATCGCCCATGAAGGTAAAGATGAAACCGCCCATCTCGGCAAAGGGGTTCATCCGGCGGTCAAAATCATAGGCCATCAGCATTTTTGCCAGCCGCATCGCCTGATATTTGGCAATGTGGTTGCCGACCACCTCACTTGGCTTCTTGAACGCCATGCTGAGCGTCGTGCCCTTGGCCTTGCGGGCCGGGGCAAAGCCGGCAATCGGAAAATCATCCGCCGCCACCCGCCAGTTCGCCCCAGTAAAGGCGGTCAGCCGCGGCGCAGTTTCTGCCCTGAGCCGCACCTTTTCCATCAACTGCTCGGCATAGGCCAGCACCACCGCCACCAGCCGCGCCTCGTCGCTGGCAAAGGCCGCAATATCCTGATCCAGTTCCCAAAGCGCGCCGTGCAGCGCCAGCGGCGCGTTGTCGGTCAGGATCTCCTCGACCGCGCCGACCTCAACCGTCACCTCACCCGCCTGCGGCGCCAGCAAAAACGCGGTGGCATTGGCAAAGACCGAAAGCACCGCCAGCGCCTCGGCGCTCAGCAATTCGCCAAACTCGGCCGCCCGCGCCCCCGGCAACCGCGCCTCCAGATTGGCCTGCTTCAACTCGGCAAGTCCGGTCGCCTCGGCAAAGGCCTCGCCCACCGCCAGCGCAACCGCCAGCGCGCGGCGCAAGGCCTGCACCACCGCCGCGCGCAAGGGCCCCGGCAGATCGTCGCCGCCCACCGCCAGCACCCGCTCGGCCAGCCGCACCCCCTCGGGGCGTGCCACCGAACGCGTCACCAGCCCCGGCGTGGTTGACCGAAACCGCGGTCGCGCGCCGATCCCGGGTGAACGTTCCGCCACCGGTTCCACCGCCACCGCGCGCGCCAGCCTCGGAGCATGGTCAAGCCCCGCAAGCAAGGCCCCGGCGGCGGCGTAATGCCCCCGTATCGACTCTTCCTTCAACTCCATCTCGTCGCGCGGCATGCTCATCTCGAACCCCAACTCTTGCCTTGGTCAAATATCCTCCGGGGGTCCGGGGGTGGAAAACCCCCGGCTTGCCCGGCCTAGCCATAGACCAGCACCCGCCCTTCGCGCCCGACCACGAATTTGCGCACCTCGCGAAAACCCTCGGGGTCCTTTTCGGCCAGCACCTGAAACGGGCGCTGCGGCAGGATGATCGAGCGCGCAAGCCGCGTGGCCCCAAGGTCCACCCCACGCCCGCCGAACGGGTCAAGCGCGGATCGGGCCGGTTTGCAGCGTGTAGGCGCTTGAATACATCGGGCCAAGGTGGATGCGGCGCAGGCGTTTGGGGTGCAGGTCGTCAAAATCGGCATCAAACCCGGCAGCGATGGTCACCAGCTTCAGCCCGCCCACCGACTGCGCCAGCAGGTGCGCCTGCACCTGCGGCCAGCGGCCCTGGTCAAGCGGCAGCGCCTTGCGGCCGCTATCTTCCAGTTCCAGCAGATACACCACCGGCACATTCAACTGGCTGTCATATACCGCCCAGTGCACAAGATAGCTGCGCCGCCGCTTGGGCAGGTCGGCCAGCCACTGCGCGGCGGGGTGCATTTGCGGCCAGAACAACCCGCCCTTGCGCAGCGCCTCGTAATAAAGTCGCTGGCTGAGCGCGTATTGCAGCTTGGTCGGAATGGCGCGCGCGCCGACGATCTCGCGGATCATTTCGTCTTTCAGCGCCTCAGCCTCGGCCATGCCGCGCAGATGCAGCGCGGACTGTGCGGCGTCGTTCGCCATGCGCGCCAGTTCCTGATAGATCGGAAACCCGCTTTCGTGCAGATCAATGGTCAGATGCCGCGCCAGCACCCCTTCAATGCGCCCCGAGATCAGGTATTTGAGCGACAGCGCGCGGAAGGTGGCCGAAATCGCATTCACATAACCCGCCAGCACCCCGGTATCGAGGCGGCTGAGGCTCCGATCCGCCTCCATCGCGCCGGCGACCGAAACCAGCATCCGGGTGATGCGGTCGAACTTGGCAAAATAGCGCCGTGCGGCAAGATCATCGTCCAGCCGCTTGTGGTCGCCGGTCAGGTCAAGTTCAGCCGCCATAAAGGTTCTTGTCGTGTTTCTCGACGATTGCCGCGAAGCGGCGGGCAAAGCGTTCGTCGGCTTTCGCTTTTTGCTCCAGCACCTTGCGGGCAAATACCATGTGCCCTTCGTGCGCTTCCAGCATTTCGGCCATACGTTGGTTGGTGGCAGCACCAATGCCCGCCATTGCGGTCTGCGCCTCCTGGTCGGTTTTTACACCGATTTCGTTGATCCGGTGTGCCACGTCCTGCTGCTGCGCGGTTTTCAGGCTTTTGGTCAGCGCGTCATAGAGCACCACGCGCTGCTTTGTGTCGGTTTGCAGCTTGTTGATCAGCACCATCTGGGTGGCGGCCTGATTTTGCAGGCTGTCGACCCAGGTCTTGCCCTTTTCGATGTAGCGCTCCAACGTCTGACTTTTGGCGATGCGCACCTGCTCATCTTGCACCAGCGCATTGTGGCGCACGTTGAGATCGGCAAGCTCGGATTCAAGCCGGGTGCGCGCGCTCGCGTCCTGCTCCACCGCGATCTTGTTTTCCAATTCGATGATTTTCGGGTCGAGTGCGGCGATTTCGGCGCGAACTGCCTCAAGCCCCGCCACCGTCGCCTCGCGGTCGGTCAGGGTCTCGACCAGGTTGGTTTCGACCTTGTCTTTCTGCTCGTTGAGAACGGCCAACTGCCCCTCGAGCAGCCGCACGATCACATCGGATTTGCCGATCAGGTCTTGCAGCTTGGCGTCGATCGAGGCCGAGCGCAGGCGTTCCTGCCGCATCGCTTCGGATTTGCCGCGCGCGAACACCCCGACAAAGGATTCCCAGCCGGTCTTGGTGCGCATCTGGTCGAAGTCGCGCGAAAAACCCGCCGTCACATCGTCAAGCCCCATGATCAGCTCGGCGATATTGGCGTTCATCGCGTCGGCATGTGCCTGCACATCGGCGAGCGTTGCGTTTTCGATATCAAGCGTAATGTCCTGCCCGGCCCCGGCCTTCACCCGTGCCGCCTCGATCCGCGCCGTCAGCGCGGTCATGCGGGCCTGGGTTTCAGCCACCTGCTTCTGGCTTTCCTCGATCTGCGCCTCAAAACTCGGCATCGGTGCCTCCAATGTTAAAGACTTTCACAATCTGGTGCGGCGCTGCCCGCGTTTCCAGAGCCGCTGTTCGAAAAGCTACCGAAATCCGCGCTCTGCCGCCACCGCTTTCGGTTGCAGGGGCGGCGGGGCGGCGCTAGCCTTTTGGAATGGACCAAGCACCCCGCATCTACGCCGAAATCGCCGCCCGCCGCGCCAGTCTGATTGCACTGACGCAGGATCTGATCCGCATTCCCACGCTGAACCCGCCGGGGCAGCACTACCGCGAGATCTGCGACTATCTCGCCGCCAGGCTGGAGCCGCAGGGGTTTGCCATTCACATGGTGCGCGCGCATGGCACGCCGGGCGACAGCGAGCAGTTTCCGCGCTGGAACCTGATCGCGCGGCGCGAGGGGGCTGGCCCCGGCGAGTGCGTGCATTTCAACAGCCACCATGACGTGGTCGAGGTCGGCCATGGCTGGACCCGCGATCCCTTCGGTGGCGAGTTGGCGGACGGGCGCATTTACGGGCGCGGCGCCTGCGACATGAAGGGCGGGCTTGCGGCCAGCATCATCGCCGCCGAGGCCTTTATTGCCGCCTGCCCCGGCTGGCGTGGCGCAATCGAAATATCGGCCACGGCAGATGAAGAATCTGGCGGCTTTGGCGGGGTCGCTTACCTTGCCGAAAAGGGCTGGTTTGCGCCGGATCGGGTGCAGCATGTCATCATCCCCGAGCCCCTGCACAAGGATCGCATCTGCCTTGGCCATCGCGGCGTGTGGTGGGCGGAAATCGAGACCAAGGGGCGGATCGCGCATGGCTCGATGCCGTTTCTGGGCGATTCGGCGATCAGGCACATGGGCGCGGTGCTGGAGGAAATCGAGGCGACGCTCTACCCGCTGCTGGCAGGCAAGACCACGGCAATGCCGGTGATCCCCGAAGGGGCGCGGCAATCGACGCTGAACATCAACTCGATCCACGGTGGGCAGGCAGAACCGCCCGAGGGCAACACCGGGCTGCCCGCGCCCTGCGTGGCCGACCGCTGCCGTATCATCATCGACCGTCGCTTTCTGATTGAGGAAGACATCGCCGAGGTGAAGCGCGAGGTGACGGCACTGCTGGAGCGGGTAAAGGCCATGCGCCCGACGTTCACCTACGAGGTGCGCGATATGTTCGAGGTGCAGCCGAGCATGACCGACCGGCAGGCGCCGATCGTGCGCACCACCGCCGCCGCAATCGAGCGGGTGCTGGGGCGCGAGGCGCAATATGTGGTTTCGCCAGGCACCTATGACCAGAAGCACATTGACCGCATCGGACGGCTGAAGAACTGCATCGCCTACGGCCCCGGCGTGCTCGACCTTGCGCACCAGCCCGATGAATGGGTGGGGGTGGACGACATGGCCGATTCCGCGCGGGTGATGGCGCTGGTGCTGGCGGAATTGCTGGCGACCTGAAATCGGAAAGACCCGCGCCGCAGGGGGATATTTGACCTGAAGCAGTTGCCGGGGCCGCCAAACCGCTTGATCGCCGCGGGGTTCGCGGCAATCATGAAAAACGACCGAGCGCGCCACCCGCGCCTTTGGGCCAGATAGGGAGACGAATATGAAGAAGCTGTTCAACTCGGCGCTTGCGGCGCTGCTGGTGAGTACCGGCATGGCCTGGGCCGCGCCCGATGCGATTACCGTGGGTATGGTGCTGGAGCCACCGAACCTTGACCCCACCGCGGGCGCCGCCGCAGCGATTGACGAGGTGGTCTATGCCAACGTCTTCGAGGGTCTGACCCGCTTTGGCCCCGATGGCGCGGTGCGCCCGGGGTTGGCGTCGAGCTGGAGTGTCTCGGCCGATGGCAAGGTCTGGACCTTCAACCTGCGCGCCGGCGTGACCTTTCATGACGGCACCGGTTTTGATGCCCAAGACGTGAAATTCAGTCTCGACCGCGCCCGTGACCCGGTAAGCACCAACGCGCAAAAGGTGCTGTTTGCCGGCATCGAGTCGGTCGAGGCGGCAAACCCGCAGCAGGTGGTGGTCAGACTGTCGGCCCCCGATGGCGCGTTTGACTGGAAGATGGCCTGGGGCGATGCGGTGATCGTGGCCCCGGAATCTGCCGCGAATCTGGCCACCAATCCGGTTGGCACCGGGCCGTTCGTGTTTGCGGAGTGGGTGCAGGGCGACCATGTAACGCTGACCGCCAACGCAAACTATTGGGGCGGAAAACCGGCGCTGGCAAAAGCCACCTTCCGCTTCATTTCTGACCCGACGGCAGCGTTTGCCGCGATGATGGCGGGCGATGTCGATGCCTTCCCGAACTTTCCGGCGCCCGAAACGCTACCGCAACTGGCCGCCGACCCGCGATTCAAGGTGATTGTCGGCTCGACCGAGGGCGAGACAATTCTGGCGATGAACAACAAGCTTGCGCCGCTCGCCAACATCAAGCTGCGCGAGGCGATTGCGCATGCGATCAACCGTCAGGACATCATCGACGGTGCGATGTTCGGCTATGGCACGCCGATCGGCACCCATTTTGCGCCGCATAACCCGGACTATGTCGATCTGACCGGCCTTTCCAACTATGATCCGGAACTGTCAAAGAAGATCCTTGCCGATGCGGGCCTGAGCGGCATCAAGCTGCGTCTCGCACTGCCGCCGCCAACCTACGCGCGGCGCGGCGGCGAGATTATCGCGGCCGAACTGCGGGCCGTGGGGATCGAGACCGAGATCACTAATATGGAATGGGCGCAATGGTTGGAACAGGTTTTCACTGGCAAGGATTTTGACCTGACCATCGTCAGCCATACCGAACCGATGGACATCGATATCTATGCGCGGCCCGACTATTACTTCCAATATGCGCGGCCCGATTTTGTGGCACTGATCGACAAGCTGAAACTTACTTCCGATGCCGCCGCGCGGTCGGAACTGCTGCGCCAGGCGCAGGAGATGATCGCCAGGGACTATGTGAACGGCTACCTGTTCCAGCTTGCCAAGACCGGCGTCGCCAATGCCGAGCTGAGCGGTCTGTGGGAAAACTCGCCGACCCAGGCCAACGACCTGACCGCGGTGCGCTGGGGCTCGGCCCCCGCCGAGGCGGTGCAGCCCACCAGTGCCCCTGCCGCAGACCCTGCAGCGGCCCCCGCTGCGGCGGAGCCAGCGCCGAGACTCGACCCGAGCCTGTCGATCGAGGCCGAGGCCGGCAAGGTGATCTTCGAGGAAACGGCCGGGGGTATCGGCTGCGCCGCCTGCCACGGCATCGATGCGCAGGGCGAACTTGGCCCCGATATCCGCGGCAAGGATCCGGTGCTGATTCTCAACGCGCTTTCGAGCATTGCCGAGATGATGGAACTGGGCGTGTCAAAAGAAGAAATCGATCTGGTCGCCGCCTATCTGCGCTACCTGCACGATCTTGAAGCCCACTGATCGGGCCTGAACCGCCCCGTCGGGTGCCGACGCACCCGGCGGGGTTTCGTTTCGGGCTGGGCCTGCGGACGCAGCGCCCGAAAGCTCAACCTGCGGTCGCCAGCGCGGCAGGCGCCGCCACCGCGGCGCGGGCGGCGGCCGCAGCGGCCGCTTCGACCATCCGCTTGTCGGCTTCAATTGCGGCAGTGTCGCTGGCCGATACCAGATAGCCGGTGGAAAGTTCGACCACCGGCCCTTCCATCGCCAGACTTTCCTCGGGGCTGCGCACCTTCACCCGCATGCCAAGCCCGGATTCGTCGAACAGGTCCACGATGTCCTGGTTGAAAAGCCGGATACAGCCAGCCGAGGTGGCCTTTCCGATCGACGAAGGGTCCATGGTTCCGTGGATGCGATACATGGTATCGACGCCGTCACGGTAGAGATAGAGCGCGCGGGCACCCAGCGGGTTGTCAAGCCCGCCGGGCAGCCCAGCAGCAAGCGCCGCGTAGGTTTCGGGTTCTTGCCGGACCATGTTGGCGGTCGGGGTCCAGTAGGGGTATTCTTCGCGCCGAAGGATTGTTGCGTTGCCGCGAAACCCGCGCCCTTCACGCCCCACGGCAATACCGAAACGCATGGCGCGGCCTGGCTCGTAGATATGGTAGAGAAACCGTGCATAGGGGTCCACGACAAGCGACCCGACCGGCTCGGGCCCGGTGTAGTCCACCCATTGGCGGCGGTTACGTTCATTGAGATATGCGGGGCTCACCGCCGGAATGACCGTTTCGCCGTCTTGCCGGGCTACGTATTCCAGCGGCACCCCGCGCTGCACCTCGGGGCCCTGTTCACCGCAGGCGGTTAGGCCGAAGCCAAGACAAAGCGCAAATGCTGCGCGCGACGGGAAACAGGCTGATCTGGACACTACGGCTCCTGCAGAAGCGAAATTTGGTGTAAATCCGCCCCATGCCGAGGCCTTCACCATCAGGGCCCGCTGCAAAAGCTTACGTCAAGCCCTCGCGGTGGCGGCAAGGCAAACGCGACCGTTTTAGCCTGCAATCCGTGCGGGTTTCGCAACAGGCGCCGTCACTGGTGGCACTGGACCCGGCCGTGCTTCGCGTCTAGCCTGCCGCGAAACGGGGGAACGATGGCGCGTTACATCATCAAGCGGCTGTTTTCACTCGTGGCGAGCCTTTTGGCGGCGTCACTGGTGATCTTCGCGGTGATCGAGGTGATTCCCGGCGATCCGGCGGCCTATATGCTGGGAATGAACGCGGCGCCCGACACGGTGGCGGCGCTGCGCGATAGCCTGGGGCTGAACGTATCGCTGCCGGTGCGCTACGCGAACTGGCTGGGGGGCATGCTGACCGGCGATTTCGGTATTTCCTACACCTATAAGGTACCAGTGGCCGACCTCGTTTCGGCGCGGCTTCTGATTTCGCTGCCGCTGGCGGGCTTGGCGCTGCTGCTTTCAACCGTGATCGCGGTGCCAATCGGCCTACTGGCGGCAGCGCGGAGGGGGCGCTGGCCCGATTACGCGGTAATGGGGGGCACACAACTGGGCATCGCGGTGCCGAACTTCTGGTTCGCGATGCTTCTGGTACTGGCCTTCGCGCTGCATTGGCGGATCTTTCCGGCTGGTGGCTTTCCGGGTTGGAGCGATCCTTTGATGGCGGTTCGCGCACTGGCATTGCCTTCCGTGGCGCTTGCCCTGCCGCAGGCGGCGATTCTGGCGCGGGTGCTGCGCTCGGCGCTGATCGAGACCTTGGGGCAAGACTATATCCGCACCGCGCGCGCCAAGGGGCTGACCGGGGCGCAGGCGCTGGTGCGCCACGCGCTGCGCAATGCGATGATTCCGGTGCTGACCATTCTGGGCATGCAGTTTTCGTTTCTGCTGGCGGGCGCGATCATCATTGAAAACGTGTTCTACATTCCGGGCCTTGGCAGGCTGATCTTTCAGGCAATCACGCAACGCGATCTGATCGTGGTGGAATCGGTGGTGATGATTCTGGTGTTCGCGGTGATTCTGGTGACCTTTCTGACCGACCTCGCCTATGCCGCCGTTGACCCGCGGCTGAGGACGCGCGGATGAAGCCGGGGCTTGCCATTGGTGCGGTTCTGGCGGGCGTTGCGCTGATCGCGGCGCTGGTCTCGCTGGTCTGGACCCCCTATGACGTGACCGCCCTGGCAATTGCGCAAAAGCTGCAAGGGCCGTCGCCGCTGCATTGGTTTGGCACCGACCATTTTGGCCGCGACATCGCCGCGATGCTGATGGTGGGGGCGCGCACCTCGCTGGCGGTGGCGCTGGTGGCGGTGGGCATCGGAATCGGGCTGGGGGTGCCGCTGGGGCTGCTGGCGGCGGCGCGGCCCGGCTGGGCCGATGAACTGACAATGCGCGGCAATGATCTGATCTTTGCCTTCCCTAGCCTCGTCATCGCGATTCTGATTACCGCCGTGTTCGGCCCTTCGGCGATCAACGCGATCATCGCCATCGGCATCTTCAACATTCCGGTTTTCGCGCGCGTCACCCGCGCCGGGGCGCTCAGCCTGTGGACGCTTGATTACATTCGCGCGGCGCAGGTGGCAGGCAAGGGGCGGGCGCGAATTTCGGTTGAACATATTCTGCCCAACATAGCCAACCTGTTGATCGTGCAGGGAACCATCCAGTTCTCGCTGGGCATTCTGGCCGAGGCTGGGCTTAGCTACGTTGGCCTTGGCGCGCAGCCGCCCTTGCCAAGCTGGGGCCGGATGCTGGCCGAGGCGCAAACCATGGTCACACTCGCGCCGCATGTGGCAATCTTTCCCGGCCTTGCCATCGTGGCGACCGTGCTGGGGCTGAACCTGCTGGGCGACGGCCTGCGCGACGCGCTCGACCCACGGCTGAGGCGCGCGCGATGAGCCTGCTTTCAGTCACCGACCTCACGGTTTCGATTAACGGCACGCCGCTATTGGAACGGGTTTCGTTCACCCTGCAACCGGGCGAGATTTTCGGGCTGGTGGGCGAAAGCGGCTCGGGCAAATCGCTGACGGCGCTGGCGCTGATGGGGCTGTTGCCGCAAGGGGCGGTGACCACCGGGCACGCGGAACTGGAAGGGCTGGACCTGCTCAACCAATCCGAACGGGCGATGTGCGGGCTGCGCGGCAACCGCATCGGCATGATCTTTCAAGAGCCGATGACGGCGCTAAACCCCTTGATGACCATCGGCGATCAGGTCGCCGAAACGCTGATGGTGCACCGCGCGCTGCCACGCGATCAGGCACGGGCCATTGCGCGCGAAAAGCTGGACCGGGTGGGCCTGCCCGAGCCGCGCTTTCCGCTGCGGCTTTACCCGCACGAGCTTTCGGGCGGGCAGCGGCAGCGTGTGGCGATTGCGCTGGCGATTGCGCTCAAACCCGCGCTGCTGATTGCCGACGAACCGACCACCGCGCTTGATGTGACGACGCAGGCGCAAATCCTCGACCTCTTGCGCGATCTGGTGGAAGACGAGGGCATGGGGCTGATGCTGATCACCCATGACCTTGCGGTGGTGGCGGGGCTGGCAACCCATACCGCCGTGATGCAAAGCGGGCAGATCGTGGAACAGGGGCTGACCGAAGCGCTCTTTCGCGCCCGCGCCCACCCCTACACCGCAGCTCTGTTTGCCGCCTCGGCGCACCAACCCGCGCAGGTCGATATCGGCACCCCCGAGCCGCTGCTGGTGGTCGATCACGCCACACGCGCCTACACTTTGGCGCGCCCCTCGGCCTTTGCCCCGCGCCCGGTGCTGCACGCGGTCGATGATGTTTCCTTTACCCTGCACCAGGGCGAGAGCCTTGGGCTGGTGGGGTCATCGGGCTGCGGCAAATCGACCCTGACGCGGGCGATTCTGGGGCTGGATGCGCTGCAGGGCGGCGAGATCACGCTGTTTGGCAAACGGGTTGGCCCCGATATGCCCAATGCGCTGCGCGCCGACGTGCAGGTGGTGTTTCAAGACCCCTACGGCAGCTTCAACCCGCGCTGGCGGGTTGACCGGCTGGTGGCTGAGCCGTTTCACCTGATGCCGGTGCCGCCTGCGGATTGGCACGAGCGGGTAGCCGAGGCGCTGGTTGAGGTTGGCCTGCACCCCGATGACCGCCGCAAATACATTCATGAGTTTTCCGGTGGCCAGCGCCAGCGCATTGCCATTGCGCGCGCGCTGATCACCCGCCCCGACCTGATCGTGCTTGACGAGGCGTGGTGCGCGCCATCACCGACCGGGTGCTGGTGATGGAGGCGGGGCGGATTGTCGAGGAAGGCCCGACCGAGGCGTTGTTTTCAGCGCCGCAGCATGAAGTGACCCGCCGCCTCGTTGCCGCAACGCCGCAAATACCGACCGCATGGATGGAGCCTGCCCGATGACCGTGACCGCACTTTGGTTCAACCCTACGGAGATGCTGATCGGCGGGCGCTGGCTGAAACCTTCCGCGACGCTGCCGGTAGAAAACCCCTCGACCGGCGAAGTGGTGGCCGAAATCGCGCGCGGCGGCGCCGCCGAGATTGACGCGGCGGTGGCTGCCGCCGAGGACGCGCTAACGGGCGATTGGGGCCGGATGAGCGCCACCGAGAGGGGCCGGGTTCTGGCGCGGATCGGGCAAATGGTGCTGGCACGCGCCGACGATCTGGCGGCGATCGAGGCGCAAGATGTGGGCAAGCCGCTGAAGCAGGCGCGCGCCGATGCCGTGGCGCTGGCGCGCTACATGGAGTTCTATGCAGGTGCCGCCGACAAGGTGATGGGCGAAACCATCCCCTATCTGCCGGGCTACACCGTCTACACCCTGCGCGAGCCGCATGGCGTAACCGGCCATATCGTGCCTTGGAACTACCCGATGCAAATCATCGGGCGCTCGGTCGGCGCGGCCTTGACAATGGGCAATGCCGCCGTGCTGAAACCCGCCGAGGAAGCCAGCCTGACTGCGCTCGCCTTCGCGCGGATCGCGGCAGAGGCGGGGCTGCCTGCCGGGGCGCTGAATGTGGTGACTGGCTTGGGCGAAGAGGCGGGGGCGGCGCTCAGCGGTCATCCACGGGTGCGGCACCTAAGCTTTACCGGCTCGGTGGGCGTGGGGTCGCTGGTGCAGGCGGCGGCGGCGCGCAACATCGTGCCCGTTACGCTGGAACTGGGCGGCAAGAGCCCGCAACTGGTCTTTGCCGATGCCGACCTTGGCAAGGCGCTGCCGTTCCTTGTCAACGCGGGCATCCAGAACGCCGGGCAAACCTGCTCGGCCGCCTCGCGCATTCTGGTCGAGCGGTCGCGTTACGCCGAAGTGGTCGCGGCAATGGCGGAGCGGTACCGGGCCTTGCGGGTTGGCCCCGCCTTGGCCGACCACGACCTCGGGCCTCTGATTTCGGCCAGGCAAAAGGCGGTGGTCGAGGGCTATTTTGCACTCGGGTCTGACCTGACGGTGGCCGCCGAGGGGCAGATCGTGGCCGATGCGCCAAAGGGCGGGCACTACGTCGCGCCGCGCCTGCTCGCCGACGTACGCCCCGGCCACCGGCTGGCGCAGGAGGAAATCTTTGGCCCGGCGCAGGTGGTGATCCCGTTCGACGACGAGGCCGAGGCGCTGGCGATTGCCAATGGCACCCAATATGGCCTTGTCGCGAGCGTCTGGAGCGAGAATGGCGCGCGGCAGATGCGGCTGGCGCGGGGCTTGCGCGCCGGGCAGGTGTTCCTCAACAACTACGGCGCCGGGGGCGGGGTGGAACTGCCGTTCGGCGGGGTCGGCAAGTCAGGCCACGGCCGCGAAAAGGGTTTCGAGGCGCTTTACGGGTTTTCGGTGCTGAAAACCGTGGCGGCAAGCCACGGCTAGACTTTTGCCCGGTGGCACGCCTGGCAGCGCCCGAACCGCCACGAACCTCACACCGACCGCGTGATGCCCCCATCCACCCGCAGGTTTTGCCCGGTAATGTAGCCCGCCGCATCAGATGCCAGAAAGCTGATGACCCCGGCGATTTCCTCGGTGGTGCCATAGCGGCCCATTGGAATCTGCGCGCGCCGTTCCGCCTTTTCCGGCAGGCTGTCGATGTAACCCGGCAGCACGTTGTTCATGCGGATGTTTTCCGCCGCATAGCGGTCGGCGAACAATTTGGTGAAGGCGGCAAGACCCGCCCGCGCCACGCCCGAGGTTGGAAAGGCGGGGTCAGGCTCGAACGCCGCGAAGGTCGAGATGTTGATGATGGCGCCACCGCCCTGCGCCTGCATGATCGGGGTGACAAGCCGCGTCGGGCGCACTGCGGAAAGGAAATACACCTCGAAACCCCGGTGCCAATCATCGTCGCTCAGATCAAGAAGCGGCCCCTTGGGCCCGTGCCCTGCCGAATTTACCAGCACGTCGATGCGGCCCCATTTGCCCATCGCGGCATCGACCACGCGCGCCACATCGGCCGCGACGAGGTTTGATCCGGTCACGCCAACGCCGCCAAGCGCCCCTGCCAGCGCCTCGCCCTTGCCCGACGATGACAGGATCGCCACCTTGAAGCCATCGGCAGCCAACCTTCGCGCCGCCCCCGCACCCATGCCGCTGCCGCCGGCCGTAATCAGTGCTACCTTGTCCATCGCCCGCTCCTGCTGATTTGCCGCGTGAAGATGGCAGCCCGCGCGGACGGGTGCAACATCGCCCTTGCCATCGCCGCGTGAGTGGGCAGGCTGGGCGGGGAACCATAAGTGGAGGCATCATGCGACTTCAGGGCAAGACGGCAGTCGTAACCGGGGCAGGATCGGGCTTTGGCGCGGGCATCGCGCGGCGGTTTGCCGCCGAAGGGGCGCGCGTAATGCTGGCAGACATCAACCTTGAAGCCGCCGAGGCGGTGGCAGCGGAATGTGATGGGCTGGCGCAGGTGGTAGACGTCAGTAATGACGCCAGCGTGGCAGCGATGGCGGCCGCGGCGATTGCGGCCTGGGGCCAGATCGACATTCTGGTGAACAACGCTGGCATCACGCATTTGCCGCAGCCGATGGAGGAGGTGGGCGAGGCCGAGTTCGATCGGATTCTGGCAGTCAACGCCAAATCGGTCTACCTGACCGCGCGTCATATCGTGCCGATGATGAAGGCGGCGCGGACAGGCGTGATATTGAATGTCGCTTCGACGGCAGGGGTCAGCCCGCGCCCGAAGCTCAGCTGGTATAACGCCTCGAAAGGCTGGATGATTACCGCGACCAAGGCGATGGCGGTGGAACTTGCACCCTACGGCGTGCGGGTAAACGCGATCAACCCGGTGGCAGGCGAGACGCCGCTCTTGAAAAGCTTCATGGGTGAAGACACACCCGAGATCCGCGCGAAGTTTCTGGCAACGATCCCGCTGGGGCGGTTTTCGACGCCGGAAGATATGGCGAACGCAGCGCTTTACCTCTGCTCGGATGAGGCGAGCATGGTGACCGGCGTGGCGATGGAAGTGGATGGCGGGCGCTGTATCTGAAGGCGCCGGGGGCTTCGCGCCCCCGGACCCCCGCAGGGTATTTGACTAAAGCAGGAGCGGGCAGCATGAAACCGGGCAAGCGCAACCTCATCACCGACGTCGAGGGGCTGCTGGTGGGCAACGCCAAAGATGCCGGGGTGCGTACCGGGGCCACGGTGCTTTTGGGCGCGCAACCTTTCGTGGCGGCGGTGCATGTGATGGGCGGCGCGCCGGGCACCCGCGAGACCGATCTGCTTGCACCCGACAAGCTGGTGCAGCAGGTCGATGCGCTGGTGCTTGCGGGCGGCTCGGCCTTTGGCCTCGATGCCGCCTCGGGGGTGGCGGACGCGCTGCGCGCGGCGGGGCGCGGTTTCGAGGTGGGCGGCATGCGGGTTCCGATCGTTCCCGGTGCCATCCTGTTCGACCTTCTGAACGGCGGTGACAAGGACTGGGGCGAGAACCCCTACAAGCGGCTTGGGCAAGCGGCGCTCGCGGCAGCGGGGGTTGAGTTTGCGCTCGGTTCCGCAGGGGCCGGGTTTGGCGCGATGACCGGCAGTTGGAAGGGCGGCCTCGGTTCGGCCTCGCTGGTGCTCGAGTGCGGCATTACGGTCGGCGCTTTGGTGGCGGTGAATGCGCTGGGTTCGGTAACGGTGGGCGAAGGCCCCCAGTTCTGGGCGGCCCCGTGGGAGATGGCGGGCGAGTACGGCGGGCGCGGTCTGCCTGCGCAATTTGCACCCGGGCAGGAGCCAAGCCCCTTGAAGCGGATGGGCGAAGCCACCACCATAGCCATTGTTGCGACCGATGCCGCCCTCACGCAGGCGCAGGCACAGCGCCTGGCAACGGCAGCGCATGACGGCATGGCGCGCGCCATCGTGCCGAGCCACACGCCTTTCGATGGCGATCTGGTCTTTGCCGCCGCCACCGGGGCGAAGCCGCTGACCGACCCGATGGTGCAGCCTTTCGTGCTGGGCCACGCGGCGGCAACCTGTTTGGCCCGCGCTATCGCACGCGCGGTGTTCGAAGCACGCCCGCATCCGGGCGATCTGCAACCTGCGTGGCACACGCGCTTCGCAGGCTGATTCTTCATTGCCCAAATACCCCGGGGGCGCGGGGGGCTGGCCCCCCGCACCTCAACCGATCAGCGCCGAGAGCAGCGGTGAAGGCTGCTGCAACCCCTCGATCACATCGAAATGGTGGCGCGCGGGTTCCACCGTCAGCGCGCTGCCCCAGGCGGTGGCAAGCGCCCCGGCCTGCGCCAGAAACGCCGGGCGTTCGGCGCCGCCGACCCAGACATGCACCTGCGGCCCCGAGCGGCGGGGCAGGTAGACCGGGCTTTCGGCGGCGACCTCGGCGGCATCGAGCCGCAGATCCGTCTGCATCGCGGTCAGCATCAACGGCGCAAGGTCGGCCACCGGCGAGATCGGCACCACGCGTGCAATGCGTCCGGCGACCGCCTCGGGCAGCACCCCATCGCAAGCCATGCGCGCCGCAAGGTGGCCGCCAGCGGAATGACCGGCAAGGTGGATCGGCCCCGCCACCCTTGCGGCGAGCATGGCAAGCGCCTGCGCCACCTCGGCGGTGATTGCGGCGATGCGGGCGGCGGGGGCGAGCGTGTAGGCGGGCAGCGCACAGGCAAAGCCCGCCGCAAGCGCGCCTGCGGCAAGGTGCGAGAAATCGTCCGGTCCAAAGCGCAGCCAATAGCCGCCATGCACGAATACAACGAGGCCCCGCGCCGCACGCCGGGGGAGAAACAGATGCGCCCAGTTGCGCGGCCCCGGACCATAGGCAAGCCGTTCGGGCGGACGCGCGGCACGAAACGCCGCCGCGGTAGCGGCCCAGCGGGAAGCAAAGCCCTCGCCGCCCGGAATGAACGCCGAATTGGTATAGGCCTTTGCGTGCTTTTGCTCGGGCAAACCCTACCCCGGAGGAAACCATGCTTGACACCGCCACCGACCTCAAGAGCCTCTTGCAAGACCCGAGCCTGCTCGCCACCCGCGCATATGTTGCGGGCGAGTGGATCGAGGCCGACGACGGCGGCACATTCGCCGTCACCAACCCGGCGCGGGGCGATGTGATCTGCCATGTGCCGAACCTTGGCCGCGCCGAGACCGGCCGCGCCATTGCCGCCGCCAACGCGGCGATGAAGGATTGGGCGGCGCGCACCGGCAAGGAACGCGCGCAGGTGATGCGCAAGTGGTTCGATCTGATGATAGCGAACCAGCATGACCTTGGCCTGATCCTGACCGCCGAAATGGGCAAACCGCTGGCCGAGGCCAAGGGCGAGATCGCCTATGGTGCCAGCTTCATCGAATGGTTCGGTGAAGAGGCCAAGCGCGTTTACGGCGAAACCATACCGGGCCACCTGCGCGACAAGCGCATTACCGTGATCAAACAGCCGATCGGGGTGGTCGGCTCGATCACGCCGTGGAACTTTCCAAACGCGATGATCACCCGCAAATGCGGCCCCGCCCTGGCGGTGGGCTGTGGCTTTGTGGCGCGCCCTGCGGCGGAAACGCCGCTGTCGGCGCTGGCGCTGGCGGTGCTGGGGGAGCGCGCGGGGCTGCCCAAAGGTATCTTCTCGGTCATCACCTCGAAACGCTCGTCGGACATCGGCAAGGAGTTCTGCGAGAACCCCCTGGTGCGCAAGCTGACCTTCACCGGATCGACCGAAGTCGGGCGGATATTACTGCGCCAGGCTGCCGACCAGGTGATGAAATGCTCGATGGAGCTGGGCGGCAACGCGCCCTTCATCGTGTTTGACGACGCCGATCTGGATGCAGCTGTTCTGGGCGCGATGGCATCGAAGTTCCGCAACAACGGCCAGACCTGCGTCTGCGCCAACCGCATCTATGTGCAAGCCGGGGTCTATGATGCCTTCGCCGCAAAACTGCGCGCGGCGGTGGCGAAAACCCGCGTCGGTGATGGGCTGAGCGAAACCGTCGATTTCGGCCCGTTGGTCAACATCGCGGCGGTGGAAAAGGTCGAGGAACACATCGCCGATGCCCGCGCCAAGGGTGCGCAGATCGAGCTTGGGGGCAACCGCCACGCCCTGGGCGGCAATTTCTTTGAGCCGACCATCCTCACCGGGGTTACCGACGAAATGATGGTCACCAACGAGGAAACTTTTGGCCCGCTGGCGCCCCTGTTCAAGTTCGACACCGAAGAGGAAGTGATCGCCAAGGCCAACGCCACCATCTTTGGCCTCGCCAGCTATTTCTATGCGCGCGACATCGGGCGGGTAACGCGGGTGCAGGAGGCGCTGGAATACGGCATCGTCGGGGTCAACACCGGCATCATTTCCACCGAGGTGGCGCCGTTTGGCGGCGTCAAGCAATCGGGGCTGGGGCGCGAAGGCAGCCGGCACGGCATGGAAGACTACCTTGAAATGAAGTATATCTGCCTCAGCATCTGATGGGGGCAGCCATGCCCATGCCTTGGGCCTATCGCCACGCCAGCAAAGACTGGGCGGCCTTTCTGGAGGACGCGAAGGAGAAGCTGGGGCTGACTTCGGACAATGCGGCCTATACCGCTGTTGAAGGGGTGTTGCGCGCCTTTCGCCGCCGCCTGAGCTATGACGAGGGGCTTGCCTTCGCGCAGATACTGCCCGCCGTGCTGCGCGCGATCTTCGTGGCCGACTGGCACCCCGGGGTGCCGCCGCCACCCTTTGCCGCACGCGCGGAACTGGCGCGCGAGGCGATGGCGCTAAGGCCCAACCACAACCTTACACCGCCGCATGCGATCGAGGCGGTCGCCTGGGCGCTGCGGCGCAGCGTCGATCAGGCGGCGCTTGACCGGGTGCTGGCGCGGCTGCCCGAAGGCGCGGTGGCGTTCTGGCATGTCGAGGTGAAAGACCCCGCCGAACTCGAACGGCGGATCGTGTGAAGAAAGGCCCGGAGCGATCCGGGCCTTGTTGCCTTGCTGCTTTGAACCGCAGGATCAGCGGCGCTTGCCGCCCTTCTTGCCGCCGCCCTCTTCTTCTTCATCATCAGCATCGGGCAGGTTGAAGAAGCTGTCGGCGTTCGAGAAATCGCGCGGGGCGGCGTATTCATCTTCAACCACGCGGGTAACCGCCTCGATGCCTGCGATGCGCGCGCTGGTGCCCATCGCCAGCGAGGTTTCGGTGGAAACCAGCTTGCGGCGTTCATCATCGGTCATCAGGCCGCCTTCGGCGGCTTTCTTCTTGGCGGCCTTCTGCACCTCGGCATCCAGCTCGGTCTGCTTGCACAGGCCAAGCGCGACCGGGTCGATTGGGGTGATGTTGCCGATGTTCCAGTGCGAGCGGTCACGGATGGAAGCAATGGTGGGCTTGGTGGTGCCAACCAGCCGGGCAATCTGCGCATCGGCCAACTCTGGGTGAAACTTCACCAGCCAATAGATCGCTGCAGGGCGGTCTTGCCGCTTTGAGAGTGGCGTATAGCGCGGGCCACGGCGCTTTTCCTCGCCCACGGCAGCGGCGTTGAACTTGAGCCGCAGCGAATAGGCCGGGTCGGCCTCGCCCTTGGTGATTTCGGTGGCGTCAAGCTGGCTTGATGCCACCGGGTCAGCACCCTTGACCCCCATCGCCACGTCGCCATCGGCGATGCCCTGCACCTCCAATTCGTGCATGCCGCAAAAATCTGCGATCTGCTTGAAAGTCAGGGTGGTGTTTTCCACGAGCCACACGGCGGTGGCCTTGCTCATCAGCGGGCGGGTCATCGGATCTCTCCTTTACAAATCTCTCCCGGGCCGGGAAAACGGCTGCGGCCTTGGCCGCCATTCCATTCTTCGGGGGGAATTGAGGCCGCTATACCCCCGATTGAGGCGCGAGAAAAGCGAAAATGCGTTATGCGATTGCCCTGCTGGCGGCGTTGGCCGCTTCCCCTGCCAGTGCCGAGGGCAAAACGGCCGGTGACTTTGACTATTATGTGCTGTCGCTGACTTGGTCGCCCAACTGGTGCGCGCTTACCGGGGACGCGCAGCACGATGACCAATGCGACGCACGGCACGATTTCAGCTTCACCCTGCACGGGCTCTGGCCGCAATATGAAAGCGGCTGGCCAAGCTGGTGCCGCACCGTTGAGCGCGACCCGACGCGCAGCGAAACCGCAGCGATGGCCGACATCATGGGGGGCAGCGGGCTGGCGTGGTATCAGTGGCAAAAGCACGGTCGCTGCACCGGACTTTCTGCGCAGCAATTCTATGCTGCGGCGCGGCAAGCCTATGAAAAAATTACTATCCCAGAGGTTTTTCGAAAGCTCGGCCACGATGTGCGATTGCTCGCATCGGTGGTTGAGGATGCCTTTCTGGAAGCCAATCCCGGGCTGCAACGCAACATGATTACCATCACCTGCGACCGCGGCATGATACAAGAGGCGCGAATTTGCCTGTCCAAAGACCTGACGCCCCGCCCCTGCGGCGCCGACACCCAGCGCGATTGCCGAATGCCGAACGCGCTGATGGAAGCGATCAGGTAGGCTCAGCCGACCTTCAACACGATCTTGCCGATATGCGCGCCGCTTTCCATGCGGGCGTGCGCAAGCGCGGCGTCGGCCAGCGCAAACTCCGAATCATGCACCACCTTCACCACGCCCGCCTCGATCTGCGGCCAAAGCTGGGTGCGCAGCGCGCGCGCGATCTCGGCCTTGGCGGCCTCGTTTTGGGGCCGCAGGGTCGAACCGGTCAGCGTCAGGCGACGCATCATCACCTGCGCAAAGTTGATCTCGGCCTTCGGGCCCTGCAGAAAGGCGATGCTGACCAGCCGCCCCTCATCGGCCAAAGCCTTGATGTTGCGGTCCATATAGCTGCCACCAACCATATCGAGAATAAGGTTCACGCCGCCTTCGCCGCGCAGCACCGCCACGAAATCGGCATCGCGGTGGTTGATGGCTGTTGCGCCCAACCCTTCGCAGACCGCGCATTTTTCAGCCGTTCCGGCGGTGGCAAAGACCCGCGCACCTTGAGCCCGCGCAACCTGAATGGCCATGGTGCCGATGCCTGAACTTCCGCCATGCACCAAGAACCGCTCGCCCGCACGCAGCCCCCCACGCATCACCACGTTCGACCAGACGGTGAAGGCGGTTTCGGGCAGGCAGGCGGCATCGCGCAGCGAGAGGCCCGCTGGCACCGGCAGCGCGTGGGCGGCAGAGCAAACGGCGTATTCTGCATAGCCGCCGCCGGGCAGCAGCGCACAGACATCATCGCCCACACCCCAGCCGGTAACGCCCGGCCCGACTTCGGCCACATGCCCCGCGCCTTCCAGCCCCGGCAGCAGCGACGCGCCGGGTGGCGGCGCATAGGCCCCGGCGCGCTGCAGGGCGTCAGGGCGATTGACCCCGGCGTAGGCCAGTTTGATGACAATCTCGCCGCAGCCCGGCACCGGCACCGGGCGCCGGCAAAGCCGCAGTACCTCGGGGCCACCGGGCGCAGTAATTTCGATCGCGCGCATCATGGCCCTACCCGGCCCGGCGCGCGGATGCCGGAAAGCAGGCTTTTCAGCCCCGGCAACTGGACGACCCGGCCTTTGACCTTCTCGAATTGCAGAATGCCTTCGATCCGGTGGTCAATAAACTCGGCGGTATCGCGCTGGCCTTCCGTGGTGTCACCCATCCAGAAAAGCACGCAGGCGGAATACACCGCAGAAAGCGATATCCTTTTGGAATACCAGTTGAAATCATCGCTGGTATCGCCCAACGCGCGCCAGATGGCATCGGCAGTGCCCCAGATCAGCGCGGCCCCCGTGGCGGAGTTTTGCGGCAGCGCAAAAACTGCGGCCCCGCGACGCACCAGTTCCGGCTCGGCCACTTCAAGCCGCAGCCGCAGCGCCAAAGCAACCCGGTCACGATAGCGCAGCGCCGCCAGATCAGCCTCGGCCAACCGCGCCAGCATCGTGGCATCGCCCGCGCGGTGGTAGGCGACCGCAAGATCAACCGCGCCTCGAGGGCAAATGAGCCGCGCGAGGTCGGGATCAATCCCGACCTCAGCGGCCGCAGCGTTGAAAGCAACGTGCGACGCAGGTCAGCGTTCGCGACAACAACGTCGAACAGGCGCTTCGTGCTCTGAAGAAGAAACTTCAGCGCGAGGGGGTATTTCGTGAAATGAAGCTCAAGCAACATTTCGAGAAACCCTCGGTCAAGCGTGCCCGCGAGCAAGCCGAAGCGATTCGGCGTGCGCGCAAACTGGCGCGTAAAAAGGCCCAGCGTGAAGGCGGTCTCTAAGCGCCTGGAATAGCTGGCGGGGCAACCCGCGATGATCGGCCCCCGCTTCGGCGGGGGTTTTTCATTGCCCGCGCGGCACGCTCCGCGGGGGATATTTGGCCCAAGGCAATTGGCCTGCCTTGGGTCAAATATCCCCGCCGGAGGCGAGCCTCAGATCGGCAGTGCGGTTGTCTTGAAAACGGTGCGCAGCGCGAATGAGCTTTGCATCTGCGCCACGCCCGGCAGCCGAGCAAGGTAGGCGCGGTGGATGCGGGCAAAATCTTCGGTGTCTTCGGCCACGACCTTCAAGAGATAGTCGGCGCTGCCCGCCATCAGGTGACATTCGAGCACATCGGGGATCTTGCGCACCTCGCGCTCGAACGCATCGAGCACCTCGTCGGCCTGCCCTGAAAGGGTGATTTCCACGAAAACCGTGGTCGGGCGTCCAAGCCGACGCGCATCGAGCAATGCGACATAATCACGGATATAGCCCTCGGCCTCAAGCCGCTGCACGCGGCGGTGGCAGGCCGAGGCCGATAGGTTCACCCGCTCTGAAAGCTCGGCATTGGTCATGCGGCCCTGTTTTTGCAGGGCGGCAAGAATTCGGCGGTCTGTCGCGTCAATTATCATTTCAACGCACGTTTCTGCTAAGAAGGTGGCATTTCATCGACAATACCATTCAATTGCTGCGCTTGCACCACCGATCTTTGCAAAGCAATTGCGCCGATGCTGCGCCACACTATGCTCAAGGCTCACATGAGGATTCCCAGATGAAAATCGGCTGCCCAAAGGAAATCAAACCGCAAGAGTTTCGTGTCGGCATCACGCCCAACGCCGCGCGCGAGGCGGTGCTGCACGGCCACGAGGTGCTGATCGAGACCGGCGCTGGCATGGGTTCGGGCTTCACCGATGCCGACTATGTGGCCGCGGGCGCCACGATGCTTGGCACCGCCGAGGCGGTGTTTGCTGCTGCCGAGCTGATCGTGAAGGTCAAGGAACCACAGCCGGTCGAACGCGCGCGGCTGCACAAGGGGCAAGTGCTGTTCACCTATCTGCATCTGGCGCCAGACCCCGAGCAGACCGCCGACCTGCTCAGATCGGGTGCCACCTGCATTGCCTATGAAACCGTCACCGACCGCGTCGGCGGGCTGCCGCTGCTGGCACCAATGTCCGAAGTCGCCGGGCGGTTGGCGCCGCAGGTGGGGGCGTGGACGCTGCAAAAGGCCAATGGCGGGCGGGGCGTGCTGCTGGGTGGCGTGCCCGGCGTGGCACCCGCCAAGGTTCTGGTGATCGGCGGCGGCGTGGTGGGCACGCATGCAGCGCGGGTGGCGGCTGGCATGGGCGCCGATGTCACTGTGCTCGACCGTTCGCTGCCGCGCTTGCGCTACCTCGATGACGTGTTCGGGCACGATTTCAAGACCGCCTATGCCAGCGCGGGCAATATTGCCGACCTGATTACCGGCGCCGACATGGTGATTGGCGCGGTGCTTGTGCCGGGGGCTGCGGCGCCGAAACTGATCAGCCGGGCGCAGTTGAAAACCATGAAGCCGGGCGCGGCGCTGGTAGATGTGGCGATCGACCAGGGCGGGTGTTTCGAGACCAGTCACGCCACCACCCACCAGGACCCGATCTATGAGGTAGATGGTGTGCTGCACTATTGCGTGGCCAACATGCCGGGCGCGGTGGCGCGCACTTCGACGCTGGCGCTTGGCAACGCAACGCTACCCTTCATGCTTGCCTTGGCGGACAAGGGCTGGAAGAAGGCCTGCGCAGACGATGCGCATCTGCTCGCAGGGCTGAACGTGCACGCGGGGCAGCTGACCTATGCTGCGGTAGGCGAGGCGCTGGGGCTGCCTAGCATCACGCCGCAAGCCGCGCTCGCAATGTAACGGGAATGGCCCGGTCCTTGCGACCGGGCCATTTTGTTCTGGTGCGCCAGATCACTTTTTCAGTGCGTCGCGGATTTGCAGCAGCACATCCAGCTCGCTCGGACCGCTCGGTGCAGGGGCTTGCTCCGCCGCCTTCTTGATGGCCGAATCCTTCACGCGGTTGACCATTTTTACCAGCAAGAACACCACGAAGGCGATGATCAGGAAGTTGATCACCGCGGTGATGAAAGCGCCGTAGGCAAAGACGGGGGCGCCCGCCTCGCGCGCGGCGGCAAGGCTGGTGAATGTGCCATCGCCGAGGTTCACGAACAGGTTGGAAAAATCCATGCCGCCAGTCACCAGCCCGATGATCGGGTTGATAAGATCCGCCACGAGCGAGCTGACTATTGCCGTGAACGCCGCGCCGATGATGATGCCTACGGCCATGTCCATGACGTTGCCTTTGGCGATGAAGTCTCTGAACTCTTTAATCATTTTTTTGTCCCCGCAGAGTTGCACGCGCCACGCGGGCGCGCTGTGCTAACGCTACCACAGCCATGTGCAATTTCCAGCCTTTCGAAAAGGGGAATTCGTGCCTACCTTGCCCACTGATCCAACAGGAGCACGTCATGACCAACCTTTCTGCCTTCCCTATCACCAAGCGCTGGCCGCTGCGCACGCCGGGTGCCATTCAGCTCTATTCGCTGCCCACCCCGAACGGCGTGAAGGTTTCAATCGCGCTTGAGGAAATGGGCCTGCCGTATGACGCGCATCTGGTCAGTTTTGCCACCAATGACCAGATGAGCCCCGAGTTCCTCTCGCTCAACCCCAACAATAAGATCCCGGCAATCATCGACCCCAACGGGCCGGGCGGCAAACCGCTGCCGCTGTTTGAAAGCGGCGCGATTCTGATCTATCTGGCGGAAAAATCAGGCAAGCTGCTACCCGCCGAGACCCGCTATGAGGTGCTGCAATGGCTGATGTTCCAGATGGGCGGCATCGGGCCGATGTTTGGCCAGTTGGGGTACTTCCACCACTTTGCCGGCAAGGAAATTGAAGACCCGCGCCCGAAAGAGCGTTACCGCGCCGAGACCGAGCGGCTTTTGAAAGTGCTCGACGCGGCGCTTGCGGGGCATGAGTGGATTGCGGGCGACTACTCGATTGCCGATATCGCCATCGCGCCGTGGTTGCGTGCTCTGCGCGAGGTATACAAGGCGAACGAGATCGTCGGCTGGGAAAACCTGAAAAACGTGCCCGCTTACCTTGAGCGTTTTCTGGCCCGCCCGGCCGTACAACGCGGGCTGGTACAACCTCCGCGGCCCTGAAACGCGGCACTAATGCTGCGCTTCGCTGCGCAGCATTTCTGCCGCCTTTTCTGCGATCATGATGGTGGGCGCGTTGGTGTTGCCGCCCAGAATGCGCGGCATAACCGAAGCGTCGATCACCCGCAAACCTGCCACCCCGCGCACCCGCAGCGCGGGGTCAACCACTGCCATCTCGTCTTTGCCCATGCGGCAAGTGCCGACGGGGTGGTAGATGGTATCCGAACGCGCGCGAATATCGGCCTCAAGCGCCGCATCGCTGCCGTCATGCGGGTATAGCCGCGCGCCGCGCCAGGGCGCCAGCGGCGAGGCATCAAGAATTTGCTCCAGCTTGCGCGCGGCCTTCAGCATCAGCGCCACGTCGCGCCGATCACTGAGGTAGCCGGGGTCGATGCGAGGCGCCCGCGCAGGGTTTGCCGAGGCCAGCCCGACCAAGCCACGGCTGTGCGGACGCAACACGCAGATATGTGCCGAATAGCCATCGGCCAGATGCATGCGGCGCATGTGCTGGTCTACAATACCGATGACAAAATGAATTTGCAGATCGGGCCGCGCCAGCCCCGGTTCCGAGCACAGAAACGCCCCCGCCTCTGCCATCGGCGAGGCAAAGAGGCCGCCACCTGACTCGCGCCATTTCCAAGCGGCTTTTGCCAAGCGCGCAAGACCCGCCGGGTTCAGACCCACCACGTCGGGGCGCAGGCTGCGGTGGCTGATGATGTAATCGAGATGGTCTTGCAGGTTCGTGCCAACGCCCGGCAGCGCATGTGCTACGGGCACGCCATGCGCGCGCAATTCTTCTTCGGGGCCGATGCCCGAGAGCATCAGAAGCTGCGGCGAGCCAAAGGCGCCGGCCGCCAATATCACCTCGCGTCGCGCCTTGAAGTGCTGGCGCCGCAAATTGCGGCGCAGCTGCACCCCGGTCGCGCGGCCATCCTCCAGAAGCACCTTTTCTACGCGCGCATGGGTCAGCACGGTCAGGTTCGGGCGCGCGATCACCGGGTGCAGATAGGCAGCGGCAGCTGAACATCGCTCGCCCTTGCGCGGCCCATGGTGAAACTGCGTAACCTGGTAGAGCCCCGCGCCTTCCTGCCGCGCGCCGTTGAAATCATCGTTGCGCGGAATATGCGAAGCTTCACAGGCATCGACGAAGGCGCGCGAGATGCGGCGAGGGGCGTTTTGATCGGCAACCTGCAACGGCCCGTCGCCACCATGCAAGGCGTCGGCGCCCCATGCGTTACCCTCGGAGCGCCGGAAGTAGGGCAGGCAAGACGCCCAATCCCAACCGTCGGCGCCAAGATCGGCCCATTCGTCGTAGTCTGCCGGGTGGCCGCGCGTATAGAGCATGGCGTTGATCGCAGACGAGCCGCCCAACGCCTTGCCGCGCGGTTGAAACCCGCGTCGGCCGTTCAGCCCGGCCTGTCGCGTGGTGTGAAAAGCCCAGTTGTGAATCGGCGGCCGTCCCGCCACCATCGCTGCGACCAGCGCCGGGGCACGCACGAAAATATCGCGCCCCGCCCCACCCGCCTCGATCAGGCAGACCGAAACTGCCGGGTCTTGGGTAAGGCGCGCGGCCAGCACCGACCCCGCCGAACCGCCACCCACGATGACGTAATCGTAAACCAAGAAACCCCTCCCAGGATGGGCTGAGCCTCACGCGTTTGTTGCATCATGGCAAGCGCCAGCGCGCCGCATTAGCTGCGCAGCACGCCACCTGTGGCTTTTGTGACCTTGTCGATGATGCGCGCCGACACCGCCTCGATCTCGGCTTCGGTCAGGGTCTTGTCGCGGGGCTGCAAGCGCACCGAAAGTGCGATCGACTTTTTGCCCGCGCCCATCTGCGCCTCGGCGCGCTCGCCGGTGAACTGGTCGAACACCCGCACCGATTCGATCAGCGCCTTGTCGGCACCGGCGGCGGCGTTAACCAGTGTCAGCGCCTCGACGCGGGCATCGACCACAAAGGCAAAGTCACGCTCGACCGCTTGCAGATCGGAAAGCGCCAGCGCCGGGCGGGTACGCGATTTCAGTTTGGGGAACGGCACCGCATCGAGGTGCAGCGTAAAGGCAACCGCGGGCGCCTTGACCCCCATATCGCGCAACACGCGCGGGTGCACCTCGCCAAAAGCGCAAAGCACGTTCGGCCCCAGCGCCATTGCACCGGAACGGCCGGGATGGAACCAGCCGGGCACCTTGCGGGTGATCTGCATCTTGGCGGGCGCGCCAATCGTGGCCAGCGCTGCCTCGGCATCGGCTTTGGCATCATAAAGGTCATAGTTGCGGCGCGAGCCGAAGGCGTCGCGCGGGGCCGAGCCGCCCACCAGCAGGCCGGCGGCCTGCAACGCCTGCTCGCCCGGTTCGCCGCCGGTAAAGGCGGGGCCAACCTCGAAAAGCGCCAGATCGGCAAAGCCGCGCGCCTGATTGCGGGCGGCGGCGGCCAACAGGCCCGGTAGCAGGTCGGGGCGCAGGTGGGTCATTTCCGAGCTGATCGGGTTTTCGATCCGCGTCGCATTCTGCCCGCCGCCAAAAAGGGCTGCGGCGGCGGCATCAATAAAGCTGTAAGTCACGCATTCGTTGTAGCCCAAGGCCGCCAGCATCCGCCGCACCGCCTTTTCGCGCATCTGCATCGGCGTCAGTATCGGCGCGGGCACGCCGGTGGTTTCCCGCGCCAGCGGGCGGCCCTTGAGGCGCGTCAGCGAGGCGATGCGCGCCACTTCTTCAACCAGATCGGCTTCGCCCAGCACATCGGGGCGCCAGGTCGGCGGCGTGGCCATGTTGCCTTCGATCACAAACCCCAGCGCCTCCAGCGTGGCGCGCTGCGTGGCCTCGGGAATTTCCATTCCCACCAGGCTTTGCACGCGTGCGGGGTCAAGCCTGTAGGCGCGGCTGACATCGGGCACGGCACCATCCAGCACCACATCGCTTGCCTCGCCGCCGCAGAGGTCGAGCACCATCTGCGTGGCCAGTTCCAGCCCCGGCAGGGTAAAGGCAGGGTCCACGCCGCGTTCAAACCGGTAACGCGCGTCAGAGGTGATCTTCAGCGCGCGCCCGGTCGCGGCAATGGTGATCGGGTCCCAGTAGGCGGACTCAAGGAACACATCGGTGGTGGCCTCGGTGCAGCCCGAATGTTCGCCGCCCATGATGCCCGCAAGGCTTTCGGGCTGCGCGTCATCGGATATCAGCATCTGGCCTGCGCTGAGCGTGTAGCATTTGCCGTCAAGCGCCAGCAGTTGCTCGCCGCCCTTGGCGGGGGCAATGTGCAGGCCGCCCTGCACCTTGGCCGCATCGAACACATGCAGCGGGCGGTTCAGGTCATAGGTGAAGAAGTTGGTGATATCGACCAGCGCCGAGATCGGGCGCAGGCCAATGGCCAGAAGCCGCTGTTGCAGCCAGGCCGGGCTGGGGCCGTTGCTGACGCCGCGGATCAGGCGGCCAGCGAACAGCGGGCAGCCCTTGGCCTTCAGCGCGGGGTCGATGGTTACAGAGATCGGGCAGGCAAAGCCGCCCGGCACCGGCTCAATTTCAAGCGGTTTCAGCCGTCCAAGCCCCCGCGCCGCAAGGTCGCGCGCGATGCCGCGAATGCCGAGCGCATCGGGGCGGTTGGGGGTGATCTTGATCTCGATCACCGGGTCGATGGTTTCGGGGCGGTTGGCCGCCAGCCAGTCGGTGAACTTCTGCCCGACCTCGCCCGAGGGCAGCTCGATGATGCCGTTGTGCTCATCCGAAAGCTCCAGCTCGCGCTCGGATGCCATCATGCCGTGGCTTTCAACGCCGCGGATCTTGCCGATGCCAAGGGTCACGTCGATGCCCGGCACATAATCGCCGGGCTTGCAGAGCACCACGGTAATGCCCGCCCGCGCGTTGGGCGCGCCGCAGACGATCTGCTTTAGCCCTTCGTCGGTTTCCACCATGCAGACGCGCAACTTGTCGGCATCGGGGTGCTGCACCGCCGATTGCACCTTTGCCAGCGTGAAGGGGGCGAGCTTGGCGGCGGGGTTGGTGACAGCTTCGACCTCAAGGCCGAGGTCGGTGAGGGCATAGGTGATTTCGTCGAGCGTGGCTGAGGTATCAAGGTGATCGCTGAGCCAGGAGAGGGTGAGTTTCATGTCAGATCGCTTCTTTTTCTCTTTGCGAACGCCCTTCAATTACAGCCGAATTTCTAAATCCAAATTCGTCTGATTTCATAGCGTCTCTGATTTCATTCTCTGCGTCGAATAGCGCTGCTCGATGTTTTTGAATAACTGCTTCGAACGCGCTCGAAACGTCAACTACTGGATGCGCGCCGCTTCCTTTGTGCAGCAGATTACGAAGCGCATTCTCCCATTCCTCGAATATCGAATAGATCAAGCTATGCATTTTTTGTGCGGCCGCCACTGCGGGCCCTGAGGCCGAAACGCACAACTCGCTAACAGCGTTTTCGTAGGAGTTCTTCGCGGCAATAATCGCAGCGACAGCAGCCTTTGCTTCATTCTCACTACTAAGCTTAAAGTCAAAGATGGCCTGGCGTGCGTCAAGCGTAGTTCTGAAAAATCGGCGATAGGCTTCCCGTTGTTCTTTTCTCAGTTCGTTTACTCGGTCGCGCGCCTTCTGCCATGGATAAGCAACAAACGCGATAAAAAGAGCTGTTGCACTGGCAATAGCGTAGCCTTGAGCCTGCTTGGGCGCTAAAATTACTATAGCAAGGCCGATCAAGAAAAGTGCGGTGGCAAAAATCCAATTTATCTCACTAAGTTGTGAAAGTGCTTGGGTCCACTGACTTTTTAGCCATCTAACCAAGATTTCGCCGGCATTCCGCTGTTTCACCTGCTCAAACCCCCATGCACCGTGGGCACGTCCCCCGCTGCAAACCCATAATGCCGCAGCCACCGCAGGTCGCTCTCAAAGAACGCCCGCAAATCCGGTATCCCGTATTTCAGCATCGCCAGCCGGTCTATCCCCATGCCAAACGCAAAGCCCTGCCATTCCGCTGGGTCCACCCCGGCGGCGGCCAGCACCTTGGGGTGCACCATGCCGGAACCCAGAATCTCCAGCCAATCGTTGCCCTCGCCGATCTTCAACTGCCCCCCGGCCCAGGAACAGCGGATATCAACCTCGGCGGAAGGCTCGGTGAAGGGAAAGTGGCTGGCGCGGAAGCGCAGTTCCACATTCGCCACTTCAAAGAACGCCCGGCAAAACTCCTCCAGCGTCCACTTGAGGTTGGCCATCGAAATATCGCGGCCAATCGCCAGCCCCTCAACCTGATGGAACATCGGGGCGTGGGTCTGGTCCATGTCCATCCGGTACACCCGCCCCGGCGCGATAACGCGGATCGGCGCGCCCTGCGCCTGCATCGCCCTGATCTGCACCGGGCTGGTGTGCGTGCGCAGCACATGCGGCGGGCGCGGGTCACCCTCGGCGCGGGCCATGAAGAAGGTGTCATGCTCTTGCCGGGCCGGGTGCTCGGGCGCGATGTTGAGCGCGTCAAAGTTGAAGAAGTCAGATTCCACCTGCGGCCCCTCGGCCACGGCAAAGCCCATGTCGGCGAAAATCGCGGTGACCTCGTCCATCACCTGGCTGACGGGGTGGATGGTGCCAACCCGCCGTGGCCGCGCGGGCAGGGTAACATCGAGCCATTCGGCGGCCAGCCGCGCGTCAAGCGCCGCATCGGCCAGCCCCGCCTTGCGCGCCCGCAAGGCCGCGTCGATCTCGTCTTTCAGCACATTGAGCTGTGCGCCCGCCGCCTGCCGCGCCTCGGGCGCCATGCCCCCCAGCTCGCGCATCATCAGGCTGATCTCGCCCTTCTTGCCGAGCGCCGCCAGCCGGATTTCCTCAAGCGCGCCCTCGTCAGCTGCCGCTGCGATACCCGCCAGATATTTGCCCTTGAGCGTGTTGAGATCGGCCATGATCCACCTGTTGATTTTGCGCCTTCGTGCTAGCCAGCCCCCGCCCGGATTGCAAGCACACACCCCCAAAAGAAAAACCCCGCGCCGGGCCAACGGCCAGCGCGGGGTTTCGGTTTCGCCCCGTTGGGGGAATTACGCGGCCAGCGCTGCCTTCGCCTGAGTGACGATGGCGCCAAAAGCCTCGGGTTCGTGCACGGCAAGATCGGCCAGCACCTTGCGGTCAACCGCGATGCCCGACTTTTCGAGCGCGTTGATGAAGCGCGAATAGGTCATTTCGGCGTCGAACGCGCGCACCGCGGCATTGATCCGCTGAATCCACAGCGCGCGGAAGTTGCGCTTGCGGGCCTTGCGGTCGCGGGTGGCGTATTGCATCGCCTTATCGACCGCCTGCGTTGCGGTCTTGAAGTTGCGCGAGCGGGCGCTGTAGTAGCCCGCTGCGGCCTTGATGACTTTCTTGTGGCGGGCGTGCGTGACGACGCCGGATTTAACGCGAGACATGGGTTTTTCTCCTCAGCGGTCGTAGGGCATGTATTTCTTGACGATCTTCGTATCCGCAGCCGACAGCAGCATGGTGCCGGTGGCATTGCGAATGAAGTCCGTCGAGCGTTTGATCATACCGTGACGCTTGCCGGCGACACCCGATTTCGCGCGGCCCGATGCGGTAAAGGTGAACCGCTTTTTGGCCGCAGACTTGGTCTTCATCTTGGGCATTTTCATCTCCTCTTGCGAGTGTGTGAACGCGCGACTCGGCATGCCACGTGGGCCGGACGCGCGGATTTGGAGAGGTGCCTATAAGCGGGTGCCGCAGGCTTGGCAAGGGGGGCTAGTTCAGAACCCGCGCGAAAACCTGCGCAAACACGTTGGGGATTTGCCCGGGGGCATAGCCGCCCGGCTTGGTCATGAATGCCACCAGCACCATCACCCCGCCCAAGACCAGCCCTGCGGCGGCAGCGCGCGGTGCGCGGCTATCGGAAAACGCCGATATGATCGACGGAATCGAGAATGCGCCGATAAGCAAGCCGATCACCAGAACGAGATCGCTATCCATGCGCGGCACCCCTGAGGCGAACAGACCATTTCTACTCCGGATCGGTGCTGAAAATCAATCGCTCGTCACAGGGCGCCACCCGCAGAATGTTGGTAGTGCCTTGCACGTTGAACGGCACGCCCGCAGTGACCACGATCTTGTCGTCGACATCGGCAAAACCGAATTCGCGTGCGGCGCGCGCGGCATTGACCACTGCCATCTTGAAACGCTCGACCTCTTCACAGCGCACGGTATGCACGCCCCAGGTCAGGCAAAGCTTGTGCAGCGTCAGCGACACCGGCGAAAGCGCGATGATCGGCACACGCGGGCGTTCCCGCGCAACCAGGCTGACGGTACCGCCGGTTTGCGTGTAGCAGCAGATCGCCTTGATATCGGTGGTCTCGGCAATTTCGCGAGCGGCGGCGACAATCGCATCGGCAACGGTGGTGCGTTTGGCCTTGCGGCTCGCCTCGATCACTTCGCGGTATGTAGGGTCGTTTTCTACAGACATGGCAACGGCATCCATCGTGGCCACGGCTTCAACCGGGTAGCGCCCGGCGGCACTTTCGGCAGAAAGCATCACCGCATCGGCACCCTCATAAATCGCGGTCGCCACATCAGATACCTCGGCCCGGGTGGGCATTGGCGATTCGATCATGCTTTCCAACATCTGGGTGGCCACGATCACCGGCTTTGCGGCGGCCCTTGCGGCGCGCACCAGCCGCTTTTGAATCGGTGGCACCGAATGCACCGGGCATTCTACCCCCAGATCGCCGCGCGCCACCATGATGCCATCGGACACCGCCAGAATTTCGGCAAAGGCCTCAACAGCGGCGGGTTTCTCGATCTTTGAAAGAATCGCGGCGCGGCCACGCGTCAGCCTGCGCGCTTCGGTCACATCCTCGGGGCGCTGCACGAACGACAGTGCCAGCCAATCCACCCCCATCTCGCAGGCAAATTCCAGATCGGAACGGTCTTTTTCGGAAAGCGCAGCCAGAGGCAGCAAGACATCGGGCACGTTCACGCCCTTGCGGTTGGAAATCGTGCCGCCAGTGGTCACCGTGCAATTGGCAAAATCGGGCCCGCAGGTTTCAACCCGCAGGCGGATCTTGCCATCGTTCACCAAGAGCCGTGCGCCGGGGGTAAGTGCCGCAAAGATCTCGGGGTGGGGCAGGTTCACGCGGTGGCCGTCGCCCTCGGTGGGGTCAAGATCAAAGCGGAACGGATTACCCTCATC
The DNA here is from genome assembly GCA_002842855.1 of Alphaproteobacteria bacterium HGW-Alphaproteobacteria-4. Taxonomy (GTDB): domain Bacteria; phylum Pseudomonadota; class Alphaproteobacteria; order Rhodobacterales; family Rhodobacteraceae; genus UBA6213. The sequence continues at coordinate 45,511 of PHEE01000025.1, read as the reverse complement.
AAGATCGGCGGCGCCGTTGGCGAACACGCCGACGCGCAGTTTCGGCCCCTGAAGATCGGCAAGAATCGCGATCGGACGGCCGGTATCCTCCTCGACCTGGCGGATGATGTCGCGCCGGGCGCGCTGGTCGGCCTGAGTGCCGTGGCTCATGTTCAATCGGAACACATCCGCGCCCGCCTCAAAAAGCGCCCTGATGGTGGCATAGTCCGACGAGGCCGGGCCGAGCGTGGCCACGATTTTCACATTGCGAAGGCGTCTCATGGGCCTCGGTCTCCGGGCTATGGGGTTCACTCTTGGGGTCGGCGGTGGTAATGGCGCAAAACGCGCGGCAGGGCAACGGGCGCTTGTGTTTGCGCTATCATAAGGCTGTGTATCGCAGAAAGGCAAACAGCGGATGACGGAGGCTTCGTTTCAGATTGTCGGGGCTGATCGGCCGGGGCGCTGGCTTGTTACCTGTGACCATGCCAGCAACCGGGTGCCCGATTGGCTTGGCGGCGGCAGCCTTGGCATTGCCCCCGAAGACATGGCCCGCCACATTGCCTATGATGTGGGCGCGGCGGGGGTAACGCGGCGCTTGGCCGAGCGGCTGGATGCCCCCGCGATTCTCACCAATTTCTCGCGGCTGGTGATCGACCCGAACCGCGGCGAAGATGACCCGACGTTGTTGATGCGGCTTTACGATGGCACCATCATTGCCGCCAACCGCCACGCCGATGCCGCCGAGCAGGAACGGCGGATGGCGGCGCTCTACCGCCCCTACCACAGGGCCTATGCCGCGCTGGCGGCGCGGCGGCCCGATACCGTAATCTGCGCCGTGCACAGCTTTACCCCTTGCCTGCGCGGCCGCACGCCCCGGCCATGGCCGGTGGGGGTGCTCTATTCGCACCGCGACACCCGCCTTGCCCTGCCGCTGATTGCAGCACTTGCCGCCGAAGGGCTGAACGTGGGCGATAACGAGCCCTACAGCGGCCACCTCGATGGCGACGCCATCGACCGCCACGCGCTGACCCCGGGCCGCCCCAACGTGCTGATCGAATTGCGCAACGACCTGATCGCCCATGAAGACGGTCAACTCGCCTGGGCCGACCGGCTGGCACCGGTGCTGCAACGGGTGCTGGCGGCAAGCGGGCTATAGATCGTCGCCGCAGGCCAATACGCAGATTTGTTAATCACTGCTTCCAATCTTCGCGTTGTCTGCCGCATTTTTGACACCTCCAATTGACTTCACAGTTGCTTGCAGCTTGGTTGCCCGCATTGACCGCACGAGGGTTCCATGGACATGCTGATTTTCCTGCCGCTGCTTTTCGTCGGATTTGCGATGTCGTCCAATGATGACGAGCCCGACGACCAGTCCCTGAATGGCACCGAAGGCAATGATCTGCTGCAAGGCGGTGCGGGCGACGACATCTTGTTTGGATACGCCGGAAGCACGCTGACCGGTGGCACCGGCGCAGATGTGTTCTGGTCTGGCTATGACGCAGGCGAAACCGCAGCCAGCACGGTGACAGATTTCACCCCGGGCGAAGACAGCATCGAAATCGTCGTCTACGCGGCCGAAGTGATACCCGGGTATGACATTCAGCCGATGGGCACCACCGACACCGCGATTGTGGTCGATGGCGTCACCCGGCTGATCCTTGCGGGCATCACCCCGGCGCAGATCGACCCCGCCGCAATCAGCATCTTCCACAGCCCCTGAATCGGGCGTGCGGGCTGACCGCGCGGCCGATCTGGCGGCGGTTCACACCCCCGCCTTGCGGCTTTCCTCAAGGTAGATCTCGCGCAGGCGGGTTGCCACCTTGCCGGGTTTGCCGCTGCCGATCTGCTTGCCGTCGATTTCCACCACCGGCATCACGAAGGCGCTGGCCGAGGTGATAAAGGCCTCGTCCGCCGTGCGCGCCTCATCAACCGTGAAGGGGCGCTCAACCACCTCCATCTGCGCCTCGCGGGCAAAGCGCAGCACCGCCGCGCGGGTGATGCCGTGCAGGATGTCGTTGCCCAACTGCCGGGTGATGATCTGGCCCCCGGCGACGATATAGGCGTTGTTCGAGGTGCCTTCGGTCACGAAACCATCCTCAACCAGCCAGGCATCATCAACGCCCGCCTTTTTCGCCATCATCTTGCCCATTGACGGGTAGAGCAGTTGCACCGTCTTGATGTCGCGGCGGCCCCAACGGATGTCGTCGATGGTGATCACCTTGATCCCGGTCTTTGCCTGCGGGCTGTCAGCCATGCCGGGCTTTGACTGGGTGAACAGCACCAGCGTGGCAGGCACCAACGCCGGGTCGGGCCAGGCAAAATCGCGGTCGCCGGGGTTGCCACGGGTGATTTGCAGATAGACCATGCCATCGGTGATGCCGTTCCGCGCCACCAGCTCGCGGTGAATCGCCAGCAGTTCGGCATCATCAACCGGGGCAGCCATTTCCAGCTCATTGAGGCTGCGTTTCAGCCGCGCCGCGTGGCCCGCAAAGTCAATCAGCTTGCCGCCCAGAACCGAAGTCACCTCATAGACCCCGTCGGCCATCAGAAAGCCGCGGTCAAAGACCGAAACCTTAGCTTCGGCTTCGGGCACATAGGCGCCATTCACATAGACGGTTCTGCTCATCGCGTTCATCCCCACAATTCCGCCTCGGGCGGGTGCACCATTCCCGCCGCGTAGTGCAGCGGGTTGGCGCGGTCTTCGGCCAACAAAAGCGGGCCGTCAAGGTCTGTGTAAAGGGCGCCTTGGGCCACCAGCACGGCAGGCGCCATCGCAAGGCTGGTGCCGACCATGCTGCCGACCATCACACCAAACCCCGCCGCGCGGGCGGCATCGCGCAGGGCCAGCGCTTCGGTCAGCCCGCCGGTCTTGTCGAGCTTGATGTTGACGATGTCGTATTTACCTTTCAGCCCCGCCAGAGTGGCGCGGTCGTGGCAGCTTTCATCGGCGCATACCGGCAGCGGCCGCGCGATTTCGGCCAGCATGTCATCGGCCCCGGCGGGCAGCGGCTGTTCCACCATCGCCACGCCAAGGCGCAGAAGATGCGGCGCAAGATCAGCATAGACCTCGGCGCTCCAACCCTCGTTGGCGTCAACGATGATCGTGGGCTTCGGCGCCCCCGCCCGCACCGCCTCCAGCCGCGCCATGTCATCAGGCGTGCCAAGCTTGATTTTCAGAATCGGGCGGTGCGCATGGCGCGCCGCCGCCGCGCGCATGTTTTCGGGCGTGTCGAGCGACAGCGTGAAGGCGGTGGTTTGCGGCTTCGGCGCGGGCAGCCCGGCAAGCCGCCAGACCCGCACCCCGGCGGCCTTTGCCGCATGGTCCCAAAGCGCGCAATCTACCGCGTTGCGGGCGGCACCGGGGGGCAGCAGGTCTTGCAGAGCTTCACGGGTAATGCCCGCAGGCAACCTCCCAATCTGCGCGGTCACGCTGGCCGGGCTTTCACCATAGCGCGCATAAGGCACACATTCGCCCCAGCCGGTGATGCCGCCGCGCGCCAGCCGCACGGTCAGCACCTTTGCCTCGGTCCGCGAGCCGCGCGAAATGGTGAAGACCTCGCGCAGGCGGAAACTTTCGGCGGTAACGGTCAGGCTCATGGCTTTCCCCGGATCGGTTCGGGCGCATAGGGCGCGGTCGCCGTGGTGCCGTCAAGCCTTGCTGCGGCGCGGAAATGCTGCGCTGCGGGCGCGAAAGCGACTTGCACTGGGCTGCGCAATAATCTAACACGCGCAGCACCAATTGTGAAACTTCCTTGCGAAAGGCCCCGTATGAGCTTCCGCATCCAGCCCCGGCAAGTGCTGCTGACGTGATCAACCTCGATCTGGAAGATTCCGTGGCCCCTAGCGACAAGGCCACCGCCCGCGCCAACATCATCGCGGCAAGTCATGGGGTGAACTGGGGCACCAAGCACCTGTCGGTGCGGATCAACGGGCTGGATACACCCTATTGGTACCGCGATGTGGTTGACCTGATGGAACAGGGCTCTGAGCGGATCGACCAGATCATGATCCCCAAGGTGGGCTGTGCGGCAGATGTTTATGCCGTCGATGCGCTGGTCACGGCGATCGAGGCCGCAAAGGGCCGCACAAAACGGATCAGCCTTGAGGTGATCATCGAATCGGCGGCGGGCATCGCCCATGTCGAGCAAATCGCGGCTTCGAGCCCACGGCTTCAGGCGATGAGCCTTGGCGCGGCAGATTTTGCGGCCAGCATGGGCATGGCCACCACCGGCATCGGCGGCACGCAGGAAAACTATTACATGCTGCGCGAAGGCGCGAAATACTGGCCCGACCCGTGGCACTGGGCGCAGGCCGCCATCGTTGCCGCTTGCCGCACGCATGGGGTGCTGCCGGTCGATGGGCCGTTTGGCGATTTCTCTGATGACGAGGGCTTTCGTGCGCAGGCCCGCCGCTCGGCAACGCTCGGGATGGTAGGCAAATGGGCGATTCACCCGAAACAGGTGGCGCTTTGCAATGAGGTCTTCACCCCCTCCGCCGCCGCCGTTGCCGAAGCGCGCGAGATTCTTGCGGCGATGGAGGCGGCAAAGGCGCGGGGCGAAGGCGCCACGGTCTACAAGGGGCGGCTGGTCGATATCGCCTCAATCAAGCAGGCCGAAGGCATTGTGCGGCAGGCCGATCTGACCGCTGACTGAGATCCCGGAGCGGCGGGGGCTGGGGAGGCCCTGCCCGCACGAGGGAAACCGCGCCCCGGCCCTGCAAAGGCCGGGGCGCTGGTGTTTCAGGCGCGCCGCCAGCCCCGTTGCATTTGCCGCCCCGGCGTTTCATATAGTCGGGGTTCCTGAATGGGGTGCACCATGACCTATCTCGAGTTCGAAAAACCCTTGGCCGAGATCGAAGGCAAGGCCGAGGAACTGCGCGCGATGGCGCGCAAGAGCGAAGGCATGGATGTCGAGAAAGAGGCAACGGCGCTAGACAAAAAGGCCGCCGACATGCTGCGCGACCTTTACAAGAACCTTGACCCATGGCGCAAATGCCAAGTCGCGCGCCACCCGGACCGGCCACATTGCATGAATTACATTGAGGCGCTTTTCACCGAATACACGCCGCTGGCGGGCGATCGCAATTTTGCTGATGACCATGCGGTGATGGGCGGTCTCGCGCGGTTCAACGACCAGCCGGTAGTGGTGATTGGCAATGAAAAAGGGCACGACACCAAAAGCCGGATCGAGCGCAATTTCGGCATGGCGCGCCCCGAAGGTTATCGCAAGGCGATCCGGCTGATGGACCTCGCCGACCGGTTCGGGCTGCCGGTTATCACGCTTATCGACACACCCGGCGCCTACCCCGGCAAGGGCGCAGAAGAACGAGGGCAGGCGGAAGCCATCGCCAGAAGCACGTCGAAGTGCCTCGAAATCAAGGTGCCGCTGGTTTCCGTGGTGATTGGCGAAGGCGGCTCGGGTGGCGCCGTCGCCTTTGCCACCGGCGACCGGGTGGCAATGCTGGAACACTCGATCTATTCGGTAATCTCGCCCGAAGGCTGCGCCTCGATCCTCTGGAAGGACGCCGAAAAGATGCGCGAGGCCGCAGAAGCGCTGCGCCTGACCGCGCAAGATCTGAAGAAGCTGGGCGTGATCGACCGCATCGTTGCCGAACCGCTCGGCGGTGCCCAACGCGACCCGGCGGCGGCGATTGCAGCTGTGGGCAGCGAAATCGCGCTCCTGCTCGATGAGTTGCGCAGCCAGAATACCAATCTCGTCCAGAGTCGGCGCGCGAAATACCTCGCCATGGGCGCCAAGGGGCTTGCCGCGTGAACCCGTGGCTAGTGCTGACGCTTGCAGGCATCTGCGAGGTGGGCTGGGCGCTCGGCCTGAAGTATTCCGACAACTTCAGCCGCCTGTGGCCAAGCCTCTGGACACTGGCGGTCGCCACCATCTCGTTCGTGCTCCTGTCCAATGCGATGCGGTCGCTGCCGGTCGGCACCGCCTATGCGGTCTGGACCGGAATCGGCGCGCTCGGCACCGCGATTGCAGCGGTCTACCTGTTCAACGAACCCGTAACGGCACTGCGCGTTACCGGCATCTTGTTGATCATCGCGGGAATCGCGACACTGAAACTGGCCTGAGGCTCAACCGAGCGGCGCTGTAAAGCCAGCCTCGGCCATCAGCCGGTTCGATTCGGCTTCCACCACCGATTCCAGCCGCGTCATGAAGTCGCCGATCTCAAGCCCCGCCGGAATCATCGGCATAAACTCGACCACCGCCAGCCCCGGCTTGCGCAACCACGAACGGCGCGGCCAGAACACGCCCACGTTCACCGCCACTGGCACGCAGCCCTGCCCCAGTTCATGGTAGAGCACGCCGGTGCCGATCTTGTAGGGCTTGCGCGCCCCCGCAGCGACCCGGGTGCCTTGCGAAAAGATGATAAGCGGCGCGCCCTGTTCGCGCCCCGCCCTCACGCCCGCCACCATCGCCTTGATCGCGTGGCCGCGCTTGCCGCGCTCAACCGGCACGCAGCCGATGAGGGCGGCATACCAGCCGACGAAAGGCACAAAGCGCAGTTCTTTCTTCATGATGAACTTGAAGGCGGGAAGCGCGCTGACAATCATTAGAATATCGAGAAATGACTGGTGCTTGGCAGCAATCAGCACTTCGCCTTCGGGCGGCGTTCCGCGCACTTCGCAGCGCAGACCAACCAGCAGCCGGGCGCTGACCATCACCCAGCGACAGTAGAAGTGAATCACCTTGTAGGTCGCCTGCCGACCGCCGATCAGGGCATAGGGCAGCCCCAGCGTTGCCACCAGCGCCAACGCCAGATACATCTGGCACACAAAGAAGACCGACCGGCCGTATTGCAGCGCGTTTTTCACCGAATCCCCCTGAGCATTGTCAAAGCAGAGGCGCGCGTGGCCCCCCACGCTACCAGCCCAGCCAGTAACGGAATCGCCAACGGCGCAAGCCATTGTGCGCCGGAAAAGCCGAAGTCGGCCATCAGGCTGTCGGCCGTGCTCGCCGCGGGCAAAACGAAAAGCGCAACAAGCCCTGCAGCAACACCCGCCGCCGCCCCCACAAGCGCGCGCAGCGTGAAGCGGCGCACGAATGCCCGCGCGATGAATTGATCGCGCGCACCCACCAGACGCAGGACCCGGATCACCTGCACGTTCGCCGCCAAAGCCGCCTGTGCCGCCAGCACGATCATCGCCGCTGTGGTCACTGTGATCAGCGCCAGCGAAACCATGGCCAGAAGCCGCAACCGCGCCGCTGCCTCAACCAGAGGTCGGCGCCAGCGCGCATGATCGTCAAGCACCGCGCCAGGCGCCTCGGCGGAAAGGCGCAGCCTCAGGCCTTCGGCATCAATCCCGGCAGGTGCCTCGACCACTTCGACCAGTTGCGGCAACGGCAGACTGGCAAGCGGCAAGTCAGGCCCGAACCAAGGCCCGAGCAGCACCTGCATCTCGTCCGCCGTCAGCGCCCGCGCCGAGGCAACGCCGGGCGTTGCGTCAAGCACCGCCAGCACCGCCGCCGTCTGAGCTGCCATCTGCGCGGCGGGCGCCGAAATGCGCACCGTCGCCGTGCGCGCCAACTCGTCGCTCCAGCGGTCGGCAATCCGCCCCGTGGCCATCGACATCGCCAGCGCAAATACCGCCAGAAATGCCATCGTGGCCGCACTGAACAGCGTCAAACGCGCGGTGAAGCCCGAGGGCGGCACCACCCGCGCGGCGGCAGGTATTGCCTGCCGTCGTCTGTCGCGCCGCGCGCTCACAGATCGGCCCCCGCAACCTGCAGGCGTTTGTTCTGGAACCGCAGGACGCGCGCCGAAACTTGCGACTTGGCCGCCCGAATCAAGTTCAGGTCGTGCGTTGCAATCAATACCGCTTTGCCCATCCGGTTCAGTTCGACCAACAGCGTCAGCAGCCGCAGCGACATTTCCCAATCGACGTTGCCCGTCGGCTCATCCGCCAAAATCACATCGGGCGCCATGATGACCGCACGCGCAAGCGCCGCGCGCTGCCGCTCGCCCCCCGAAAGCTGCGGCGGCAGCGCCTGCGCATGTGGCGCAAGGCCCACCCATGCAAGCAACTCCGAAAGTTCCGCCGCGTCGGCGGCGCGCCCGGCCACGGTCAACGGCAGGGCCACATTTTCCGCCAAAGGAAGGTGATCGAGAAAGCTGCAATCCTGATGCACCACGCCAACCCGGCGACGCATGCGCGCGGTATCGTCGCGCCGCATTTCGCGGACTTCCTGCCCGAACAACTGCACCTGCCCGGCCGAGGGCACCAACTCGCCGTAGCATAGTTTCAGCAGCGTGGTCTTGCCCGCACCCGAGGGGCCGGTCAGAAACTGGAACGATCCCGGCGCAAGTTTAAGCGAAACGTCGGCGAATAATTCACCGCCGCCATAGTTCATCGCTACCGACTGCAACTCGATCACGCGCGCGCCCTGCCCTTGCCGACCCCGGCCCATTGCCGCACCTCGCGATCGAAGTGCCACAAAGACTTGGATATCAGTTCAGTGCTTGCTACAACATGTGTAAAGCAAACGCCAGAATGGCAGTGGCTTGGGTGGGCGTGGGGTAAAATGCGGCTGATTTGCCCAAACTGCGACGCGCAATACGAAGTGGATGACAGCGTCATTCCTGACGGCGGGCGCGACGTTCAGTGTTCCTCGTGCGGCCACACATGGTTTCAGCCGGGCACTGATACTGTGCTTGAAAATGAGGCGGCGAAAGCCACGGAAAGTTTTCCCACCGCCGAGGAATGGGGCGACGAGCTGTCGGAAAGCAGGGCAGAGCCAGCGCCGCAAGCCCTTGATGTGCCGGCCGACGCCTTGCAGCCCGAAGGCGACGATCAATCTGAAGACGAAAGCGAACCGCTCGAATCCGACGCCACGCGGCGGATGCTCGACGAAAATCTGCTTTCGATCCTGCGCGAAGAAGCAGAGCGCGAGGCGCGGGCGCGCCGCGCCGAGAGCCGCGGCCTGGAAACCCAGCCGGACCTTGGGCTGGACCAAATACCCGCCGCGCTTGCGGCCCGTGCCGCTGCGGTTGCACCGCCCGCCGAGGCACCCGCACCAGAGCTCAGTGCCCGGCTGCGGCCCGACTCGACCGACACCGCGCCCGCCAACAGTGCACGGCGAGACCGGCTTCCCGATATCGAGGTCATCAATTCGACCCTGCGCGCCACTTCTGAACGGGGCAGCGCACCTGCGTCGCGCGATGCACCCGAAGCGCGCGCACGTCGGCGTGCAGGGTTCCGCTCGGGCTTTTTGTCGGTCGTCCTGCTCGCTGTGGTGGCCGTAGCGGTCTACGCTTTTGCTCCGTCGATATCTGCGCGGGTGCCCGCGCTAGAACCTGCACTTTCGCAATATGTCGCGTGGGTTGATGCGGGCCGCCTCTGGCTCGACCAGCAAATGCGCGCGGTGACCGAAAGACTGCAAGCCAATACCTGAGGCCTGCGCCTCAGAACAGATCCAGCAGGCGTTGCAGGTAATCGAGCTCGGGCGCCGGGCGTAGCCGCTCGCCGCTGCGCCTGCGAATCTCGTCAAGCAGATCGCGCGCGCGCCGGTATACATCTTCGCCGCGCAGCAAGGTTTCATCGGTCCCCACCTGCCCGCCGTCGCCCGCCTGCCGCCCCAGCGGATCGCGCGGCAAAAGCCGCGTCATGTCGCCGGGCTGTTGGCCGGGCTGGCGCTCTTCGTTCTGCCCGTTCTGCGCCAGCATTTCGCCCAACGCGCGCATTCCCTCACGCAGCGCCTCGATCGCCTCGGCCTGCCGGTCCAGCGCGAGCGGGTTGTCGCCCTCGCGCAACGCACGCTCGGCCTCGTCCATCGCCCGACCGGCTTGATCAAGCAACCGCTGCACCGAATCGCCCTCGGCGGTGCCATCGCCTGGCAACATTTGCTGTTGATATTCAAGCTGTTCACGCAGCGCCCGCTGGCGATCGGGCAGACCATCGCCGCTTGGGCCGCTGCCCAGCGCACCCTGCCCTTGGCCCGGTTGCCCCGGCTGTTGCCCCGGCTCACTGCCCTGCTGGCCCTCGCCCTGCTGGCCCTGGCCGGGTTGGCCCGGCTGCTGCATTTGCCCGAAAAGCTCGTCGGAAAGCTGCCGCTGATTGCGCAGCGATTCGCTCAGGTCCTGCATCGACTGTTGGCCGGGGGTCATGCCTTCACCGCCCTGACCTTGCGTTACCTGAAGATTTTCCATCAGCCGCGAAAGCTGATCGAGCAACTCCTGCGCCTCGGCCATCCGGCCCTCTTCCATCAGCCGCTGGATCTCGTCCATCAGTTGCTGAATCTGGTCGCCGGTGATCTGCTGGCCCTGATTTTTCTGCGCGAACTCATCGCGTGGGTCTTGCGCACCGCGCTCGGCCAGCATGGCGATGTACTTGTCAGTGGCATCTTTCAGCTCGGCCATGAGCCGGGCAATCTCGTCGGGCGAAGCCCCATTGCGCATCGCTTCGGAAAGTCTTTCCTGCGCGCGCCGCATGGCGGCCAGTGCATCAGCCAGCCCACCATCTTCAAGCGTCTCGGCCATCTGCCACAACGCCTCGGCGAGCTGATCGCGCAACTCGGACGCAAGCGGCCCCTGCACCAACGCGCCGTCGAGCTGCCCGATTACCAACCTGAGCGGCAGGTAGATGCGGGTGTTTAGCGCGGCGTCTTCGGGGGCATAGCTGACCGCCTTGAGCACCTGCGCCACCCGCGCCGCGTTTTGCCGCGACCAGAGCAGGTCGCGCCGCATTTCGATCAACGCTGCGGCAAGCGGGTCAAAGAACCGCCGCCCCGGCAATTCCATCGCCAGCGGCAGTGCCGTGCCCACCTGCCCGCGCGCATCCTCGACCGAGAGCGTCAGCCGCACCGGGAGGTTGGCAAACGGGTGGCGCGCTGCGTCCTCGACGAGAACCGTGTTGAAATCCGTGCGGCCGCCGGTAATCGGCAGCGGCAAATCGAACACCAATGGTTCACGCGGCTCGGGCTCGGGCACCAGTCCAAATCGGCGGTTCACTTCTGCCAGATCAAGCTCAATCGTCGCCTGCCCGCGCACCACGCCGAAATCGTCGCGCGCGTGGTAGGGCTGCGACAGCTTGCCATCGGCACGGCGGCTGGCCGCCACCAGCGGCTCCACAAACGGCACAGCGTCCGGCAGCACGGTCAGCACAAAGGCGCGCCCGCCCGGCCCTTCGATTGCCAGACTGCCGCTGCGCGTAACTGCCCAGTCGATCGCCCGCATGGCGCCCGGCGCCTCTGCCTCGGCGACGGGGGCCAGATCGCCCACATCCTGAACCACCTGCAGCGCATCCGGCGCGCCGTAGAGGCGAAGCGTCAGCCGTGTGCCCTCGGGCAGAACCAGTGCCGCGCCTTCAAGCGCGTTGAGATAGAGCGCGGGCCGCCCGGTATAACGCGGCGGAGTTGCCCAACCTTCCCAGCTTGGCCCCACGGCCGCCAACGCCGCGCCGCCCTGACCGCCAGGCAGCGCTGCGGTCAGGTCTTGCAGCCGGGGCGTTGGCGCAAATACCAGCGCCATGCCCAGCGCCACCAGCGCCATCAGCCGCAGCCCGAAAGGGTCGCGCGGCGCCAGCGCCGGGCGTGGCGGCACCGCCCGCGCAAGCGCAACGTGCGCAGCCATCCGCACCCGGTGCGCCGCCCAAAGCGGCTCTGCTGCGGCACCGCCCATCGCCATCGAATCGTTCAGCGCCGCGATCGGCCGCCCCGGAAGCGAGGCATCAAGCCGCGCCGCCGCCTCGCCGCGCGCTGGTCTGCGGAATCGCCAGACGCCGAACCCGAACGCCACCAACCCCGCGAACAGCGCGAGCGCGCCCACAACCGGCACGGCACCCGCCGCCATCGCGCCCACCGCACCAAAGGATAGCGCCGCGTAACCAGCTGCGATAAAAGATAAAAGCGGCCAGAACGCCCTAAGCCCGCGCTCCAGCGCCAACCCCGCCCATGTCAGCGCCAGCGGCAGCCTTAGCCGCCGCAAAGCCGTTTCAACAGGGCCGCGGGTCGTGTTCATGCCTCTCCCCGGCGGGTCGCGCCCGCCCTAAAGCCATTCAGGGATGGTATCGCGCCCGAGGATTTCGTCAAAGCTCGGCCGCGCCCGGATGACAGCGAAGTGATCCCCACGCACCAGCACTTCGGGCACCAACGGCCGCGTGTTGTATTCTGACGCCATCACCGCACCATAAGCACCTGCCGAGCGGAACGCGAGAAGGGCGCCCTCGCCCATTTCAGGCAAGGCGCGCGCACGCGCAAATGTGTCGCCAGTTTCACAGACCGGGCCGACCACATCATAAAGCCCGTGTTCCAAACCCGGCGCAGCCTCGAGCACCGGCACGATGTCGTGATGCGCGCCATACATCGACGGCCGCGCAAGGTCATTCATCGCGGCATCGACGATCAGGAATCGCCGCCCCTCGCCCTCCTTGAGCCAGATCACCGAAGCCACCAGCAACCCGGCGTTGCCTGCGATGAACCGCCCCGGCTCAATCTCGATTTCACAGCCAAGGTTGCCCACGGTTTCGCGGATCACCTGCCCATAATCATGCGGCAAAGGCGGCGCCTCGTTCGAGCGCGTGTAGGGAATGCCTAAACCACCGCCCAGATCGAGGCGGCTTATGGCATGGCCATCGGCGCGCAAGGTGCGGGTCAGTTCGGCCACCTTTTCAAACGCCGCCCGGAACGGCGCCAGATCGGTCAGTTGGCTGCCGATGTGCACATCGACCCCCACCACCTCGATGCCGGGCAGCGCCGCCGCCTCGGCATAGACTGCGCGGGCCTTGGCTATCGGAATGCCAAACTTGTTTTCCGATTTGCCAGTGGCGATTTTCTCGTGCGTCTTTGCATCCACATCGGGGTTGACCCGCAGCGCCACAGGCGCACGCAGCCCCATGCCGGCGGCAATTTCGGAAAGCGCGCGCAACTCCGGCTCGCTTTCGACGTTGAATTGGCGGATGCCACCTTCGAGCGTCAGCCGCAATTCGCCCCGGGTCTTGCCAACGCCCGAAAACACGATCCGGCTGCCGGGCACACCGGCGGCGCGCGCGCGCAGATACTCGCCGCCCGACACCACATCCATGCCAGCGCCAAGATCTCCGAGGACCTTTAAGACCGCAAGGTTGCCATTGGCCTTGACCGAATAGCAGATCAGATGCGGCAGCCCCGCCAGCGCCTCGGCCAAAAGCCCGTAGTGGCGTGCCAGCGTGGCGGCGGAATAGACGTAGAACGGTGTGCCAACCGCCGCCGCAATTTCAGTAATCGGCACGCCTTCGGCATGGAGAACGCCGTTATGATAAAGGAAATGATCCATCACTTCCTCCGGCGCAGCGGCAAGCAAAGGCAGACGGGGGCAGGTTGCAGCATCTGATCACCGTTCATGTTGGCCGCTCAGCGACCGAAATCGGGGCCGACCCCGGCAGGCAGCGCGGCGGCGGCACCGGGTGGCGTGGGCGCACCATCGACGCCGCAGGCGGCCAGCGGCAGAGCGAGCGAGAGCAAAAGAAAAAGCCGGATCATGGCGCCACCCCCACCGTCAGCCCACCAATCTGGCCGGTCAGCATAGGTTGCACCCGCACCCCGGCATCGTCAGCCTTGATATGTGCGCTCAACACCGGGTCGGTGCATCCACCCAATATGGCCACAAAAAATCCCGCCGCGCGAATCATCCCAACACCTCTTTCCAGCGCGCCACCTGCGCGCGCACCTGCATGGGCGCGGTGCCGCCATAACTGACCCGCGAGGCGACCGAGTTGTGCACGCCAAGCACCGCAAAAACGCCTTCGGTAATCGCCGGGTGCACCGCCTGCATGTCGGCAAGCGTAAGCTCGGGCAAATCGCACCCCCGCACCTCGGCCACCGCCACCAGCGCACCGGTCGCATGGTGCGCCTCGCGGAACGGTATGCCCGCCTCGCGCACCAGCCAATCGGCAAGATCGGTGGCAGTGGAAAAGCCGCTCGAAGCTGCCGCTTCCAGACTGGCGCGGTTCACGATGAGGTCGCGCAACATGCCCTCCATCGCCGCCAACCCCAGCATCAGCGTGTCGGCGGCGTCAAAGACCTGCTCCTTGTCTTCCTGCATATCCTTGGAATAAGCGAGCGGCAGCCCCTTCATCACCGTGAACAGCGCCACCGTCGCCCCCAGTATCCGGCCGATCTTGGCGCGGATCAGCTCGGCCGCATCCGGGTTGCGCTTTTGCGGCATGATCGAAGAGCCGGTGGACCATTTATCCGACAACGCCACGAACCGGAACTGCGCCGACGACCAGATCACCAGCTCTTCCGCCAGCCGCGAAAGGTGCATCGCGCAAATCGACGATGCCGCCAGAAACTCCAGCGCAAAATCGCGGTCGGATACGGCATCAAGGCTGTTGGCCATCGGGCGGTCAAACCCCAGCGCCTGCGCCGTGGCATGGCGGTCGATCGGGAACGAGGTGCCGGCCAGCGCCGCGGCACCCAGCGGGCATTCGTTCATCCGTGCGCGGGCATCGGCAAAGCGGCTGCGGTCGCGCGCCAGCATCTCGACATAGGCAAGCATGTGGTGGCCCCAGGTCACCGGCTGCGCGGTTTGCAGATGGGTGAAGCCCGGCATCACCCAATCGGCCCCCGCCTCGGCCTGCGCCAACGCAGCGCGGATCAAGGCTTCAAGCCCTGAAATCGCCGCATCGCACTGATCGCGCACCCAGAGGCGAAAGTCAGTTGCCACCTGGTCGTTGCGGCTGCGTGCCGTGTGCAACCGCCCGGCTGGCTCGCCGATAATCTCTTTCAGCCGCGCCTCGACGTTCATGTGGATGTCTTCCAGCGCCACCCGAAACGGGAACGACCCCGCCTCGATCTCGGCCAGAACGGTCAGCAGCCCGGCGCGGATCGCCTCGGCGTCGGCGGCACTGATGATACCTTGCGCGGCCAGCATGGCGGCATGCGCGCGGCTGCCCTGAATATCCTGCGCATGAAGGCGCTTGTCGAAGCCGATCGAAGCGTTGATCGCCTGCATGATCGCATCGGGCCCGGCGCTGAAACGCCCGCCCCACATGGCATTCGACTGGGTTTCGGTGGAATCGGTCATCGGCTTGGCCCCGGCGCAATGTCTGTTGCGCCGAGCCATACACGGCGCGGGCCTTGCGCGCAAATGCCCGCGCCGGATTTGCCCTATCCGCGCGCCGCAAGCTGGCGGATCAGTGCCAGCGCCTCGGGCGGCGGGCGCGGTTCGACGCGCCGATACTCGGTGCAATCGGGCTTGCGCGTCAGCATCCGCGCGCCCACCATCGACCGGCGCAGTTGCGCCGCGTCGCCAAACAGGTGCCAAGCGTCAAGCCGGGCGCTGACCTCGCGCTCGGTCATCGAGGTATCGGCGGGAATCCGCGCCCAGAGAGGCCAGAGGCACAGGCTGACCTGGCTTGCGCGCGAGGGCCAGCGGATCAGCCGCCCCTGCGCGTCAAACTGGCGCAGTGCGCGGGTGACTTGCGCGAAATCTGCGGTTTCCCTGGGCGCAACTTTGGCCAGCGCCGCCTCGGCACTCTGGCTGGCGCGGAAGTGCTGAAAATTGCGCCACCCCGCGCCGCGCGCCAACATGTTGAGCATGGCAAGGTGGCCGGGCGGCTCAGCCGCCTCGCCCAATTGCCGCACCAGCGCCTTGGCCAAGGCAGAAATATCTGCAACCTCAAAGGTATAAGCAGTTCGTGTCATATCGGTCCTCGTCGCGTGCCGGGGCCATAACGGGTCGATGGTCACCGGCTTTCGACGCGGCACGCTGGGACAGATGACCCGGTGCGAGAGGTGCAGGTTTAGCTTGCCTTTGCGGCACGGTGACGCCTGGGTGAACTGCCGACCCGGTGGCAATCTGCCGCAATTCGCGCGCCGCCTCAAGCCCCGGCAGCAATGACGAGTTGGTGAGGTGGGTTTCGCGAACACCCACAAAGCGCTAAGTGGATAAGATGCGACACCCGCCACCTTGAGGATAGCGCCATGACCCTGCTTAGCCGCATCATACTTGCCGCCGTCGTGGCGCTCGCTGGTCAAGGCGCGCTGGCTGCCGACCTTGGCGCGTTGCGCGTGGGCGATATGAAAAAGCTCAACTTCGCCGCCACGCCCGCGTCGATGCCAGAGGTAGTATTGCTTGATGAAACCGGCGCCGAACGCGGCCTGGCGGAATGGCGCGGCAAGGTGCTGGTGGTGAATTTCTGGGCAACATGGTGCGCCAGTTGCCGCATCGAAATGCCCTCGCTCGACCGGCTGCAAGGCGCCATGGGCAGCGACGATTTTCAGGTGCTGACGGTCGCCACCGGGCGCAACGCGATGCCTGCAATCAACAAGTTCTTTGCCGAGGCTGGGGTAACGCAACTACAGATTCTGCGCGACGAGCGTCAGAAGTTGGCGCGCGAACTGGGTATTCTTGGCCTGCCGGTAACGCTGATCCTTGACCGCGAGGGCCGCGAAGTGGCGCGGATGATCGGCGATGCCGCCTGGGACGGGGCCGAGGCGCAGGCGCTGCTTGCGGCGCTGGTAACCGAGGGCCAGTCAGTGCCGGTTAACTGACGCGCGTCGCCATCGGGTCGGCAGCGGCGATCTGCCCTTGCGGACCGGGAATGTTCGCCCGGCTGCGCCGATCACGCCCGGCGCGCGTTTTGGCCAGCGATTTCGGTTGCGGAATCAGGCGGCCGCCCTTGCGCCCTGCGTCTGCGCCACATGCTCGATCTGCTCCGCGCAGTCTGCAATCGCTTCCAGCCGCACCTTGATGTCGGCGTGATAGCGGTCGAGTTGATCGAGCGTTGCCGCCAGCCCGCCCGAGTTGCCACGCAACCGACCGTTTTCCACCCGGCCCATGACCCGAATCGAATCGAGCCCCAGCATCAGGCGCCGAATCTCGTGGCTGGCGCGCGCCAACCCCGCCGCCGCCGCCGCCGCCTCGGTCAGCCCGGCGCGGGCACGCGCGGCGCATTCGGATTCGAGCGTGCGCAGATATGCCATTTCGGCCGTGCGGTCGATCGGCGCGTCACCCGGCAACTCGTTTTGAAATTGCCGCACACACTCGGCCTGCACACGCGCACAACCGAGCAAAAACAGGCCCTGCCCAACGGTTTCGGCCATCGAGTCGCCCAAGTTGCCGCGCTGCCCCGCGAAAGCCCGCAAGCGCACGAGAATCTCGCGCGAGGCGATTTTGTAGTTGTCCGATATTGCGCTGATCGGCCCGCCTGCCGGTTCCAGGCGTGAAGCGACGATTCGCATGTTGGTGGGGATGGATTGCAGCGATTCGAATGTTGCGGAAAGCGCCTTCTGTTCAGCCATGGCCTTTGCCAAAAGGTCGCCGATGCCGGCCATCGCAACCGCCTGCGGGTCTGCCGCGTGCCCCAATGCGGTGTCGCGCGCGGCCATTTCGGCGCCCAGCGCCCGCGCCATGAATGCCGAATAATCTGCAAACCCCAGTGCAGGCAGCCGCGCTGAAAGTGCCGCAGCGCCTGCCTCTGGCGTCAGCGCTTCGGCCTTTTCGCGCGCGGCCAGCGCCTCATATTCCGGCTTGATCGTGGCAAAAACCGCGCTCGTGGGCTTGATGCGAACCGAAAGGTAACCATCCGGCATCGGCAGAACCACGGCAAAAACCCAGTAGTGCCGCCCATCATGCGCAAGGTTCTTGACATAGGCGCCAATCGGCTGGCCCGCTTTTAGCGCTTGCCACAACATCCAGAACACGGCACGCGGCGTATCCGGGTGGCGGATGATGCGATGCGGCGCACCGATCAGACCCGACCAATCATGGCCGCAAACACGCTGAAAGACCGCGTTGCCAGCCCGGATCACCCCACGTCCGTCAGTGCGCGAATAGAAGACCTCTTCAACCCCAAACGGTGCCTCAGTCGGATCAACTGCCAGTCTTGGCGCAACCGTGCGCAAATTCATCCCCATTCCTCGCAGTTCGTGGCACCGACTTGCGGTCAACATAGCCAGCCAGTGTTAATGCGCGGTTGCGGGTTGCCTGGGTCGAGCAATTGCCCGCCCTGATCGAAATCACTGCAATTCGAGGCAAACGCGATCCTTTACGCCTTCTTAGCGGCTTCGCGGCGAAATTGCGGCGAGGCACCAAGGAGTAGGCCATGCACCAGCGCGATCTTCCGCCAGCCCAGCCGGTCGAGCCAGGGTTGGTCAGCCCGCTTGATTACGCCGTGGCCGAACGCGACCGTGAAACCATGTCTCTGGTGCGCCGCGCGGTTGATCGGCGCGATGTGGTGCTGGCGTTTCAGCCCATCGTGCAAGGCGCCCGCCCTGATCGCCCCGCGTTCTACGAGGGATTGATACGCCTGCTCGATGAGACCGGGCGCATCATACCCGCCAAGGACTTTATCGAGACCATTGAAACCACCGAGCTTGGCCGCAAGATCGACTGCCTGTCATTGGAAATGGGTCTGATCGCATTGGCCGAAGACCCCGGCCTCCGGCTTGCAATCAACATGTCGGCGCGCTCGATTGGCTACCCGAACTGGCTGAAGACGCTCAACCGCGGCCTCGCGATGGACGATACCGCGGCTGAGAGGCTGATACTCGAAATCACCGAAAGCTCGGCCATGGTCATGCCCGACCTTGTGACAGTGTTCATGCAAGACCTGCAGCAGCGCGGCGTTTCATTTGCGCTTGACGATTTTGGCGCGGGCTACACCTCGTTTCGCTACCTGCGCGAGTTCTACTTCGACATCATCAAGATTGACGGGCAGTTCATCCGCGGCATCGCCGACAGCGCCGACAATCAGGTGCTGACACAGGCGCTTATGTCGATTGCGCGGCACTTCGACATGTTCACCGTGGCAGAGTCCGTCGAAAATGCGCGCGACGCTGCCTTTTTGCAAAGCCTCGGTATCGACTGCATGCAGGGTTACTACTTCGGTGCGCCCACCATATTGCCGCCATGGAAAGCCCCGCCTGCGCAAATGCGCGCCTGAGACTTCGCGGTCACGCGAGTAAATCGCGCGGCGCTTTGATGCCTGTCACCATTTGGCTTGACCCCCGGTCAGCTTTCGGCATGCTGCACAGCGGCATCAAGGGCGCTATCGCCGTCCATATTCGCTTATCCACATCTGGGAGGGGTTCCATGACCAATGTCGTAATCGTTTCGGCGGCGCGCACCGCCGTTGGCAGCTTCAACGGCGCTTTCGCCAACACGCCCGCGCATGATCTGGGTGCGGTGGTTCTTGCCGAAGTGGTCGCCCGTGCCGGGATCGACAAATCCGAGGTAAGCGAGACCATTCTGGGCCAGGTGCTGACTGCCGGACAGGGCCAGAACCCCGCCCGGCAAGCGCATATCAAAGCCGGTCTGCCGATCGAGGCGGCAGCGTGGAGCATCAACCAGGTCTGCGGCTCGGGGCTGCGTTCGGTCGCACTGGCGGCACAGCACATCCAGCTTGGCGACGCCGACATCGTGATTGCGGGCGGGCAGGAAAGCATGAGCCTTGCGCCCCACGTTGCACACCTGCGCGCCGGGCAGAAGATGGGCGACCTCGCGTTCATCGATTCGATGATCAAAGATGGCCTTTGGGATGCTTTCAACGGCTATCACATGGGCCAGACCGCCGAAAACGTCGCAAACCAGTGGCAGATCAGCCGCGAAATGCAGGATGCCTTTGCGCTGGCCAGCCAGAACAAGGCCGAAGCGGCGCAAAAGGCGGGCAAGTTCGCCGATGAAATCGTGGCTTTCACGGTGAAGACCCGCAAGGGCGACATTGTGGTGAATGCAGATGAATACATCCGCCACGGCGCCACGCTCGAATCTCTGCAAAAGCTGCGCGCGGCCTTCACCAAGGATGGCACGGTGACCGCGGGCAACGCTTCGGGCATCAACGATGGTGCGGCGGCGGTGCTGCTGATGACCGAGGCCGAGGCGGCAAAGCGCGGGCTAAAACCGCTGGCGCGCATCGCCTCGTATGCGACCGCCGGGCTTGACCCCAGCATCATGGGCTGTGGCCCGATCCCGGCCAGCCGCAAGGCGCTGGCGAAGGCGGGCTGGAAGGCATCCGACCTCGATCTGATCGAGGCGAATGAAGCCTTTGCCGCACAGGCCTGCGCGGTCAACGCTGACCTCGGCTGGGATACGGCAAAGGTCAACGTCAACGGCGGTGCCATTGCCATTGGCCACCCGATCGGCGCCTCGGGCGCGCGCATTCTCAACACGCTCCTGTTCGAAATGAAGCGTTCGGGCGCGGGCAAGGGCCTTGCGACGCTTTGCATCGGCGGCGGTATGGGCGTGGCCATGTGCCTTGAAAAGGCATAAGCCGATCACCGCGAATGGCTGGTCGGGGCGCGCAACAATGTTGCGCGCCCCTTTTCTTTTCGGTAACAGGATTTCAAGGACAACCGATTTTTTGGGAGGGAATCATGTCGAGAGTGGCACTTGTTACAGGCGGTTCGCGCGGTATCGGCGCGGCCATTTCTGTTGCGTTGAAAGCGGCGGGCTACAAGGTGGCAGCCAACTATGCGGGCAACGATGCGGCGGCAGCCAAGTTCACCGCCGAAACCGGTATTCCCACCTACAAATGGTCGGTGGCCGATTATGATGCCTGCGCGGCGGGCGTGGCAAAGGTCGAGGCCGAGCTTGGCCCGATCGACGTGCTGGTGAACAACGCCGGCATCACCCGCGATGCGCCGTTTCACAAGATGACCCGCCAACAATGGTCCGAGGTGATCGACACCAACCTGTCGGGCGTGTTCAACATGACCCACCCGGTATGGCCCGGCATGCGCGAGCGCAAGTTTGGCCGCATCATCACGATCAGCTCGATCAACGGCCAAAAGGGCCAGTTCGCGCAGGTCAACTATGCAGCCTCGAAGGCGGGCGATCTGGGCATCACCAAATCGTTGGCGCAGGAAGGCGCGCGCTTCAACATCACCGCCAACGCAATCTGCCCCGGCTACATCGCAACCGACATGGTTATGGCGGTGCCCGAAAAGGTGCGCGAATCGATCATTGCGCAAATCCCCGCCGGGCGGCTGGGTGAGCCCGAGGAGATTGCGCGCTGCGTGGTGTTCGTTGCCGCAGATGACGCGGGCTTCATCAACGGCTCAACGATTTCGGCAAACGGCGCGCAATTCTTCGTCTGACGCACCGCATTGCGGGTGCGGGGGAAGGCGGCTAGCCTGCCCCCGCACCTTGCTGGGGGAGCGAAACATGGCCGTGGCACGACCCGAAACGATCCTTGCGACCAAGATCCGCAATACCGAGCCCGACCTCGCCTTTTGGTTACGAAAGGCGCAAAGCGAAAGCGGGCGTTCAACATCGTCGATGATCTGGGATATGGTGCGACTGGCGCGCAGGCGCGGCAGGCTGCGCCCGATCGACTACCTGCGATACCAGCTTTACCGACCATCGCTTTCGACGGCGGAACGTGCCAGTTTTGTATCTCCAAGGGGCGGGCACGATGTCAACGCGCGGTTATCGCCGCCCTCGCTTGAGCTGCTGTCATCGCTTGCCGTCGACAAGGTGCTGACCAATGTCGTGCTGCGGGCTGCCGGGTTTCCGGTGCCGGATACACGCGCGGTGTTCTCGGCTGATGCAAATTACGGCGCGCTATCGGCGCTGCGCACCGAAGCCGACATCACGGCGTTTCTGCGCAACCCGACAAACTTGCCGGTGTTCGGCAAGCCGGTGAACAGTTCGCAGTCGGTGGGGGCAGCGTCGTTTTTGTCGGTTTCGCCCGACGGCGCCGAAATCCTGCTCGGCGATCGGCGCAGCGTTAGCCTCGCGGCACTGGCAGCCGAGATCGCGAAGCACTTTCACCGAGGCTATCTGTTTGAAGAATTGCTGCGCCAGCCGCCCGAAATTGTTGCCATCGCGGGCGAGACAATCGCGAGCGTTCGGATCTGCACGATCTGGGTACCGGGCGGGCCGAAGGTGCTTTATGCGGGCGTAAAACTACCCGCACCCGGCGCGATGGTCGATGCGCTGCTTGGCGGCGAGAACACGCTGGTCCTCATCGATTCGCAAACGGGCGACGTGCTACGCGCGATGCTCAGCGAGGCGGGCGGCAGGCGCGAAATCACACATTCGCACCTGAACCCGGAGGCGCCAATAAAGGGCATGCGGTTGCCGAACTGGCCCCAGGTGGTGGCAATTACCACCGAGGCGCACCGGATGTTTCCGGGGCACGGCATTCTGGGCTTCGACGTTGCGCTGACCACCCGCGGCCCTGTTGTGACCGAGGTCAACACCGACCCGCACCACGCGCTTTACCAGTTCTGCGCCGACCGCGGCCTTCTGAACCCCGAGTTCCGCGCACTGTTTGCAGCCGCCGAGGCCGATCTGGCGCGGCGGCAAAATGACCAGCGGCTGCGCGACGCGGCCTTTGCCCCGTAGAAGGGGCTCCACAGAAAGGTGACAGGCATGAAAACGGCAGCGCGCGGCCGCGCCACGCTGATCGGGTTTTCGGCGGTGGCACTCTGGTCGCTTCTGGCGCTGTTCACCGTGGGCTCTGCCCCGGTGCCGCCGCTGCAACTGAACGCTATGACCTTCGCCATCGGGGGTGCCATTGGCCTGGTGTGGGTGGCGCGCACGGGAGGACTGGGGCAATTGCTTGCTGTGCCGTGGCGCATCTATGCCTTTGGAACCGCAGGTCTCTTCGGCTACCATTTTCTGTATTTCAGCGCCCTGCGCATGGCACCGCCCGCCGAAGCGGGTTTGATCGCCTATCTTTGGCCGCTGTTGATCGTGCTGGTTTCTGGCCTGCTTCCGGGCGAGAAGCTGCGAAGGGCGCATATTGTTGGGGCGCTGATGGCATTCACGGGTGCGGCACTGATCGTTGCGGGCGGGCGCGGCACGGGGGGCGCATTGTTGCAGCCGGGCCACCTTTTGGCGCTGCTCTGCGCGCTTACCTGGGCAGGCTACTCGCTGATCTCGCGGCGCCTGGGGGCAGTGCCCACTGCTACTGTCGCAGTTTACTGTCTGGCAACCGCAGCGCTGTCAGTGCCCGCACATCTGGCGCTAGAGGAAACCGTCTGGCCATCAGGCGCGATCGGTTGGGGCGCAGTCGCGGCACTGGGTCTTGGGCCGGTGGGACTGGCATTTTACACTTGGGATGTCGGCGTCAAGCGCGGCGACATCCAGATGCTCGGCACCGCGTCATACGCGGCGCCATTGCTCTCGACTTTGATTCTTGTTCTTGCGGGCAAAGCCACCGCCAGCGCCTCGCTGGCTATGGCAGCATTACTGATTGCTGGCGGGGCTATGTTGGCCGCACACGCGGCGCGGCGCTAACGTTTATTCGTGCGTCAGCCGATGAATTTCTTCCTTGATCTTCAATTTCTGCTTTTTCATTTCGGCAATTTCGACGTCGCTGGAGCCGGGGCTGCGCTGGGCTTCTTCGACCGCTACGGACAGCGCTTCGTGCTTTTTGCGAAGCTCTTCGATGTGGGCATCAACCGTCATGGCCGTCTCCTTCTTCTGGTTTTCTTCGCGCTGATTGCACCACATTCCGAGGGCAGTGTCACGCCCCGCCGGGCAGGATCGCGCTAAATTCACAGCGGCCGTATAGCGCCGCCTAGGGCTGCCATTCCAGCGCCGCACCATCGCGCAAAATAGCGCGGGCGGCATCTGTCAAATCTTCGCCGTCGCGCAAATGGTAAGGGGCAGCGTGCATGATGAATGGCGCCAACAACCTGAACCCGCCACGCCCACCCTTGCGTATCAAGATCAGCACGCGGCCCGCCGGGTGGCCCGCACGCGCCGCAATCGGGCGCACCATTACGTCGCCTGCCCCCTGCCCCAAGGCCGCCAGCGCATCGGGCAGCCGATCCGCACGCAGAATCATCGTCAGATGCCCGCCGCTTGCCAGCCGCCGCATGCCGGTGGCCACCCACACCGCCAACGGCGTTGCCTCGCGCTGCGCGGTTTCGCGGCCGGGATCGGCAGCGGCGCTGCCCGGATGAGAAAAAAATGGCGGGTTTGCCAGCACATGATCGAAACTGCGGGCGCGAAGCGCAGACGGGGGCGCTGCCAGATCGCCCTCGAAAACTGCCAGAGGCACGCCGCAGCGCGCCGCGTTTTGGCGGGCGAGGTCGGCGTAATCAGCCTGCAATTCCAACCCCGCGAGCAGCAGACCGGGCACCCGCACCCCGAGGCACAAGCTTGCAACCCCCACACCGCAGCCGAGTTCAAACACCGATTGCCCTGCGCGCGCCGGGCACGCCGCCGCCAAGAGCACCGCATCCATCGCCGCCCGAAACCCCGCGCGCGGCTGCAACAACTGCACCCGCCCCCCAAGAAACGCATCGTCGCTGAGCGCCTCGGGAGAAAACATCACACCTCGCCGAGCCCGTTGTCAGCAAGCACGACCTCTGCGCGCTCCAGATCGCTATCGGCCACCATCAGGCGGCGCGGCAATATGCCTATGCTGCCTTCAAGCACGCTCATGTGGACGTCCATTTGAAACGCCGTTATACCCTCGCCCTCAAGAAGGGCGGTGGCGATAGCGAGTTTCACCGGGTCGGTGGTGCGCAAAAGCTCTTTCATGTGACTAGACTTAGGCACGAATGGCTGCCCTGTCGAGGTTGCCCGCAAAATTGGAGACCGCTGCGATGGAGCGACTTGATAAGGCTCACAAGCCACATGACCGACTGGCCGAGGCGCTTGCCGATGACATGGCGGCGGTCAATACGCTTATTCGCACCCGTATGGCCAGCGAGCACGCACCGCGCATACCCGAAGTGACGGCGCATCTTGTTGAGGCGGGCGGCAAGCGGCTGCGGCCGATGCTGACCCTCGCTGCGGCGCGGCTTTGCGGCTACAGCGGCCCTTACCATGTGCATCTGGCCGCGACGGTCGAGTTCATCCACACTGCCACGCTTCTGCACGACGACGTGGTGGACGAAAGCGCGCAGCGGCGTGGGCGGCCCACGGCAAATCTGCTGTGGGATAACAAGTCGAGCGTGCTGGTGGGCGATTATCTCTTTGCCCGCTCTTTCCAGCTGATGACCGAGACAGGCAACCTGCGGGTGCTCGACATTCTCGCCAACGCATCTGCGGTGATCGCCGAGGGCGAGGTGCTGCAATTGACCGCCGCCCAAGATCTGCGCACCAGCGAGGCGGTCTATCTGCAAGTGATACGCGGCAAGACGGCGGCGCTTTTTTCGGCGGCAACCGAGGTGGGCGGGGTCATTGCCGGGGCGACCGAGGCACAGGTGCGCGCGCTGTTCACTTTTGGCGATGCCCTTGGCGTGGCATTCCAGATCGTCGACGACTACCTCGACTATGCAGGCGAGGCCGGCGTCATAGGCAAGAACATCGGCGATGATTTCCGAGAACGCAAACTGACGCTGCCAGTGATTCTGGCCGTGGCGCGGGCCGATGCCCCCGAGCGCGCCTTCTGGGGCCGGGTGATCGAAAACGGCGATCAGCGCGACGGCGATGTGGAACAGGCGCTGGCGATCATGTCGCGGCACGGCACGCTTGAGGCGACCCGCGCCGAGGCCAGGCGTTGGGCCGGGCACGCTCGCGAAGCGCTTGCAGCCCTGCCCGCGCACCCGTTGCGCGAGATGCTGAGCGATCTGACAGATTACGTCGTGGCGCGCACCGCCTGAGGCGGTTTCAGGCGTAAAGCCCGGTTTCGTGCACCCACCAGCCGCGCTCGGCGGCGCTGATCGCGCGCGCGGCGGCGGCAGCGTGCAGCGGGTCGGCGAAAAGGCCAAAGCAGGTTGCCCCCGATCCCGACATACGCGCCATAAGGCAGCCGGATTGCGCCGACAAAGCAGCCAGCACGGCGCCGATCACCGGGGCCAAACGTAGCGCCGGAGCCTCGAGATCATTGCGCTGCATCCGAAGGAAGGTGGCCAGCTCCGCCGCCGAACCGCAGCGTGGCAGCGCTTGCGGCATCGGGCGGCCCGTCTTGTCATTCAGCGCCGCAAAAACCGAGGGTGTCGCCAGTGCCACACCGGGGTTGACCAGTACCAACCAGAAGGCCGGCAATTGCGGCACCTCGGCAAGGTCCTCTCCAATGCCGCCCATCCGCCGGGGCCGAGGCGCGAGACATACCGGCAGGTCGGCCCCCAGCCGCGCAACACTGGGCGCGTCGGGTAACGCCCGCGCCCAAAGCCGTGCGAGACCGCGCAAAGTGGCGGCAGCATCAGATGACCCGCCGCCCAATCCTGCGGCCATTGGCAAATGCTTTTCCAGCGTGATCGTCGCGCCGCCACCGCCCATCAGCTCTGCCGCACGCAGCACGAGGTTTGTACGATCCGCAGGCACTCCCGCCGCCATCGGCCCTGTCACTTTCAGCCGCATGTCTGCGGCAGTCGCAAAACGCAACCGGTCGCCAATTTCGGTGAACACCACCAGTGAGTCGAGCAGGTGGTAGCCGTCAGCGCGCTGCCCGACAACATGCAGCGTCAGATTGACCTTGGCCGGCGCGTCTTCGTCAATTGCCATTGGCGGCAACCGCCTTCAACGGTGGCGCGCCTTCTTCCGCGAGCACCGCATCGAGCCCTAGCTCCAGTTTTCGCCGAATTCGGGCGGCCTCGGCCTCTGTCTCGGGTTCAAAGGAAAGCGCGCGGCGCCACTGAAACTCGGCCTCGCGCTGGCGCCCGACCGCCCAATACACGTCGCCCAGATGGTCGTTCACGAGTGAATCGACCGGCATCAGCGAAGCGGCTTTTTCCATGTGCCCCACCGCCTCGCTATAGCGCCCGAGCCGGTAAAGAACCCACCCGAGGCTGTCCACGATCGCGCCATCATCCGGCACCTTCGCGACCGCCCGTTCGATCATTCCCAGCGCTTCGTCGAGGTTCTCGTTGCGGTCAACGAAGGAATACCCGAGGTAGTTCAGCACCTGTGGCTGTTCCGGGTTGAGTTGCAGCGCAGTGCGAAAATCGGACTCAGACTCGGCCCATGCCCCGGCGCGCTCCTGCGCCATACCCCGGGCATAGTAGAGAAACCAGTGTTCAGGCGCTGGCGCGCCGTAAATCTCTACCGCCCGATCATAGGATGCCGCCGCTTCGGCGTAACGCTGCATCCGACGCTGCATGTCGCCAAGCGCGCTCCATACCCCCGGCAGGTCGGGATAATCGCGCGCCAGCGCGGCCAGCACCTCCAGCGCCTGATCCTTGCGGCCCACAGCGAACAGCGCCCCGGCACGGCCCATTTCAGCGGCATGAAAGGCCTCGGCGCCGCGTGCGATCTTGCCATAGACACCCGTTGCAAGCTCATGCTGACCCATATTTTCCAGCAGGCTGGCAACCAACAGCACGGCATCGGGAAACTCGGGGCGCACATGCAGCGCCAGCCGCGCATAGCCAAGCGCGTAGCTATCGGGGGTGTCGCTGTTCAGCGCCCCCGCGACGGTGAAGAATACCTCGGCCAATCCGTCGCGCGCCGAGCCGATCAGAGTGAAGGGCAGCGCCTCGCCGGACTCCAGCCGCCGCTTCAGCGCGGCAATGTCGGGGTCGGGGTCGGGGCCGAACAGATCCGCGATCATCGACAGCGCATCCGCGTTTCGGTCAAGTTGGCTCAGCACCTGCACATGCGCAATCACCGAACGTCGGGTCGCGCGCAAGGGCCCTCCCTCGGCGCCCGACAAGATCGCGTCGGCGCCCTCGAAATCGCCTACGCTCGCAAGCGCCAGCGCCTTGTGGTAAAGCCCGAAGGCCGCAAATCCGCCATCTTTTGCCAAAGCATCAAGCCCTGCAAGCGCGTCGGACACCTGCCCGCCGCCAAGCCGCGCCCAAGACCGAACAAGGCCGTCGACCATCGGTCCGGTGTTCGTACCCGCTGCCACTATGGCCTCAACACCTGCGTAATCGCCGCGCGCGGCGGCGTCGGCCAGCTGCACCAACGTTGCCATCTGGCTGCCTCTGGGCCCTGTCGCCATGCTTTGCGCCAAAGGTACCGCCGCTGCCAAATCACCTACCGCGACCTGCGCGATCAGCGCCTGCTCTTGCAAAAACATGTTCGCAGGGTCGGCAGCCAACACCCGCAGCGAATAGCGCGCCGAAGCGGCGAAGTCATTGGCCACCGCCGCCTCGCGGGCGGCAAGATACGGCCCCGCGAAATCGAGCGCGCGCTGTGCGCTGGCAGGCAGCGGGCCCGCAACACAGAGCGCGAACAGAGCAAAAAGAGTGCTAACGGAACGACGGGGCAAATTGCGGCTCCTCATGGGCATGGCGGCAAGCCTAACGAGGCCTCGCCGCCCGCGCAATGCAGGCGCGCAGGCTTCGCACCGGTATCGCGCAAGCGTTACATGTTGGGGTAGTTCGGCCCGTCACCCCCCTGCGGCGTGGTCCAGGTGATATTCTCGCTAGGATCCTTGATGTCGCAGGTTTTGCAGTGCACGCAGTTCTGGAAGTTGATCTGGAACTTCGGCCCCTCGGCGGTTTCCAGCACTTCGTACACCCCCGCCGGGCAATAGCGCTGTGCGGGTTCGCCGTAGGTCGGCAGATTCACCGCAATCGGAATCTCGGGGTCGGCCAGTTGCAGGTGGCAGGGCTGGCTTTCCTCGTGGTTGGTTGCCGAAAAGGCGACGTTGGTCAGCCGGTCAAAGCTCAGCTTGCCGTCGGGTTTGGGGTAGTCGATCGGCGCGTAGTTGCCCGCAACACCGGTAGCCTTGGCATCGTTCTTGCCATGCTTCACAGTGCCCAGCGGGTTCCAGCCGGTCAGGTTGGCCACCCACATGTCGAACCCGCCCAGCCCGAGGCTTGCCAGCATGCCGAACTTGGCCCAGAGCGGTTTCATGTTGCGCGCGCGCCGCAAGTCTTTCGCAACCGGTCCAGACCGCAAAGCGGCCTCATAAGCCACAAGCTCATCGCCTGCGCGCCCGGCAGCAATCGCCGCCGCCGCCGCCTCGGCCGCTTCGATGCCCGACAGCATGGCGTTGTGGTTGCCCTTGATGCGCGGCACGTTCACCAGCCCCGCCGAACAGCCCAGCAGCGCGCCGCCAGGGAAGGTGAGCTTGGGGATCGACTGCCAGCCGCCCTCGGAAATCGCGCGTGCGCCGTAGGCGATCCGCTTGCCGCCCTCCAAAAGCTCGGCCACCATCGGATGATGCTTGAGGCGCTGAAACTCCATATAGGGCGAAACCCAGGGGTTGGTGTAATTGAGGTGCACCACAAAGCCGATGAAAACCTGATTGTTTTCCGCGTGGTAGATGAAACCGCCGCCGCCCGCGGTGCTTGGCCGGGTCGATCTGCCAGATTTCCTTCATGCCAAGGCCGAACTTCTGCGGTTCCTTGCCTGCCGAAAGGTCGTATTTCGCGATCACCTGCTTGGCAAGGCTGCCGCGCACACCCTCCGACAGCAGCACATATTTGCCGCGAAGCTCCATCCCCGGCTCATAACTGGCACCCATGCTGCCATCGGATCCGCGGCCAAATTCGCCCGCGACCACGCCCGCAACGCGCTCGCCCTCCAGCACCAGTTGGCTTGCTGCCATGCCAGGGAAGATTTCCACCCCGAGCGCTTCGGCATGTTCGGCCAGCCAGCGGCAAACATTGCCCATCGAGACAATGTATTTACCGTGGTTGCTCATGAAGGGCGGCATCGTAAAATTCGGAATCCGCATTTGCCCGGCGGGCCCGAGCAACAGGAAATCATCGCCCGTGACCTTGGTTTTCACCGGCGCACCGTGTTCGGCCCAATCAGGGATCAGCGTATCGAGCCCGATCGTATCAAGCACTGCCCCCGAAAGAATATGCGCACCGACCTCGGAGCCCTTTTCCAGCACCACCACCGAAAGCGCAGGATTGATCTGTTTTAGCCGGATCGCGGCCGACAGGCCCGAGGGCCCGGCCCCGACGATCACCACATCATATTCCATCGATTCGCGTTCGATCCCGGTCATGTTCGGCTCCTACGGCTGTCAGGCGGCATCTGTGCCTGCGCAAGTGCGTAACTTACCTGAGAGAACGAGGCAATCGTAACGCAACGGGCGACCCGCGCGAAATCAGCGCATCTGTGGCGCGAGCAATGCGGATGCCGAACGCTTTGTGATCGGCGCGCAGCGCCCACCAGCCAGCGGCAACGAGCACGATCGAGGCGTAACCGTCGATGGCATAGTGGTAGCCGGTGAATACCGACAGGAACAGGATCACCAGCAGGAACGCAGCACCCAAAGGCGCCAGCCAGCGGCTGCGTTCGGCCAGATACAGCGCATAGATTGCGCCAATCGCGACATGCATGCTTGGAAATGCCGATATAGCAGCGCTCGGCTGTTGCAGATTGGCCAGGTAGTTGTGCAACAGATAACTCTGCACAGCGCCGATCTGAGAATCGGAAATGCCGCTTTGCTGCAATGCCGTTCCAAGCGCCGCAAAACGCGTACCGCCGACGAGTTGATCATAGAACACCGGCCCGACCGACGACGCGGCCAGCGCCATCACATTGCCCAGGATGATCCAGCAGCCCAGTTAAAGCGTCAGGTAGCGCTTGCGGCGCGCACGGTCCACATCGGTCAGCGAAAGCACAATCGGAAACAGCACCGCGAGGAAGGACCAGACATGCAGATAAGTCCAGTTGGCGTAGGCAGTCGACAGGCCATACCCCCATGCATGCACCAGTTCAAATGCGTTGGTGCCGCCATGAATCCATGCATCTAGCGAGGCAAGCGCCGGGTCTGCGTAAAACGGAACGATGCCGGGCAACGCCGTCTTGAACACCGAAAACGCCACCTGCAACACAAGGGCGGAAACTGACCCCAGCCAGACATCGACCAGCCGATCACGCGCATTCAGCGTCGGCCAGAAGACCTCTCGCAGCGCCGCAAGGGCAAAAACCAGCGTCACCGGAATCGTCATCAGCCCCGCCAGCGTAAGCATGGCGTCGCCCGCAGAGGCTAGCACCACTGCCGGGGCGCCTTGCGTAGCGCTTACCACCACAAGTGCGGCGGCCAGATAGACCAATGTCACCAGAAAAAAACTTCGCATTCTGCCGTTCCTCGATGTGCTGTGGGGGAACCTCGCAAAGGATTTTGGCCAAAATTGGCCGATCCCCGCAAAATTCTGCCTTGGTCTTGACTTTGCGCCCGCAACACGGGTCTACAGAAGCCACACGCCAACTGTTGCGCCCTTTCGCGAGCCTGGACTTCATGGAAAAAATACCGATGACACGCGGGGGGTTTATTGCCCTCGACGACGAGTTGAAGAACTTGAAAACGGTGGATCGCCCCGCCGTGATCCGCGACATCGCGGAGGCACGGGCGCATGGCGATCTGTCGGAAAATGCCGAATACCACGCCGCGCGCGAGCGTCAGAGCTTCATCGAGGGCCGAATCAAGGAGCTCGAAGCAATCATCAGCCGCGCTGAGGTGATCGACCCCAGCCGCTTCACGGGCGCAATCAAGTTTGGGGCAACGGTCACGCTGGTTGATGAGACCTCAAGCGAAGCGCGTACCTACCAGATCGTCGGCGAGGTTGAGGCCAACATTGAAAACGGGCTTCTGAACATCCGCTCGCCCTTGGCGCGCGCGCTGATCGGCAAGGAAGAGGGCGACAGCGTCGAGGTACGCACACCCGGTGGCGAGAAAAGCTACGAAATCCTGAACGTCCGCTTCGTCTGACAGGGGGGCGCATGCCAGACACCCGACCAGACCCAAGAAACGATGGCCAAGGAATCGGTCTGCGCGGCATCGTCACGCCCCCCTCCGCAGGCAGATTCGGCGGTGCCGAGGTGGTGGCACTGGTGCTGACTCTTCTGTGGTTGGCGCTGGTCGCACTGTTCTTCGCGCTGGTTGATGGCGGCAGCGAGGGCGGCACCGGCGTCTTACCCGTCATGATGACGCTGGTGGGCATTTTCCTGCCCGTAGCGATGATCTGGGTAGCCGCCGTCACCGCCCGCACCGCGCGCGAAATGCGCGCCGAGGCGCAGCGCCTGCAACATATGATTGATACCATGCGGCAAGGCTGGCAGGCCAGTCAGACCGCACTTGCGCGCCCTCTGGAACGCAGGCTTGAAGAAATAGCCGCCTCGGCGCGGCAAACCGAAACCGCCGTTGCCACCTTCACCTCGCGCCGCGATGCAATTGCGGTGCAGCCGTCAGCAGACCGCAAGGCGGCGTTGGTGGTGCCCCGTGCTGCGGTTGGCGAGGATGAGCCGACACTGGCGCTTGGCACCCCGGCAGAACAGCTCGCGGCGCCGGTTTCGGTTGCCGATTTCATCCGGGCGCTCAATTTCCCAGACAGCAGCGAAGATGCCGAGGGGTTTCGCGCGCTTCGCCGGGCCTTGGAAGAGCGCGGCATGGCCAAACTGATCCGCGCCGCGCAAGACGTCCTCACGCTGTTGTCGCAAGATGGCATCTTTATGGACGACCTCAGGCCCGACCGCACCCGGCCCGAGCTTTGGCGGCGTTTTGCCAACGGCGAGCGCGGGCGGGAGATGGCGGGCCTTGGCGGCGTGCGTGACCGCACCAGTCTGGCGTTGACCGCCGGGCGCATGCGGGGCGACACCATCTTCCGCGACGCTGCGCACCATTTTCTTCGACAGTTCGACAAGACCTTTACCGAATTTGCCAAAAACGCATCCGACGCCGAGGTGGCCGAGCTTGCAGAAACCCGCACCGCGCGGGCCTTCATGCTGCTTGGCCGCGTGACGGGCACCTTCGACTGAGGCGCTGCGCTATAGCCTGCGCACCATCACCCAGAAACCGCCAAAGTCGAACAGCCAGCGCGTAAACCTGCCGCCGCGCCGCGCCCGCACGGTGAAGCCGAGCCGCTCGTAAAGTGCGCGCGCGCGCAGATTTTCCTCGACCACATCAAGCCGGATTGCGCGGTACCCACGCGCCTGCGCCTCAACGCAAAGCGCCTCCAGCAACGCCGTTCCGATCCCCTGCCCCCGCATACCGGCCCGCACCGAAAGGCCATCGACCACGATGCCTTCTTCGGCCGCATCCCGCGCCAGCAGGCGCAGGCAGGCGGCGCGCCACAGCCCGCCCGCGCGCCCGTAAACGGCGCAAAGATCGGCCAGTTCGCCCCCCACAAAGGCGCCGTCCGCAGTCCGAAACCCGGCAACACCCAGCACCGCACCATCCGCATCGCGCGCGACCAGCACATGCGCGGGGTCGAGCACCCGTTCGATGAATGCCAGTGCCTTCGGGGTCGGCCCAACGACACGCGCCAACTTGCTACCGAACGCGAGCCAGTAAAGCTCGGCCGCCGCGCGCCGGTCGGCAGGCGATAGCGTGCGCGCATAGCCCACCTTCATCGCACACCATTTGCGCAAAGCACCGCGGTCGCGCCAAGCTCGGCCGCAGCCAACGCGTTCCGCAAAACCCCTGCCGGCGCGGCCAAAACCTGACCGTCGCCTACCAATGTCAGCCCGGCAATCCGCACCCTGCCCCGCTTGCATCCGCCACCCGTTGCAATATGACTGGCCCATCCGCGCCCGAAAGCCAAGCCTCATGCCCCGATCCAATGTTTCCGCCGCCTACTGGCTCGGCTTTCGCCACAGCCTGCCGTTCCTGCTGGTCATCATTCCTTTCGGCCTGTTGTTCGGCGTCGCGGGCAGCGAGGCGGGGTTCAACCTCACCGAAGTGATGGGCTTTTCGGTGTTGGTGATCGCGGGCGCCTCGCAATTCGCTGCGGTGCAGTTGATGGTAGACAACGCGCCAGTGGTGATGGTGCTGGCGACCTCGTTGGCGGTAAACCTGCGGATGGCGATGTATTCAGCCTCGCTGGCACCGCATCTTGGCGCGGCGCTGACGTGGCAAAAAGCACTCGCCGCCTATTTCATGGTCGATCAGACCTATGCGCTGGCGATTCAGGAATATGAGAGGCGCCCTTCGCGCACGCTGGCCGAGAAGATCGCCTATTACGCAGGCGTCTCCACCCCAGTCTGCCCGCAATGGTATGCCATGACCCTGATCGGTGCCACTGTCGGCAAGGCGATTCCGCCGCAGTTCGCGCTCGACTTCGCAGTGCCAATCACCTTTCTGGCGATGCTTGCGCCAATGCTGCGCAGCGTCGCACATGTGGCGGCGGCTGCTGTTTCGGTGACCTTGGCGCTGCTGCTGGCGTTTCTGCCCGGCGGGGTGGGCCTGCTTATCGCCGCCGCTGCCGCAATGTATACCGGCGCGCAGATCGAGCTTTGGCAGCATCGGAGGCGGCTATGAGCTATTCTGGCGCCGAGATCTGGCTGGTCATCATCGGCCTTGGCATCGGCACCTTTCTGTTGCGATTCTCGTTTCTGGGGATGATCGGAAACCGGCCGCTGCCCGAGTGGGTTCTGCGCTACCTGCGCTATACGCCGGTTGCGGTGCTTCCGGGGCTGGTGGCGCCGCTTGTCATCTGGCCTGCCGCCACTGGCGGCGTGTTCGACATGCCGCGGTTTCTGGCCGCGCTGGCAACCGTGGGCTTCGGCATTGTCACGCGCAACAACCTCGCCGGTATCGTCGGCGGGCTGGCGGTTCTCTATCTGGCGCTGTTCAGCCTAGGGTAGGCGCCACGCCTGCGCGCAACTCGGCCGGGGTCACCATCAACACGCCCGAGTTATCATCGGGGTCGCCATCGTAATGCTCGGAACTGATCACCCCCGGCAAATTACCGAATGCACGCGAAAGCGTTTTGGGGAACATCGTGGTGTTGATGCTCTCAAAGCCCGGCAGGCCGCTGAGAACGTTCGAAACCGAATTCGAGCAAAATGCCTTTGGCACCGCGCCATAGGCCTCAACCTCGGCCCGCAGCGCCTCGGCGACCTCAAGCGACACCGGTATTGTCTGTTCCAGCACCCAATAGGTCACGCGGGCGTGGTAATCGATGTAGAACGTATACATCTGGTCGGTGATCCCATAATGCACATCGTTCCGCTCGGGCACATAGGGGTGGTACCAACTGCCCGCCGGGTCAAAAAGCACGCGCTGCGTGCCGTTGATGATCAGCGCCGAATGCTCGCCCGCGCCGGTTTCGACATTGATCACCGTAAACAGCGTGATCGAAGGCGATTCCTTGCTCGAATAGACCGCTCGCGCTACGGCATCATCTGGCGCCCAAACGGGTTCGGCGCCGCAGGCGGCCAGAAACAGCGGCAAAAACAGAATGATGAGCAAGCGGCGCATGGCAGGGCTCCGGGTTCGGTCGGTCAACCGTTGACGAGCGCGAGGAACACCAAAAACACCGCGATGGCAATGGCCGCGCGCTTGCTGAAGGTAATGAACCCGGCAAAGGTGCGCTCTTGCGCCGCAATATTCATACCGCCCGCCGTTTGTTCGCCCATGACATTCTCCCTCGTCAGTCTGATCCTGTTTCATCCGATCTAGCAAATCTGCGGCAAACTGTCACGCCCCGGCGTGCGTTTCGGCAGCCCGCCAGAGCCAGACCCCATCGCTGCGCCGCGCGCGGGTTGCGCGGCCGGTTTGCAGCAGGTGGTTCAGATGCGCTACCGTCTCGACCAGCGCCAACCCGTATTCCGCCTCGCCAATGCTGCGCCGGAACAGCGCGGGGAAACACTCGCAGGCGGTGCGCGGCTCGGTCAGCAACATTTGCAACCGCGCCAAGCCTTTGTGGTGGCCCTCGGCCATCTGTGCCAACCTGCGCGGCAGCCCGGTGAAGGGGGTCTTGTGACCCGGCAGCACAAGGTGGCTGTCTTCGGCGAACTGCGCCAGACGCGCGCAAGAGTCCAGCCAGTCGCCCACCGGGTCGGCATCGGGTTCGGTCGCGTAAACGCCAAGGTTGGCGCTGATCGAGGGCAAAAGCTGATCGCCCCCGATCACAAGGTCGTCATCGAGGCTCCAAAGCGTTGCATGCTCGGGCGCGTGGCCGTGGCCGATCCGCACCCGCCAGTTGCGCCCGCCCGCGCGCAGCACCTCGCCTTCGGCAATGCGCCGGTAGCCCAGCGGCAAAGGGTGCACCATGTCGCAGAAATTGAACGCGCGCTCGGCCGCGCGGCGCGCCAGCAGCGCAGGGTCCATTCCCGACGCGTGCCAAAAGGCGAGCGTTTCGGGCACCGGCACTGGCTGCTCATCTAGAACCAGCATCCGCGCGAACAGCCAACTGGTGCGGGTGGTCCAAAGCGCGGCGCCCCGCGCCTGAAACCAGCCCGACATGCCGATGTGGTCGGGGTGGTAATGGGTGGCCAGCACCCGCGTCACCGGCTTACCCGCCAACGGCCCCGCCAGCAACGCACCCCAGATTTCGCGCGTCTCTGCGGTATCCATGCCGGGGTCAACCACCGTCCAGCCATCGCCGTCATCCAGCGCGTAGGCGTTGACATGGTTCAGCACCATGGGCAGCGGCAGCCGCAGCCAGAGCACCCCCGGCGCCACTTCGAGCACCGAACCATGCGCGGGCGGCTCGGTCCAGGGGTGGTGCACCGCCGCGGCGCCCGCGCCATCCATCACAGCGCCAGATCCTCGGGGCTGAGCGCGAAAAGCCCCTCGGCACCTTCGCGAGCCTCCGCCAAGGCGGCGGCGTATTGCGGCAACAGGCGGCGAATATAGACGGCGGCCAGCGCGGTGCGCGGCCCCTTGCCGCCCGCCGCCACCGCCGCGCGCAAATGGTAATGCGCACCCAGCACGCGGGCGAAGGCGCGCAGATAGGGCACAGACCCCGCGAAACGGTCTTCCATGCCCTGCGCAACCAGCACTTCGGTTGCCTCGCGCAGGGTTTCCGCCGCCGCCCAGACATCGCCCGCAAGCTGCGGCAAGAGTGCACGCGCCGCCTCGGCGTTATCCTCGACCTCTTGCAAAAGCCGGAAGGCGGCCTCGCCGCCGTCCATCATCTTGCGGCCCACCAGGTCCATCGCCTGAATGCCGTTGGTGCCCTCGTAAATCGCCGTCACCCGCACATCGCGGTAAAACTGCGCGGCGCCGGTTTCTTCAATGTAGCCCATGCCGCCGTGCACCTGCACGCAGGTTTCCGACACAGACATGCCCACATCGGTGCCATAGGCTTTGGCGATCGGGGTCAGAAGTGCCGCGCGCGCCGCCCAATCGGCCTCGCCCGTCGCCCGCCCCAGATCAAGTGCCACGGCACAGGAAAGCGCGATGGCGCGGGCGGCAAAGACCTCGGCCTTCATCGTCACCAGCATGCGGCGCACATCGGCGTGGTTGATGATCGGCCCCATCTGGGCGCGCTCGCGGGCATATTCCAGCGCTTTCTGGTAGGCCGCCTCGGCCACCCCCACGCCCTGCACCCCCACCGCCAGGCGCGCGTTGTTCATCATCGTGAACATCGCCGCCAGCCCCTTGTGCGGCTCGCCCACCAGCCAGCCCTTGGCGCCGTCATAGGCCATCACGCAGGTCGGTGATCCGTGCAGGCCAAGCTTGTGCTCAAGGCTGACGACCTTGAGGCTATTGGCCACGCCGGGGTTGCCGCTGGCATCGGGCAGCAGCTTCGGCACCATGAACAGGCTGATGCCACGGGTGCCCGGCGCGCCGTCGGGCAGTCGCGCCAGCACCAGATGGCAGACGTTTGACGCAAGGTCGCTGTCGCCCCAGGTGATGAATATCTTTTGCCCGGTAATCGCATAGGTGCCGTCGCCCAGAGGCTCGGCCTTGCTGCGCAGCGCGCCCACATCGGTGCCCGCCTGCGGCTCGGTCAGGTTCATCGTGCCCGACCATTCGCCCGAAATCAACTTGGGCAGGTAAAGCGCCTTGATCTCGTCGCTGGCGTGGTGTTCGAGCGCCTCGATCTGCCCCTGCGTCAGCAAAGCGTTCAGTTGCAAGGGCAGGCAGGCGCCCGACATCATGTCGTTCACCACCATGTTGAGCACCTGCGGCAGGCCCATGCCGCCATGCTCGGGCGCGGCTGCTACCGCCACCCAACCGCCCTCGGCAATCGCGGCAAACCCTTCCCGGAAGCCGGGGGACGACCGCACCACGCCGTTTTCAAGCCGCGCCGGGGTCAGATCGCCCGCCCGCGCAAGCGGGGCCAGCACCTCGTCGCACATCCGCCCGGCGCCATCGAGAATCGCCTCGACCATATCTTCTGTCGCCTCGGCGAACCGCTCGGTCGCGGCCAGCGGCGCCAGCGGCACCACCGCATCGAGAATAAAGCGGAACTCGCCCACGGGTGAACGGTATGGCATGGCGTAACCTCCCTTTTGCGCGCCTTGGCATCGGGTGCCGGGGCGCGTATGGCTTTGCGCGAGGTTAGCCGAAGCCCGCCCCCGAAACACCACCAACGCAGCGTCACGAATGAGCGAAGCAAGTTCAACCCGACTGATCGCCGCAAACGCCGCAGGTCTGGCCAAGGCAGCGGCGCTGCTACGCGCTGGCGATCTGGTCGCCTTCCCTACCGAAACCGTCTATGGCCTTGGCGGCGACGCGACGAATGACCGGGCGGTGGCGCGGATATTCGAGGCCAAGGGCCGGCCCCGGTTCAACCCGCTGATCGTGCACCTTCCCGATCTGGCCGCGGCCCGCGCCTTCGCGCATTTTTCGCCCGATGCCGAGCGCCTTGCCGCAGCCTTCTGGCCCGGACCGCTGACCCTGGTATTGCCGCTGCACGAGGGCGCAGGCCTTTCGCCGCTGGTGACAGCGGGCAACGACAGCGTGGCAATTCGGGTGCCCGCGCACCCCGTAGCGCAGGGTTTGCTGCGCGCGTTCGGGGGGCCGCTGGCGGCGCCTTCGGCCAACCCCTCTGGCAAAGTCAGCCCGACGCGGGCGGCACATGTGCTGGCTGGGCTGGAAGGGCGGATCGCGGCGGTGGTCGATGGCGGGCCCTGCGCAGTCGGGCTGGAAAGCAGCATCGTGGCGCTTGCCCCGCCGCGCCTTTTGCGCCCCGGCGGGTTGCCGGCCGAGGCGATCGAGGTCTGCCTTGGCGTGCCGCTTACCACCGGCCCCGACCCCTCACGGCCGCTTGCCCCCGGTCAGCTTGCCTCGCATTACGCGCCCGCCGCGAGTTTGCGGCTGAATGCCGCCGCGCCACACCCCGGCGAGGTCTTGATCGGCTTTGGCCCCGCCGAAAGTGCCACGCTGTCGCTTTCGACCTCTGGCGACCTCATAGAAGCTGCCGCCAACCTGTTTCACATCTTGCGCGAGGCCGATGCGCTGGCGGGCCCAAGCGGGCACATTGCCGTTACCCCGATTCCCGAACGTGGCATAGGTCGCGCCATCAACGACCGCCTGCGCCGGGCCGCAGCCCCTCGCTAGGTGGCAGCGGGCCGCACCCGGGTATGCTTTCAACTCACAAGCACCGGCAGCCGCAGCACCTTTGCAGGTGAAGTTCACCCGACGCCCTGACGGCACGGCGCCCTGCCCGCGAAACCTGTTGCCCAGAGCTGACCGAGCATCGCCATTGCCGAGCCAATGGGCCTGATCACGAGATTTCAACACTTCGGCGCGTACACCATAGGCGTTTGGAAGGTGTGGTGAGATGATCGAACCAGATCGGCGCCGAGGGTTGGCTGAATTGCGCGCCGCGCGCAGTCGTTCGAACGGCCTGTTGGCAGCGGTGTTTCTGTTCGGCGTATTCGTGAACCTGCTGATGCTGACCGGGCCGCTTTACATGTTGCAGGTTTATGACCGGGTGCTGGGCAGCGGGTCGGAAGAAACACTGGCTGCGCTGACTCTACTGGTCGCTTTCCTGTTCTTGTGCATGGGCGTGCTCGATCACGTCCGAAGCCGGGTTATGGCGCGGATCGGGGCGCGGTTTCAGGACCGGCTTGATGCGCGGGTATTCCGCGCTTCGGTGCGGCGGCTGGCACAATTTCCCAGCGATCCGCTCGCGGCCTCGGGGCAGCGCGATCTGGAAGCGGTGCAGCGGTTTCTGGCCGCGCCGGTGCTGATGGCGCTGTTCGACCTGCCGTGGACGGCGCTGTTCATTGCTGCAATCTTCATCTTCCACCCCCTGCTCGGCTGGCTGGCGGTGGGCGGCGGTGCGCTGTTGATCGTGGTCACGGTGATGAACCAGCATCTGACCAGAGCGCCGCTAGAACGCGCCAATCAGACCGTGATTTGGGCCGAGCGGTTTGCCGAGAACCTCAAGGCCGAATCCGAGGCGATGCAGGCACTGGGCATGGCGGGGGCGGGGTTCGCACGCTGGCAAAAGGCGCGCAGGCTGGCGCTGGACCGCACGATTGCTTCTGCCGATCTGATCGGCATCTTTTCCGTGATCTCGAAGACGTTCCGGCTGTTTTTGCAATCGGCGATGCTGGGGCTAGGCGCGTGGCTGGTGCTACGGGGCGAACTGACCGCGGGCGCGATGATTGCGGGCTCAATCCTCCTGGGTCGCGCCTTGCAGCCGATCGAGGTTGCTGTGGCCCAATGGGCCGTGGTGCAGCGCGCGCAGGAAGGCTGGGGGCGGCTGGCGGCGCTGCTGACGGCGCAACCCGAGCCAATGCCGGTCACCGCGCTGCCGCGCCCGCGCGGCGCACTTGATGTGCAGGCGCTTACGGTGGCGCCCCCCGGCGAGAGCCGCGCGGTTCTGCGCGGGGTCACGTTCCGGCTGGAACCGGGGCAGGCGCTGGGGGTGATCGGCCCCTCGGGGTCTGGCAAATCGACGTTGGCGCGGGCGCTGATCGGTGCCTGGCCCGCAGCGGGCGGCAAGGTGCGGCTCGACGGCGCGACACTCGACCAATATGACCCCGATGTGCTGGGCAGCTACATCGGCTATCTGCCGCAGCGAGTGTCGCTGTTCGATGGCACGATTGCCGATAATATCGCGCGCCTGGCCGAGGCACCTGACGCCGCACAGGTGGTGGCAGCGGCGCGCCGGGCCGCCGCACATGAGATGATCCTGAGCCTGCCCGAGGGCTATGATACCCGCCTTTCGGCGCTCGGCGGGCGACTATCGGGCGGCCAGATCCAGCGCATCGGCCTGGCGCGCGCGCTTTATGGCGACCCGCTGCTACTGGTACTCGACGAGCCCAATTCGAACCTCGACAACGAAGGCTCAACTGCACTCAACCTTGCGATCAGGGCGGTGAAGGCCGCTGACGGGGCGGTGCTGATCATGGCGCACCGGCCTTCGGCGATACTGGAATGCGATCTTCTCTTGGTGCTCGATACAGGCATCGCCCGCGCCTTCGGTCCGCGCGACCGGGTGCTGCGCGAGACTGTCAGAAACCACAGCGATATCACCGCCAACCCCGGGCCGGGGGGCGTGCAATGAGCCTGATGGGCGCGCACAACCCTTTTTCGCCCCGCCGCTTCATCGTGTCCGGGCTGGTGACGCTCGCTGTGCTGGCAGGCGGCTTTGGCGGCTGGGCAGCACTCAGCACAATCGCGGGCGCGGTGGTGGCATCGGGGCGGATCGAGGTGGAACAAAACCGCCAGATCGTGCAACACCCCGATGGCGGCGTGGTTGCGTCGATCCATGTCGCGGAAGGCGCGCGGGTTGCGGCGGGCGACCTGTTGCTGCGGCTCGACGGCGCGACGCTCGGATCAGAGCTTGCCATCGTCGAGAGCCAGCTTTTCGAGGTCTTCGCCCGCCGCGGCAGGCTTGAGGCCGAGCGTGATGATGCGGGCGACATCGTCTTTCCGGCAGACCTGCTGCGCATCGCGACCGAGCGCACCGAGGTCGCCGAATTGGTCGAGGGGCAACGACGGCTCTTTGCGGCGCGGCGCGAAACGCTGGCGCAGCAGATCGACAAGCTCGGCGAACAACGCGACCAGATCGCCAGCCAGATCGACGGCATTGACGCGCAAAGCGCTGCACTGACCCGGCAGCTGGAGCTGATCGAACAGGAGCGCGCCAGCCAGCAGGATCTGCTCGACAAGGGGCTGGCGCAGGCCAGCCGGGTGCTTGCGCTGGCGCGCGAGACGGCGCGGCTGCAGGGCGAGGTCGGCGGGCTTGCCGCCAGTCGCGCGCAGGCGGTCAGCCGCAGCACCGAGATCGAGATTGAGGCGCTGCGCCTTGCTGCGGCGCGGCGCGAAGAGGCCAACGCCCAATTGCGCGACATTGGCTACCGCGAGCTGGAACTGGCCGAGCGCCGCCGTGCGCTGGCAGAGCGAATCTTGCGGCTCGACATCGTCGCACCGGTATCGGGCATCGTGCTCGGGTTGCAGGTCACCACACCACGCGCCGTGTTGCGCGCCGCTGACCCGGTGCTCTACCTGATCCCGCAAGACCGCCCGCTGGTAATCGCGGTGCAGGTCTCACCGATCCACATCGATCAGGTGCGCGTGGGGCAAGCCGCAACACTGGTGTTCCCGACGTTTTCGGCGCGCACCACGCCCAAACTGAACGGCCATGTCACCGTGATTTCGGCCGACGCGCTGACCGACAGCCGCACCCAGGCCACATATTACCGCGCCGAAATCGTGCTCGACCCGGGTCAGAGCGGCGCGCAGGGCGGCCTGGCCCTCCTGCCAGGCATGCCGGTTGAAGCTTTCTTGCGCACCGAGGCGCACACCCCGATGGCCTATCTTGCCAAGCCCTTCACCGACTATTTTGCCCGCGCATTCCGAGAAGACTAGGCCGAGAAAGCGAAACCGGTGTCGGACCAACTCAAGTTCTGCGCGCTTGCGCCGCGTGGCTTGCATGTGCCACCGCAGCAACCGTTTCAATAAGCGTTGCGGTAGGAAGTGCCTGGCGACTTGAAAACTGCGCCCGCCTGCGTCAGGCATGGGCCCACGCCGTGCGCCGGAATGGCGCACATTGCGGCCAGGTTTCAAAATTAGGGGTCCGCATGCATTCCTCGACTCTGATCCACCCCGTGATCCTCTGTGGCGGCGCGGGCACGCGCCTTTGGCCGTTGTCGCGGCAAAGCTACCCCAAGCAGTTTTCGCGGCTGATCGGCGATCAGAGCCTGTTTCAGGCGTCGGCGCGGCGGACTTCAGGCAACGGGTTTGCGGCGCCGGTGGTGGTTACGGGCGATGCCTTCCGTTTCATCGTGACCGAGCAGCTTGCTGCAGTCGAGGTGGCCCCGGCGGCGGTGCTGATCGAACCCGAAGGGCGCAATACCGCGCCCGCGGTGTTGGCGGCGGCGCTGTGGCTGGCGGAGCACGACCCCGAGGCGCTGATGCTGGTGGCGCCGTCCGACCACGTCATCGCCAATGCGCAGGCGTTCCGGGCGGCGGTGGCGGCGGCGGTGCCGCGCGCCCGTGCGGGCGATCTGGTGACCTTCGGGATCACGCCCACGCGCGCCGAAACTGGCTATGGCTGGCTTGAACTCGCGCCCGGGGCCGATGCTGCGTCGGCGGTGCCGCAGCCGCTGGCACGGTTCGTTGAAAAGCCCGATGCCGCGCGTGCCGCGGTGATGCTTGAGGCGGGCAATTACCTGTGGAACGCGGGCATATTCCTCTTCACCGCCGCCACGCTTCTTGCGGCTTTCCGCGCGCATTGCCCCGAACCGCTGCAAGATGTGACCGAATCCGTGGTCGCGGCAAAGTCCGACCTCGGCTTCACCCGTCTTGCGCCCGAACCCTGGGCCCGGGTACACGACATCTCGATCGATTATGCGATCATGGAAAAGGCTGCAAACCTTGTGGTGATGCCCTATGGCGCGGGCTGGTCGGACCTTGGCGGCTGGGATGCGGTCTGGCAGGAAACCGGCCCTGATGGCGCGGGCAACGTGACCTCGGATCATGCCACCGCAATCGGCTGCACCGGCAGCCTGCTGCGCTCCGAGGCCGAAGGCGTGGAACTGGTCGGCCTCGGCCTACATGACATCATCGCGGTGGCAATGCCCGATGCGGTGCTGGTTGCAAACCGTGCCGACAGCCAGCGCGTGAAAGAAGCAGTGGCGAGCTTGCGCGCGCGCGGCGCGCGGCAGGCGACGGCGTTTCCGACCGACCACCGCCCTTGGGGCTGGTTCGAAAGCCTCGCCATGGGCGAACGCTTTCAGGTCAAGCGGATCGTGGTCAAACCGGGCGCGGCGCTCAGTCTGCAAAGCCACCACCACCGATCGGAACACTGGATCGTGGTGCAGGGCACCGCGCGCGTCACCATTGATGGCGAAGAGCGGCTGATCACCGAGAACCAGTCGGTCTACATCCCGCTCGGCGCTGTGCACCGCATGGAAAACCCCGGCAAGCTGCCGATGGTGCTGATCGAGGTGCAGACCGGCAGCTACCTCGGCGAAGACGACATCATCCGCTATGAGGATGTCTATGCCCGTAGCTAAGCCGCAAGCGCTCACCTGTTTCAAGGCCTATGACATTCGCGGCCGCCTTGGCCCCGAACTGAACGAGGGCATCGCCCGGCGCATCGGGCGAGCCTTTGCCGAGGTGCTCGGGGCGCGGCGGGTGGTGCTGGGGCGCGACTGCCGCGCCTCGTCGGAAATACTTGCAGCGGCGGCGGCCGAGGGGCTGATGGAAGCCGGGGTCGAGGTGCTCGACCTAGGGCTTTCGGGCACCGAAGAGATGTATTTTGCCACCTCGCATCTGGGTGCAGACGGCGGCATCACCGTGACCGCCTCGCACAACCCGATGGAATGGAACGGCATGAAGATGGTGCGGGCGGGTTCGGCCCCGATCGGCGCCGAGAGCGGCCTGGCCGCGATCCGGGCGCTGGCGGAAAACGGGGCGTTTGCACCTGCGCGGGCGGGGGGGCGGATCACCCCGGCCGGGAACACGCGGGCCGCCTATGTGGAGAGGGTGCTTTCCTTTGTCGATCTCGCGGCGCTGAAGCCGCTCCGGATTCTCGTCAATGCCGGCAATGGCGCGGCGGGGCCGACCTTTGATGCGCTGGCCGAAGAACTTGCCGCCAAGGGCTCGCCGCTGGTGTTCGAGCGGCTGCATCATGAA
Source organism: Alphaproteobacteria bacterium HGW-Alphaproteobacteria-4 (assembly GCA_002842855.1). GTDB lineage: Bacteria > Pseudomonadota > Alphaproteobacteria > Rhodobacterales > Rhodobacteraceae > UBA6213. Next base: position 1,014 of record PHEE01000025.1, on the reverse strand, counting down.
CCCGACGGCCGCTTTCCCAACGGCATCCCGAACCCTCTCTTGCCCGAGAACCAACCGGTTACCGCGCGGGCCGTGGTGGCGGCGGGTGCCGACTTCGGCGTGGCCTGGGATGGCGATTTCGACCGCTGCTTTCTGTTCGATCACACCGGCGCCTTCATCCCCGGCGAATATGTGGTTGGTCTTCTGTCCGAAGCGTTCCTTGCCAAGGAGCCCGGCGCGAAGATCGTGCACGACCCGCGGGTGATTTGGAACACGGCCGATGTGGTGGCGCGGGCGGGCGGGCGGGCCATTGCCTCACGCACCGGGCACGCCTTTCTCAAGCAGGCGCTGCGCGATACCGGCGCGGTTTACGGCGGCGAGATGTCGGCACACCACTATTTTCGCGATTTCATGTGCTGCGACAGCGGCATGATCCCTTGGCTGCTGGTGGCCGAACTGATCAGCCGCCGCGGCCTTCCGCTGGCCGAAATCCTTGCCGAACGCCGCGCCGCCTTCCCCTCGTCGGGCGAGATCAACTTTCGCGTGGCCGATGTTGCCGCCGCCGTCGCCCGCGTCGAGGTAGCCTTTGCAGCCGCCGCCAGCGATCGCGACGAGACCGACGGCCTCAGCCTCGCCTTCCCCGACTGGCGTTTCAACCTGCGTGCCTCCAACACCGAACCGCTCTTGCGCCTCAACGTCGAGACGCGCGGCGATGCGGGGCTGGTGCGGCGGATGGTTGCGCGGATCGCCGCGCTGATTGGCTAGCCGCTGACGGAACTGATGCGAGTTCGCCGAGAACCTTCAACCTGACCAGGATTCAGGGCTATGGAAGGAACAACCGCGCCCTCGCGGCCCGGTGCGGGCATGACCTGCCTGCCGCGCTTCCATCGCCACTATGAGAACAGGAAATCGCCCAGTTCGATCATCATCGGATCAATGCCGCGCAGCACCATGCGGGTGCCATCGAGGCTTCGCAACTCGGCGTCGCTGGCGCCATAGGCCAGGATCGACAGCTCGGGCGCGGTGTAGCCCACG